>JADGBT010000039.1 GCA_015231375.1 Magnetococcales bacterium | reverse complement strand
GTATCACGCCAAACGATGGAAGTCTGGACGCCAAGCGACCTTTGATCACCCCACACCACAGACCAGTCGACGCATACCGCCACTCCAAAAGACTGGATCCATTTCGCGCCCACCGACGACAATGGGATATCGCAACTCCACTGAACGGCCATTGGTTGAATAAACCGATCAGGGCAGGAAAAAGACTGCACAAAGACCGGACCGACCGCATCGGCCCATCGACCCGGATACCATGCCGTACCGGCATGCGGCAGAGACGCCATGCCGCCCAGCATGGATTGCACGGGGATGCCGGTGATGGCGGGTTGAGAATAGGCCAAAGGCATGACCCCATTGACGGGAAAGCGGTCCGAGGTCCACCAGATGTACCCCGGAAGTGTCGGGACCGGAATCACCGGATCTGGAATTGACTGCCAATATGCTGCGTGATGCCATGCCATCCCGACAGCGGTCGCCCGGTCGGATGTCCCGAGGCGCGCTGCCCAATATTCTTCCTGGAGCCATGTCGTGGCACCGGTCGCGATGATCCTGTCCGACGCACCAGGACAGCTTGGCCACGGGTCAGCATTCCAGGCAAACCCATTGCCGGAGGCAACAAAACCCCTCACCCCGACAATCGACGACCAATACCCCTCCGGAAACCATGCCACCCCGACAGCGGTTGCCCAATCGGATGCCCCGAGGCGAGCGGCCCAATACCCTTCCTGAAGCCATGTCGCGCTACTGGCGATTGCTGCCCGATCGGCTGCGCCATGGATTGCCGTGTTGGCTGACGCATTCCAGGTAAAACCGTTGCACGCCAAGGCGCGATCTGTCGCGCCTCGCACCACTGCCCACGGATCGACCGGATGAGAGGAAAAGCCACTCATCGCCCCAACCGGGCAGACAGCGATCGGGCTATCTGACCCTGTTGTCCAGCCGTATGCGCGGATGGTGGCAACCGCACCCCATCTCCCTCCGGCGGTGTTCCAATCAGGATCCCAGGATGTGGCGCATGTGGCGTTTCGGGTTTGTCCCGCGCCATTATCCCCCGCGAGCCGCATCGTCGCAGCGCGAGAACAAACCCTGTCCGCCGATCCTGCGATGTTTGACCAATACCCGTCCGGATAAGATGGCAAACCTGCCCTGTCCGACACGGGATCAGCCGCGCCGACCGGGCCGGTTGGCCAGTAGTTTTCAAGCATCCAGGAGAGAGACAGGGCATGGGCGTAAACACCGTTGCGATTCCACCATGCTGCGGATGGGATCCAGGCATGGCCGCTGACGCCATCCGACTCCATGCCGGTCGTCTGCCATGGAGCGCCCGTCCGCCAGGAACATCCACAGACGGCATCGTCAAATGCCCCAATCTCTCCTGCGTCGCTCATGCGTTACGCCCAGGTGCTGGAGGTTTCGATCAACAGTTGCCCCGCATTGGGGATCGAAATGGCCTGGAAAGTGCGTCCGGCCAAGGCGCCAGTGCCGGAAAAGGTATCCAGATGGTTGAGGGGAACGGTATGCAACGGACACCAGAGGCCCGGCAGGTGTCCGCGCAGCACGTAGTTGCCGGACACGGCCTGGTTGATCCAGACCGGACACATCCACAATCCTCCATCCGGGGCATTGGGATACAAGATGAACTGATTGGATCCCAGGGTATTGGAAGTCAGGAGGGTTTTGGACCCGTCGATGAATTTGCCGACATTGATGCTGGATCCGACTCCGGTATAGTTGCGACAGACGTAGTGCCCTGTGATCGCGGCTTGGCTGACCATATTTCCGGCATGGCCCAGGCGCTCATTGGCCGGGGTGGCGTCGTTTTCGATCTGTTTGCCGATGATGAACGTTCCGTAGGCATCGCCACCGGTCTTGTAGCTGGTAAAATCACCGAATCCGAATCCGTGACTTCCGGTATAATCGCCTGTTGCAACAAAGAGGTAGAAGGTCGCATCTGTGGCGATCAGAACCCAGGCGCGAGCGGTGGCATCGGCGGTGTTGGACTTGCGGATGGTGATGCCGTTGACGCTTTGCGTCGTGGTCGGGAACGGATTGATGCCGGAAAGCATGCCGCTCATGGTCTCAAAGCCGAAGGTCCGGGCCTCCTTGGCGCCTCCGGTCGCTTCTGCGTTGTCGAAGACCTGCAAGAAGCGACCATTGCCACCTCCCGCCTGAAACACGGCGTTGTTGGTCCCGGAAAAGGGTTTGGTCCAGCCTGCCCCGGTTTTTGAACCGTAGCCGGTCACAAGACAGGAATGGAGCAGGCCGATCAGGCTGTTGACTGTGCCGGAGAGCACGGGAGCGCTGATATCGGTGGAGTAATAAGCAGTGACAGCGGGGGATGGCATGGATTGATGTCCTTTATTTCTGGAAATGAGGTTAGGCGGCGTTACCGAGAACGCCGATGTTGACACTGTTGATCGCTTGCGTACCGCATCCAGCCGGGATGACGTGTTTTTGCCAGATGGCCACGGTGGCCGGGTGGGTGGTGATGGAGAGGATCTCACCGGCAGCCCAGGTGCCGCCCCATCCGAGATAGGGCAGCGTGAAATAGGGGCGGGAAAAAGCCGGATTGACGGGAGCAAAGGTGTTGTTGATGTTGCCGCCGCCCACCGATCCCACAGTATCGCCGACGCATGTATAGGTGGTGGCGTTGGTAAAAGTGATGGTCCAGTTCTACTCGATCCCGCCGATGGCGTCCACAATGATCAGGGCGACCGGATTGTCGTTGGCATAGCTGCCATTGGCCGAGATTTTGCCGCATGACCCGACCGATGCCCCGATGGCTCCCGCCTCGATCATCGGCGCAACCCGGGTGTTGAGGGCCAAAAAGGCATTGACCAGTTTGACCCCCGCGTCGAAATGCAGCGTGGCGACATCGCCATCCCATTCAACCGCGTTGCTTCCGGACAAGCGGACCATCTCTTGGATTCCTCCAGGATCACCAACGTAAGACTGGTTGGAGAGGCGGATCAGATCGGCATCCCGAAAGATGAGGTCAGCGCCATGTTCGACCCGCACCTGAATCGAGGTGTCATCCGTCTCCGCATCCGCATTGAGCCACCCGCCACCGTACAGCCGTTCGGACCCGGTCAGGTTGGATACGGTATCGGTCTGGGTGCCGGGGAAAAGCAGGATACGGTCATCCCCCGGAGTGGGGGTTTCGACAAAGATCCGGACATCCTGCAAAGGTTCTGAACTGGGGGATGCGACTTTCAGAAAGGTTTTGCGATAGGCGACGGATCCGACCGCGCGTTCATCTTGCGAAGCATCCGGCCACACGGCATTCTTGACACCGCTTGCGGCTTCGATGGCAGACAGGCGTCCGCCCGTCACGGACTGGGGTTTGTAAAAACGGATGTCGTTAGGATTCATAAGTGTTGCCTTCAATTGGAGTCACGACAAAGGCCGTACCCTCAAGCGCCCTCAATTGCGCTTTCCAAGGTGACATTTCTGGGTAAGTATTTTGTAAATATAATTTATTTGCCGCTTCGCTTACCGTTATTGCTCTTTGCGGGTCTATGCTCATACCTCCTCTACCCGACAGGAATTGCGTCAGATCATAGGGAAATCCCATAAACAGGATTTCTTCAACCCGGTTGATCGTGGAGAATTCCTGTCGCTGCGTTATCTCACGCCCATCAATCCCCGGTCTAAGAAATGAGATTTCTGGAGTGATAACCCGTTCTGGTGGCAAGTAGGGGCCGATCCGACTTCCTGCTGGAAGCCAGAATGGTGAAGCTCTTGCATCCCAGGCCAATGAATTAACACAGTAAACTGACTCACCCATGATGGTCTTGTCTATGGTGATGATTTCAATCTGACCGTAATTTATTACTTCATATTGGCCTGTCTGATCGTTTCTGATGTGAGCGATCAGAGTGTTCACGATCGTTTCCCTGACGTAAAGAACACGACACATCTTTGATGGTATCAACCAGTTCTTAGGTTCTTTCCGAGAAGAGAACCCCACAATCCGGGCAAAAGGTCCGAGCGTGCCGTTCATGGTCATGGGGCCGGAATGTTGAAATTCATGGTCCGTCCCGTGTTTGCGTCTTGCGCAACAAACGAGGTGATGTACTGGACATCCTGATAAGACGATTGATCTTTCGGATCAAAAAGCCGTCTTGTCTCCGTTGTCACGGATGTGGCGGTCCAGTCTCCTCCCTCGTGCGTGACGGTTCTTGATGGGCCGATACTGTAAGAGATCCCTGGATTCGCTTTTGGCCAGAACTCGCGGGAGAACGACCCCTCGGTGGCTTTGCCGTTCGAGAGCACGAAGATTCTTACCGGAGGAATCTCTGCGGTGGTGATGTCTCCGGTCATCCAGGCATTTTGCATGGCGGTGAACTGTTCTCGCGAGGTGGCGACGGCACCGTTGCCGTATGATGCCTGCAAGAGCGTGAACTCCGGATAATATTTGACGATGAGTGCGCCATGCGCCTCCGCAGAGGTGAAAAACTCGCCCGCTGTCTGATCGTATTGGGGAGCGGATAACGTACGGCCGGTGCGGTCCCGGAACACGGTCTGATGGAGAATCTCCACGGAGGGAGCGTCATAGAAATATTTCAATTTTTGTCTTGTGGATCCTTGCCAGTTGATCGTTTCGATCAATGGCTCCGCGCGACGCCCCAGATTGCTCACGTTCACATCTGTCGACCTGGATGAAGGTGTCACGCTGCCGTCATAGACCTCCACGCCAACGGCATCCGCCTTGGAGCAATACAGCTTGATGCGTTTCAGTCCGGTCTGTTTGACTGTCAACGGGACAATATCCGGCACGCTGGCCGCCACACTCCATTGCGTCACCTTGATCTCAACCTTGGAATAGGTCACAGATACGGGACGGTTGCCGCCCTGATCCTGATCATCCACCACCAACTCGAACGGGGTTTGTGCGGCGAACGAGGCGATGTCAAGCCGCAAATCGGTTTGGACAGCGCCCATCAGCCGCTCCTGCCAGTCACGACCATGCACACACTGCGCGTGGTCAGTATCGCGATGCCGGCCGGGATGAACCGTCGCTCCCAGATCGCGACCGCTGCCGGGTGGGAATGAAATCTCACCGTCTCGCCGTCCATCCAGATCCCATCCCAGGCAGAATCCAGTATGGTGAAAAACGGTGTTGAGAAGTCGGGATTGACGGGCGAAAAATCGCTGTTGATTGATCCGACGCCGATCTGTCCAACCGTATCCCCGGAACAGATGAAATCGTCTGGAGAGGTAAACGTGATCGTCCACTCTTGGTCGATCCCGCCCACCGCCTCGGCATGGATCGCGGTTGGATGGAGGACGCCCTCCAGGGAATCGCTCACCCAGGAGTCCAGGCCACCTTGGATTGTCGCTTCGAGGCAGGACGAAACCGTCGTGATTCCGGCCAGAAACGATCCGCCCAATCCATCGACCAACCTTAAGGTGGCACGATCACCGTTCCAGGTGACTGCCCGTGACGGAAGCAATCGCGCGAACTCGGCGTGGTCTCCCTCCGCCAGGCCAATCAGGTCTCCGTCCCGGAAAACCCGGTCCTCGGCAGCTCCGACATTGACCGTGATTGATGTGGCGTCCGTCGTGACTGCGGTATCCAGCGTGCCGCCTCCGTACTGACGTTCATTCCCGGTCAGCGATTCGACAGTATCGATCAAGGAGCCACGAAAGAACGTGATCCTGTCTCGCGTTCCGGACGGATTCCGCAGATAGATCCGGCCATCCAGCAGGGGTGAATTGTCCGGAGCGGCGGCGTGGACAAAAATCTTGCGATACAACACCGATCCGAAGGCCTGATCATGCTGCGTGACATCCGGCCACACAGCGTTGAGCCTGTCGGGAGACTCGGTTGACGACATCCGTCCCCCCTCAACCGTGAAAGGCATCCTTTGGATCAAATGGTTGGCGTCAATCGGCATGTCACACCTGCGTCAATTTGATGGTTCCGATAAAAAGGCCAGCATTCGGCCATAACGGTCTGAAGGCGACTGACGGAGCGTCCCTGTGTCGAAACATCACCGAAAAGAACTCCGATCCCCATTCCAGTCCAAACACCGCCCCCGGTTGTGCGGACAACGCCTGGATGGCAACCACTTGTTCCATGGTCAGCCACGCAACCGGAGTTTGCGCTTCCAGGGTGATGGGGCGACCTCCGTCCAGGGGAAGATCCCAAGAGACCAATCCACCCCCCAGAGTGCGTCCAACCTCCTGGGAGACCGGTGACCACTCGAACTGATCCATCCATTGGATCTGAGGGGGCAAAATCACGTCGCCGAGTCGTTTCACAGCATCCCCCGTTCGGCTTCTTTCAGAAGCGCCACCAATCCGAGCAGTTCATCGCGGGAGGCATGGACCGAGGCCGATCGGTCGCCCCGGGTCAAATCCAGACGCATCACCCCCTCCACCGGGGGAGTGACCATACCCCCCGTGGCAAAGGTCGGAATTCTGGGAAGATCCTGCCAGGATGGAATCTGGACGCCGTTGACCATTCCCCCCCGAGAAAAACGCGGCACGCTCGCCGGATCGAGGCGCATGGCATTCAACGCCGCGAACAGAGGGGATCCGTATTGCCGGACCGCCCGTTTGTTGATCACCCACTCGCCGTCCTCCAGCAACGCGGGCCTGCGATCCCCGCCACCGTAGCCAGGCAACATCCCGCCACGCATCAGCCCGATCAGACCGCCAGCGGCATGTGCCTCCACTGTTTTGTTGATGGTGGTGAGGGTGATCGTTTTGTCCTGGAGGGCATCGACTGCGTTTTTGACCTCATGGATGGCCGGGATGGCCCGGGATGTATCCACAGTCAATTCTGTCTGTGCGTTCTTTTTGACGGACTCTTGATATTCCTTGAGTTTATCCGACACCTGTTTGATGGAGGCTTCACCTTCCTTGATGTCGAAGTTGGCCTTGATCTCCGGGTTGTAACCCTCGACCTCTTTCTTGAAGTGGTCAAATACTTGAGCAGCCGAAGCAACCGATTGTTTAACCTGTTCCAGATTGCCGGTTGAGATCTGTGATGACGCTTTGTCCAGAGTGGAAGCACTGTCTTGCAATTCGGTACGGATATTGATCACCCGTTCCCGCTTTTCGATCAGCGTGTCGATTTCGGTGATGGCCTGCCAAACCTTGGAAGCGTCAGCCGTCAGGATCATCTCGTGATTCTTGATCATGACCTGTGCGATGCCTGCCAGGATTTTCTGGACGCCTGTGAGTTGCTTTGTCAGCGCCTCGTATTGTTTTTTGGTCTTTTCGGCTTCTTGTTGATGGGTCTCCCCCTGCTTTTGCATGGCTTTGTCGGCGATGGCGGCTCCATACTGGAGTTGCCTGGCCGCTTGTGCCGCAGACTGATGCGCGCTTACGATGACCCGGTCACCGCGCATGACGGCATCCGAAGTCTGTTCAGCCAGATCCATCATCCGTTCGGCATGACGCCGGGCAGATTCGTAATTCCCGGCGCGCAACGCCTCCTCGGCCTGGGTCTGCTCGCGGGCATAACGCTCTTGCCGGGAGGCGTAAACCTGCTCCGGATTCATCGTCTTTTCTGCCAACCGGGCAAGGCGATCCGCAACCGATGTTTTCAGGGCGGCGCGTTGCTCTTCGATCTGACGCACAGCCTCCAAATGACGCCGCTCCTCGGCAATCAACTGGTCGATATTGGAACGATAGGCGGTCTCGATTTTTCCCAGCACCGCTTTTTGTGCCTGAAGACGCTCCTCGTCCACTCTGGCGGCATCCTGTCCGAGCCGCTTGGCGTTTCTGATTCTGGCTTGGTACTCTCGATCAATCAGCAACAGCGCAGCGGTCAGATATTTCTGATCTGTCACGGATCTGGCGCGGGATTCGGCGATATACAGCGCCGTGTGCGCCTCCATTTTCTGTTTCTCCGACAGCAGTTTCCTGTCCGATAGCGCACGCGACCCGATATCCGCCTGCTGTTCAGCCGTGGCGCGTTGATCCAACGCTTGGGCAACCATCCCTGGCAGTTGCCCGGCATAACGTTTCTCCGCCTCCAAACCCGCATCCGCTGACATTTCCAACAGGTCGCGACGTTTGGCATATTCCCGCGCAATCTGTTCGGTGACGGATTGCGACGCGGTAGCAACCAGTTCACCGATGGCATGCCAAGATTTCTGTTCATCATCCACCTGTTTCTGTAATGTTTGTCGGTGTTTGTTCAGAGCCTCGTCTTGCTTCCCCAACTGTTTGTCTGTCACGCCTATGGCGTCCAGTACGGCTTTCTTTGCCGCGTTGGCCGGTCCGGAGATGGCCATGGCAAACGTTTTGAGTGCTTCGGTCACTGTTGCGGTTTTGTTCGCGGCCGTTTCCGCCTCTTGCGTGATGGCACGATAAAGGGTGACGACCTGCTTGATGACCGCCGGATCGGCACGAACGCCATCCATGGCCCGACCCAGATCCTCCACCGAGAGACCAGCCTTGACCGCTTCCGTGATCAAGGCCTTCATTCCGCCTTGCGTCTCGTTCAAGTGACGCCGCAACTCCGCGCCTCGGGCAATATGGCCGTCATAGCTGCCCGTGAGTTTATCCAGTCCCAGCCAGAACCGTTGAGTCATGCTCAACGCCTCGCCGGTGCCGATGCCGTATTCGCTCTTGAGGTCTTGGACGTATGTGGCCATCTCCTTCCTGGCTTCATCGAAGGCGCGTGCCTGGAGATCCAATTGCAGCGCGAAATGTTGGGTATCCTCCTTTTTGAGAATACCGATATATTCGTTCAGCTTTTTGGCGTTGTCGTTGGCCGCGTCACCCACCCTGGCCAGGACGCGCCCCTGCTCGTCCAACGCAAGGTTGGCCTCCGGCAGGATGGCCGCCAGTTTTTCTTCGGCATCGGTGTGTTCTTTGGTGCCGGGTTTGGTGGATTCGAGGGTGGTACGCAACACCTCCAGTGATTTGATTTTTTCCTGGGCCTCTGTCCGGCTTTTGGCCATGGCGGCGGCATGTTCCACCAGTCCGGGCACGCTGGAAGCCGTGGCTTTGGTAAAGGCATACAGGGCCGCAACGGTGGCGGTCAGGACCATCCCGGTCGGAGTCATCGCAAACGCCATGGCCGCAGCGGTGGCCGCTCTCAACGGCAACAGCAAGGCGATCACCTCGGCCCGCACCAGACTCCACGCCAACCGCAACGCACCGAACCCGGCCATGGCTGTGACGGTTGTGACAATCCCGGCTGACAGTCCGGGAAACTCCCTGGTCAGCAGGGCCAACCCATTCGACAACGCGGCCACACCGTTGGCAGCGATGGTGATGCCGGGGAGAAAAGCGGTTCCGAGGTTGATTCCAACCTCGGAGATGGCGTTCTTGGCCAGCTGCAATTGGGCTTCGGTGGTCTTGATTCGCTCGGCGAACTCCTTTTGCGTGGACCCGACATAGTTGGATTCCTTGGCCACCAATCCGAGGATTTCTTTGTATTTTTCCAGGTTGTTGACCACCTGGACGATCTCGTCGGAGTACAGATCCCCGAACAGACCGACCAGGGTTTCCATTTTGCTTTGCTTGTCCAGACCGGACAGGGTCCGCAGCAGATCCAGGATGGCCTGCTGCGGACCCTGACGTATCATTGTGGTCAACTCCACGCTGGTGAGGCCGATGCGTTGCAGGGCGTTTTTGAACTTGTCCGTCTGCTGAGGGGCATTCATCAGTTCGCGGGTCAACGCGTTGATGGCCGTGGCGGAGCGCTCCGGACCCAGACCCATGGAAAGAAAGGTCGCGGAAAGTGCCGCTGTTTCGGTGTTGGCCAATCCGAACACCCGTGCCATGCCACCAACGCGGTTCATGACCTCGACGATATCCCGCTCCACCGCGTTGGTATTGTTGCCCAGATGGTTGATGGCATCGGCCAGCAGGCGGGTTTGCGGAACCGTCAAAGCAAAAACATTCATCAATCGCCCAATGGCAACACCGGCCTCGTCATGGCTGATCTTGAAGGCCGTGGACATCTTGGCCGCCACATCGGTGAAGCCCTGGATATCCTTGGCGGCGATGCCCATCTGCCCCCCAGCCTCGGCAATTTTTGCCAAGCCGACCAGGGTGATAGGAATCTCGCGGGACATAGCCTTGATCTCGGACGTCATTTCTCCGAATGCCTGCGGCGTATCAAAATCCACCACCTTGCGCACATCGGTCATGGCGGACTCAAAGGCGATCGCCTCTTTGGCCGCCAAGCCGACTCCCGCACTGGCCACAACCAGTTTCACCAACTGCTCTCTGACCAAAAAGAAGCTGGATCCCAGGCCGTTTGCGTTGTTGCGCACCTCGACGATTCCCTGGACCATTCGTGTGTGCGCGCTGGCCAGTTCACGGGCGCTCAGGTTCCCGGTTGCGCTCAGCCGACGATAGGCCGCTTCCAGTCTGACGATCTCCCGCTCGGCGTTGGTGGAAGGCCCCATGCCCAGCACATCCTTGGCATCGGTGATGCGCTGGCGGGAGCGCGCCCGTTCCGCCACCCGCGCCATTTGCGCCTCCAGGACTTTCTGTGCGGCGGCCAACCTGGAGGTGTCCACCGCTTCCACCCGCAGTGCCGCCCCCAGACGTTCCAACTCCCGGGATTGCGTGACCAGGGCGGCATTGAGACCTGTTACGGTGCGATTGGTCAAATCCGTATCGCGCCGCAGGGTTGAGGAAAATCCGCGCAAGGCGCCAGCCTGCTCGGCGAGTTTCCGGATCGTCCCCTGAAGTGACTCGATCTCGGCTTTCTGCGCGTTTGTCCGCAGTTCCACCGGAGTCTGTTTCAGCCGTTCGAGCGCGGCTTTGGTCTTGTCGATCTGTTGCGTGGTGCGATCCAAATCTCCTTTGGCCTTTTGGAAGGCGTTACTCAATCGCTCAGCCTCAGTGCGGGCCGGCCCCAGGGCGGTCTTGAGCGCGTCAACATGTTTCGTGGTTCCCTCGAACAGTTTGATGGTGTTCAAGGTGGAGCCGATCCCGGCCAACTCCTTTCCGGCTGCGTTCCGGATGGCGCGCATCCCTGAGACAAAGTCAGTTTGTGCTGTCCGGATCCCGCGCACGAATGCGGCGGGATCGGCGGTCAGGGTAACGGTCAGGTTATGCAGGGCGCTGCTCATTCAACCACTCCACGGCATGCAGAAAAATTTCCCACGGGTAACTGAACGCCTGGGCGTGACCGGCGGCGATCAGGCGGAATGCGGTGCATTCGAGGTTGCGAACGGCTGCTGCAAGAGCCTCTGTCCCGCCTGAATGACTTTGTCCCGCCACCCGAAAAAAAGGGGGTTGAACTCCACACAGCCTTTTCCGATCTCGGCCAGTTCGGAAAGGGTGAGAGTGTCCATGGTCTCGCGGGTCATATCCGTGAACGTCTGCAACTCCAGAAACGACACATCCACCAGGACGTGGTCGCCAAAGATATCCTGACTCCCGCAATCCTGTTCCTTCGCCTGTTTGAGTAAACCCAGAAGCTCACCGGCAAGCGGTTCCCGGATGGTGATTTCATGTTCCCGGATGGTGATTTTCTTCTCCCTGCGCATGTCGGCCTCCGGTTATGGAATGATCGTTTCGCGGAAATATTTGCTGACGCCCGCACCATCCTGGGAGTCGTCGCGCAGCAGCTTGCCCGTGAGTTGGATCGCGGCGGGTTTGTCGCCTTTAAGATCGATCCCCTTGGCAGCCTCGAACTGCACCTTCCAGAGATCCACGATTCGGGGTTTGCCGTCCATCATGCTGTTGACACCGTCCAGGAGCAGGTACAAAGCGACCGCGCCACTCGTCATGGCCTCCACGGTCACCTGGGCGCCATAGCTATACGACACCTTGATGGATTCGTTGTCATCGATGGTGGAAGTCGCGGGGATGATCAGACCGGCGCCGGTGGGGGTATAATCGGTTTCGGCGACAAAGGTGGTCAGGCCGTCGCTGCTTTTGACCACCACACTGGACGCGCCGGCTCTGGCAAGGCGTACCAGACTGCCTTTGCGCGCTGTCACGACCTCATCGGTCACGCTTCCCGCCGCCACTTGCGAGGAACTGCCCCAATAAGCCATGGCCAGATTGGCGTGATTCAGATCATGCAAGGTGAGTGTGATATTGGCATCTTCAATGTAAGACGACATGGCCGCCGTGCCGCCTGACGGGCTATCGTAATCCCGTATCACCTCGGTCTTGGTGTTGATGTCGATTTTAAGTTCCGACGAGTTGCACAGCGGACGCAGTGGATCGGTGGGGGACGCGTGGACCCGGGCATGCACTGTGCCCACGCCTTTGAAGTAGTAAGATGAAACGGAAACAGTCATGGGGTATGGCCTCCTTCGGTCTGGATTGTGCCCGCATAGCGGAGCGCGTAAAGTGTCGTTTTTTCCGTGTAACTTGCGCGCGGGGAGGTGACTTTCACCAGCGCGCTCATGCCGGGACCAGGGGACCATCCCTGCAAGACCCGATTGATCTCCCACAGTATTGGCCCAGCTCGGTCCTTGTCTCCCAGTGCGGGAGCGGCGTAGTTCTTCGTTGCCAACACCACCAACCACTGTTGATGCACGGTCTGCCAGGGTCCGGCCCGGTACTCCTCCCCGGCCGGGACCGATTCACCATCAAACAGCACGTAGACAACCGCATCCTCCACTCGCCCCTCAGCCAGCAGACGCAGATCACGCGCCGGCAAGACACCGCCCAGACCTGGAATGTTGGCCTGTTTGAGCCGCTGAATGATCCGTGGTTGCAACGCGAAGTAGTCGCCCATCAAAAACCATCCAACGCGCCGAAAAAGACGACGCCGGGCGTTGCCTGTACTCGCCCGACCCCTGCATGCCCTCCGGAAGAGGGATCCGCCTGACCGGACAGAAGCGCCTGACCAGAGGCGATCCGTTCCAGCCAGCGCGTGGCGTCGTCGTGCCGGGTGCGCACGGCCTGGTCCACCGAATCATCGTCCATGGCAAACCGGGCCAGATCCGCGCAGATCTGGACAAACGGTCCGGACGCGATGAGCGCGCCCGGCAACGGCAGCGTGTGCTGCCGGGCAAGGTACGTATCCATGCGCGCCGACACCTGGGTCAGCACCAACCGGATGCGCGCCAGGGTACGGTCTGCGGCTGCCACCTCATCGGGTGGATAGCCAGATTGATCCCCATCCATGGCGACAAGGCGCATCAACGCCCCGGAAACCCGCACATCTGGAGGCAGATCGTCGGGCCGCGCGATTCCGGCAACCTCGGCGGCTCCAAACAGATCCAGCAGATCAGTCGGGGAGGCGTACATGACTATCAGCCCGCGTTCTGGATCAAGAATCCGGCACCCGGGCCAACCATCACCGGTTTGCGTTCGTAGGTGACAGGGTGGAGCCAGGATTTGATCTTGGCGTCGTAATAGGGGGTCTCGACGAAGGGGTTCCCCTGCAAGACGTAGGTGTACCCATAAGACGGCACTTCCCGTCCAACACCCCCATCGGGCACATAGGCCAGAATGGCGTCCGCACCCCAGACATCATGAGTCTGGCCCGTATCGTCCGTGTAGACCGCCTCTCCCACCACCACCCGTTTCAGGTTCCATTGGGCCGCCAGCATCTCCACCGTGACAGAGGCGCTCGTGGTGTACTTGATCTTGTCGATCACGTCCGGGTGGGTCTTGGCGGCGTTGAAGGCTTTCGGGCCCAGGAGCAGGGTGTTGGGATAACGGCCGATCGCGGCGCGCACCACCTCACGACCGGTGTCGATGTCGCGCATGGGATCCGAGACGCCATTGGTCCATTGGGTCTGTCCGGCGCTGTTCAGATCCAGCACATGCCCGGCAGGATACCGGGCCTCGTTTCGTGCCAGCACGGCCTGTTCGTGTTCGGCACCGAGCAGCATGATGTCCATGACCGTCGTGACAGCCCGGCTTCCAAGATCCACCCCGGGACCACGGGCCGCCTCTTCCATGTGCTCCTGAGGGATTTTGCCGGCGAGGCTGTGGGCATCCAGAGCGAACGGCGCGCCTTCGTAACCGATATTGATCTCTTTCACGCCACTGCCCGGCGCGCGCGCTGTGTTTACCAGCAGAAACGCCTGTTTGTCGAATTCGATGATCTTGCCGGCACGCAGCGATACCGGTACGCGTGGAAACAACACCTCTCCCACCAGTGCCGCATTGCGGTAGCCGAGGGAGATTTCGGTCAGGACCGGATCCACAAGCCGGACTTGAGCCAGATTCATCATGGGCATTCAAAACTCCTTTCCGGCCCAAGCCGGGAAAAAACGGGATTGACGATCACTGCGCGCGCTCGATCATGCGCACAGCGGTCACGAAGTCGGTTTTGTGTTGTTCGGCATAGGCCAGGGCGCGTTGGTGCAGATCCTGACGACCGCGATCCACACGGTAGCCGGGTGGCACCTCGATTCCGGCAGCGGTCATCTGGCTGGAATCCCCAAACAGCTCTCCGAACTGGATGCGAGCCGGCATGGAAGTCAGGAGATCCTTCAATACCTGTTTGGGCGAGGCGCTGACCTGCTGACCCTGCTCGGAAAACATGACCTTGTCCTCATCGCGCATACCAGCCAGAACCGCGACCAGCCCGGCCTGCTGGCGTGGCAAAATCTTGCCCTCTCTGACCAAGCTTTCGGCAAACGCGGCCTCGACCCTGGCACGATCGGCGGCCGCGCGTTCATCGATCTGGCGCACCTGCTCGGCAAACCGCGCCTGGGCTTCCGCAAGCCGTTGTTCCCATTGGGCCAGATCCTCCACGGATCTGTTGCTTCCGGGTGGGGTTCGGTTGTCCGGCATGGCGGATTGCTCCTTTGTTTGGGGGGAAAGAACCTCGACATACTCCACGGTCACCACTCCCTCGGCGGGAGAGGCGAATTTGGCGTCGCCCAGCCCTTTCACGGACGGGGGTTGCGCGCCCAGAAAACCGACGTGCCGCAGGGCATAAACCCCGGGAGTGGGATTGCCGGGTGCGGTCGGGGTGTAAAACGATGCGGAAATCTTCTTGAAACGGCCGGAATTGACCATCTCCGCGAACTGCGCATCCACCTGACCCGGAGTGGCCAACAGTCGGCCATTCTGGAAGGCCAGACCTTGCACCCATCCCCAGGCCGGCGCGTCTGTTTCGGGATGGCCGATCACCATCGGCGCCTCGTGTCGACCAGGATCATACGCGGCCGCCGTGGCAGCCAGATCACGCTCGCTGAACTCCAGTGTCGTGCCGTTCATGGCGGTGTGCCGACCAGGACGGAAGATGCAAATCGGTTTGTTGTCGGGTTTGCTCATATCGTTACCGTGATTGATGATGGGTTTGATAACGGGGAATTGGGGCCATCCAACCAAAGATTGCGCCCAAACAGGCTGTCCAACCTGACGAAACGAGGCTGGGCGATGCAAGCCATCTGGAGTATGAAGAGTGGGGTCGTGTTCATGCCGTCGAAGATAGACGGCGCATCCGGGAAAGTCTTTTAATGCCCTTTAGAAAATGCACGGGCAACGAGGAGGCAATCGAGAAGGGAACGCTTAACGAAACATGCCTTTATAAAGCTTTATAAAGGCGTTTGTGGCCATTTGTCTGACAAAGGCGGGCATGTGGTCAACCCTGCCACTGACAAGCCCAGAACAACCCTTTTTTACCCGTGCGTCAGATGACGCGCCAGGATGTCGATGACCTCTTCCCTGTCATCATCCGCCAATTGCAAAAACGGACGCGCGGGAATGGTGACCTTGCGTCCCCGTCCGGCCTGCCCACCGAAGTGATGGATGGCGGCATAAATGGTGTTGGTGCCCATGGTCGCAGATAACGCGTCATGGGTGCTGGTGATGGATGCGGCCAGCCTGCCAGTGTCCTGGAGTTTCTTGATACCGCCCACACCCTGCTTCCGGCGGGCCTCGATGGTTTTGTCATCCAGTCTTGTCCACCGCTCCGGTCGCCCCTCCTGCTCGAAATTTTCGGCAACCGCATCCTCCATCACGCCGGCGATCCGGAGAAACGGCACAGACAAATCTGCACCGCGTTCCATCAGATTCGTCAACAAGGCTGCGATCGGACGTTCGTCGATGAAAATCCGAATCGGATCAGCGGTCATTGCACCTTGCCGAGAATGGAATAGATCTGTCGCTCGGTCAGCGCATGATCGCGCGCCAACTGACGCACGCCCACCCCCGTGTTGTAACTCTCCACGATCTGCCGATTGCGGGTGCGACGCAGCAATTCGGCGTTGCGCACCACGCTCAGAGTCTCGCCGCCGAAATGGTGTGCCAGGCGACGCGCCCGTTCCATCCCCAGGGATGCAACCAGTTTGTGATGCTCCCGCATCTTGCGCGGCACGAAGATCCGTGTCCCGCCATATTCTTGTACCAGATCGAACGCTCCATCTACCCCGATCACCCCAGCCACTTCCTGCAAGGATTCTGGAAGATCGCCTTGTTGTGCCATGTGTTCCAGCATTGCCGTCACTCCTTTGTGATTTTTCTTTCCAACTTCAGTGGTATGCGATAGGCTTGTTCCTGATCGGGGCAGCTCTGAAAGGTCGCGAAGCGGCGTGTCAACCTTCAGACTACTGTGCCGGCGGTTCCGCACCTGCCGGGCGCATCTAACCCCCGATCATTTTTTCCCCCAAAGAAGATTGCCAACGCGCCTCTTGTTCAGTGCCTCGGCCCGCATACGAATGGCATTCCACAATAGACTCCCGTCCAAGTTTTCCCGCACCACCATCAACAGATCCCGCTCGTCTTGAAACAGGCCGAGATAGTGTTTTCGATACCCATCCTCGTAAGCGGCAAGCCATACCTCGTAGGGGTCCGAAAGCGTGGGAATGATGTAGTTGGCAAAAATCTCCCGACTCTGTTCCCGCTTGGCCACCAGATGCGGTAACCACTCGGCGCGAATGACCACCGGATTCACCGGCGTTTCGATCACCCGCATCGGTCGAAGATCATCGACCTTCAATGCGGCTTGCAAAATCATCAACGCTTCGCCAGCATTCTGACCCGGTTTCAACACCGGTGGCGCGGGCAAGCGGAGCCCAGCCCCCACGTCGCGCAAATCCGTTCGTCCATAATCCCGCCAGCCCTTCTGACCCGGCAGAATCCGGATGCAGCCACCCGCACGACCTTCGGCAAAACTCGCCCCATCCAGACAATCGGGCAGCAGTCCATTCTTGTCCCATCGCCCCCAGTGCCTGCCTGGGTTGTAGTCCCACCCTCGATCCGGTTTGAACGGCTCCCCCATGCCGGGCAGACGGATCGAAACCGACGCGGCCCAAGGGTCACCCTCCGACACCGGCAGAGAGGTGAGGTGTCCTCCGGAACTCTCGACCGCAAGCCCGCGTCTTTTCAGGGCGTGATTCGACAACGCCCGCACCCGGCATCTGCAACGGAATCCATTGGGCGGATGGATGTGCTTCCAGATCGGGTCATCGTGCCGGAATACCCGGCCATGCAGGGCAGCGTGGGAAGGACGAGTACGCCCGTCCATCACCGCCACGTATTGCCAAAAGGGCCTGTCCTCCACATTCTCCATCATCCGCTGGTAACGCCCGGCCATGTACGCGGTTTGCAGATTGGTGCGGAAGATGGTCTCCAGTCGGCGTGGACTGCCCAACTGCACACGCTGCATCCCCCCGTCCGGGCTTTCCAGTTCCTGTTCTCCCCACCACCCTTTGGCCTTCAGGATCGGGATGAGATCCTTGGCGAACATCTGTTCCGTCCGGCCTTCGGCCAGGGCGCGGCTTACCGCGCGGCGAAGGTCGGCCAACAGATCCAGGGTCGTCGCTTTGGCGACCGTGAAATTCCGGGCATGCTCCAGGCCGGCCATCTCGCGCCAGTCCCAGGTGATGCGGTTGCCCTTGGCCTTGAATCCCTGGATCGCCTCTTCGGGTGACAGACCGATCAAGGCTGACAGCGGTGAATCATCCCCTGGTGGCATCGATGCGCCCCCAGGTCTCGCCAACAAACACCACCCGATCCAGCAGCGCGGTCAGGCGGGAATAATCCATTGCGGGATACATCTCACCCAACGCATTCAACAGTTCCTCCGGGGTCACACCGTCGCGTATGCGTTCCAGGAGCGGGGTCACCAAAGCCTCGGCAATGATCTGAAGCTGGTTGCCGAGATCCACATGATCCACGGCCATCTGGCCGTCGGCTTCAGCAATCTCGGCAAACCGCGCCTCTCTGGGCGTCTGCGCCTGTTGCGCCTCTCTGGACGTCACGAGGGGCACCTCAATGGGTGTCACCCGGGAAGAGGCGGATCCCTCTTCCCATTCGCCCCCGTAAACCTCTTCGATATGCTTTCTGGTGGGACGCAGCCCCGTGGTCTCGGTGATCACCTTTTCACGGTTCGCCCGCTTGTCCAGATCCTCGGATTCGTCAGTCATGAAAACCAGCCGGGGCGGTCGGGCGCCGGGAAAATTCCATTCCGTCAGCCATCGGGCAATGGTCCGGTTGAACGACCCCGCCACCAGATTGCCATCGGCCTGCACGATTCGTTGCAGCATCCGCTCATGGACCTCAGCCTGGGAAAGAGAGGCGCCATCGCTCGATGTCATGGTCTGGGTCAGAACCAGTCTGGCGATCGCCCGATTCATCAACTCGGTCAGGTCCAGATAATCCGCCTTTCCGCCACGGGTCGCCTCCAGCAAACGGACAACCATTCCCTGGGGAATGATGAGCCCGGATTGGCTTTTCACCGATGCCACCGCATTGAGCAGACGCCCCTTTTCACCTTCGGCAGTCCCGACCGGGAATTCGCCCACCACCGTGGGTTGGGCAAATTTGTCCAGAAAAGAGGTCCAGGCCTTCATGCCGGCGCGCTTGAAATAGACCGGCCAATAAAGCCAATGGGCCAGACCAAGACCGTAAGGCTCGTCATCGTTGTCCGCGCCACAGCGGAAATGCCAGAATTTCCACTCCGGTACCGGTTCGCCCAGGGGATGGGATGAGGTCAACATCCGCAAGGATCCGTCCGGAGCAAACCCGAACCGTTTTTGTCGGCGCACCTTGATTCCATCCAGCACCACCAGTCCGCCCGCCGCGTTCCATACACACTCCCCGACGGCGAATCCGTAAAAAATCCCGTAAAGCATCTTGTCGGTCACACCGTCGAAATCCACGGCGGAGAGGGTCGACTTCAAGGCATCCGCCGCCTTGCGGTCGATGCGTCCCGCACCGCCCGGTTCAATCCGCCACTCGGTCGCACACAAGGCCAGACGACGCTGCTCGAAGGTGGCTTTCACCATATCATCCCGCAACACCTCCTCGTAAATCGCCAGATTGCCGCCTCCCTTGGCCCGCAGCAAAACGTCCTGGGATGGGAGCAAAGGCAACGCGTCCACATACCCACGGGTGATATCCCGCCCATCGTTGATGGTGGCAATCTCTTCGATGACCGGAGGCGCCGGTCTGGTCGTGTCGCTCATGTCTTTAGTATCCGCACCAGTCCAACGAGTCACCTACCGCACCCCAACCGCCATTGTCCACAATGACTGGAGGCGCTTCATCCAACAGGACGCGCGGCCCGGTGGCGCGAAATTCGATCGGTCCTCCTTGTTCCCGCAATCCCTGCCACACCATATGCAGCGCGTCCGGCCCATCGTCATGATCCGCCTTGGGGAAATGTCGCAACTGCTCCACCAGTGTGGTCTGCGAAGGGTGGAACCGGATCAATCCGTTGGTCACATGCGGTTGCAACGACTCGATCCGCAACGTCTTGTCGGTGTGCGGCCTGATCGGCATGGCTGGCACCGGAACCCCCCGTGCCGCAGAACGTTTGACCAGTTCACCGTGCAACATCATCTGGAACTGTACCGCCTCGATCCACCACAGCACGCACCCATATCGGATCTGCAAGGCGATGATCTCTTCGATGATCCGGTCCGGCACCATGCGTCCGATCCGGGCCTCCACCACGTCCAGTCTGCCGGTGGCGCGGTTCAGGCCGCATACCAGCAGCGCGCACGGATCCCGTGAGTTGCCGTGCAGCCCCATCGAGGGGTCGCACCCCCCGTAGAAAATCCAATCCGGATCACGCTCCACCCAGAACTGGATCACTCCCTTGCCCGAAAACGGATTCTCCTCCCCGGAGACCGGATCATTTTGTTGCTCGGAGTCGAATGCCGCATGACCATCTCGCGCCCGTTGCACCATGAGCGCGTACAATGGCCGCGCCGCAGGCCATGAAACCACCGCCCCGGCTTCCATCTCTCCGGAACGGGCGTCATAAAATCTCCTGGCCGCCCCGATCCCCTCATTGAGCAAGACCTCTTCCCACCGGTCCCACAAGTCCATGCGACCAGGCCACGTCACCACCGACTTAAACACTACCGAACGCCACAACGGGTCACTCAACAGACGCGACAATACCGAGTCATAATGCAACACCGTACCGATCAGGATCAGATCCATGGAGTCATCCGCCGCGCCAAGATACAACACGGTCCGCCGCAGCCAGTTTTCCAGCTTGTCCCGCTGCTCTGGAGAGCGCACGTTTTCGTCATTCTCCAAGTCGTCGCAAATGGTCAGATCAGGCCGGTGCGGGCCATGGGACAGGCCGCGCATCCGCTTGCCGCTGCCGAATGCCTGGATCTTTCGATTGTTTCTGGTCAAGATCACTCCGGTCTGCCATACGCGCCCAGCACCGGCAGCGTCCGGGAAATCGGCCAGCAAACGCGGATTGAATTCCAGCTCCGCTTTGATCGATTCCAACATCACCGACGCCTGATCCGCCACATCGGCCACCAGACAGACATAATGCTTGCGCCCCGTGATCACCGCCCACAACGTCAGGATCTTGCAGGCAATGGTGGACTTGGCTTCGCCACGGGGAGCCGCCAGCGCCAGACGACACCCGGACTCGCCAGCCAGGGCGTCCGGCAATTCCCGATAGAGCCACGCATGCAAACGACTGTTGGGTTTCTGGATGTAGTGGGGAAAATAGGTGCGGGCAAAATACTCCAGATCTCCGCAAGCCCGACCGCAACGCTCCCGGGAGGCGCGCGGATCCGGATCAAACCCATCCACACCCGCCTCGATGCGCTTGCGCATCCCGGCCACTTCCTGGGCCAATTCCCCCATGAACCGCTTTGGATTCGACTTCATGATGCAAACTCCCGGGTCAACGTCTCGCCGAACGGTTCCAGAATCTCCAGCAAAGAGGAGGCATGTTGCGGATAACACTCCTCGACAAATCCCATGAGCTTCTCCAAGACACTGCGGGCCGCCTCCAGATTGGGTGCCGAAATCTCCTGACGCCACCGCTTTTGCATCACCGACGACCGGACCACGTTGGCCATGGCATTGGAAACTCCAGTCAGAATCCGTACCCGTTTTTCCGGATCGGTCTGCTCGTCCACCTCCCGCAAAGACAACATCAAACGAAAGGCGTCCGCCTGGAGTGACGCCAGGGTGGCCTCGTTCAATACCCCCTCGGTATCCCCGTTCTGAGCGACAAAATCCTTGGCCCACTGTGTGGCCGCCTGCATGGCTTCGAGTTTCTTTTGCAGATCCCTCCCGTGGCGTTGCAACGACGATTTGCCGATGTCGTATCCGCGCCCCTTGAGTTCTTGTTCCAGGAGTTCGTAGCCCGAATAGTTGCCGGATCGTAACGCCTCGTCCAACCACGCCCGGACATCCTCGGGCAACGCTGCGACCTTCTTGCGCGCAGGCATGATCATCCCCCCTTACGGATCCATCTTGCGAACGCCGGGCACATCCAGCAGACCGTTGGCCACGTCCAATCCTTCCTGGGTCAGACGGGCCACAAGCGCCTCGTGTTGATCATCCAGTTCCACCAGCAACAAATCCCGCAACCACTCCAGTTCCCCGCGCAATGCGATGCGGGAACAACCGAACCCCATGGAAAGCAGAAATTCCCCGATCACCGGCGCGCCGGCCCGATAGTCCGCCGACGCCTTGAGGGCTTGCAGAATGTACATCCGGCGCGCCTCGGAGATGCGTTGTCCGAAACTTTTACCCATCGCCATCGTCCTTCATGTGGTGCTCCAGAAGCAGATTGAACTGCCGATCCATGCGCTCCAGCATTTCATAAACCCCGTCCACCCGGGCCGACATCATCCGGATATCCCCGGTCAACCCGGCGATGCGATTACCCAGGGCGGTCACATCCTCACGGGTTGGCATGTGCCGGATCTCCAACTCCACCCGCATGACGCGCTCTTCGAGGGCGTCGTCCGACGCACGCATCTGTTCGAGCGCCGCCGCGAACTCTTCCCGTGGCACGAGCTTGCGTTGCAGTGACCAGTAGGCCCAACCAGCTGCCGCCGAAATCGCAGACGCGAGCAACGGCCACCACTTGAGCAGCCATTCCATGGCCGCGTCACCATCCGTGGTTACCGGCACGGCGGCTCTCCCTGATCCTTGGCCTTGCCCACATTCAGGGCCAGAAAATCCACTGTCCGATAGACCCACCACAACAGCGATCCCTGGCGCGGGGTGGGGGTGGTGGCCGCCACAGCCGAAGCGGCGGTAATCACGATAGGAGCGTATTCCACAACGGAATCAATCAGATTCATGACTTTTCTCCTGGAGACGGTTGCAATAAAGGGAAGCCCGCCTCGAACCGCTTGCGGATCAAGGTCAGGGTTGGCAAATGATTGAGCTGATAGTGGGGAAGATCGACAAAGGTGGTCCAAAACGCGCCGCAATCCAGTCCCATGCGCTTGCCGATTCCGGCAGCATCCTGATAGGGAAGCGTATTCTCCAGATACTTGCCGCCGGCAAACAGGCCGATATCAAACGCCAAGCCGAAGTTGTGCAACGACCGCCCCCCGGCAGCCCGTGTGACGATTCGTCCGGGAGCAGTGCGTCCCTGACGATAAAGGGCATCCTGTTGGGCGTAGGAGCGCATGCCGCACAAGACGCGGGCATCGATTCTGGCCGTCCGCAAGGCCGCCAGAAATCCACGGCACAGCCGTTGCACCTCGGGATGCAGGGTCACGATCTCCCGTTCGCTGCGTGCGTCGAAGCTCCCGAACGCCTCGGCAATCCCCGCCGAAACCTCCTGTTGCCTGACCAGCCCGGCCTTGCTCAGCGGTCCGATTGTTCCGTCCAACGCGCCCGAATAATATCCCAACCCCTTCAGAAATCTCTGAAGGTGCAGGGCGTCATCGAACGGTGGTGAGGTGAGAAGAGATTGAATGTTCATGTCGCCACAATAGCGGCGACTGGAGGGAGAGTCTTTTAATGCAGGTTAGAAAATGCAGACAATTCTGATCAATGAATCTGTGTGGTGGGAGGCTGTATGAATTCGTTGTATTTATCAAGATCCTCGCGAGTTCTGTATTCAACCTCGCGGTCTTTCTTTAACGCCTCAATCAATGCGATCTGTTTCTTTTTGTCGCTGTCATGATCCAAGATTCGTGTCTTCTGGCGCATCGTTTCCATCAAGAGAGCCAGGGAGGCCAGCAGAATAGCCAGTGAAAAATATACCGTACTCCCCGCCAGAAAAATCATGGCGAACCTTAACCCGTCGCTCCCTTTCACCATTGGAGCAGCGAAACACACCAAGCCAGACACAACCACCACCATTGCCATCCTGATTAATCGCCAAGACAGGAGATCAACGATTAGTGTCAATTCTGTCCGTAATCTGCGATCCAATTGGTCCATATGTCGCAACTCATACAGACGTGGAATAAGCTGAAAGATTAATCCAAGAACAATAACATGCAACCAGGGCATAAGTTTTACCCATTCGGCAAGCCGGTCAAGGTCTTTTGGGCACGATATCTGATCAGCAAGCAAACTGAACCACACCCAAGGAAGCAGCACTCCCCAGATTCCGACGACAAGAGATGAGGTCAACCACCGCTTTGATTTTTCAGCCATTGATCCTTTCTCCGGCTACAAGTTCCTCAAGCCACCGTTGCATCTTCGGGAACAGATCGTTCTGCATAATCTCACCATTACGAGTCTTTACCATAATTCGCTTTGACTGCCGCAATCGGTCGCCGGAAATCTTACCTACTCCTGGGACGATCAGTTGAGTCCCTTCCGCGTCCATCTTGCTGACCGTTCTCGATAATTTGTCCAGAAGGTTTTGTCCGGTTGAACTTGTTGATCGGTTATAGGTAACAACAACATCCACAACCAAATCGTCCGATCCAACGTGTTCCAGATCCAATGTCGCCAACCGATCAACCCCCAACATAGAACCAATGATTCTTGACCCTCTTCCCATGTCAAAGAATCGTTCCTTGACGGTTTTGTGATGCTCCATATCAACCGATCCGGAGAACATATCTGATCGTAATCTCAAGCTTTTGACGTTCTTTTCATTAAGGATGCGCGCAATGTCCGGCTCCGGTTCATCCAACAGACTAACCGATTCATTGATCTTGGCGAGACGCAACCACCAATTAAGATACTCCTCGAACTGGCGCGCCTGCAGACTGGAGGATTGCAACAAAATAACATGGTTTCCACGGATTCCGTAGTACAGAATCGCATCCAGAAATTCACGCCTCAACCCTTCATCCGAAGATGTCGGAGCGATCTGGCCAACATCCATTGCCGTGACTGTGTTCTTGACCGTCATCAGCAATCTGTTGGCACCACTTTCAAAAGACAGAAAATTTCCGAATTCCATGCCAATCTGACTTAAATGATGATTGATCAGACGTTTGCTTTTCCCCTCCTCATCCATATCCTGCCATCGATCTGCCACGCATGGATATTCCTGTAACAATCTCTCAAGCAGCATTTGGAGGGTATGACCTTGCTGCAGCAGGACCGCTTTCCGATAATGGATGGTTTTTGGTTTGGTTTCGCTCATTTGAGATTTCCTTACATAACAATTTATTATACGGGAGTCGTTTCTGATTTAGATTAAAATTTATAACATGGATACAATTATAATCATACTTACGTTCACCATTGGCCCCGGATGCCCGATGAAGCCGGGACATCAAGGGCCCTTTTATCAGCGGGAATCAGTTTGGATTCTTTGTAATAGCAAGGCGTGCGCCTTGTCAAAGTCTCTTCTCTCGATCTCCTCAATACGGCGCACCCCCAGAATCCCCTTCACCCGCCACCAAACCTTTTGCCGGGTCTCTCCTGTTTTTCGGGCAGTCTCGCCCACCATGGCGGCCAATGTCGCACGCTGTGCGTCGGTGAGGGGGCGGGACTGGTGGGAGTGCCATGCCATTCCCACCCCGGCGAGTGATAAAAAGAGCATGCCCGTAATAATGCGGTTGCGAATGGATAATGCGGGTTCTTCCAGGTTTGAGACAAGCCGCTTGACCAGAATATTCATTTCCATGTTGACTCTCCCGTTGTCGCAATTGCCGACCCAATTGGCCGGTAGGGGAATCAACGTCAATTTCTGGTTTTATATTCAGTTTTTATTAGCCAAACCATACTGTTACCCGAGCAGAATCACCAACTCGCGCAACCTTCCAAGTTCCGCAACAGGCACCCCCGTACTTCGCTTGCGGGCGTCATCAGCCAAAAGTTGTGCTGCCATCCGCACTGAGGCACTCAACTTCTTGGGAGGAATGACGGTCCCGGTCGCCACCATAAGATCTGCCAGCTGATCCACCGCATTCAAAATCTCCTCGGCCCCCACCTCCGGATAATCCTCCAGACCGCGTGCCGGTCTGCTTCGTTCCCCTGGTGCCGCTTCTGACCTGTTGCCGGTCATAATGTACAGGACGTCAACGCCAGCCTCATGAAGCAACAACAACATGTTCAAAGGGATATTTCCTTTTGAAATCCAGTTGTAAATCGTGTTGCGTGCAACTCCAAGCAACTTGGCGACATGGGTTACTCCAAGCTTGTTGATCTCCTGTTCGAGTCGCATTTCGAGATTGCTCATTTTTTTTAACATTTCCTCTTGCATTGCTCAAAAAATTGAGCAATGATTGATTCAAACACGAAATGACAAAAACCAAAGAATGAACCAATCCAACCCAAACCAGCACACGGAGGAACCATGAACGCCCCCAACGCATCCCCCTCTCTCCCTGACTCCAAACCCAGATATTTCCAATGCAGTGAGTGTTCCACCCTACACGTTCAATGCCATCGCTGCGGCCACGTTCAGGATGCAGGATCGGGACATGATTATTACCGTTACTGTTCCAACTGTCGTCAGTCGCTTCTCATCGAATTGTGTCCGGTTTGTCATCACATGGGGCCGCATTTTGAGGCGCTCACCCCTGAGAAGGCTCCGCAATGTTGCCCTTGGAACGGTTGCCCTGTGCCGTGGTCTTCGGCTGCTTTGGGGTCGGTTCGGGATTCGTGGCCGGTTCGGGGTTCGTGGCTGGCTCAGGCTTGGATCTGAGCATAGAGCAACAAGGAGATGCGCATGAACCAACCTCTTGCATCCAAACCCGATATCACTATGGTACGTGGCCGCCTCATCACCACGTCGCTGGAGGTGGCCGAACGATTCGGTAAAAACCATCGAGACGTTCTCCGCGCTGTCCGTAATTTGGAGTGTTCCGAGTCGTTTCGTCGGCGCAATTTTGCGCCGACGTTCCAGGAAATTCCCGGCCCCAAGAACTCCATGCGCCAGGAACCCATGTTCCATATCACCCGCGACGGTTTCGCCTTCCTTGCCATGGGCTTCACCGGCAAGGAGGCGGCCCAGTGGAAGGAATGTTTCCTCGAAACCTTCAACCGCATGGAGCAGTCCTTGAGGGCCACGCGCACGATGCGGGCCATACGGATGGAAGAGACCCTGTTCACGGATCATCCCCGGTGGGAAACGATCCGGGATGCCCTGGAAATCGGCTATCCCATGGAAACGATCCTGCGGTTGACCGGTTACAAGAGTCCTTCCTCCATTCGTCGTCAAGCCAGAGCCATGGAACGTTATGGTCTCCTGGAGCGGCGCAAGGGTTGGAAAGAACGGGCGCGGTGGCGTGTGCCGCGCTTGGATCCGACTTGAACGAACCAGATACAACACCAAACACAAATCAGGAGAGTATCAATGTCCCCAACCAACGACACCATCAAAGAGCGTGTCTTTCGCCGCCGAGGCATCACCGTGACGCAATGGGCGCGGGAGAACAATTTTCCCCTTCAGGACGTGTATCGGGTTTTGAACGGCAGACTGAAGGCCCATTACGGTCGCGCCCATGAAATCGCGGTCCGGCTGGGCATGAAGCCCGCTTCGGCGGCATAGGGGGAGGCCATGACCCACATCCAATACCCATCCATCACCATAACCGAAGGCCGCCTCGTCACCACGTCGCTGGAAGTAGCCAAGCATTTTGGCAAGATCCACAAGAACGTTCTTCGGGACATCAAACGCATTCTACAGACCGTTCCGGCAGGGTTTAACCCGCTCAATTTTGAGCCGGTCCCCTACACCGACAGCAAAAATGAATCCCGCCCCATGTACATCATCACCCGTGACGGTTTCTCCCTGCTGGCCATGGGTTTCACCGGGCGAGAGGCGATGGAGTGGAAAATCAAGTTCCTCGAAACCTTCAACCGCATGGAGCAGTCGTTGAGGGCCGTGCGCACGATACGGGCCGTGCGGATGGAAGAGACCCTGTTCAAGGATCATCCCCGGTGGGAAATGATCCGGGATGCCCTGGAAATCGGCTATCCCATGGAAATGATCCTGCGGTTGACCGGTTACAAGAATCCTTCCTCCATTCGTTGTCAAGCCAAAGCCATGGAACGTTATGGTCTCCTGGAGCGACGCAAGGGTTGGAAGGAACAGGCGCGGTGGCGCATCCCAAGATCCAACGCCATGGAAACATCGATAAACTTCTCGCCCTCTGATCATGCGATCAGGAACGCCTTGGAAAAGGCCCACCATGAATTGTGCGCCCTCCAAGGTCTTTTGGTTTGCGATTACGCCGATCAGTCATCGACCTGGAGGATTGATCATGCTGGTACTCTCGCGGAATTGGCCGTCGCCTTGGAGCGCTTTAACGCACTTTCCTAAAAGAGTAGTGATCCTTGATCCGTTGAGCCAGAAAACCTCCCTTGGATGATGCGTTCAAGAGTTGCAAGAATACGTCCTCTGGAACATGGGAATATTGGTAAATGCTGCCATTGCAAAATTCTACCTCCAGGACGCCGCTCAGTGGTTCATGGCCAACAGATCGGATGTTTGATGAATGGACCCGAACGCGATTCATACATCATCTCCCAGCCAAAAGAGAAACAAACCATGGAAACCGGGCAATTTTTCTGTTTTTACAGTCATCGTCACTCGGCAATTCAACTCCAGGCACATGACAGTTTTGGATTCGATAAAAGTTTTGGAAGACATGGTGTTTTGACCGTCAATGAAGTGTGGACAGATCATGCTTTATTGCACAACCCATACCAATCAATACAACAAGGAGGTTGAACAGTATGAAACGAGAGATCAATCCGGGTGATTTCGCACCCCATTCACCAGCC
Organism: Magnetococcales bacterium; assembly: GCA_015231375.1. GTDB lineage: Bacteria > Pseudomonadota > Magnetococcia > Magnetococcales > Magnetaquicoccaceae > Magnetaquiglobus. The sequence goes on along the minus strand of JADGBT010000039.1, from coordinate 4,192 downwards.
GAGAAAGCCTTGTTGCAAGCGGGCTATGCGATCACACGCGGTGGGCCGTTTGGGTCTTCTTGCGTTGTGAAAACGAAGCACGACCAGAAGAAAACGTTCATCACGATACTTGAAGAACAGCCGGCTCTTTCCATCGGCGAGATCGAGACGCTCATGAACCCCAAAATGCCCAGAATGGTGTTGCAACAGTTGCTTTTCTGGTTGGTCCAGAAAGGGGTCATGGTGAGCGCCACGTACCAAAGGATGCCCAACCCGACCATTCTGAGGACTGTCTACTGGCTGCGGAGCCATCCCCCAGTCTCTCTGTAACGACCTGCCGATCAAACGGGTGGCAAGCTCGCCTTGATCGCAACCAAACCAAGAAAATATCGGAGAAATCAACACATGGCCACCATTCAAAGTGTCGATAAGGCGCTGAAAATTTTGAATTTCGTTCTGGTCCAGAATTTCACCCACGGCATCCCGCAACACCGGATCGCCACGGGTCTGCACCTGAGTCCAAGCATCGTCAGCCGGTATGTCGAAGAACTCAAGCGCAACGAGTTGGTCGAGATCGTGCCGGAGAGCGGTCATGTTCGGCCTTCACACCGGCTCGCCCGGACGGCAGTCACCATTCTCAGCCATATCAGTCATGCCAAGGAGCGACTGGATCACTCCCTGGCGCGTATTACCGCCCCGATTCCGGAGATTCACGCATGAGTACCGCTCCTGTCGCGCGTCGAGGCCGTCCACCTGCCCAATCTGTGGAGGTCATACCGGAAATCCCGACCCCGAATTTGTCAGCACTCGCCGAGGCTGTCAACGAGGTGGCCGGGGCCGAAGCGATGATCATGAATTCCTATGAGGTGATCAAGCAGATCGGGCGGATTGAGGCGTTTGAATTTCAGCGCAAAGTCGCGGATGTCGCGCTTGCGCAGACGTTTGAACAGGTAAAAAACAGCAAGAAATACAAAGGTCTTCCTTATATTGACCGTGATGGAAAAACGCGACATGTCGCGGATTTGGAGGAATTTTGCGAGGTGTTCCTCGGACGCTCCGCGCGCCGGATTCAGGAACTGGTTCAAAACCTCAGCCTTCTCGGTTCCGAGTTATATGAACGAGCCGAGGTGATCGGTTTCAAGTCCCGTGACTATGCGGCACTCAAGGCGCTACCCGCAGCCGATCAGGAAGTGATCAAGACGGCCATGCAAGCGGAAGATCGTGACCAGGTGATCGGACTGCTCCAGGAGATGGCCGCCCGGCACCAGCGCGAAAAAGAGACGTTGAAAAAACAAAAGGACGAAAGCGACGCGGCCATCCGGGCCAAAGATGAAATGTTGAGCAAGCGCTTGCAGAAAATTGACACCCTGGAAGCGGAGATCGCCAAACGCAACTCCATCACCCAGGATGCCAAGGAGCAGGAACGGCAACGGACTGAAATGGAGTTGATCCGCAGATTGCAAAACAGCACCGGCGCTTTGTTGGCCAGGATACAGCAGTTCGCGCAAGACTTGGCCAACATGGAAGAGCTTGTCGAAAGTGAATCCGGGCGGGTCGCTGTCGCAAACACGGTGCATTGGGTGTTCCGGAACATCCACGAAATCGCCCTGCACCATGATATTCAGGTGGATTTTCAGAGCATGGTCAATCCGCCCTGGCTGACCGAAGCAACAGCGGAAGAGAACTCTTGATGTCAACCGGAGCCAATCATGCCCAATCATCATTGCCAGCACCATGCGCAATTCGCCAATTCGGTCGTGACCGCCCGCATCACGCAAGGATTCATGGCCACCAAGCGCGGATGGATGCCCTTCCTTGGGGAGATCGGTCTGTTATCGGTCAGAACCGGAGCGGATGGGTTGTTTGCCACCAGGGAAGAGGCGCTTCAGGCTGGAGAGGCGTTTCGGCGTCACTGCCAAAGTCGAATCGGGAGAGACGCCGCATGAGCAACGACATGGCCCGCCTGGAGATTTTGTCTCGTGTGGCTTCGGATCATGCAGCCGCAGCCTGGAGAGAGAAAGGGAAAATCATCGATGCCGGGGCGCAACGGTTGGGTTGCTCCCGTCAGACCGTCTTTCGGTGGTTGGCCGACCTGATTGGCTATGATCCAGGCCGGGATCGCAAACCGCGCGCCGACAAGGGAAGCACCACCCTCCCGGAGGAGAGTCTGCGCACCATTGCCGGATTGGCGTTTGTCTCGCGTCGGGGAACAGGCAAACAACTGCTCTCCCTTGAAGGAGCCGCCACAGTGGCCAGGGCCAACGGACTGGAGGTACCCGTATCGGTTACCACCGTGGCCAGACAACTGCGTCAGCACGGCATGCATCCCCGACAACTCACCGCTCCCACCCCGCATGTTCACCAGCAATCCCGCCATCCGAACCATGTCTGGTTCGTGGATGCGTCGCTCTCCGTACTTTATTACATGGGGGATTCGACGCTGGAGGCGATGAACGAGGATGTTTTTTATAAGAATAAGCCACAGAACTTTCAAACCATCGCAAAAAAACGGCTCAATCGCTATGTGGTCGTGGACCATTACAGCGGCGCATTTTACCTGGAATATCGATTGGGTGGGGAAAGCCAGGAGAATATCACCGAGGTCTTCATGAACGCGATCATCGCCCGTCCTGGTGATCCGTTCTGTGGGGTTCCGTTGTTGCTGGGGATGGACCCCGGTTCGGCAAACCTGTCCCAGGCATTCTTGAACCTGCTGCGCAACCTGGAAGTGGAAACATTGGTCCACACCCCCGGAAATTCCAGAGCCAAAGGGGTGGTGGAGGTGATGCAACGGATCGTGGAACATGGATTCGAGTGGCGCCTGCGCCATGAACCGGTGACCAATCTGGGGCACATCAATCTGCTGGCCCGGCAATGGTCTTTGGATTTCAATAATGCCGCAGTCCACAGTCGTCACGGCCAAAGCCGCTTCATGGTGTGGGGCACCATCACCGCCGAACAATTCCGGCCAGCTCCGTCCATGGCGTTGCTCAAAGAGTTGTGGACCAGCACCCCGATTGCGCGACATGTGGACGATGACCTGACCCTTTCGTTCAAGGTCAAGGGGTGGAGCCGTTTCGATTATGACGTGCGGTACATTCCAGGCGTCATGGTCAAGGAAAAGCTGTTGGTACGGGTCAATCCGTACCGCGCTCCAGCCGTGGATGTGCGGGTACCGGGAGAGGAGCCGGAACGATGGCTTACCGTGCAGCCCATACCCAAAAACGAGGCGGGATTTTTCATCGGAGCGGCCATGCTCGGGGAGGAGTACAAGGCCATGCCAGAGACGATGGCGGATCGAGCGAGAAAAGCACTCAACGCGGCAGCGTATGGGGTGGAATCTCCCTCCGAGGCGGAAAAACGGCGTCGCCAGAATGCACCAGTCTATGCGGGAGTGATCGACGCCTTTGCCGATCTGAATGTGACGCCGTTCTCCACGCCGATTCAGACGCACCCGATCCACTCAACGGTAGTGGTGCCGATCCGCGAGGCCGCGCCCCTGGATGCGGTCAGCGCAGCCATTGCCTTGCGAGAGCGGATGGGCAGAAATCTGGAGCAAGCCGAGTTTGAACGGCTCACCTCATGTTTCCCGAACGGTGTATCCGAGTCGGAACTGGACGGCTTGCAACGGGAATTCTCCGATCAAGACACGCCGCGCCTGCGGGCAGTCGGAGGTGCGGCATGTTGACCAACCTTAGACCGCTCATCAAATCCCTGGGAAAGACCCAGGCGGAACTGGCGCGCGCGCTCAAGCTTTCCGAGGCCGCCATTTCCCAATTGATCAACCACGACAAATGGCCCGCCGGGGATCGGGAGGAGTGCGCAACCCGCATTCGCGCCCAGTTGCAGACGTGGGGAGCGGATCCCCTGGCCATTCAGGCCGCATTCACCAGAATTAACCCCAAACAGGTCCAATCATCTGCCATCGAGGAGGAAAACCCTGTGTACTTGCGCCATCAACGACTTCATCCGGAAGCGAAAAAACGCCTGAAACTCTTTCGGGATCCTTTCAACAATGACATCACCTGAAGTGGACCCTATCGTCAAGACAATTTTATGAAGCGAATAAGCTCTGAACCTTGTTTGCTTTTATTTTTATAGACACTGAATACTTGGCAATGCCCACCGGCTTGGGTCCTGGTTATCCACAAATCCACAGGCCACAGGATTCTCACAAAAATCCCATCGGGCCTGTGGATTTGTGGGTAACCAG
>JADGBT010000038.1 GCA_015231375.1 Magnetococcales bacterium | reverse complement strand
GTCGAACCTGCTCAACTTGAGAGCGGATGTCGTCTGAGTTGATTCTCAACGGGAATCTCCTTGAATCGGATTGACGCAAGGAGTATCAAGAAATTTCGCACCCCAATGTCAAGGAATTTTCGCAAGCCAGAGGGTGGTGAATAGTTAGCTTTTTATGAGCCTTTCAATATGTCTAAATATATTTTTAGAATGAATAATATCATGATATGTATACTATGACATATAAGGTGCGCGCCAGATTTCTGCACACCTTGAACCCCAAGATGAGTACCGTTTCACCCCCTCACCCATCCCCCTCCCACGACGTATCCGCAAACTCGGGAAAATTGCGTTTCAGCAGTCCTTCCAGATAAATCCGTTCCTCCGAAGTGGCGCGGGGAAGCCAGCCGGAGAGCCAATAGAGCATGCGGGCGGAACGGGGATCCTCGGCGGCCTGGCCGCAGATTTTTTCCAGTTCGGCGGCGTCGATGCGGGCCAGGGGTTCAGGGATGAATTCGTCCATCTGGGAACCTTGCTCGATCCGGACCGCTCCATCCAGCAGACCGTTCGTCCGTTCCCGTCCCACGAATTCGCGAACCCCCATCCAACCGTTCACCAGTCGGCGCAAAACCTCCGTGGAGACCACCACCACATAAACCGCATAACATCCCAGTTGATTGCGCACCGCCGCCAGCGTCCGCCGACCCACAGCCCCGCCGATCACCTCCATGACCGTATATTCGTAAGAGCTCTCATCCCCGGGATCCGACCAGGACGGGGCGATCAACACCACGCAAAACAACTCCCGATCCGTCACCAGATACAGATGCCATCCCCCCACGCCGGAAAGCACCAACTCCAGCCGAGCCACGGCATCGGCATCGCTGCGGTGGCGTCCACCCGGAAAGGGAGTCCCCTCCCCCGCCAGCAGCCACTCCTCCCGCACCCCTTCCTGGCGACGAACCCGGGTCAACAGAGCCTCGTTCCAGGCCCCCCGGGACTCATCGAAAAGATGACTGGTTTTGGAATCAATCCCCAGACCAGACAACCAGCCGTCCACATCCCGCTCCGTGGCGGCCAGCAGACGCACCAGACGATCGCGAATCGTGCCCCGCGCCCCATCCATGAACATCTCTCCGACACCAGACAACAGCCAATCCCCGGAGATGCGCATCCGGTCGGTAAGCTTCACGATAAAATTTCTGGAGGGGTCTTTCCGACCGGCTTCCACATCGGCGATGTAGGCGCGACTGACACCGATCCGATCCGACAAACCTTGTTGGGTCAGGTCCAATTCCTTGCGAATCGATCTCAGGCGCAGACTGACATTGTTTGTGGATTTTTGCATCATTGCTTTATTTTTTCGAAAGTATTGTGGCTAACGTCCTCAATTAACAACTTCGTATCAAGATACACCATTTTTGTTGATTCAGCAAGTTGTTCATGTTATCACAGTCAGAATTTCTTTCAACCCCGATTCCCCAGGCCATTCGCATCATGAGCATCGCCAACAGTCCCAGCAAATACGACTTCGCCTATCGCTTTCGGGCAGCCCGTCTGCATGCCAACCTGACCCAGCAGGCACTGGCCATCAAGGTCGGGGTCAGCCAAGCCGCGATCCACAAACTGGAATCCGGTCACTTCAAGAGTTCCCGCAAGACCGTGGACATTGCCATGGCCTGTCAGGTCAATCCGGTATGGCTGGCCACCGGAGAGGGGGAGATGATCCACCAGGACGGAAAGCCGGTGGAAGAGTCGCTCATGCCCAGCGAGATGACCGGCAGCGGCGTGATCGCCCAGTTGGGCGCCATGGAAAAAGAGCTGGAATTGACGATTCAAACCCTCTATCAAATGCGCAATCGGCTCCGTCGTCTGCGCAACCGCAAACGGGTGCGCACCACCCGGACGACTCCGGAAGAGTAAAGAAGCCTCAAGCCCTCTTATCCGTGAAACGGCAACCACCGTTTGCCCGTCCCGCCGGGCCACTCCCGCACCAGACGGGGCAAACCGTATCCGGGCAGGCGGGTGCCCAGATCGGCCATCAAGGCCAGAGCGCGCGCCTCGCTCACCCCAAAATGGGCGGCACCGGCCACGGGATCCAACATGTGAAGATAATAAGGGATAACTCGCATATCGATCAAGGTCTCGAACAAGGTCGCCAGAATTTCCGGGTCATCATTGATCCCTCGGAGCAGCACCGACTGATTCAAGACCGGAATCCCCGCATCCACCAGCGACGCCAAAGCCGCTTTAGCCCTTGAATCCAGCTCATCGGCGTGGTTGACATGCACCACCACGAACGGGGTCAAACGGGTGGCTTGCAGCCAACGAATCAGCCGGACGGTGACCCGTTCCGGGGTGACCACCGGCATGCGGGTATGAATCCGCAACCGGGTCAGATGGGGAATGGCGGCCAAACGCCGGGTCAGCCGGGCCAGGCGTCGATCCGAAAGGGTCAGGGGGTCGCCGCCGGACAGAATCACCTCCCGCAAGGAGCCATCGGCCTCGATGGCGCTCAGGGCCGGCTCCCACTCCCGACATTTCCTGGGCAAAGCGTCGTTGCGGGCGTGGCGCCGAAAGCAGAAACGGCAATGAATGGCACACCCCGCCGTTACCTTCAACAAGGCGCGCCCTGGATATTTGATGATCAAACCCGGCACGATCCGGGCTGCGGCCTCGTCCAAAGGATCGGTCGAATCCCCGGCAACCCGTGTCAACTCCTCGGCGGACGGCAGATAGGCCCGCGTCAAGGGTCCGTCTTGTTCCCAGTCGATGCGACTGGCCAGGGCCTCGGGCACCAGAAAAGGAAAATGACGCGCCGCTTCCCGGGCCTCCGGGGACAAATTCCGCAATCGTGGCTCCAGGGAGTTCACGACAGGGTGATCTGACGCCGCTTTGGGGGTATACTGGGAAAAGGGTGTCATCCGTTGACCTTTCATGAACCAACCGCCTTAAGGAAATTGTATTCAAAATGAGTGACATGCTCAATCATAACCAACTGCGTCAAGGCGTCCGCGTGGAAATCGACGACGCTCCCTGGATCATCGTGGATGCCCAGTTCGTCAAGCCCGGCAAGGGACAGGCCTTCACCAAGATCAAAATCAAGAACCTGATCGATGGCCGCGTGATCGAACGGACCTTCAAATCCAGCGAAAGCGTCATCAAAGCCGATGTCATGGACAAGGATATGCAATTTTTGTATCACGACGCCGGCTTCTGGAATTTCATGGATCCGGCCAGCTACGAGCAGTCCGTCCTGGACGAAAAACAGGTGGGGGATTCCCATTTCTGGCTCAAGGAGCAGGAGACCTATATGGTCACGCTCTGGAAAAATCGCGCCATTGCCGTCATGCCGCCGTCGTTTGTGATTCTGACCATCACCAAGTGTGATCCGGGCATCAAGGGGGATACGGTTTCCGGCGCCACCAAGCCCGCCACCCTGGAAACCGGCGCCGAGGTCAAGGTTCCCCTGTTCATCAACGAAGGGGAGAAAATCCGCGTGGACACCCGTACCGGGCAGTATGTGGAACGTGCCAAGGAGTGACCCTGAGGAACTCTGGCGACCGACGGCCGGTCCGGCGGGACTGGCCGCGCGCGCCGCGACCCTGAAACGTCTGCGGGATTTCTTCGCCGCACGCCAGGTGCTGGAGGTGGAAACGCCGCTGTTGAGTCCTGGCGCGGTCCCGGATGAGTCCATCGAACCCGTCGGATGCGCCGGATGGTATCTGTCCACCTCTCCGGAAACCGCGATGAAGCGGTTGCTGGCCGCCGGTTCCGGACCCATCTATCAAATCGCCAAGGCCTTTCGCGCCGGAGAGGCGGGGCAGCGGCACAATCCGGAATTCACCATGCTGGAATGGTACCGGCCCGGCTGGAGCTGGCGGGAGCTGATGACCGAAAGCGCCCAACTGCTTCAGGCGGTTCTGGGTGCCATGCCGGTCCAGGAGTGGACCTTCGCCGCAGCGATGCGCCGGTTTGCCGGCGTCGATCCCTTCTCGGATCCAGAGGAGGCGTTGATCCGCGCCCTGCCCTTTCCCCCTCCGGAACGCCTGGACCGCCTGGGATTGCTGGATCTGCTGTTGACCGAACGGGTGGAACCGGCCTTCCAGGAGGCGGGAGGGTTGGTGTTCTTGACCCGTTTTCCCGCCGAACGGGCCGCCATGGCCGAAATCGACCCCACTCCTCCGGCCACGGCGTTGCGTTTCGAGCTGTATGTCCGGGGCATGGAGCTGATCAACGGCTATCAGGAACTCACCGACGGCCACGAACAGGCCACCCGTCTGCATCAGGCCAACCGGAAACGCGCCACGCTCAATCTGCCTTCCCTACCGGTGGATGCGCATTTTCTGGCCGCCTTGCGCAGCGGACTTCCCCGGACAGCCGGCGCCGCGTTGGGGGTGGATCGACTGGTCATGCTCGCGCTGGGCACCGACCGGATCGCCGATGTTCTCGCCTTTCCGACGGATCGTGCATGAAAATTGCATTTCCCCCACCGATTGACATCATCATTCCATAATCCAGCCATTTTCTTGGGAGATACATTCATGGTTCTTTTGCACTCACCCCCCGGTGAACTGGGCGCATCAGCTCCGGACTTCGCGCTTCCCGGCGTGGACGGCAAAACCCACACCCTGGACCAATACCGGGACTGCCCGGTCCTGGTGGTGATGTTCATCTGCAACCATTGTCCTTATGTGCAGGCCATCGAGGATCGCCTCATCGCCCTGGGGCGCGCGTTGGCATCCAAAAAGGTGGGGTTTGTGGGCATCAGCAGCAACGACCCCACCAACTATCCGGAAGACAGCTTTGCCAACATGCAAGCCAAGGCGAAGAAAAAGGGCTATCCGTTCGATTATCTCTACGACGCCACCCAACAGACCGCCAAGGATTATGGCGCGGTCTGCACCCCGGATTTCTTCGTCTACGACCAGGAACGCAAACTCCGCTACCGGGGCCGCCTGGACGACAGCCCCCGCAACCCCGCCGCCGTGCGCAAGGAGGAGTTGAAAGAGGCGATCCTGGCCCTGCTGGAAGGCCACCCGGTGGCCAGCCATCAAAACACCACCATGGGATGCAGCATCAAGTGGAAGGAGTGACGCCGCCCCACTCCTGGCCCGGTCGCATCCCCGCCGGATGGAGCTTTCCAGCCATTCCCCAAGATGCGCCGCTCTTCCCATAACAAGAACACCCGGTGCCCGGCTTCACGGGGGCACCGGGGTCAAAATGTTTCCGTCCTGCTCCCTTGCTTGCGCCCCCCGACCGCAAAACTCTCATTTCCGCCGTCTCCCCGGTTGGGCCCATGATTGGCGTCGGTCTTCAACCCAAAACGAAACCGCCATCGGGTTGAAAAACGACGCTCCGGAATCCATTGGAATGAAGGCCAGGTTGATATATCCTGTTGACAGCTTTCTCACCACTTTGCAGCGTGCCGGTGTCAGTCGGATCCCCATGCAGGGCCTCAACGCCACACCGACCGGCCCACGACCGCTCGCACACAAGGGATGAAACACCGTGGGACACCAGACAGCAAAAATCAGGGAAATTCCATACAATTACACCTCGTTTTCCGACCGGGAGATCGTGATCCGCTTTCTCGGCGCCCCGATGTGGGAAACCCTGGAAACCCTGCGCGGCAAACGGGAAACCGGACGTTCGGCCCGCATGCTCTTCGAGATTCTCGGGGATTTGTGGGTGGTCACCCGCAATCCCTTCTTGCAAGAGGATCTGCTGGACCATCCCAAGCGGCTCGCCTCGTTGCTGGAGAGCATGACCCAACGCATCCAACTGATCGTGGACCGGGCCAAGGGCAATCCGCTGGTGTTCCAACTGGTGGACAAGCTGCGGGAGGCGGTCCAGGCCTTCGGCGACTGGTTCCCCCGGCGCGAGTCCATGCGACGCAAGGCCCGTCACGCCTTTGAACGGGTCACCCGCGCCGAGAACATCGACTTCACCCCCATGGCGCGGGTGGCCCACATCACCGACGCCACGGACTGGCGGGTGGAGTGCCCGGCCCTGGTGCTCAAGCCCGATCACGAAGAGGAAGTGGCCGCCCTGGTGGCGGTATGCGGCGAACTGGGACTGCCCATCATCCCCCGGGGGGGCGGCACCGGTTATACCGGCTCGGGGGTGGCGTTGCATCCGGATACGGTGATCATCAACACCGAAAAACTCGACTCCATCGGCCCGGTGGAAAGCGTCACTCCGCCAGGATTGAACCATCCGGTCTCCGCCATCCGGGTGGGAGCCGGAGCGGTTACCGCGCGGGTCGAAGAGGCCGCCGCCGCCGCCGGCGTGGTATTCGCGGTGGATCCCACCTCGAAAAGCGCCTCGACCATCGGTGGCAACATCGCCATGAACGCCGGTGGCAAAAAAGCGGTGCTGTGGGGCACCACCCTGGACAATCTGCTCTCCTGGCGCATGGCCACCCCGGACGGAGGCTGGCTGGAGGTGGAACGGCTCGATCACAACCTGGGCAAGATCCACGTGCTGCCGGAGGCCCGTTTCCGCGTCACCCGCTACGGCACGGATGGTCAGATCCCGGTGGGAGATCCCGCCCTGCTGGTCATTCCCACCGGACAGTTCCGCAAATCCGGACTGGGCAAGGATGTCACCAACAAGGCGCTGGCCGGTCTGCCCGCCATTCAAAAAGAGGGCTGCGACGGCCTGATCACCAGCGCGGTGTTCGTGCTGCACCCCAAATCCCGCCACACCCGGACAGTCTGTCTGGAGTTCTTCGGGGCGGATCTTTCCAAGGCCGTGCCCGCCATCGTCGAGACCAAGAACTACCTGGAAGCCACTCCCGGCGTGGCCTGCGCCGGACTGGAACACCTGGACGAACGTTATCTGCGCGCCGTGGGCTACAACGTCAAGGCCTCGCGCGGCGAACACCCCAAAATGGCCATTCTGGCGGATATCATCGGCGATGACGAGGCGCTGGTGGCGCAGGCGGCCCAGCATGTCACCGAACTGGCGCGGGCGCGGGATGGAGAGGGTTTCATCGCCGTCAGCGCGGAGGAGCGGGCGCGCTACTGGGCCGACCGCTCCCGCACGGCGGCCATCGCCGCCCATACCAACGCCTTCAAGATCAACGAAGACGTGGTCATCCCCCTGGAACGACTCGCCGAGTACAACACTGGCATCGAACGCATCAACATCGTCCAGTCGATCCGCAACAAGATCCGCATGCTCGACGCCATGGAAGCCTATCTGGGAGGGGAATCCTTTGCCCGCAGTCTCCCTTCGGGCTATCCCAACAGCGCCGAAAGTCTGGCCTCGGTGGCGGCCAAACGGGAGGCGGGACTGGCTCTGCTCGGTCGGGTGCGCAGTCGCTGGAGCGCGATTCTCGCCCAGTTCGACGCCCCGGCCATCGACCATCCCGAACTGCTCGACGGCCCGGAACAGGCCCGACCCGGTCTGCTGCTGAGCGATCTGCTGCTGCGTCGCGAATTGCGCATCTCCTTTCGTCAGGAGGTGCAACGTTCCTTGAACAACGCCTTTGGCGGCGAGTTGTGGGAAGGGGTCCGAAAAGAGCTGGAGGAGATCCATCATACGGTGCGCACCCGGCGTCTTTTCGTCGCCTTGCACATGCACGCCGGAGACGGCAACGTCCACACCAACATTCCGGTCAACTCCAACGACTACGAAATGTTGCAAGAGGCGGAGCGGATCGTGGATCAAATCATGGCGCTGGCCATCTCCCTGGACGGCTGCGTCTCCGGGGAACACGGCATCGGCCTGACCAAATTCCGCTATCTGGATCCGGAAATCGTCGAAGCCTTCGCCCGCTACAAGCAGATCGCCGACCCTGCCGGACGCTTCAACCCGGACAAGCTGTTGCCGCAATCCATGGCCTACAGCGCCTACACCCCCTCGTTGCGTCTGGTGCAGCAAGAGGCGCTGATCCTGCGGGAGAGCGCCATGGGTGCGTTGAACGACGACGTGCGCAACTGTCTGCGCTGCGGCAAATGCAAATCGGTCTGCTCGACCCAGGTGCCGCGCGCCAATCTGCTCTACTCGCCCCGCGACAAGATTCTGGCCACCGGCATGATCATCGAGGCGTTCCTGTACGAAGAGCAGGCCCGTCGCAAGGTCTCCTTGAGCCACTTCAACGCCCTGACCGATCTGGCCGATCATTGCACCATCTGTCGGCGTTGCTCCACCCCGTGCCCGGTGAACATCGACTTCGCCGCCGTCACCATGCGCATGCGGGAACTGCTCAAGAGTCGCACCCGGCGTTCGGGCCGAATCGGCCATCGGCTGGCGCTGGCGTTTTTGTCGGCCACGGATCCGAGGGCCATCCGGCTGGCCCGCCAGTTTTTCATTCTCGGGGGGTACGCGGCGCAACGCTGGGCCCATCGACTCTGGAAACAACTCAGCCACAGCCATCGCCACCCGGAAGAGCCTCCCAAAGCTGCGGCGGGCCGGGCGCCCAATCTGGTGGAACAGGTGATTCCCCTGCTGGAGCGTCCTCTGCCCTCCGGATTGCCCAGCCGTTCGGCGCGGGGATTTCTGGATATCGAAGATCCCGGCATCATTCCGGTGCTGCGCGATCCGGACCGCTGGGAACCCAAACTCGAAAGCGTGTTCTATTTTCCCGGCTGCGGGTGCGAACGGCTGTTTTCCGACATCTCTCTGGCCTCCATCGCCATGATGCTGCATGTGGGCGCGCAGGTGGTGCTGCCACCGGGGGCGATCTGCTGCGGATTTCCCCAAAGCGCGTCGGGACTCGAAACGCTGGGCCGTCAGATCACCATGCGCAACCGGGTGCTGTTTCATCGGGTGGCTCACGCCCTGAGCCACATGGAGATCCAGACCGTGGTGGTCTCATGCGGCACCTGTCTGGACCAGTTGGAAAAATATCACTTCGAGACCATCTTTCCCGGCTGCCGTCTGCTGGATGTCCATGAATACCTGATGGAAAAGGGGGTACGCATGCAGTCGTCCAACCGGGAGCCGGTGGTATTCCACGACCCGTGCCACTCCCCCATGAAGGTCCATCCTCCCCTGGTGGTGGCCGCGACCCTGACAGGACGCCCGGCGGTGCTGGCGGATCGCTGTTGCGGCGAGGCCGGAACCTTTTCGGTTTCCCGTCCCGACATTTCCGCGCAGGTGCGCTACCGCAAGGAGACCGAACTCAACCGCACCCGCGATCCCGGAGAGTCGGCGCGGATTCTCACCGCGTGTCCCTCCTGTTACCAGGGTCTTTCCCGCCTGGAGAACACCACGACCGACTTCCTGGTGGTGGAGCTGACCCGCGCCCTGCTGGGCGAGTCGTGGCGGGAGACCTTTTTGCAGCGCATGGAACGGGGCGGACTGGAACGGGTCTTGCTCTAAAAATTTTTTTTCGCGCCCCTCTTGAAACCGGACGGGGCGTGGATATATCCAAGGGGCCAAGGAGGCGTTTTTCACTTTTCCCAACGATTGGAGAGCCTGCGATGACGATGAACCATCCCGTGGCGTTGCACCGTTCCTTCGATCTGTCCCACACCGACAACGGAGCGGGCTTCCGTCAATTTGTCCTGCACGCCCATCAGGCGCCGCTCCTGTCCGCCGACGAGGAGAAGGAACTGGCCAACCGTTACCGGCAGCACAACGATCTGGAAGCAGCCCATACACTCGTCAACGCCTATCTGCGGCTGGTGCTGAAAATCGCCCGCGAATATGGCAACTATCAACTGCATCTGCCCGATCTGGTCCAGGAAGGAACCGTGGGACTGATGCACGCGGTCAAGAAATTCGATCCATCCCTGGGCAACCGGCTGTCGTCTTACGCGGTGTGGTGGATTCGCGCCTCGATTCACGAATTCATTCTCAACTCCTGGCGCATGGTGAAGATCGCCACCACCCAGCTCAAGCGGCAACTGTTCTTCAAGCTGCGTCAGGCCAAGGACTCCTCCCTGCCCCTCAACTGGGAAGAGGCCGAGGAGTTGGCGAAGAAATTCGGCACCGACGCGGCCACCATCATCGAGATGGACGGTCGCATGAGCGGCGCCGACACCTCCCTCAACCAGACCATCCTGGAAGAAGAGGGGGAGATCATCGACTTGATCCCGGACCATCGCCCCAACCAGGAACACGCGGCCCTGGCCCAGGAACACCACAGTCGCACCCGCGACATGATCCGCCAAGGGTTGAGCCGTCTGAACCCCCGGGAACAGATGATCATCACCCACCGTTTCCTGACCGACCGGCAAAAGACCCTGGACACCCTGGCCCAGACCCTTTCCATCAGCCGGGAACGGGTCCGACAGATCGAAAAACGCGCCCTGGAAAAGCTCAGGGCCTTTCTGGAAACCATTCCCGACGGTCGCGAGCTGGCTGTGGGCAGCGCGGATCCGGCCTGATGGGGTTTCCAAAAAGAAAGGTGATCCCATTTTATTGTGTGTTGACTTTCAATAATAACAGACAAAACCAACATCCCGATGCCATGACTCTTCGTTTCACAAGGTTTCCACACCTTGCCGCGCAAGAGGCAAACCTGTAAGCTAGATTGGATGATATTCATCCAGCATGGACATTGGGTGGGAATGGATCACCAGCAGAAAACAAACCTCAATGGGCAGATGGAACAAGCCATACGGCTTGGCATCCAGGCCCATTTGGCGTTCCGCAGACACTCCGAGGCGCGCATCACCGCCATTCGTGACGGCTCGTGGCTGGATACGATGTCACAATCCATGCTGTTCCGTCTGCAGGCCGAATACGACGCCCAACAGGAGGAGTACCGCAAGGCGCTCCACGCCCTGCGCGAAGCGGCGCCGGACGAGTATGGCACCTTGTTGCGGGAGATTGCCCAACAGATCCGGGAAGAGATCAATCAATCTCCCCAACTGGCCGCCTCCACGCCCGACCATCCGCTGTCGTGATCCGGGCCACCCCACGATCCGGACCTGAAGCCCCCGAACCCGCGCCGCCCCTTTCTTCTGGAGAAACCCTGTCATGTATTACGCCATCATCGGGGAAGATGTCCCGGACTCCCTGCCGCTGCGTCTGGCCGTCCGACCGGCCCATCTGGCCCGGCTCGAAGCCCTGAAGGCGGAAAACCGTCTGCTGCTGGCCGGTCCGTTTCCGGCTGCCGAAAGGCCGACCGCAGGCGATCCGGGCTTTACGGGCAGCCTGGTCGTCGCCGAATTCGACTCTCTGGCTGACTGTCGAGCCTGGGCCGAGGCCGATCCGTATGTGGCCGCCGGGGTCTATGCCCAGGTCGTGGTCAAGCCCTTCAAAAAAGTTCTGCCATAAGCAATCGTCGCATTCCCGTGGTCAGGCAGCGTTCCAGAGCCATCCAGACCGGCAGATCCGCCTACCCAGGTCGTGGCCAGGCCCTTCAGAAAGGTTCTGCCATGCAGGAATAGTCCATTCCCGTGGTCAGGCAGCGTTCCAGAGGCATCCAGACCGGCAAATCACCGTGCAAGGTCTCCAGGAAAGCCATGGTCTGGGCATGAATGCCCCGGTTGCCCCGTTCGCGCGGTCCGGCCACGTTCAGCACCCGAATCCGATGATCAAGAATCCATTCGCGTATATCGTCCAGGTCCGCGTTGCGGTTCAGGTGGATCAACCGATGCAATTTCCGCATGGAACGGGCGAGCTGCACGGTCAGCAGCGTGCCTCCGGTCAACTCGCCCCGATAAAAGATCAACGCCCCGTCACAATCCCGCATGTTCCAGAAGGTTCTCTGCCGATAATCGGACTTCGGCGTCTCCCGTAACGGATAATGGGCCTCGATGGGCCCGTCATCGGCCTTGCGTCCCTTGGGGCACCACCCCCCGACCGCGATACCTTTGGACATGGCGAAATCCAACGCTGCCCGATCCACCCCGGTTTGACCACCTGAAATTATTTTGTTAAACATTGTTTCCTCATGGCGGCTGAAAAAAATTCTCCATATAATAGATCGGTCGCAAACTTTTTTCAAGTCCGTCAATGCTGGCACTTGTCGATTTTCTGCTGTATCATAACCAGCCTTTCCTGCGTAAAAAAACTTGCCGGAGACCTATAATCATGGATATTCTGAGTGACGACGAACTCATTACCGAACTGAAGAAACGGTTCGATCAGACCAAACAGGCGCTGTACGACGTCAAGATGATCAGTAAAAAGCTTGAGGATGTCAATCATAAACTTCAGTTGTCTGAGCAGGTCAAAAGCAACTTTGTTTCTCACATGAAAAACGAGATTAACAATCCGTTATCATGCATTCTCGGATTGTCACAACAACTGGCTTCTTCCGCCATGGATCCGGAAATGGTCTCCAGCGCGGCCTCCCTGATCCACAACGAAGCGTTCAGCCTGGATTTCCAACTGCGCAACATCTTCGCGGCTGCGGAACTGGAGTCCGGCGACACCTCGCTGCAAGTCTCCATGGTGGACATCAACCAGTTGATCACCAGCACCACCGAATCGTTCCAGCACCTGATCCAGGATAAACGCTTGAGTGTCCACTTCACGCCGCAAGGGGATGAGAGCGAACGACTGCTCTTCAAAACCGACGCGGAACGGCTCCGGCTGGTTTTTTCCAATCTGCTCTCCAACGCCATCGAGTTCAACCAGGATGACGGCCAGATCACCATCGCAGCCCAGGTTCTGGACGAGACCCTCACCCTGACCGTGGCCGATACCGGCATCGGCATCGACATGTCCCAGTTGCACCGCCTCTTCGACCGCTTTGTGCAAGGGGAGTCGGGAATGCGCAAAAGTCACAAGGGACACGGTCTCGGACTCTCCATCACCCAGGCGGTACTCGACCTGATGCAAGGCACGGTCTCGGTCCACTCCCCGGACCGGCAGGGGGCCACCTTCACCATCTCGGTCCCGGAACTCCCCTCGGACGCCGAGGCGGACGCCTTCTCGGTGGATGGCAACGAATTCCTGTTTGGCGACGATGACGGAGTCGAGGCATTCTGACCCATGACCACCGGCGGCGATCCCAGCAAACCCTTTCTGATGCCCGGCGCCCTGTTCGCGCAAAACGGGGCCTATGTCATCACCACTGTCCTTGGTTCCTGCATCGCGGTCTGCCTGTGGGACCGCATGCGCAAGGAAGGGGGCATGAATCACTACAAACTGCCCTTGTGGAACGGTGACGGCCTCCCCTCCCCCAAGTACGGCAACATCGCCATCGCCAAACTCATCGAACGCATGGACGAGATGGGTTGCCTGCGCCGCAACATCGTGGCCAAGGTCTTTGGCGGCGGCGCGGTGATCAAAAGCACCTCCGGACTGCTCAACGTGGGAGAGCGCAACATCGAAGTCGCGGTGGACCTCCTGGCGCGGGAGAACATTCCCATCATCGCTTCCGACATGGGAGGCGATTACAGCCGCAAAATCATCTTCGATACCGAATCCGGCGCCATCATGATGAAAAAAGCCTCTCCCAGCTGATCCGCCACCCAACGGATCCGGGAGGATCCACCCAACGGATCCCACCCAACGGATCCGGGAGGATCTCGCCCGACGGATTCACCACACCGGATGTCCACCGTCAGGCATGCCTGCGCAACGCCTCCATGACCGGCCTGTCCAGATCCCGGCGCGTGGCGGCGTAGCCGGTGGCGGTCACCGTGGCCGTACCGACGACCAAAGCCAGCAACGTGGCCAGCGGCAGCCAGTCCCACACGTCGTTGAACAGCATCACCATCACCCCCAGGGTGATCCCCTGCCCCACCGCCACACCGGCCACCGTGGCGATCCCCCCCAGCAGCAGATATTCCACCAAAGCGCCCAGGGCCAGATCCCGTTGCGTGGCCCCCAACAAACGACGGATGGCCGCCTCCCGCGCCCGCCGCCGCCGGATCAACGTCACACTCACCGCCAAAGCGGTCAGGCCCGCCGCCGCCGCCATGCCGCCCGCCAGTCGCACCGACGTGATCAGCCGCTCCAGCATCTCCCGAGCCCGCTCCATCACCTCGCGCGCCGCGATCACCGAAACATTGTGATACTGGCCCACCACAGCGGCACGGAACGCCTCTTCCCGCCCCGGCTCGATCATCACGCTCGCCAGATAGGAATACGGCGCCCCAGCCAGCACCGCCGGAGAAAAAATCACGAAGAAATTAAGCCCCATGTCCGACCAGCGCACCTCCCGGATGCTGGTAATGGGAGCCGACACCACCTCCCCCAGAATATCGAAAGCCAGGGTGTCTCCGATGCGCAGATTCAAGGCCCTGGCCATTTCCCGTTCCACGCTCGCCTCCATGGCCCCGGAATCCCCCCACCAACGCCCCTCAGTCAGACGATTGCCCGCAGGCAGCGACTCCGCCCAGGTCAACACATAATCACGCTGAAACCGCCACGCCTGGGGATGGCCTTTCACCCACTCCGGGGTGACTTTGTGCTCTTTCAAGGCCTGAATGCGCCCCCGCACCACCGGCGTGACCCGCAAGCCGTCCGGCTCCCGCATGAACCGACCGGCCAACTGGCGCAATCCCGGCTCCTGATCGGGTTGCAGGTCGATCAGGAAAAAACCCGGCACCCGCTCGGGCAGACGCTCCACCATCTGCCGGTCGAAATTCTGTTCCAGAAAGAAAATCGCGCACAACGCCCCCACGCCCAACCCCACGGAAAGAATCGCGCCCGTGGTTCCGGACCCGTGGGCGGCCAGCCCCCGCACCGCCAGCCGCCAGACCAGACGAGAGGGCCGCAGGCGTCGCAACAGCAAGATGGCGCCTCTGGCCACCAGCAGCAGCACGCCCAGAGATCCCGCCAGCCCGACGGCGAACATCGCCCCGTTTTTCCATCCTCCCTGCCCGCCCAGAACGAAAGCGGCCAACAGGGTCATCCCCACCGGCACCCCCCAGCGCCATTTCCAGTGGAGCAGATCCGTCCCGCCCCCCCACTCCACGGCCCGGAACAGACCCGCCGGAGAGACGGAACGGGTGCTCCAAAGCGCTCCCAGGGAGAAGATCACCCCCAAAAGCATACCGGCCCCGGCTCCGATCCCAAAAATCGCCCCGGAAAAGACGACCTCCCCACCCTCTTCCCCCCACCCGGACAGCAGCCCCGGAAATCCGCTCCCCACGGCCGCCCCCGCCAGGGAGGCCGGAGCGGCCATCAGCAGCAACCGCACCAGAAAAATGCCGACAACCGTCATGTGTCCGGCACCCAGGCTCTTGAGAATGGCGATCTGGGCGCGATTCTCCCGCGCATGGGCCGCCATGGCTCCGGCCATGGCATTGCCGGCGGTCAGAAGCGTCAGCAGGGTCATCAACTGCAAGAAAAGCGTGAACCGCTCGACAAAACGACGCGCAGCGGGTTGACTGTCCGCCGGGGTCATCACCCGCAGACCCGTTCCGGCGGCCACCTCCCCCAGGTGACGGGCAATCCGGCCCAGATTCTCCCCCTCGGGCAGCCGGACCAGCGCGACATGTTGCACCCGGCTGCCCAATCCCAACAATCCGGTGGCCACCGCCCGCTCCCTGGGAATCACCACACGCGGACCCCAGCGAAAAAACCGCATCACCCGATCCGGTTCCCGCAGCAGCACATCCGCCAGTCGAAAACGGGCCTCTCCCAGCTCGAAGGTCGCGCCGGACTCCAGTCCGAGCCGCTCGAACAACGCGGATTCCACCACCGCCCCCTGCTCCCGCAGCGCCTCTTGCAAGGAAAGCCCGGAACGCAACGCCATCGACCCCCGCAACGGATGCGCGTCAGAGGCGGCCAACACCTCCACCAGCACAGTGCGCCCGGAACCGGGAACCCGCACCATGGCAGTGAACTCCAGATTTTCCGCCACCTGCCAGCCGGGCCGACTCACATGGGCCTGAAGAAACTCCGGAAACGGCGTGGCGGACTCGATGCGCAGATCCGCCGCCAGCATGGCCCTGGTTTCCCGATCCAGTCCATCCTGGAGGGCCTTGGCAGTGGCGGCCATGCCGGTGGCCATGGCCACGGATAAAAAAATCGCCCAGGCAAACAGAAAAAAGTCCCGCCGCGCCCCTCTGATTCCACGCAACGCAATGATCCAGATCGCTTTCATTCCCATATCACCCGCATACCGATTCCGCGCAATCCATCCCTTCCCGACTCTATTTATCCGGATGGCCCATTTTTTTGCATTTTGCGGCTTGACCTTTCCCACGTCACGGATTATAAATCCCCCCATTCCGCGATTCACGCGCTCGTAGCTCAGCCCGGATAGAGCAACTGGCTACGAACCAGTAGGCCGGAGGTTCGAATCCTTCCGAGCGCACCATTTTTCAAGTTAAAAAATAAACGGGTTAGAGAATTCTCTCCAACCCGTTTATTTTTTAACTTGAACCGATCAGCCTTCTCCTGAAAAATCCATCAGACTCTCCCTGCCGACTCTTGCCCCACTTCTGAGCGCAGACCTACCCCATCTCAAAGCATCTCAAAGGTCGTTCGTCCATTCCTGTCCCGTCGGGTTTGCCAAGTGGCAAAGCCACCCCAGGCGCGCTTCCGCCGGAAGAGCCAGAAAACCAGAGGGCCGAAATTCTCAACATGGGCGAATCCAGCTCCGCACAAGAAACCGTGCCCGTCTTGAGAGGTCAAAAATGCACGGTCGCATTGAATCCGTCCACCACCATGCCAACACGACCACCGGGAGAGGCCACATGCGGCAGAAAGGGCCGTTTCTCGGCCCAGTCCTGCGCCATCTGCTGCGCCGCCTCGATCTGCTCCGGGGACATGTGCCGGGTGATCGATTGACGCGTTTCCATGGCATCCGCCAGCCCCTGCGACGCGGCCAGTTCCAGCCACGCATACGCCTGCACATAATCCTGACTCACACCCCGACCATTGAGGTACAAAGTGCCCAGATTCATTTGCGCTCCCGCATGTCCTTGATCCGCCGACAAACGATACCAGGAGAAAGCCTGTTTGTCATCTTTCTGCACCCCGTATCCGTGTTCGTACATGAAGCCCAGATTGGACTGGGCATTGGCTTCTCCCTGCTGGGCCGCCTTGCGATACCAACTGACCGCCAACTCGTCGTTATGGGCCACCCCGCGTCCGATCGCATACATCACCCCCAGATTGAACTGCGCCCCGGAATGCCCCTGGTCCGCCGCCTTGTGGAACCAGTAGACCGACTGGATCATATCTTTCGGCACGCCGTCGCCGTTGGCGTTCTTGATCGCCAGATTGAACTGGGCTCCGGCATGTCCCTGATTGGCGGATTGACGATACCAGAACGCCGCCTGCTTGACATCTGCGGACAATTCCGACCAGGTATCATACGCGATCCCCAGATTGTACTGGGCCACAGGATCCCCCTGCTGCGCGGCCTTGAAGAACCAAGTCAAGGCCTGTCGGTCATCCCGGGGCATGCCCCGGGCATCCGCGCACATGAAGCCAAGATTCAACTGCGCCTTGGCATTTCCCTGATCCGCCGACTGGCGATACCAGAACCGGGCCTGGGTGAAATCCTTCAAAACCCCACGACCGTTCTCGAACATGACCCCAAGGTTGAACTGGGCCTTGGCATGGCCCTGATCCGCCGCTTTCTTCCACCAGGATACGGCCTGTTGATCGTCTCTGGGCAGTCCGCCGCGCCCCTGTTCGTACAAAATGCCCAGATTGAACTGGGCCTTGGCGTGTCCCTGATCCGCCGCCAGACGAAACCAGAACACCGCCTGACCGTCGTCTCTGGCCACGCCCCGTCCCAGGCCGCACAAGATCCCCAGATTGTATTGCGCCTTGGCGTCTCCCAGTTCCGCCGCCTTCTTGAACCAGTACACCGCCTGAAGATCGTCCCGGTCCACCTCCACACCCTGCTCGTACAAAATACCGAGATTGAAACGGGCTTCCACACTCTCCTGGTCCGCCGCCAGACGATACCAGACAGCCGCCTCCGCCCCGTCTTTGGGCAGACCGCCCCGACCATGCTCGGACATCACCCCAAGGTTGTACTGAGCCTTGACATCCCCCTGTTCCGCCGCCAGACGCCACCACAAGACCGCCTGCTCGTCATCCTGCGGCAACCCGCCGCGACCCCGTTCATACATCACCCCCAAATTGTACCGCGCCCGCGCATCCCCCAACTCCGCCGCCTGCCGCCACCACAAGACCGCCTGCTCATCATCAACGGGAACACCCCGTCCTTTCACATACAGGTTGCCCAGATTGTATTGAGCCTCGGCGTGACGCTGTTCCGCCGCCTTGCGATACCAATGCACCGCCTGGACATCATCCTGGGGCAGACCTCCCCGACCCTGGGCGAACATGGCGCCCAGATTGAACTGCGCCTCAGCATCCCCCTCTCCCGCCGCCTTGAGATACCAGAACAACGCCTGCTGACCATCCTGCGGCACCCCCGAGCCCTGCTCGTACACCACGCCCAGGTTGAACAGGGCCTTCGGATACCCCTGTTGCGCCGCCTTGCGCCACCAGTACAAAGCCTGTTGCTCGTCTTGGGGCAGTCCGCCGCGCCCCTGTTCGTACATGACGCCCAGATTGAACTGCGCCTTGGCGTCTCCTTGTTCCGCCGCCTTGCTCCACAGGTACACGGCCCGGACGGAATCCTGCGGCACCCCCCGACCCTCTTCAAACAGAATGCCCAGATTCAACCGGGCACGGGCATCCCCCTGTTCCGCCGCCTTGGTCCACCAGTAGACCGCCAGCACATCATCCTGGGAGACGCCGCGTCCTTTCTCATACATGATGCCCAGATTCAACTGCGCGCCCACATTGCCCTGCGCCGCCGCCTTGCTCCACCAGAAGACCGCCTGTCTGGGATCCTGGGGCAGACCACGCCCTTCGTCGTACAGAATGCCCAGATTCAGTTGCGCGCTCGCGTTGCCCTGATTGGATGCCTGACGATACCAATAGGCCGCCTGTTCGTCGTCCTTGGCAACCGCACGACCGTTTTCATACATGATGCCTAGATTGAGCTGGGCCTTGGCATGTCCCTGCTGGGCGGCCTTGGTCCACCAGAAGACCGCCTTCTGATCGTCCCGTGGCGTATCCCCACCGTCCTGGGAGGTGAATCCCAGAAAGAATTGCGCTTCGGCATCCCCCTGCTCTGCCTGATCCACGATGTTCCGGAAATCATCCATTGTCAGATCACCACTCAATCGGTCAAAAGCCGATTCGGGTATACTCATGATTCACCCTCTCGACGGTTTGGAAAAGGACGCCTTTGGCCCTGTCCAGTGTGCCTCACAAGGCTCACACTGCCAAGGGTTCTGATCAACAAAAAAACCGAACGCCACCCCTGTCGACCACCAGAACCGTTAAAGCATCCATGACCCAAACCATCCGACTCCCCATGACGCGCAACCGCCGGACAACCGGATCACGACATCCCAAGCCATGAAAGGGGTTGCGCTCCACCATTGACACTGTGACCGCTCTTTGAGAAAATTCCCCACTTGGAGCATCCTTAAAAGAAGGCGGTCGCCGGATATCCAATCGTGTCACGCTCGACAAAGACTCTCAACCAGAAAAAACGGTTCCAAGGCGTCACCATGAAAGCATTAGTGTTGGGTGCCAGCGGCATGATCGGCAGCACTGTTTTGCGCGTTCTCAGCGAAAAACAGGAGTGGGAGGTGTTCGGCAGCGTCCGCTCCCCGGCGGTGAAACGGTTCTTCGCCCCCTCCATCGCCGACCGGTTGATCGACGGCGTTGAACTGGAAGCCTTCGATTCCCTGGTTTCCGTCTTGGACCGGGTTCGCCCCCAGGTGGTGATCAACTGCGCCGGCCTGACCAAACACAAACCCGAAGCGGATGATCCGCTGATCACCCTGCCCATCAACGCCCTGATGCCCCACCGTCTGGCCAGAGTGTGCAAACTGGCCGGCGCCCGGTTGATCCACGTCAGCACCGATTGTGTCTTTTCCGGCGAGAAGGGTGGATACGTGGAGTCGGATTTCGCCGACGCCCGGGATGTCTACGGCAAATCCAAAGCCCTGGGAGAACTCCACCAGCCCGGCGCCGTCACCTTGCGCACCTCCACCATCGGACACGAACTGCAAAGCCAATATGGTCTACTGGATTGGTTCTTGGCCCAGCAGGGACGCTGCAAAGGCTTCACCCGCGCCATCTTCTCCGGATTGCCCACCGTGGTTTTCGCCCAGGTGATCCGTGATGTGGTGATCCCCAATCCGGAACTGTCCGGTCTGTATCATGTCGCGGCGGAACCGATCAACAAGTTCGACCTGCTACGCCTGATCGCCGACGCGTATGACAAAACCATCGCAATCGAAGCGGATGACCGTCTGGTGATCGACCGTTCCCTCAACGCGCAACGCTTTCAACTGGCGACAGGCTATCGCGCGCCCGGGTGGCCTGAATTGATCCATATCATGCATACCTACCAATAGCCTGGACCTGCCATGTTCAAAGATAAAGTGCTGATGATCACCGGTGGCACGGGTTCTTTCGGAAATACCGTGCTCAATCGTTTTCTGACCACCGATGTACGCGAAATCCGCATCTTCAGTCGCGACGAGAAGAAGCAGGAAGACATGCGCATCGCGATGAACCACAACAAGCTCAAATTCTACATCGGCGACATCCGGGACTACGACAGCGTGCATCAGGCGATGAAAGGGGTGGAATATGTCTTCCACGCCGCCGCCTTGAAACAGGTGCCATCATGTGAGTTCTACCCCATGGAAGCGGTGCGCACCAATGTGACCGGCACCGAAAACGTGTTGAACGCGGCCACGGCCAACGGGGTCAAGCGGGTGGTGGTGTTAAGCACGGACAAGGCGGTCTATCCCATCAACGCCATGGGCATCTCCAAGGCCATGGCGGAAAAATTGATGGTTGCCAAGGCCCGCATGCAAGGCGAAGGGGAAACGGTGTTCTGCGCCACCCGCTATGGCAATGTCATGGCCTCCCGTGGCTCGGTGATTCCGCTGTTCGTCTCCCAGCTCAAGGAAAATCAACCCCTGACCGTGACCGATCCCAACATGACCCGCTTCCTCATGTCCCTGGAAGACTCGGTGGATCTGGTGCTGTACGCCTACGAACACGGTCAGCAGGGGGACATCTTCGTGCAAAAGGCCCCGGCCTCCACCGTGGGTGACTTGGCGCAGGCCCTCAAGGAACTCTTCCGCAAAGACAACCCGATTCGCATCATCGGAACCCGGCACGGGGAAAAACTGTACGAATCCCTCATCTCCCGCGAAGAGATGGCCCACGCCCAGGATATGGGAGGGTACTATCGCATCCCCGCCGACAACCGCAATCTCAATTACGCGAAATACTTCAGCGAAGGCGAAGAAAAAATCTCGCATCAAGACGATTACACCTCGCACAGCACCCATCGCCTGAATGTGGAACAGGTCAAAACATTGCTGATGAAACTGGATTACATCAAGGAAGAATTGAAAAATGTTTAAAATCATGACTATTGTGGGCACCCGGCCCGAACTGATCAAGATGAGCCGAGTGATTGCCGAGTTTGACCAACACACCCGACACATTCTGGTGCATACCGGCCAGAACTTCGACTACGAACTGAATCAACTGTTCTTCGAAGACCTGGGAATCCGCAAACCGGATCATTTCCTGGAAGCGGTGGGCGAAAACGCGGCCCAGACCATTGCCCGGGTGATCGAAAAGGCCGATCTGGTGATGGAACAGGAAAAACCGGATGGGGTGATGCTCTACGGGGATACCAACTCCTGTCTGGCGGTGATCGCCGCCAAACGCCGCAAGATTCCGGTGTTCCACATGGAGGCGGGCAACCGCTGCTTCGACCAGCGGGTGCCGGAAGAACTGAACCGCAAGGTGCTCGACCACCTCAGCGACATCAATCTGGTGCTCACCGAGCATGCGCGTCGTTACCTGATCGCCGAAGGCATCCGTCCCGAGACCATCATCAAGACCGGCTCCCACATGCGTGAGGTGCTGGACCACTACATGCCGAAGATCGAACAATCGGACGCACTGCAACGCATGGGGCTGAAAGCGGGTCAGTTCTTCATCGTCAGCGCCCATCGGGAAGAGAATGTCGATACCCCGCAAAACCTGCTGGATATGGTCGAAACCCTCAACGCCCTGGCAGAGCAGTACAACATGCCGGTGATCGTTTCCACCCACCCCCGCACCCGGAAACGGCTCGACGCGCTGCAACTGGGCCAGTTGAACCGCCACATTCAATTTCTCAAGCCCTTCGGCTTCTGCGACTACATCAAGTTGCAAATGGAGGCGTTGTGCGTGGTGTCGGACAGCGGCACCATCACCGAGGAAGGATCCCTGCTGAATCTGCCCGCCATCACCATTCGCAACGCCCACGAGCGTCCGGAAGGGATGGATGTGGGCACGCTGATCATGAGCGGACTGAAAAAAGATCGGGTGCTGGACGCGGTGCGGGTGATCATCGCCCAGCACGATCGGACCAAACGGGTCATGCGGCCCGTAGCGGACTACGAAGCCGGGGCCGTCTCCAAACAGATGCTGCGCATTGTCTTGAGCTATATCGACTATGTGAACCGGACCGTGTGGTCGGCGCCCCATTGATGCGACCGGGAGAGCGGCCATCACATCCAGGCCGCTCTCCCGCACGCTTTGGCCGCATTCGCTTTCGAAGGGGCCACAGCCAGACCACGCAAGAAAGCCCCAGACGGTGTTACTACATCATACCGTCTGGGGCCATCCCATCCCAATCGTGGCGGAAGGGCTTTTTCAGCAACTTCCGTGCATCACGCCAAGACGATCCGCGAAATAGTGGTGTTCGCCCAGTGGAGCGGCAGGACGAAACAGCCAATTGATTTCGCTGGCCGAAAGACCAACCTGACCCTGCAACTGACCACACAGGGTGCGGCGTTCGCTTTCGAGCAGTTTCAGGGTATGGTGAAGGGCGTTGATCCGCTCCTCGTTGGCTTCGAGCAAAGCCTGGGCATGCAGTCCCGGATTGGTCGAACGCATGGAATCGGAGAGGGTGGAAGCGTGCATCGTTCTGTCCCCTGATGGTGATAAAGAGTGATCATCCCCAAGCGTCACATGATGCGTCAACTCGGAGATGGACCCTTCATCACGATGCAAGAAAGAGACCAGTGCGTTACCGGGTCTGTTATCTGACTCACTGATGGGGTCCAGGGGCCAATGGACCCTGGTGGGATCCAAGGGCAAAGCCCTTGGGACTTTAGAAAACATAAAACTTTATTCATTAATAAAAAAAACAAAACCCTGGGGAATGAATTCCCCAGACCCCTTCTTTTCTTTCAAAAGTTTACATTCTTCCGAAACAAGAAGCGTTCAACGTCCGGCAGGTCTCCACTGACGCGCCCGGGATTGGGCCTGTCCGATGCGGACCGGACTCATCACCTCGGCCAGATGATCCCGCCGCGCGACAGCCTCGGCGTTGCCCTGCATAGCGGCCAACTCCAGCCACATGTAGGCCTGGGCATGATCCTCCGGCACCCCCTGCCCCATGGCGAGCATGCAACCATAGTTCAACTGGGCCATGTCATACCCCTGTTCAGCGGCCTGACGACACCAACGGGCCGCCTCCGCGTCATCCCGGTCCACCCCCCGGCCTTCGCTGTAAACCCGGCTCAACTGAAGCCGGGCCTGGGCCAACCCCTGATCGGCGGCCGCCCGAAACCACTTCAACGCCTGCTGGGGGGATTTGGCCACACCTTCTCCGGCGTCGTACATCAATCCCAGATTGAAACAGGCCAAAGCCAAACCCTGCTCGGCAGCCAGATGAAACCACCGGACCGCCTCCCGTTCATCCCTGGGCACTCCCTTGCCCTGACGATGGCTCAAACCCAGATGATACTGGGCGTGGGCATTGCCCTGCTCGGCGGCCAGACGAAACCACCGGACCGCCTCCGCAAGATTGGCGGGCACCAGTTTGCCCGCCTCCAGGATCACCCCCAGATTGTACTGGGCATGCACCGCGCCCTGCTCGGCGGCCAGACGAAACCACTTGATGGCCAAAGGACCATTCTTCGGCACCCCCTTGCCCTGATGATACAACATGCCCAGATTCTGCTGGGCCAGGGGATGCCCCTGTTCAGCCGCCAGCCGGAACCACTTCAACGCCTCCTTGTCATCCTTGGAGACCCCATCCTGATCCCCCTTGAGATGAAGGGTGCCAAGTTGACATTGGGCATTGGCCTCACCCTGCTCCGCCGCCTCCCGCAATACTGCCACTTCCTTGCGCGTCATCATGCTCTTGGCCCCCTCCCCTTTTCCATCATGGCAAAAATCGTCAGACCCCGCGCTGCCCCCTCTTGCGTTCGTGCTCCTTGAGCAGTTTCTTGCGCATGCGCAGGCTCTTGGGAGTCACCTCCACCAGTTCATCGTCGTTGATGAACTCCAGACACTGCTCCAGAGAGTAGTTCATGTGCGGAGTCAACAAGATGGCGTCATCGGAACCCGACGCGCGGATGTTGGTCAACTGCTTGCCCTTCATGGGGTTGACCACCAAATCCTGATTGCGGCTGTTGATGCCGATGATCATCCCCTCGTAGACCGGAACCCCCGGAGGCACGAACAGACGTCCCCGCTCCTGAAGATTCCACAAGGCATAAGCCACGGTCTTGCCCACATCCATGGCGATCAACACCCCGTTGCGGCGTCCTCCCAGATTGGCCTGGGTCAGGGGACCGTATTCGTGGAAAATACGCGAGATCAGACCGGTTCCCGAGGTCATGGTCCGGAACTCGGTCTGGAAACCGATCAGGCCACGGGCGGGAATGATGTAGTCGAGCCGGACCCGACCCCGACCATCCGGAACCATGTCCTTCAAGTCGCCACGCCGCATGCCCAACGCTTCCATGACCGGACCCTGATGGGTCTCCTCCACATCCACGGTAAGGTATTCGTATGGCTCCTTGAACTCCCCGTCGATGTTGCGCAGGATCACCTCGGGCCGGGAGACCCCCAGTTCATACCCTTCGCGCCGCATGTTCTCGATCAGAATGGACAGATGCAACTCGCCCCGGCCCGATACCCGAAAACGGTCGCTGTTGTCGGTCTCTTCGACCCGCAGGGCGACGTTGTGTTCCAGTTCCTTGAAAAGCCGCTCCCGCAATTGACGACTGGTGACGAATTTCCCCTCCTGACCCGCCATGGGCGAGTCGTTGACCTGAAAGGTCATGCTCACCGTCGGCTGATCCACCGCCAAGGCCGGCAACGGCTCGACATGCTCGACATGACACAAGGTGTCGGAAATCCCCAACCCTTCCACCCCGGTGAAGGCGATGATCTCGCCAGCCCGTGCAAACTGCACCTCGATGCGCTCCAGGCCAAGAAAGCTGTAGATCTTGGCTATTTTGCCGTTGCGACGCTGTCCGTCCGGAGCCACCACGGTCACCAGGCTGTTGGCCACGGCCGTACCCCGTTCCACCCGGCCAATGCCGATGATCCCGACATAATTGCTGTGATCCAGAGCCGACACCCGCATGCGGAAATAGCCATCCAGCTCCACCGTGGGAGGCGGCGTGCGATCCACGATGGTTTCAAACAGGGCTTCCATGTCCCGGCCTTTGACATCCGGCTGCAACGACGCCCACCCTTCGAGAGCCGAGGCGTACACCACCGGGAAATCCAACTGCTCATCCGTGGCACCCAGACGATCGAACAGATCGAACGTGCGATCCAGCACCCACAGAGGACGGGCGCCATCCCGGTCCACCTTGTTGATCACCACGATGGGCTTGAATCCCATGTCGAACGCCTTGCGGGTGACGAAACGGGTCTGAGGCATGGGACCATCCACCGCGTCCACCAGCAGCAGCACGGAGTCCACCATGGACAGCACCCGTTCCACCTCGCCACCGAAGTCGGCATGGCCTGGGGTGTCCACGATGTTGATGCGATATTCCCGCCACTGAATGGCGGTGTTTTTCGCCAGAATGGTGATTCCCCGTTCCCGTTCCAGGTCGTTGGAGTCCATCACCCGTTCCTGGACATCGCCCCGCTGGGCGAGCGTACCGGATTGCTGAAGCAGTTTATCAACCAGGGTGGTTTTGCCATGGTCCACGTGGGCGATGATGGCGATGTTGCGCAGTAAGTCAAGCACGATGAATTTCCTTGATGGGTGCGGTCATTTCTTTTTTTTCTTTTTGGCCGCAGGTGGGGCCGCTTTGACCGGCTGAGCCGGAGGTTCGACCCGGCGTGGGTCGGGTAAACGCGGGGGTGGTTCCGCCACCCGCGCCGAGGGAATGCCGGAACCCAGCAATCCGGTCCGCAAGGTATCGGAAAGCTCCCGTTCCCGTTCCAGGGCGGCGGTGAGCTGTTGTCGCAGCATGGAAGCCTGATTTTCTTTGCGTCCCAGCAACGTGAACAGCGCGCGCATCAGGGAAGACAGAGACCATCCGCCTGCACCCGCATGGGTATTGGACTCTTCCAGATGGCGTTGCATCGCCTCTTCGGCCACACCGGCCAGCCAGGCCGCCTCGGCGAGGGACAGATCGGGCCATTCATCGAAACGGGCCGTATCAATACGGCTGGACGCTGGGTCGGACAATGGACGTTTCATTCCGGGGCATGCCTGAAATCCAAGGAGATCAAACCGGGTGAATGCTCTCGAACGGGAGCGAACCTCGAATCATGACAGACTTGCAACCCTTTGAGCAAGGAACTTATCACAAAGATCAGCGGATTCTCCAGCCCCCACCCCCTGGACTCCAACGGTAAAGGGGAAGACAAACCGCCCCGAACCGGATACAATGCACACTCTGCTTTTCGACTCGGTTTTCCCAGGCAAAAAGGATCACCCCGCACATGACGGATCACGATTACACCCTTCCGATTCCCGGCGGTTCGGCGCGCCGTCTGGCTGTGGGATGGCTTTTTCTGGCCCTTTATTCCCTGATCGGGGCCGGACTGGTGGTCATTCTGATTTTGATCGCCCGCATGCCGGTGATCCATGACATGATCCCCTGGACCGGATCCTTCAAAACTGCCTTGGTGATTCATGTCGATCTGTCCGTGCTGGTATGGTTTTTGTCGTTCGCCGGTCTGCTGGCCTGCCTGAACCTTCGGGAAGGGGCCGGACGGATCGGACTGGCCGCCTTGGGGGTGGCCGCCACAGGCGCTCTTCTGATCACCTTTTCACCGTTTCTGGGGGCCGACGCCCCTTACATGAACAACTATGTGCCGGTACTCGAAAACGGAGCCTTCTTTCTGGGCCTGATTCTGTTTCTCGCCGGAGTCGGAGGGATGAGCCTTTACGCCCTGATGGTCTCACGTCCTTCGGAAGGGTGGTCGAAGGGCGCGGGGGCGTTGCGCTTCGGGCTGCGCACCGGTCTGGTCATTCTGATCGTGTCGCTGCTCACCTGGGTGTGGAGCTATCGAGTCCTGACCAAAGGACTCGACGGGGTGATCTTCTACGAGGCTTTGTTCTGGGGTGGTGGGCATGTGCTGCAATTCACCCATACCCAACTGGTGATCGTCGCGTGGTTGTGGCTGGCTTCGGCCTCCGGGGGCATGCCCAATCTGACCCCACGGGTGACGGCCTTTCTGTTCCTGCTCGGCGCCCTGCCCGTGGCTATGGCCCCAATTCTGCACTGGCGTTTCATCCCCGGCGATCCCGGATTTCAGGCCGGATTCGCCGACTTGATGAAATACGGTGGCGGTGTCGCCGCCCTGCCCGCCGGATTGGCGGCCTTCATGGCCTGGAAAAAAGCCGATCCCGACATTCGTTTTCAACCCTTGCGACTGGCGTTGATTCTCTCCCTGGTGCTGTTCGGGGTGGGTGGCGTGATCGGATTTCTGATTCAGGGGATCAATGTCACCATTCCCTCCCACTATCATGGCTCCATCGTCTCGGTGACCGTGGCCTATATGGGCCTGACCTATCACCTGTTGCCCGGTCTGGGATTCAACGTGCCGAACCGGAGATGGGCGACCCGACAATTATGGCTGTATGGCGGCGGCTCCTTGTTGCACGTCGCCGGGCTGGCCTGGTCGGGCATGCTGGGCATCCAACGCAAAACCGCCGGCGAGGCCCAGGGACTGGAAACCCTCACCAAGAAAGCCGCCATGGGCCTGACCGGCGCCGGCGGACTGATCGCCGTGATCGGCGGCATCCTGTTTCTGGTGATCTGCTATCGTGCCATTCGCACCCCCCGGTCCGAGACTTGACAAACCCAAGCCAATGAGGTAAACATCTCACCCTTGACCGCTGCTTCAGTCCTGCGGAGGAGTTCCAGAGTGGTCGAATGGGACGGTCTCGAAAATCGTTGTGGGGGTGACCCCACCCAGGGTTCGAATCCCTGCTCCTCCGCCAATTAGTTTTATATTCTATCTTAAAGTTGTTGCCACTCCGGCACACCCTGCCGAAATATCCCAATAAATTCAAAGGTTAGCAAACGACGACGGAGAATCCTCCGCACCCATTCTTGCCCTCCCAAGGTCTTTTCTGGCTCCAGGACTCTCCCTTTCGACATCTCTTCTCCATTTCAACCCCACGCACCGGGGGTGAGTGGGGTTTAACCCCACCCGCGATTTTGTTGAACTTTTTTTTCACCCGGTTCGAATAGGGAGGTGGGTGGCAAGGACGACCCAAATCAAACTGGCAAAATGGAAATTGCATGAA
Source organism: Magnetococcales bacterium (assembly GCA_015231375.1). Taxonomy (GTDB): domain Bacteria; phylum Pseudomonadota; class Magnetococcia; order Magnetococcales; family Magnetaquicoccaceae; genus Magnetaquiglobus. The sequence continues at coordinate 6,027 of JADGBT010000038.1, read as the reverse complement.
ATTGCGGCGTTTCTTTGACAATGGCACATTGCGTCTCAAGAGTGGTGGCAGAATTACGACGCTGTTCCCCTGCCATTTCTTGCGACTGCCGACCGCAGACATTGCCCGGAAGCGCATGTGGGTGGGTGGAGTTGAGACGTGGTGCGGGTTGGAATGGGTGGGGTCGAAAAGATCGTGCCCCCGCACCCACCAGTGGCCACACGTCCGCGCCGGCGGGTGAGGCGGTACATTATTGTTGCCGATGGACAGGAAAACCGTTGAAGCTCAAGATATCCCGCTCCGCACCAGATCAAACAGCTCTTCCAAAGATAATTTGCCGCTCATTTCGCCTCCTTCCAGCAGGCCGTCAGCCAAATCTCGTTTGTGACGATGCAAGGCCACGATTTTTTCCTCTATCGTTTCCTTGGCAACCAGGCGGTAGATTGTCACCGGGCGTTTCTGGCCAATGCGATGAGCGCGATCCGAGGCTTGATCTTCTACCGCCGGGTTCCACCAGGGATCCATGTGGATCACGTAGTCTGCTGCGGTCAGATTGATGCCCACCCCTCCTGCCTTCAGACTGATCAGAAAAACATCTCCTTCCCCGGCCTGAAAGGCGTCTACCCGACGCTGTCGTTCCTTGGCAGGCGTACTGCCGTCCAGGTATTGGTAGTTGACCCCTTTCTCGTCCAGCAAAGCGCGAAGGATGGCCAAATGATCCACGAACTGGCTGAACACCAGCGCTTTGTGCTTGTTTTCCAGCAATTCCTCTGTCACTTCCCAAAAAAGCGCCAGTTTGCTGCTTTCGAGCGGGCTGTCCGGAAGAACAAGCTGGCTATGACAGCAGGCACGGCGCAGCCGCATGATTTCGGCCAGGATTCGGAAACGTTGTTGCTCCGGGGGGCCGGCAAATTCCTCGATTTGGGCGATGGCTTGGCGGCGCAGGGTCTCATAGAACGCCATCTCCTCCTCGCTCAACTCGACGTGCAGGACGATTTCGGTGCGCGAGGGAAGCTCCTCCAAGACCTGGTTCTTGGTACGTCGCAGCAGGAATGGCCGGATCAATTTTTGCAGTCTTTTCTGCGCTCCTTTGTCCGCGTTACGCTCGATGGGGGCGGCGAACCGCTCGTTGAACCTTTCCAACGATCCCAGCAGGCCGGGATTGATGAACTGGAACAGGTTCCACAGTTCCCCTAGATGGTTCTCCATAGGCGTGCCGGTAGTGACGATGCGTACGGATCCGGTTAGAGCCATGGCCGCTTGTGAGCGTTTGGTCAGCCGATTCTTGATGGCCTGGGCCTCGTCCAACACGATGACGTTCCAACGCATGGCCACCAGCATCTCCGCTTCCTGCTGCAAAAGACCGTAACTGCAGATCACCACATTGAAGGGTTGCAACCCTTCCAGGATTTGCTGCCTTGAACTGCCACCAAAGAGAATGCCACGCAGAGTGGGGGCAAATCGTTCGATCTCCTTAAGCCAGTTCATTCCCACGGAAACGGGGGCAACCACCAGCGAGGGGCCTTCCTGGGCGCGGTACAGCAGGAGGGCAAGGGCCTGCAGCGTTTTGCCCAGTCCCATGTCATCTGCCAGACAGCCTCCCACTCCCCACACCGCCAGCCGCGTCAGCCAGTGGAAGCCGGCCAGTTGATACTCCCGCAGCTCCGCCTGGAGCATGGAAGGGGGATCCGGCTCGACGGCCTGCGCCAGATCGATCCTTTGTAACTGTTTTCGCCAGTGGGCATCCTCCTCCACTTTTCCAGCCTGCTCCAGTATGTCACGCAAAATCGGGCTGGCCAAATGGTGAAAACGCTGGCCACCGGCATGGGAGTCGGAAAAGGCATCAATTTCCGCCAGACGCTTGCGGAAGCTCTCCGTCAGGGCCAGAAAACGGCCCTCCCCCAAGGGCAAAAAGCGACTCTCCCGGCCTCGTGCCAACTCCAGCAGCCGATGCATGTCCAGAACCAGATCTTCGTCCACGGTCAGTTCGCCATTGATCGCGAACCAATCCTCCTCCCTTTGAATCCGCACCCGCAGGCCGTCCATGGCTAAGGGGCGGCTGACCTGGATTTTCTCCCCCTCCGGCCAGGCTATTACCGCCTCCTCGGCAGAAAGCGCCTGCAACTCCAGCAGAAGTTCCAGACAGGTTTCCGGCTCCTCGATCAGCCATTCGTTCTGTCCTTCATCCGCCAAAAGATTGGGGCAGGCATCGATCACCCGTTTCGCCCGCGCGGCCTCTTCCTTGAGGTTGCGGTGGGTCTGCACCCGCCTGCTGTTGATCTCGGCGATGATGGTCTTGCCTCCCTTACCGGGCGGAAAGTAAGGACCTTCTCCGGAAAACGGACGCGCCTGGAGCGCTATCCTGAGTCCGTTTCCGTTGGGCCACAGAAGGATGTGCGGTCGGGCATCTGCCGGCAATTCATCGACATCTGCAATGCCTCCTTCAAGTCCCGAATGGATGGTCACCAATGGGGCAATCGCCCGGATCGCATTCATTACCTGCCCGCTGGCAATAGCCGGAACCTGCAGGGTCTTTCCTCCCAGGATCTCGGCGATTCGGGTGTGCGCCTTGGTGATCTCCACCAGCCTGCAGCGGGTGGGTGAGTCCCGATACGCAAAAGTCCCTTCCATTGTCACGGATTCGGAAAAGCGAATGCCGACCTGTCCTCCTTTCCGGGACACGACCAGAACCAGCGCTTCCTTGACAACCTCTACGGGCTGTGCAAGCGCGTCCATCCAGAACACCAGGGGATGGCCCACCATAGCCAGCATGGCCTGGGGCAAATGCCATTCGTACGACTCTCCGTAGTAGTTTGGATTTCGGTGGATGGCCGCGCAGATACGGAGGTCCTGCTCAGTGAGAAAGTCGGGCCTATCGGCGGATTGCGAAAAAAGCCGTTTCAAGGCCACTTGTCGTCCTTTGGACCACTGGCCCGTCACGTTATGCGTCTGCTCTCGAGGCTGAATGCCGATGACGGAAGATTTGGAATATTCGATCATCCAGATTAACCGGCTCGTACAGGCTGTTCTGGTATCTGGAGTGTCGTGGCCTCCCATCAGGATCAGTGCTTTTAAAGCGCGTTCCCAGTTCTCCTCGCGCGTCATGATCGCAAGCAGGCTTTGCATGCCGCTCTCTCGCCGGATGAGCGCAGCATACTCAGCATGGGTCGTAGGATCCACCTCCATGGCAGCCAGCAGTTCCGCCAGTTCCATGGCCGCCCAGCGATGGCCGTGCTGACGCGCTTGATCGAAAAGGGTTCTGAAATCGGTGTTCTTCTGGATGGCATATTCTTTGTCGATCCAGAAACGGGCTATCCCCTTAAATATCTTAGTCAGAGATGAATCGGTTTTTTGTTTTTGTACGATTCCGTTTCCTGTATAGGCAATCTTTCCCGCGATTGGATCGAGCTGTTGTTTTGCATCCGCAGTTTTGTTCTGGGAGAACAGCATCGTCGCCGATAGGCAAGTGAAACGGGGGGAGAGTGCTATTTTGGGTTTCTTGGAGGGCAGCTCTAGATATTCCGTCAGTCGGACGCGTTGGGTCGGATCTTCGCTTTTCAGCAATGCCAACAGGAAAAAAATCCCACTGAACTCCTCGAACAGATGGCGGCGTTTGTCCGTAACCTTGCGGGCCGTTTTTAAAAGTTGCTCGAACAGACGGATCGTGACTTCATGTTCGCCGCGTAGAAAATGGATCCAGGCTTGCATGGCCGGGGCGTCCGCGCACGGCTTACCTTCGTTCAGGATAGTCTGTGCCTCGGCGAGGCGTCCCTGGAAGATCTTGATCGTCAGCAAATGCTTGCAAAAAAGTGCGGCCAGAAAACCATTCGGGTCGTGCCGTCCTTTCTCCAGCAGGGGCAGGAGATCCGTGACATCGGCGAACTGTTCCAGACGATTCGGCACCATGACATTCAGGGCCTCGGCCTGGATGGCGGGGGTGAGGGTACAGAACCACTCGATGTCGCACGGGGAGTCGCAGATCGTGATCAGGGGGTGTTCCAATGCCATTTCGTTCGAATATTGAGTCTGGCATGACTCGATTATCTTTGTTAGTTGTTCCGGGTCCTTTGCGAAGATAGAAATACGCATTTCACGGATTGCACGAATATAAGAATTAATTCTTCCTGGACTGTAATAATGACTATTGTATATAGGAAATTCTTTTTGAATGGTCTGGAGCATCGATTCGAATCGTCCCTCCCGGATGGCAGCCTGGGTGGCATAATTGGCGATGCAGGGGGCGCATGCGAACAGCATGGAAGTGGCGGGATCGATATCAACCAAATCCATTTTGACCAACCGGTCGATTATGGTTCCAAGGTCGACGGTGCCCATGGCCTTACCATCGCAACCCATGACCCCGGCCTGACGCAGGCATTTCGCCAAATTTGTACGATGGGTCTGCTCCATCAGAATGGACAGGAATTGCAGCACCTGCTGCTCGATTGGATTCAGGAGGGTATAAGCGGAACGTTCGGCAGATAAATCAAGAATATCAGAGAGGGCTATTTGTCCACAATGTTGTGCATTGCCAACGAGATTATCGGGTGGCCATCCGTCCAACTGCATTCCAATAGTTAAATCAATCGCTTCAAGTGATGCTTTGATTTCATTTAGCGCATGCCGACCAAGGTTTGGAGTCCTAAGTAATTCCGATTCTTGCATCTGTGCCAATTCGCCAACATAGGTGACGCCAAGAAAATTAAGACAATTGGCGACTCGAGTAGACCATTTAAGCTCGTCTATCCTTCGGAACAAATTAGCATTACATTCAGTATTTATATGAGTCTCTGCCATTTTTTCAGAATTGCCGTCATCAATTCCTCTGACCATATCCTGCCCTTTCGTCAATTGCCATCCCCCAGCACCACCAAGCCCTGCTTTTGACGCCAACTGTCGCCTTCTTTCTACATAAGATGGCGCAACAAGCTGATCAGGCGTCAATCCAAACATCTTAAGGTATTTATCTGTGGTCATCATATGGTTTCGGGCAAGATGTCCCTTGAGCGCCTTGCAAAGGGTTCCGCAAATCTGACAGGTGACATAATCTTCCGGTTGTTGATCCTGTGATGGCAGAATGACTACTCCTGGTTGTGTTTCTTGAGCAACCAACGCTGGATCCGTTTCAGGCTGTTCCGCCATCCATGCGAAGACATCCTTCAAGAGTCCTGGCGGTTCATCAGCCTGAGATTTCCTTTTGGGCATCACCATGCTTGCTTCCCTCACACTCCAGAATCTTTCCCGGATCCTTCTTGATATCCTTCCTCATCCCCAACCGCCCACGCGCATTCAGCCCGAGATACCCTTCCTCCGCCATCCACTCCATCGCTTCCATCACATCATCCGTCGGCAGGTTCATATCCTTCGCCACAGCCTCCGCAGTCGTACCAGCCAGCCGGTGGAATGTCTCAGCCGACATCACTGCTGGGCGACGTTGGCCAGTCTTGCCACGATCCGCTCTCTTCCTGGCGGCCCTGGCCTGGGATCGCTGTTTCTTCAACGCCTGTTGGGCCATGCTTCACACTCTAAACCCAAACTTAACCCTCTGCTCCTCCCACGCCAACGGGATCCCCTTGGCGAACTCTCGCAAAGACAGCCCCACCGGCTGCCTGCCATCCAGAATCGCCTCTACGATATCCGGCGCCAGAAGATTCAGATCAAAGATCCGGCTGACATACGTCGTGCCGAGCTTTTCACGAACAGCGATCTCAGACAGACTCTGCGCCTCTTTGCGATCCAGCATCCGACGCCATTTCCATGCCCTGGCCACGGCCTGGATGAGCGTATCGTCCCGTTCGGCGCGCATACCGATGACGCCATCGGGTGCCACGATCATCTTCCGGCCCCCTCGCCTCTTGAACTGCACCGGGATGAAGATCGACAGCATGCTGCCGTCGGTACTCAAAGTGTACTGGGCCTGCACTTGTCAAGACTTGATCTGACAAATGCGACCTATGCGACAGCCCGTTTGTCTGTCTGGTGAAGTCGCTCCAGAATTTTTTCCTGAGCCAGTTTCCTGGCATCCAGGAAAGTCTGCATTGGGGTCTT
>JADGBT010000037.1 GCA_015231375.1 Magnetococcales bacterium | reverse complement strand
TTGGGGCAACTCCTCACAATTGGCTTGCCGAAAGGCGAAACTTGACGGAAGATAGATCAAAATCAACCCGGTGACGTTGGAAGGACAAACGCAGTGGGCAATACCTACTGGCATAATCTGGTTGGGACAACCCTGAAAGAGCTCTTGAAACCCGTTGGTATTGAGGTCCGCGTGGAAGTACCAGTCACCTCCACGCCTCCCAGAGCGGATTTCATTTTGATCCGACGCCAGAAGGAAAGTTGGACAAAAGAGCAACTCTTGCTTTTGGCTGACGGACTATGGGATCTGGAAGCAGATCATATTCTGGCCGAATTGAAGATCACCGAAAATCTCAATGAGGATGCGCTTTCCTGGTTGTCGATGTACGACACCCTGTTTCTGGACAGCGCGGGTCTGCAAAGGCGACAGTTGCAAAGCGTCATTATCAGTGCCATCACTCCACGACCAGAATTCATCGAACGTTTTGCCTTTCACCCTGTTGGTCCCAGCGGGATCTACGAAAGCAAACCGCTCTGGGGAGGTATGATTCGTTTGATTCTTCTGAATGAACTGACGAATGAGGTGCGAAACGCGCCTCTGAAGTGCTTTGCCAGCCGCCAGGAGGAAAGGAAGAAGGCGTTTCAGACCATCAAACAGACTGGATTGTTTCGGATCTCGATTGCATTCAGTCAGACCATTGTCGGATTATGGAGGTTGCTCATGCAAGATTCTCTGAACAGCCCGGAAATGGAGGGTGTCACGCCAGAGCAAGTGGCGCTGCTTGGAAGGGAGTGGTTTGATTTCCTGGTGGACACAATGCCTGAACATGAACTGTCTGTCATTCCGAAGTTGGAACACCTGCTGGTGCAAGGACGCCAGGAAGGACGCCAGGAAGGACGCCAGGAAGGACGCCAGGAAGAAGCCGCTTCCATGCTCTTGAAACAGATGCACCGCAAGTTTGGCCAAACACCAGACTGGGTGACCCAAAAGGTCAGATCAGCGGACCTGGAATGGATCACAGTATGGGGGGAGAAGATCCTGTTCGCGAACTCCGTGGATGAGGTATTTGCGTCCTGAGCAAAGACCATCTCCACCCAAACGCAACCACGGAAACGGGTCTACCGGTGCCATGTGGCGCAGGGGAAAAATGTCGATGAGATACAAGAGAATCTCTGTATATCGGTTATTTATGTCGCAAACGGCATCAATCGTGTCCGTGTCAATCACGGGCAGGATAATCACGCAGCCAAACGAACCATCCACAAGAACCGGACGCACACCTCTTCCAATGCTTGCCAAAGGCTCACGGAATGGATCATTAAAATGATCAGATCTCTTTATTGGACGTTGCGTGCATGGGTGCAGAATCCCAGACGCAGTTATTTGGCATGGTTGAAATGGCAAAACAAATATTTTGCTCAACTGGCCTGCAAGGCAATGCAGTGGCGCGGTTATTCCCAGCATCCTGTTCACCCGAAACATCTGTTTGACCCAAAAACAGGTTCCCAGGTGGAGCCATTCCTGAAGCCGGGCATTCATTTTCTGGATGTCGGATGCGGTATAGGCGCTTCCTGCCTGAAGGCGTGCGAATATGGTGCAGCCCGCACGGTGGGAATTGAAAACAATCCAGACAATATTCGCATCACCCAAGAAAACGCTTTATCCCGTAACGTTGCAGTGGAGGTCTATCCCATCGATCTGGAAAAAACACCCTATCCCTTTGCCGACGACACTTTTGACGTGATTCTCTTTTCCGATGTCATGGAACATCTGGAGAATCGTGTCGAGTGCCTGAAAGAGTTGAAACGCATCAAAAAAAACGAAGCCCCGATTGTGATCAGCATCCCAAACCGGGACACTTCCTGGAAAAGACGATTGCGTCAGGCCGGAATCGATTCGCGCGACGATACCGATCACAAAATTGAATATACCAAAGAACAACTGTATCAAGAAATCACCAATGCCGGGTTGAGATTGGACAGCCCATTGTCTCCCGTTGTGCCGAGCTTTCCATGGCATGGTCTGTTTGCCTTGAGCGCGGCGATTTCTCCCGGGTTGTACAGGCGTTTGCAACAGTGGAAGTATGATTACATAAAACGCAAACCTGAAGAAGCCATGGGGTGGAGCTTTCATGTCCGATAATGCAGAGACCTCAAACGTATAACGATTCCTGCGCCACGGTTGTGCCCGACTGTTGATCGTGTGGTCACAGACCATTCCATGTTCTTGATATGTTTTCTCCATCTTGATAAGCATTCATGACAATACAAGCCTGTATCCAACTCCCGACTCTGTCAGAATATATTTTGGAACATTGGGATCCGCTTCCAATTTACGACGCAGATTGGACATGTACACACGTAAATAATGGGTGTTGTCGGAATGGCTCGGTCCCCAGACATCCCGGAGCAGTACACGATGCGTCATGACCCGCCCGGAGTTGGCCACCAGTTGTGCCAAAAGACGATATTCGATGGCCGTCAGATGAATGGGACTCCCATTCCGGGTCACCATGCGTTGAACCAGATTGACCTCCACATCCCCGAATACGACAATCGGGGTTTCATCCCCGTGGAGGCGAGAGGCGCGACGCAGTAGAGCGCGCACCCGCGCCAACAACTCCGGAACTCCAAAAGGTTTGGTCAGATAATCGTCCGCCCCCATATCCAATGCGGTCACCTTGTCGATTTCGTTGTCTCGGGCCGAAAGAATCAGGATGGGTAGATTGGACCAGGAACGCATATCCCGGATCACCTCAATGCCATCCACATCCGGCAGTCCAAGATCCACGATCACCAGATCGGGGCGACGGGTTCCGACCTCGATCAGCCCCCTTTTTCCCGTCTCCGCATCCACGACCTGATACTGTTCCGCCTCCAAAGCGGCCCGGACAAACCGACGAATCTGCGGTTCGTCTTCGATCAACACGATCAGAATGGCAGAAGTCTGGCCATCACTCATCAAGAATCCCTCCAGAATGGCGAGCGTGTGCCCAACCGTATAAAATCAGAACAAAACATACTGTTGCGTCCGGCAAGGCTTCCAACTCACGCGGGGCCATCGTGTGATTCGACGGTGAATTCAAGACGGAACCGAACGATCGCCAACACCTGATTCTGTCAGGATCTGTTGGATACGAAAGGTTGCAGGCTGGCCATCAGGGTTCTTCAGGAATCACCGGCGGATTGCCCACAGGCAAAAGAACATGAAAGCATGCGCCTCCTTCGAGCCTGTTTTCTGCCCAGACCGCACCACCATGCGCTTCGACAATGGCGCGCACAATGGCCAGACCCAATCCGAAACCCACCACCGTGGATTCCATTTTTCCCCGGGTGAATTTCTCAAACAGTCTGGATTCCATGCCTGGAGGCACTCCTGGTCCGTTGTCGCACACCGAAACCTTGACAGAGGCGCCCTCCACACCGGCGGCGACGACGATGACACTTCCAGGCGGAGTATGTTTGGCGGCATTTTCCAGCAAGTTGTTGAAAACCCGCTCCATGAGTCCGGTATCCATCTCCAGCAGAGGCAGATCGGCGGGAAGTTCGATGCGCACGCCATGACGGGTAAGCAGAGCGGCGCAATGGTTCATGGACAAGCCGATCACCTCTTCCAATGTTTGCCAACCCCGTTTCAACACCACCCGACCCATTTGCATGCGGGCCATGTCCAGCAGATTGTTGACCATGGTGATGGTGCGCGACACCTCGTCCCGGATGGCCTCGGCCAGACCGATGTGGGGTTCGGACAGCGCCGGAGAGGCCATGCGCATGGCATCCGTCAGACCGGTGATCACGGTCAACGGGGTACGCAAATCGTGGGATATGGCGGACAACAACGAATTGCGCAACCGTTCGGACTCCATGCTGACCTGGGAGTCTTGCGCCAGGAGCACATAATGCACCCGTTCCAAGGCGATGGCGATCAAGGTGGCGCTGGTGTCCAACAACTGCCGTTGACCCGGAGGAAGCTCCCAGAGGGTCTCATCGGGCACCAAAGCCAACACCCCGCACAGGCGCGAAGGAGCCTTGAGCGGTACATAAAGAGCCTGGGCGGATGGCAGGGTATCGGTGCCCAATCCGGCATTCTGGCCGTGATCGAAACTCCATTGGGCAATGCCGCCTTCCGCCCCGTCCAGAGTGGCGGAACCCTCGGCCACAGTCAACCGCTCCTGCGGACCAGGAACGAACACCACGACCGAGGCGTTGAAACCCCGCTTCATGAAACGTTGACAGATTTCGACAATCTGCTCCACGCTCAAGGCGCTGGAGAGATCCCGGGACATCTCATAGAGGGCCTGCATGCGTTGTTCCCGTTTGCAGGCCGCCGACGCCTGAAAGCGCAAACCGGCAGTCAATTGTCCGATCACCAGGGCCACGATCAGCATAACCCCAAAAGTGACCAGATACTGAGCATCATGGACCACGAAGGTGAAACGGGGAGGCACGAAAAAGAAATCGAACGCCGCGACGGAGAGAAAGGCAGCCAGGCTGGCCGCTCCACGCCCGAAACGCACCGCAGCAAACACCACCGACAGCAAAAAAAGCATGACGATGTTGGCCAGATCCAGCCTGGCGTGCAACGGCGCGCTGACCACCGTCACCAGGGCCACGCTCAAACAGGCCAACAGATAGGGACGCCATCCGGTTGGATTCCTGGGAGTGACCGCAACAGAGGAGAGTTGCGAGGGTCGTTCCTCCTCCTCGATGGCCACCTGAAGCAGTTCCAGATCCGGAGCCAGACGCGCCAGTTTCTCGGCGAAACCGCGCTGCCAGGGGAGACGACGATAACGATCCCGTCCCACCAGCAGCGTGCCCAGGTTGTATTCTCGGGCATAGGCGATGGCGACCTCAACCGCATTCTGGCCCGACAGATTCGTCGTCTGCGCGCCCATCTCCTGGGCCATCTTCAAAATGCCAAAAATGCGCGCCCGCGCGGCATCCGGCAAGGTCTGCAAGGATGGGGTTTCGATGGCGATGGCATGCCAGGGAGCGCCGGTCTGGTTGGCCCGTCGGGCGGCGCGGCGCACCAGTCTTTCGCTGTCCGGTCCAGGGCCGACGCACACCAGCACCGATTCCCGCATCGGCCAGACCGTGGTCACCGATTTTTCCCGACGCCAGGCCCGCACATCTCCATCCACCCGATCGGCGGTACGGCGCAAGGCCAACTCCCGCAAGGCCAGCAGATTGCCCTTGCGGAAAAAATGGTCCATGGCCCGTTCCGCCTGCCGGGGGATATAGACCTTGCCTTCCCGAAGCCGTTGCAGCAACTCTTCGGGCGGCAGGTCCACCAGGACAATCTCGTCCGCCTGATCGATGACGTGATCGGGAATCCGCTCGGCCACCCGCACGCCGGTGATCTTGCCGATCACATCGTTGAGACTCTCCACATGCTGAACATTGACCGTGGTCAGGACATCGATGCCGGCTGACAACAACTCCTCGATGTCCTGCCACCGTTTGGGATGACGCGATCCTGGTGCGTTGGAATGGGCCAATTCATCCACCAGGATCCGTTTCGGCTTGCGTTGCAACGCCCCATCCAGATCGAATTCCTCCAACAGATGGCCTTTGTATTCGATCCGGCGACGCGGCAGACACTCCAACCCGTGCAACAACTCGATGGTTTCGCTGCGGCCATGGGTCTCCACCACGCCCGCCACCACATCCATCCCCTGGGCACGCGACACCCGGGCGGCAGTCAGCATCGCATAGGTCTTGCCCACGCCGGGACAGGCTCCGAAGAAAATCTTCAGCTTGCCCCGTTGTCCACGTTTCTCCTCTGCGCTCAATTGAGCGAGGATGACATCAGGGTCCGGACGAGCCGTGGTGACATCAGGGGCCATGGATAACGATCCATTGAAGGTTGGAAGACATGCGCCGAAATCCTCGCCGGGACTTCATTTTTGTTCAAAGTCGCGATAATTGCAAACGGTGCTGGTCCAAAGCCAGATTCAGGGTCAGGATATTGACCCTCGGCTCCCCCAAAAGGCCGAAGGTGCGTCCGGAGGTGTGCCGCTCGATCAGTTCCCGAACGGCCTGCTCGGACAAACCCCGAACCCGTGCCACGCGAGGCGCCTGCCAAAGGACCGCCGCCGGAGAGAGATGCGGATCCAATCCACTGCCCGAGGCTGTCACCAACTCCACGGGAATGGGTTGCTTTTGCGCCGGATCGCTTGCTTTGAGTGTGGAGATTCTCGCCTCCACAGCCTCTTTCAAGGCGGGATTCATGGGCCCAAGATTGGAGCCGCCGGAAGCCGCCGCATTGTAAGGCATGGGTGCGGTGGCCGAAGGTCGCCCCCAGAAATAACGTGGATCCGAAAAAGGTTGACCGATCAGAGTGGAGCCGACAACCTGACCGTTGACACGCAACAGGCTTCCTGCGGACTCCTCCGGGAAAAGCAGGTGGGCCAATCCTGTCACCAGGGCCGGATAGAGAATACCGGTCAGGATGGTCATCAGGATCAGCATCGACAAGGCGGGTTTCAGTTCTTTGAACATGTGAAATACCTTTAGATCAGGTGAAGGGCGACCAGGAGCAGATCGATGGCCTTGATCCCCACAAAGGGAACCAGCAACCCGCCCACACCATAAACCAGCAGATTGCGCCGCAACAATGTGGCGGCGCCGACCGGTCGATAGGCGACTCCCTGCAGGGCCAGGGGGATCAAGGCGATGATGATCAGGGCGTTGAAGATCACCGCCGAAAGAATGGCCGATGCCGGAGTGGCCAGACCCATCACATTGAAGACGTTCAGGTCCGGATAGGTGGCGGCAAACGCGGCTGGAATGATGGCAAAATATTTGGCCACGTCATTGGCGATGGAAAAGGTGGTCAGGGAGCCACGGGTCATGAGCATCTGCTTGCCGATTTCCACCACTTCGATCAATTTGGTGGGGTTGGAATCCAGATCCACCATGTTGCCCGCCTCCTTGGCCGCCTGGGTGCCGCTGTTCATGGCGACCGCCACATCGGCCTGGGCCAGGGCCGGCGCATCGTTGGTGCCGTCGCCGGTCATGGCCACCAAACGTCCCTCCTGCTGATAGTGACGGATCAGGGCGAGTTTGGCCTCCGGGGTGGCCTCGGCGAGAAAGTCATCCACCCCGGCCTCGGCGGCGATGGCCGCAGCGGTCAACCGGTTGTCACCGGTGATCATCACGGTTTTGATCCCCATGCGGCGCAATTCGGCAAACCGCTCCTTGATCCCACCCTTGACGATATCCTTCAACTCCACCGCGCCCAACACCCGGTTGCCATCGGCCACCACCAACGGTGTTGAACCCCGACGGGCGATATCGTCCACCGCCGTCTGAATGGTATGGGGCCAGAGACCACCGGAGCTTTCCACATGACGACGCACCGCCTCTGCCGCCCCCTTGCGGATGGAACGTCCCTGCCAGTCGATGCCGCTCATGCGGGTCTGGGCGGTGAAATGGACAAAACTGGCCCCGTCGGCGTGAATGTCTCTGCCCCGTTGATGCAACAACTCCTTGGCCAGCGTGACAATGGAACGTCCCTCCGGGGTTTCGTCCGCCAAAGAGGCCAACAGGGCCGCTTCCGCCAACTCTTTTTCGGTGATGACCAGGGTCGGGACAAAAGAGGAGGCTTGTCGGTTGCCCAGGGTGATGGTGCCGGTTTTGTCCAACAGCAGCACATCCACGTCACCGGCGGCCTCCACCGCCTTGCCGGAGGTGGCCAGGACATTCTTTTCCATCATGCGACTCATGCCCGCCACACCGATGGCGGAAAGCAGACCGCCAATGGTGGTGGGTATGAGACAAACCAGCAGGGCCACCAGTACCGTGACCGTCACCGGATGACCCGCATGCGCGGTTTCCACCCCATAGATCGAAAAAGGCAGCAAGGTGACGGTAGCCAACAGAAAAACCAGGGTCAGCATCACCAACAGGATGGTCAAGGCGATCTCGTTGGGGGTCTTTTGCCGTTTGGCCCCTTCCACCATGCCGATCATGCGATCCAGGAAGGTCTCTCCCGGATTGACCGTGATCCGCACCACCAACCAATCGGAAAGAATGCGCGTGCCTCCGGTGACGGCGGAGAAATCCCCTCCAGACTCCCGGATCACCGGGGCCGACTCGCCGGTGATGGCCGACTCGTCCACCGAGGCCACGCCTTCGATCACCTCCCCGTCGCCGGGAATGATCTCGCCGGTGGTGACCAGTACCACATCCCCCTTGCGCAGGGTTTCGGAGGGGATGTTCTCCCACCTGGCATCCTGGCGCGGTTCCTTGAGTTTTTTGGCCATCACGGTCTTGCGCAAGCCTTTCAACGCGGCGGCCTGGGCCTTGCCCCGGCCTTCGGCCATGGCCTCGGCAAAGTTGGCGAACAGCAGGGTGAACCACAACCACACGGTAATGGCCAGAATGAACCAGGTCGGAGCCTCTCCCTGGCCCATCAGGGCCTGGAAATAGAGTCCCGTGGTCAACAGACTGCCCAACCAGACCACGAACATCACCGGATTGCGGATCTGATAGCGGGGAGAAAGACGTTTGAACGCATCGACCATGGCCTCGGCAAGCAGGCCCGGATCAAGCAAAGAAAGTTGTTTTTGCATGGGAAGGGCTCTCCATCATTGTCCGTTGATCATTTGCACATGTTCCACGATGGGGCCAAGGGCGAGGGCGGGCAGAAAAGTCAAGGCGCCGACCACGATCACGGTCCCGATCAACAGGATCACGAACAAAGGGGTATGCGTGGGCAAGGTTCCAGCCGAAGGCGGAATGCTCTTTTTGGAAGCCAGGGATCCGGCGATGGCCAGCACCGGCACGATCACCCAGTAACGGGCCAGCAGCATGGCGATCCCCAGCAAGATGTTGTAAAAGGGCGTGTTGACGGTCAAGCCGCCGAAGGCGCTGCCGTTGTTGTTGCCCGCCGAAGAAAAGGCGTAGAGGATTTCCGAAAATCCGTGAATGCCGGGATTGGCGATACCCGCCCGTCCCGCTTCGCTCACCACGGCCACCGCTGTACCGAGCAACACCGCCACACAGGGCGTGAGAATGACCATGGCGGCCATTTTCATTTCAAAGGCCTCGACTTTCTTGCCCAGGTATTCCGGGGTGCGCCCGATCATCAAACCGGAGACGAAGACACCGACCAGAGCGAACACGATCATGCCGTACAATCCGGATCCCACGCCGCCGAAAATCACCTCACCCAGTTGTATCATCCACATGGGCACCAGCCCGCCCAGAGGCGTGAACGAGTCGTGCATGGCATTGACCGAACCGTTGGAAGCCGCCGTGGTGGCCGTGGCCCAAAGGGCCGAATTGACGATCCCGAAACGGCTCTCCTTGCCTTCCATGTTGCCACCGGGCGAGTGATCGGAAGCCTGGGTCGCGACACCCAATCGCTCGAACAACGGATTGCCGGACTGCTCCGACCAGACACACAGAGCCAACAGCGCCACAAAAACGATGGTCATGGCCGCGAGAATCGCACCGCCCTGACGCACATCCCCGACCAAACGTCCGAAGGTGATGCAAAGAGCCGCCGGAATCAGCAGAATGGCCAGCAGTTCCAAGAAATTGGACAACGGGGTGGGATTTTCCAGCGGATGGGCCGAGTTGACGTTGAAAAAGCCTCCGCCATTGGTTCCCAACTGCTTGATGGCCACCTGGGAAGCGGCTGGACCCAGGGCCACCGTCTGTTCACGGGCGGTCTGTTTTTCCAGGACCGGCTGCCCCTGGGCATCTTTGAGGGGTTGACCATCCGGGGCGGTGGCCGGCTGTTCGTAGTGGACCGGTTGCAGCAAAGAGACATTCTGAGACGGCGCAAAGGTTTGGACCACGCCTTGACTGACCAGCAACAGGGACAATACCAGACTGAGCGGCAGCAACACATAAAGCGTCGATCGCACCAGATCCACCCAGAAATTGCCGATGCCCGATGCCTCCTTGCGGGTGAAAGCGCGCATCAGGGCCGCCAGCACCGCCATGCCCGTGGCCGCCGAAAGGAAATTCTGCACCGTCAGGCCCAGCATCTGGGTCAGATAAGAAAGGGTTGTTTCGCCTCCATACGCCTGCCAGTTGGTGTTGCTGGCAAAACTGACCGCCGTATTGAACGACAGATCCGGGGTGACATTGGCCATGCCTTGGGGATTGAAAGGCAGCCCGGCCTGAAATCGTTGCAGCCAGTAGACCGCCAGCAATCCGGCCAGATTGAAAACCAGCAACGCGGCGGCGTAACGGGTCCAAGACATCTCCTCGTCTTCGCGGATGCCGCACAAGCGATAAATGGACCGTTCCACGGGCAAGACCCAACGCAATCCCGATGGCTGTTGTTTTCCATAGATACTGGCCATATACAATCCCAAAGGCCAGGCGAGCAACAACAGGACCGACAGGTAAAGCACAAGTTGCAAGATTCCATTGGTGGTCATGGGATGCTCTTCCGGGCAAAGGGTGGATAAGCCGAATCGATGCCCATGCGAAACGCCCTGGTTTCAATCACGAGCGACGCGCAAGGCCCATCATGGTTGACCGCATGGCGACGTGAATCCGACCCGTGAGCCGGTACGCTCCGGATGTTTGGATCCGCATGGCCATGATTCATCCAATAGGCGGCAGGCCAGGAGAGCAGCAGCAGCGAGGCCATGGAAAGGCCCGTGTTCAGGCAGATCCTGTCGCTCATGAGAATGACTCCGGTTGGAACAACACCACGATCAGGTAAACGAATACGGCGGCGGTTACCGTCAGGCCGATCAGATAGAGTGGGTTCATTTCAGAATCTCCCAATCCTGGTGAACACGGATGCCAGCAGGCCCGAGACCAAAAAAAAGAGGACGATCAAACCCAGATAGAAAATGTCCATGACAACTCCTTGCAGATGGAATGGATGTATGGACGAAGAGCATAGAAAATCGAAGATAAAAACGGGGAAAAAAGGTTGACCCGCGACATCAAGATGGTGTCAACAAAAAAGAATAAATCAATATAATGAAATTTCTTTCATGATCTTACTGAGTTTCTGGCGCAGAAGCACGACTCTGCGCCAGAAACCAGGAGGGTGCAACAATGGTGTGGATTCCTTGCAGGCCTTTTTCTTCAATGTTTCAGAAAGCCTCGATTCCCTTCACGTCCATGGTTCAACCCTTTCACTTTCGCAAGCTGTTCCAGTGTTCCCAACAAGATCAAATGGTCCTCGCCGTGCAGTTGGGTATCCGGAGCGGGATTGATGGTCAGGTTATCCTGGGTGGGTCGGAGTGGCGTCGCATGACGAATGCCGATCAGGTTGACGCCATAGATGGTTCGCAACTCCAGGTTGCTGATGGTGCGTCCAACAAAACTGGTCGGGCAGGAGATGTCGATGATGGCCACATTGTGTCCCAGGGGAATACTTTCGGCCAAATCGGGATGAATCAAACGTTTGGCAATGCGCAAGGCCATGTCCCGTGGAGGAAAAATGACCTCAATGGCTCCAAAGGTCTGAATTGCCTCAGCCTCTTGTTCATTGTCCACCTGAACCAGCAGACGGGTGATGCCGTGTTTCTTAAGAGCGTGGGTGACCAGCACGGTGGAATCGAAATGATTGCGCAACGCCACGATGGCCGTATCCACCTCGAACGCCCCTACCGCCCGCATGGCATCGGCATTGACAGCATCACAGCAGACCGCCTTTGAAGCGTTGTCCCGGATCAGATTGACCCGCTCTTCATCCCGGTCCACGGCCAACACATACGCCCCTTCATCGATCAATGCCTTGGCCACCCGACTGCCAAAGGTTCCCAGCCCGACCACCAGAAAAGAATGTGACATGATTTTTCTCGCCTCAGCCAATGTTGACGTTTTCTTCGGTAAACGTGTAGTTGATTTTGGAGGTGCTGCCGATCAGCGCGCTGGCAGCCAGCAGGGGTCCGATGCGACCTACGAACATAAGCAGGCTGATGATGACCTTGCCACCGACAGAAAGAGTTGTGGTGACGCCAGTGGACAAACCGACGGTGCCCAATGCGGATACCACTTCAAAAAGATGGCCCAGAAACAAATCGCTTTCGGTTTTGCTGAAAGGATGACCCGTCTCTGTCACCTGCAACAAGAAGATGCCGATGACGATGGCCAGAACGTATCCAGTGACCACCAGCATGGCCTTGTTGACGGTCTCTTCCGGCACGGTGCGTTCCAGACACTCCACCCGTGGCCGGTTGCGGGCTTTGGAACGCAACAAGGCATAACAGACGGCGGCGGTGGTGGTTTTCATGCCTCCGGCCGTGGAACCGGGAGAACCGCCAATCGCCATCAATAAAATGACCAGAAACAGAGTCGGACCGGTCAACAAGGCGGTATCCACCGTATTGAAACCGGCGGTTCGACTGGTCACGGAGAGAAAAAGACTCTCCAGGAACAAGGCTCCCGGCTGCTCCCCCATCGCCGCCCCGCGCCCTTCCAGCCAAATGAAAGGTACCGTTCCGGCAAGAATCAAAAACAGCGTGGTGCGCAGCACCAACCTGGAATGCAATGAAAGCACGCCCCGTTGACGACGCAGCAAGCCCCGCAGACGTTCCGCCACATCCGCCACCACCAAAAAGCCCAAGCCTCCCAGAATGATCAGGCCCATCACCGTGCCATTGATCAACAGATCGCCTCGAAATGTCATGAGGCTGTCGGCGTACAGACCGAATCCGGCGTTACAAAAGGCGGAAATGGCGTGAAACAGCGCAAACCACGCGGCTTCCGGAACCGGTTTGATTTCGGAAAAACGTAAAAAAAGCAATCCTGCGCCCAGGAGTTCCACCAGGAAGGTGAACAGCAGAATCGCCTTCAGCAATTGACGGGGATGAATGGCATCCACCGAGCCATGGGAAATCTCCAGAAGCTGCCGGTGGTGCAGACTGATGCCACTTTTCCGCCATTGAAACCGCGTGATGAAGAAGGTGGAAAGAGTAAGAAAGCCCAATCCCCCCACCTGAATCAAACCCAGGATCACCCCCTGGCCAAACAGGGAAAACGTGGTGCCCGTGTCCCGTACCGTCAGGCCAGTCACGCATACCGCCGACGTGGAGGTAAAAAAGGCATCAACCAGAGAAACCGGCTCCTGTCCGGATACCAGGCTGATCGGCAACAACAGCAACAGCGTTCCCGTCAGAATGGTCAGAAGAAAGGAAAGCACCACGATACGACCAAGAGAGAATTCATTGATTGCAGAGGCCATTTTTTGTCCGCTTCAAGATAAGGAGTGCATTGGGATGTTTGAGCCGTTCTTGACGTTCATGCGGTCATTCTTGACAAGAAAAATAGCGTCGCCTGCATTAAAACGGTAACAAATGTGGACGACAGGAAATCAAGATTTCATCAAGATCCACGACTGGCCAAAACCGATGGTGCGCTGATGTCCGGATACCCATTCTTGATAAGAAACAGACAGGAAAAAGAGTGAATTTGACACCATTTTGATACATGAACGGATAAAATGGTTGAGATGTATTCCACATCACCCACCCACACCAAAAAAAAGAAGCAATAATGAATATTATTATAATCGGTATCACCCCCATTGGTGAAATCCTGGCGAAATATCTGGTCGAAGAGGGACACGATATTCATGTTGTGGATCCCAATCCCGAATCAATCACTCAACTGCTCACCCAGGTAGACGTGCGCGCCTTGCAAGGGGATGTAAGCGATCTGGCCATTCTGCACGAAGCCCACATTCATTCCGCCGATCTGGTGATGGCCGTCACCAACTCGGATACCCGCAACATTGTCACCGCCCTGGGGTTGCACTCTCTGGCTCCCAACGCCAAGGCGGCCATTTGGGTGCGGGATGAACAGTTCACCACCAACACCCATATCTGGAACGGATCTCAACTGGATCGAGCCATCCTGATCACTCCGGAGCGCAATGCCCTGAATCTGGTCATGGATCTGCTGGAAATCCCGATGGCTTTCGAGGTGACTTCCTTTCTGGAGGGGCAGATCCATATTGCCGGATTCCGACTGCTGGATGACAGCCCGCTCATCGGCAAACAACTGAAAAAAATCGACAAAAATCAAGACAACCGCACTCTGGTGGCCGCTGTCGAGCGTGACAACGAAACCATCGTTCCCGATGGTGAATTTGTCTTTCAATCCCGCGACCGGCTCTATCTGCCGTTGCTGGCCGGACGGGAACTCTCTTCGGCCTTTGCCTTTCTGGGTCTGGAGCAGAGCCATTTGCGCATGCACAAGACCCGACATCTGATCGGCGGCGGCGGACGCATGGCGCTCCATCTGGCCATGAAACTGGAACAGCAGGGATTCAAACCCACCCTCGTCGAGAAAGACCGTCAACGCTGTGAAGTCCTGGTGGCCCGTCTCACGCAGTCCCGCATTTTGCAAGGAGATGTCACCGATCCGGCGTTGTTGCAGGAGTTGATCGATCCGTCCACCACCTACATCGCCCTGACCGGAAATCAAGAGATCAATTTCATGTCTTCCGTATTGGCGCGACGCCTCGGATCGGGACGCTCGATCACCATGTTCGACAATGAAGGCTATATCGCGCTTTCCGCATTCATGGGCATCGATGCGGCGGTGCATCCCAATTTTACGGCCATCGGCCAGATCATGGGGCTGTTGCGACCCTGCGATGTCCAGGAAGCGCAATTGATGCTGGGAGGAAAACTGGAAGCGGTATTGATCCGGTTGGCGGACACGGCTCCCCTGGTCGGAAAGATTCTGCATCAGGCGGACATGCCCAAGGGGGTCATTGTCGCCGCCTTGGTCCGGGATGGGCAACTGTTGCTCCCGGACGGCAACACGCAATTCAAGGCCGAAGATCAAATTCTGCTGGTCAGCAGCAGACAGAACAAAAGCAAACGTAAAATTCGTCAACTGGTTCTTGCGGAGAGATGAAATCATGAATCTCTTGATGAATGTGCGCGTCTTGTCGCTTCTGGCCGCTCTTTTGACCCTGTGCCAGGTGACTGCTTTGGTGGTGGCCCTGGTACTGGGGGAAAATCCCGGACCTTTTCTGGGTTCCATGTTGACTGGAGCCGTGGTGGCAAGCCTTTATTTTTTGACCGGTTCCGCCAAACCGGAACTCCATGCCCGAGACGGCATCCTGATTGTGGGACTGGGTTGGGCCATGGCCACGGTCCTGGCCGGTTTGCCTTTTGTCTACGGCGGCTGGATGGGCTGGATCGACTCCTGGTTTGAAACCGCATCCGGTTTCACGACCACGGGCGCGTCGATTCTGCGGGACGTGGAGGTGTTGCCCAAGAGTCAACTGTTCTGGCGTTCGGAAATTCAATGGCTGGGTGGCATGGGTATTCTGCTGCTGGCCATCGCGATTCTGCCTTTTCTGGGTGTGGGGGGCATGGAAATCATGAAAGCCGAAGTGCCCGGTCCCACCAAGGATCGTCTGGTGCCACGGGTGGCCACCACGGCACGCATTCTGTGGGTTTTGTACGCCGGTCTCACGGTGGTCAACATCATGGCGTTCATGGGTTCTGGCATGGATTTTCTGGAGGCCATCGATCACGCCTTCACCACCACGGCCACGGGGGGATATTCCACCCGCAACGCCAGTCTGGCCGCCTTTTCACCGACCATCCAATGGTGGTGCATCTTTTTCATGTTCATGGCCGGGGCCAATTTTCTGTTGCATTATCGGCTGTTCATGCGACGGGATTGGGGAATCTTCAAGGATCCGGAACTGCGAACCTATTTCGGCATCACGGTGATCGTCTCGGTATTCACCGGTGTCGTGTTGATGCTGATGCAAGACAAGGGGCTGGAATTGGCCATGCGTCATGCCTTTTTCAATGTGGTATCGATCCTGACCACCACCGGGTATGCCAATGATGATTTCGCCCAATGGCCGATGTTTCTGCAAGTCATTCTCTTGAATCTGATGGTGATCGGCGGCATGGCCGGTTCCACGGCAGGAGGCGTTAAAATAATACGTCTGGTGATGGTGTGGGAATTGTTTCTGACCATTCTGGATCGGTTGATGATGCCCCGCCGCATCGCCAGACCCAAATATGCCGGTGTAATCATCCCCCCGGAGGTGATGGAAGGCAGTTTGATTCTGGTGGTGGTCTTTTTGTTGGTGATGTTGTTATCCGTGATTGTGCTGACTGCGGTCGGCCTTGACTTCACCACCGCCTTTTCCGCCTCCCTGGCCTGCATCGCCAACGTGGGACCGGGCATCGCCAAAGTCGGACCCCTGGAAAATTACGCCTTCATCCCCGATGCGGGCAAACTGCTTTTGACCATCACCATGA
Source organism: Magnetococcales bacterium (assembly GCA_015231375.1). Lineage (GTDB taxonomy): Bacteria > Pseudomonadota > Magnetococcia > Magnetococcales > Magnetaquicoccaceae > Magnetaquiglobus. The sequence continues at coordinate 20,464 of JADGBT010000037.1, read as the reverse complement.
TCGCCGGGCGTCTGGAACTCTTCACCGTGCTGATCCTCTTTTTCCCCAGATTCTGGAAAGGGGAATAAGATTCAAACCTTGGTTTCTCCGCCCACCCACGGATCATTGGCATGGAGCGACCTCTCACCGCTTTTCCAGGGACACACATTTGGTTCGGCCATACACCACCTGCGCAAGTGGTGTATGGCCAGGACCATCCGATCCTCACAAGCGCCACACACCGATGCCGCCCTCTGTCCCGATGATGGATCGGAACGGATATGCAAGAGTGGGCACAATCCATTCTCCAAAGCAAAGAATTGGATCTGATCGGAATCACGCCTGCCATCCAATCGCTCCGCAGAAACCCACAGATGATCAAATCCCAAGGCTGTCATCCATTCTTGCCATGCCACCGTCGGATACGGGGTGGCCGCCACGACAACCGGTTTACCGTTGGCAGATCCCTGGAGCAGATCCAAAACAGCGATCCATTCGTCCCGCTCTTGTTCCGGGTTGTCGCTGTACAGGATGACGTGTGAATCGGATCCGGCCTGCATGGCCAAGCGGATCCGTCCCGCCAATCCGCAAGCAGGTTCAAGGATGTTCTTGCCACTTTGTTGAATCATGATATTCATCACCAGATGCCTTCAATCAAACAGTCCGAGTGAATGGTTGCCAGCTTACAGCAACCATTCTATTGTTTCTATTATCAAATAGGCATCAATTCTGGGGCGGCATTGATCAAGAATGGATCAAGACAAGGGTATCCTTGCCTTGCATGGATGGCAGGGGCTTTTTCCAAGAGGCTCTACATGACTACAAAATGCGGAAAGATTCACTATTATTATAATAGTTATTAGATACTTTACAGTGTTTCGAGGTTCTCGAAGGAAAACAGACCCCTGCACGTGATTCCGGGTCTGCACCTTCGATCCCCAGGAAACGAAGAATCAGCCTTCATCCACCCATTCGTCGGTATCGTTGGAAAAATCCAGCGAGGAGGGCTCGGTCTGAATGGCCAGATAAGCCTGCCGGTTGGCTTCGGACTCAAAATGCACGGTCAGGAAATGATCCCCCTGACCCTCCACATAACAGGGAAGCCCTTCCGTGCGTCCATGGAGATCCTTCATGCTGATCGGGTCCGTCGTCGAACAAATATCCATGACATCCTCCACTCTCACCCAGAATGGCCTGACTCCTCAAGAGTCGCAACGCCGGGTGGAATATCAACACCAAAAGGGCCTCATGCCCGACCGGGCATGAGGGTGATTTCAGACGCTTCGGATCCAAAAAGCGAATCCGGCAGCAGACAGCCGACCTGAAGCCCGGCCTGTTGTTCCCCCCGCGTGCGTCCGAGAACCTGAAACGACATCAACGCATGAATCGACTCCTCCGGGTCGAACCGGGTGATCAGGGTATTGGCATCGTGCATGGCGCGATCCCACTGCCGTCGGCACTGATCGGGGCGAACATTGGCAAAGGCTCCGGGGCGTTTTCCGTACCGCTCCAGGAACAGACGCGGCAACGACCCGAATCGAACCGGGTCCGCCCCTTCGAGGGCTTTCAGGAACGCCTCCAGGGTTCCCACCAACCCGCCCAAACGAAGTTGCATCATCATATTGAAACGCATGCGCTTCGCGTCGAGTCCCGGCCTGAGGAGCGCTGCGTCCAGTTGTGCGGTCATCCGGGTCACCACGGTATCGAACACCCACATCAACTGCGGAGAGGAGAGCACCTGTTCGCGAAAACGATACAGCGCGCGCACGTTCCAATCGGTCTCATCCACCTCCAAACCGAGAGCGTAATGAAACCGCAGATCGAAACGGACCGCGTTTTCCAATGCTTCGTCGGTCATGTTCCACACTTCTTTCAAGATCGACAAAGAGATCATCATCGGCAAGGAGGTGTTGCGCCGACCCAGGGAAAAATCATGTCTCGCCTCGACCGCATCCCCAACCATGGCAGGAACCAGGGTTCGGAACACATGCGGCCAACTCTCCCGCAGATGACGTCTCGAACTGGCGGGCATTCTCTCCAACGGATCCCCCCCGCTCCCCTTCTCCATGAAAAGCGTCAGAAAATCCAGATAATCCTCCGCATTGGCGCAAGGATCGATTCCACTGCTCTTGAAGGTAAAAAAGCCAACAGGATGAGATGTCACGTTTGTTCCCCCCCCCAAAAAAAAAGTCTCAACAGAGCATCTGACGCAAACTGGCCATAATCCGGGCTGCCTGATGGCTTCTACCCTGCAAAGCCAAATGATTTTCCAAAGTGGCGGTTTCCAGCACCAACAGATCACACTCTCCGTCCGAAACAGCGGTCAAGGAGTGACTGGTTTCGAAAGTCAAGGGAAGACCGCCCAGACTGTGGCTCGCCGAGCAGACATGGTATCCGCTCCATATCGGCTCCTCGTCCTCATCCATGTTGATCATGCCGTAGGGGCCCATATCGATCCAGTGCGGCTTGTGGGCGGTTTTGCCCAGTCTGACCTTGCCATCCAGAATGATGAAGATCACATCGTTGCTCTCCCCCTCGCAAAACAACTGTTGACCATCGCGGGTATGCGTCACCCGACCCACCTGCATCAACAGCTTCAGATCCTGATCCTGCAAGCCGAAAAATCGCGCCTTGGTGCAAAACAGTCCCCAGGAGGGGTGCTGACTCACCAGGGCATGACGCGTACCGGTTCTTTCGGATTTTCGGTCGCTCCGTCCGGTCACACTCTTGAAGCCCTCCGTGTCCACGGCGCGGGCACCGGCCCTGAACAACCCTTTCCCGACAGCTCCGGTCTCGGTCATTTCGACGATCTGTTCCATAGGAGTCACTCCTTTCGCATAGATGATCCTTGCCCAATTCGGGGATGCGTTCACTCACCCGGCAAGGATGAATTCGTATTTAAGTTCAAGTCATGATGGGAGTATACAAAGCAAAGGGAATGCCAACCCCTGCAAACGCGCAACCATGCGCGTTGACGGGGCATTGGCATGCAAAAGGGGAGAAAGATATTTTGTCGGTTTTCAGGAGCACGACGGGCAATCAGACCATCAACCATATGAACAACAAGGACAAAACCTGGAAAGGAAACTTTTCCAGACGTGTTGTCTTTTCTTTACACGGTTTGTCCATCCTCCCCCGGAATCCCCGATGCGTTCAGGGTTGCTCGCAGACGACGGACACTCTGTTCGACCACAACCAGATTACCATCGAACACATGCTCCATGAGCTGCTCGACCGTTTCCATCCAGGAGCTTCTCAGCACCAGACGATGCAGCGCGGTGATCTCGTGCATCGCCTCGACCACCTGGCGATGCGCCACAAGCGTGTCCAGCGCGTCCACATGATGCCGGACCTGTTCCAGCGCATCCCGATCCAGCGTGCGCCCGGACGGCGCACCAACGGTCAGCAGCCCCTGAACGGAGGTCAGAACCTGAGCCAGAGACGCAACGAAACGATCCAGGGATTCCATCAGCTCCGGATGATCCAACCGGCAACCCGGCACGCAAATCCGCTCCAAGGCTCTGGCCGCGTTCATCAACTCCTGCGCGCCCATATTGCCCGCCACGCCACCCAGGGCGTGCAACACCTGTCGGGCCTGGGCATCCTCACCCGCCAGCAGCAGTTGACGCACCTCGGCCCCGGATTGGGCATATCCCTGACCGAACTTGCGCAACAACACCCGATAAAGCAGCCGGTTGTCGAGCACCCTCCCCAGGCCCAATTCCAGATCGATTCCCGGCAGTTGGGCAGGCAGTAACGCATCCGGATCAGGGACAGGATCGGGGACAGGATCGGGGACAGGATCGAGGACAGGATCGAGGACAGAATCGAGGACAAGATCGGGGACAAGATCGGGGACAGGATCGAGGACAGGATCAAGGACAGGATCAAGGACAGGATCAAGGACAGGATCGAGGACAGGATCGGAAGCGTCGGCGTCGGGCAAAGGCCGCACGACCCCGGAGGCCGGGTCGCTTTCGGAGGCCGGGTCGCTCCCGGAGGCCGAATTGAAAAAGCCCGGATTGGAGGCCGACGCCGGTTTGGTCACGGGTCGGATCCAACGTTTCAAGGCGGCATAGAGCAGCGTCCGGTCAATGGGTTTGGCCAGATGATCGTTCATGCCCGACTCCAGGCAACGTTGACGATCGCTGCTGAAGGCGTAGGCGGTCATGGCGACGATGGGCAACTCACGCAGCCGGGGCATGGCCCGGATGCGACGCGCCACCTCGAATCCGTCCAGGTCCGGCATTTTCAGATCCAGCAGCACCAGATCGAAGAGAGGCTCTTCGAGCCATTCCAGGGCCTGCCGTCCGCTTCCGGCCACCCGCACCGCCACGCCCACCCGCTGCAACAGTTCGGTGATGATGAGTTGATTGATCTCCACATCCTCGACCACCAGCACGCGCGCGCCCGACAGATGCTCCAGGGATGGCCGCAGATCGTCGTCCGGGCTGGCGATCAGGGTGGCGGCATCATCGTCCTCCCCCTGGAGCCAGGATCGCTCCACCACGCCGAAACAGGCGGTAAAGGAGAAGGTGCTGCCCTGTCCGGGTTGGCTCTTCACCTGGAACTCTCCTCCCATCAGCGTCACCAGATGATGACAGATGGCCAATCCGAGCCCCGCCCCGCCGGACCGGCGCGCCAATCCGTGATCCCCCTGATAAAACGGCTGAAAGAGCTGTTGCACCTGACTCTCATCGAGGCCGCAACCGGTATCCGTCACGGTGAAACGCAACGTCACCCGCTGCGTTTCGGACTGCGCCAACTCCGTCCGCAAGGTGACACGCCCCGCATCGGTGAATTTGATGGCATTGCTCATCAGGTTCAGCAGCACCTGCCCCAGACGCTGCGGATCCCCCTGCAACGTCGGTGGCAGATCCGGATCCACATGAACGGACAGCTCCAGCGACTTGCGATGCAGCGTATTGACCAGGATCATCAGAGTGTTGAGCACATCCGTCAGACGAAACGGGATCCGTTCCACGACCAGCGCCCCGGCCTCCACCTTGGAGAGGTCCAACAGGTCATCGATGATCCGGGAGAGCGCCTTGCCCGCCTCCTGGATCTGGAGCAGATAGGGATGGATCACCGTATCCTTGGCATGCAGGGAGGCCAAGAAACCCAGATTGATCACGGCATGCAGCGGGGTTCTGATTTCGTGACTGATGCTGGCCAGGAAAATATTCTTGGCCTTGTTGGCCAGGACCGCCTCATCCTTGGCCCGTTGCAACGCCGCTTCGCTCGCCTTGCGTTCGGTGCTGTCGGTGATGATGGCAATCACGCTGGGGTGCATGTCGGGGAGATCCGGCATACGCCGTCCCATCAGATGCCCCCAGAAGGTGGAGCCATCCTTGCGCACATAGAGCCGTTCCGCATCCACCTCGGTCAGGCTGGTCAGCGTGTTTCTGGCCAGTTCGTGCAGCGTGGGATGCAGCAGATCAAAATAGGTGAGGCCCGGCAGCTCCTCCTTGGGATAACCGAACATCTCCATCATGCTCCGGTTGGCCAGCAGAATGCGTCCGGAAAGATCCAACTGGATGATCGACGCGATGGAGGCATCGAAAATGGCCTGCAACTGGGAACGATGCCGCCGCACTGCCGCCTCATCGTGTTGCTGCCGGTGCCGCAGGCGCAACAAGTGCAGGCTGTGCGCCATATTGGCGGCGATTTCGCTCAACAACTGCACCTCTTCGTCCACGAAGGCATGCGGCTGATCCGCGTAAACGTTGAGCGCTCCCAAACAGTGACCCGCATAACAAAGGGGAAAAGCGGCGGAACTGGCATACCCCCGTTCATCCGCGTCGCGAAGCCAGGGAGCAAACGACGGGTTGGAGGCGGAATCCTGATTCAATACCGGTTTGCCGGTACGGATCGCCTCTCCTGTCGGTCCCTGTCCCCGTTCCGAATCCCCCCAGGAGAGGTTCAAATGCTCCAGATAGCCCTCTTCAAAACCGGCATGGGCGACCGGAAGCACCCAGCGGTCGGGTCCGTGATCGGCCATCCCGATCCAAACCAGACGATAACCGCAACACTCCTGAATGATGGCGCAGATATCCCGGAACAGTTGCAGCTCGTCACGGGCACAATAACCGATCGCATTGCAGCGGCTCAAGGCGCGATAGGCCCGATTGGACTTCTCCAACTGCCGGATATAGTATCGCTCCTGCTCTTCCGCATCCCGGCGTTCGGTCACGTCGAGCAACACGCCGATCACCCGCTTGATCCGCCCCCCCTTGCCCCGGAACACCCTCCCCTTTTCCAGCACGAAGCGTTCCTGGCCATCGGGACGCACGATGCGATAAGAGCGCATGAAGCTTGCGTCTTGTTCAAGCCGTTCATAAAGCTCCCACATCGTCTGCGCCCGATCATCCGGATGCACGCATTGCTGAAAGGTGATCCGATTGGCTTCCACGCTGTCCATCGACAGACCCAGCAGGGAGTACAACGTTTCCGACCACACCTCCCGATCCGGGAAGGGATCCCAATCCCAACTGCCCACCAACGCCAGTTGCTGAGAGAGATTGAGCCGATCCATACTCTTGCGCAGCAACGCCTGGGTATTGTTGACCCACCACAATCTCAACCCGACAGCCGCCATGGCCAGCACGAACAGAATCGCCACGACCGAAAACCAGGTCTGCATCCGCAACGGGGCGTACACCTCCTCCTGATCGATCTTGGCCACCATGACCCAGGGCATGCGTCGCATGGGGATGGTGGCGGCCAACACCGGTTCCCGGCGATAGTCCCGCCCCTCCATGATGCCCCGCTCTCCCATCACGCCGCGCATCGCGGGCAGATCGCTCCCCGCGACGATGGGCAGACGAAACGTCAACGCCGTATTCTTGCGATGGCGCAATTCGTTGAGGAATACCACCTCGTCGCCATCCCGCATCACCAGCAAGGTTTCGGCGCTGCGGCTCGGCGTGGGCCAGGCTTCCAGCAAAGGATAGAGAAATTCATGCACATCGATGGAAAACAACAACGCGGCGATTCTCTCGACGCCCTCGTCCCCCTCCCACTCCAGCGGCGTGATCACATCCAGACGCATGCCACCCGGAGAAGAGGCGTCCGCATGGATCGATGAAAAGCGGATCAGGCCATCGGTGAGGGCTTCTAGGACCAGACGTTTCCCCTCCTCATCCACTCCGGCGTCGGGAGCGGTGGAAAGCAACACCTCGCCGGCCTCGGAAAGCAGCATGATCTCCCGGTATTGCAACAGGGATTTTCTGGAATGCAACCGGTTGAGCAGGATGCCGGAAAGCTCGTCCGGCTGACGATCCTGGCTCAACCACAAGGCGATTCCTTGTGACAGCATGGAATTCTTTTGCAGCAGCAGGGCATCGCGATGATACTGCTCCACCCAGTCGTCGATCTGACGCGCCTTCAGGGTGCCGATCGCCAACATTTTTTCCTGAAATTCCCGTTTCAGGCTGGCCTTCTGGGTCTGCGCGAAGACGACGACGGTTCCGACGCTCGCCACCAGCAACCCCAAAAAAACCATCAACGGCAACAAACCGAACAGGGGACGATCGAGGGATCGGATCGTCGGTTCCCGCTGCCTGACTCCCCTTGCAAAAAACATGCGCCGCCCCTTTCGGATCACTTATACCATGAGATCAATGAGTTGATAATTTTAATCATTGACCGCCGCCGAACGACCGCTGGAAGAGAGCCTGGAAACCGTGGCCCGGTTTTGAATCCCCATCAAGAGTACTTCAGCACTCCCGGCTTTGCAAGCGTGAAGCGCGCCCGAACCGCATGAAATCAAGGCAGATCCTGTGATCACACATCAACCGGTGACGCGAAATGCCGCACAAAGCTCTGGCATTGCGACGACGTTTCCGATATCCTCTCACAAAAATAGGTAGCATTGACACACTCTTTTGAAACGTTGCCAAACGCACCCCGCCTCTGCCGGAACAGTCCGCAGGAATGGGGCCGATCCACGACCTGGACAGGATGATAACGGCATGACCATCCGCTGCACACCCGCCACGATTGTCTTGGTGGATGACGACGAGTGGATCCTGAATACCACCCGTTTGTGGCTGCTGAATGCCGGATACCCTTCCATTATTCTCCTGAACGACAACCGTGAACTGCTCTCCTTGTTGAACGACCAACGGGTCGGCGTGGTGGTGCTGGATCTGATGATGCCCCACTGTTCCGGCCAGTCCCTCCTGCCGGAGATCACCCGGCTGCATCCCGAGGTGCAGGTGATCGTGATGACCGGCTCCCAGGAGATCGATTCCGCCGTCACCTGCATGAAACAAGGCGCCATCGATTACCTGCTCAAACCCGCCGACCCGGACCGGCTGGTGACCTGCGTGCAAAATGCCATGCAGATCTACAATCTGCGCAACGAGCTGCATGCGATCCGTCGTCAACTGAGCACCTCGACTCCGGCCAACCCTTCCGCCTTTGCGTCGATCCTGACCCGCAGTCGCTTGATCCATCAGTTGTTCAAATACGTCGAGGCGGTCTCCCTCTCGCCGGAACCGCTGCTGATCACCGGCGAAACCGGCGTGGGCAAGGAGTTGTTCGCGCGCGCCTGTCACGATGCCGGTTGTCGCACCGGCGCCTTCATCGCCGAAAATGTCGCGGGCCTGGACGAACTGGTTTTCACCGACACCCTGTTCGGTCACCGTCGCGGGGCGTTCACCGGAGCGGACCAGGATCGAAAAGGATTGGTGGCCCAGGCAACGGGAGGCACCTTGTTCCTGGATGAAATCGGCGACATCGGTCCGGCGGCCCAGATCAAGCTGTTGCGGTTCTTGCAGGAGAAACAATATCTGCCCCTGGGCATGGATCATCCGGTGCGTACCGATGTCCGGATCGTCGCCGCCACCCATCGGGATCCGAACGAACTGGTTTCCAAGGGGCTGCTGCGACGCGACCTCTTTTACCGCCTGTCGTTTCACCAACTGCACATTCCCCCGCTGCGCGAACGCAAGGAGGACATCCCGCTGCTCACGGTTCATTTTCTCGAAGAGGCCGCCACCGCTCTCAACCGCCCCACCCCCACGCCGCCTGCGGCCCTGTTCGATCATCTGGGGGTTTATCCGTTTCCAGGCAATGTGCGGGAACTCAAGGCCATGGTGTTCGACGCGGTTTCGCGCCACGAGGGGCATGTGATGTCCCTGGATTGTTTCCGCGCCTTGCAACCGGGACGCAATGGAAACGCCGCCTCCCCGCTCCGCCTCGACGATCAGGAGCCCTCCATCCAGTTTTCGCAAACCCGCTTTCCCACCCTCAAAGAGGCGGAAGAACTGCTGATCCGTGAAGCCCTGCTCCGCGCCGACGGCAAAAAAAGCGTGGCCGCCGCTCTGCTGGGCATCACCCGACAGGCGCTCTACAGCCGCCTGTCCAACACCAAGCCAACCCCGTCCTGAAAAACATCGCCTCCCCCTTCTTTCCTCTTCCGCCAGGACCGCTCCTTCAGACCCTGTAAAGCTTGATTGACATTTCCGAAAAATTTGTCATACCGTCCATTTCTCCCCACAATGACCGGATATCCCCGGTTTTTCTCACCGCTTGCGCGACTCTCCGCTCCGCTCCTGTCAAAGAATCTTTCGTGACTTTCCAACCCCCATCCCGACCAATCGCCCATCCATTGCGATCCTCCATTCTGGCTTTCATATTGCTAGATCTTCAATACAGGCAGCCCTCATCGATACACTCTTTACTTTTGCGTTTCGGGAGCACGACCATCATGAAAGACCAGAATGATCCGATGGAGCCTCCATCCCGATCCACCCTGCTGATCATCGATGATCAGCCTTCCAGCATTTTCATTCTGGGTCAATTGTTGAGTCCGGAGTATCGGGTGGAGTTCGCCACCGGCGGTACGGACGGATTGCACAAAGCCCGACAACTGCAACCGGATCTGATCCTGCTGGATGTCTCCATGCCGGACATGGATGGCTATACCGTTTGCCAACATCTGAAAAGCGAGGAGAATACCCGTGCCATTCCGGTCTTGTTCATTACCTTGTTGAACGATCCGGAAAACGAATGCCATGGTCTTCAGCTCGGGGCGCTGGATTACATCACCAAGCCGTTCAACGCCGAGACCATCTCACAGAAGATCAGGAATCATCTGCGCGTGCAACAACAATTGCGCGTTCTGACCAACGCCAATCAGGAGATGGTCCGGCAGGCCCAGTCCCGTGAATGGGTGGAACAACTGACCCTCCACGACCTGAAAAGCCCTCTGGGCTGGATCGTCAATCTCCCGGTGCTGCTGGAAGAGATCGAAGGTACCACCGAAGCCCATCTAGCCGTGGCGGACCAGGCGGGAAAGGCCGCCTATCGCATGCTGGACACGATCAATCACGCCATGGACCTGTATAAACTGGAAAACCAGGTTATCTCCCTGCCCAGCGATTCCATCGATCTGACCACGCTGCTCGATCAACTCTGCCGCGACCTGCAACCGGTGGCCGCCAGCAGAAAGGTCACCCTGCGGATCGTAGACGCAAACAGTGCAGCCTGCACGGTACAAGGAGCGTTTCATCTGCTGTATTCCCTGTTCGGGAATCTGCTCAAAAACGCCATCGAAGCCTCCCCGGAACAACAGGAGGTCACCATCCGCCTGTTTCCGGGGCATACGGTTCAGATTCACAACCACGGCGCGGTCCCCGAGACCATCCGGCCCCATTTCTTCGAAAAATTCGTCACCCATGGCAAGAAACAAGGCTCCGGCCTGGGCGCCTATGCCGCCTCACTGATCAGCCGGTTGCACAAGGGCGGCATCACGCTGTGCGCGGGCATGGAAGAGACCGAAATCGCCGTGCAACTGCCTCCGGGTCCAACCCCATGACTCCCGAACCCAAACCCGCGTCGCAACGCCCCCTCCTCCGACAAAAATGAACCGGAAAAAAGCCCGCGCCTCATCTTGATAGTCGCATCATCCCGATCCTGATCGGTGAATCTTTGAATATTCAGGAACTAAAATGATACCAAATTGGTCTTAATTAGTGTCCAAACAAGCCGACCAACTAAGGGAGCGACATCATGGACCCATATGAACTGTTCACAGAAACCCAACAGCTGCTGGCCGCAGGCAATGCCCAAGGCTGCGTGGATCGCATCAGCCAGGTGATGGAGAGCGAAGCAGAGTCCATTCCGCCACTGCTGGCACGGGCGGTCGCCCATCTGTGGCTGGCCCACTATCCGGAAGCCCTCGCCGACTGCAACCAGGTCATGCGGCTCGATCCGGAGAACCGGCATCTCTATTTCATTCGCGGTGCGGTCCTGCGCCGCATGGACCGGTTGGAAGCCGCCATCGCCAATTTGAGCCAGGCCATCGATATCCATCCTGGATACGGCATGGCCTATCTGGAACGGGCCTACTGTTACAACGCCCTGGAGCGTCCGCTGGAGGCGGATCGCGATCTGCAAACCGCCTTGAAACAGATCGAAGCCTCCTTGCAGGGCTATTGCGACTCCATGGGCATCATCCGTTCCCAGATGGATGCCACGGAAGCCCTGATGAATGGAGATCGAGAGTATCCACGTCTCTTTCTGTCGGCGATGGAACTCGAAGCCATGCAACGCACGCTCCACTGAGGCAAAACGGAGCGCGCCCGAAACACGAAAAAAGACACACGAGAAACACTTCGATCCGCCCCCACCCTCGGGAGCGGATCGAAGCGCGAGATCAAGCGTTCGTCTGGCCGGGAAAAACGGGTCGCCCCGCACCCCGACCCTGACGATCCACCATTCACCCTTCATCGCGATCAAGAATCCGCCATGTTCGCCATCAATCGCATGACCGAGTACGCCACCCTGGTGATGGTCCGACTGGCGACGCAGCCGGATCACCCCGTCAGCGCGACCGGACTCGCCGCCGAAATTCCCCTGGCTCCCAGCACCCTGCGCAAACTGCTGCATGTGATGACCAGTCAGGGATTGCTGATCTCCCGCAAGGGACGCAACGGCGGCTTCCTTCTGGCCCGTCCGGCCTCGAAGATCACCCTGGTGCAGGTGATGGAGGCCATGCACGATCCGTTGGAGCTGATCCCGTGCCATGATCCGGCCTGCGTCTGTCCTCTGGCGCATGTCTGCAAACCGCGTCCTCACTGGATGCGCATCCAACAGGGCATCCGTTCCCTGCTGGAAAACGTCACGCTGACCCAGATGGTTTCCGATGCCCAGGAGTCCGCACCATGAACGATCGGCCCGTGATCACCAGCGCGATGGCGCGCAGTTACAAACATGGCTTCATCACCCCCATTCCGTCCGACACCATCCAACCCGGACTCGACGAAAAGGTGATCCAGTGGCTCTCCGCCAAGAAACAGGAGCCGGATTTCATGCTGGAGTGGCGTCTCGCCGCCTATTGGCACTGGCTCGGCATGACCGAACCCTCCTGGTCGAGCGTGCGCTATCCGCCGATCGACTATCAGGCGATCCGGTATTATTCGGCTCCCCGCTCCGCCAACCCGAACGCGGTCGCCCTGAAAGATGTCGATCCGGCCCTGTTGGCCACCTACGAAAAACTGGGCATCCCGCTGGATGAACGTCTGACATTGGCCGGAGTGGCGGTGGATGCGGTGTTCGACAGCGTGTCGGTGGCCACCACGCATCAGAAGAAACTGGCGGAAATGGGGATTCTGTTCTGTTCCATGTCCGAAGCGATCCGCAATCACGGCGCGCTGGTGCGGCGCTATCTGGGTTCGGTGGTGCCGCCCGGCGACAACTTCTTCGCCGCCCTGAACGCGGCGGTCTTCAGCGATGGCAGCTTTTGCTACATTCCGCCGGGAGTCCGCTGTCCCATGGAGCTGTCCACCTATTTCCGCATCAACGCCGCCGGCACCGGCCAGTTCGAACGCACCTTGATCATCGCGGACGAATACAGCCAGGTCAGCTATCTGGAGGGCTGCTCGGCACCGCAACGGGATCGACATCAACTCCACGCCGCCGTGGTGGAACTGATCGCCCTGGAAGGCGCCGAAATCCGCTACTCCACGGTGCAGAACTGGTATCCCGGCGATGCGGAAGGACGGGGCGGCATCTACAATTTCGTGACCAAGCGGGGCGAATGCCGGGGAGATCACTCCCACATCTCCTGGACCCAGGTGGAGACCGGCTCGGCCATCACCTGGAAATATCCCAGCGTGATTCTGCGGGGCGCGGGATCGAGCGGACGGTTTCACTCCGTGGCGTTGACCAACCATCACCAGCAGGCCGACACCGGCACCAAGATGATCCATATCGGCGCCGACACCCGCAGCACCATCTTGAGCAAGGGAATCTCCGCCGGACACGGGCACAACGCCTACCGGGGATTGGTCAAGGTGTTGGCCGGAGCCACCGGAGCGCGCAATCACAGTCAGTGCGACTCCCTGCTGCTCGGCGAACACGGTTCCGCCCATACCTATCCGTATATCGAAGTCAAGAATCGCACCGCCCAGGTGGAACACGAGGCGACCACCTCCCGCATCGACGAGGATCAACTGTTCTACTGCCGACAACGGGGCCTGAGCAACGAAGAGGCGGTTTCCCTGATCGTCAACGGTTTTTGTCAAGAAGTCTTGAGCGAACTGCCCATGGAATTCTCCGTGGAGGCGCGCAAACTCCTTGCCGTCAGTCTGGAGGGGAGTGTGGGATGAACATTCTGGAACTGCGCAATCTGCACGTCACGGTGATGAACAAACCCATCCTCAACGGGGTGGACCTGAGTCTGAAAGCCGGGGAACTGCATGCCCTCATGGGACCGAACGGTTCCGGCAAAAGCACGCTGGCCAACGTTCTGGCCGGTCGGCCCGAGTGCCGGGTCACAGCCGGACAGATGCTCTATCGGGAACGGGATCTGTGGCCCATCTCCCCGGAGGAACGGGCCAGAGAGGGCATTTTTCTCGGCTTCCAGAATCCGGTGGAGATCCCCGGGGTGAGCAATCTCCGACTGCTGAAAGAGGCCTACAACGCCCAGCGACGCCACCATCGACAGCCGGAACTGGATGCCGTGGCCTTTCGCGCCCACCTCCGGGATCGCACCGCCCAACTCGGACTCCCCGAGGAGTGGTTGCTCCGACCGGTCAACGCCGGTTTCTCGGGGGGAGAGAAAAAACGCAACGAACTGCTGCAACTCATGCTCCTGGAGCCCCGACTGGCCATTCTCGACGAGATCGATTCCGGCCTGGATATCGATGCCCTGACCCTGGTGGCAGAAGGGATCAACGCCTTGCGCAGTACCGAACGCTCCATGCTGCTCATCACCCACTATCCCCGTCTGCTCGATCAGGTGCCTCCGGACCGGGTGCATGTCCTCATGGGAGGACGGGTCATGCTCTCCGGCGGGATGGAGTTGGCCAGGAAACTCGAACAACAAGGATATGGCTGGCTGGAGGAAATGGTGACATGAACGCCTTTCTGGAGGGCTGTCAGAAACAGTTCAGCGAACAAAGCGCGCATCTGCCCGGATGGAACGCACTGCCGATCCGCAACAGTCGACAAGAGGCCATGCAACGCGGTGCGCAAATCGGCCTGCCCACCCCCCAACTCGAAACCTGGAAATACACCCCAACCCGGACCCTCGCCCAGAGCCGCCCCCGGTTCCATACCGAAGGTTGCGTGGGCCTCGACCTGGAGGATCTAGAACCGCTGCTGCTGGATCGTCGGGAGGGCCATCGGCTGGTTTTCATCAACGGTCTGCTCTCCCGTTCCCTTTCCCGATGGCAGGATCTGCCCGCCGGAGTCCGGGTGGACAGCATGGCGAATCTGGCCCGACAGGCTCCCTCCCTGCTGGAACCCTGTCTGGACCGCTTTCTGACCGGAAACGATCAGGGCTTTGCCGAAATCAATCACGCGTTGTGGCTGGATGGAGCCTTTGTCCAGATCTCGCCGGGTGTCTGCCTGTCCAAACCTTTGCAGTTGCTGTTTGTCACCACCGCCTTTCAGGAACCGATCGTCACCCTGCCCTGGAATCTGGTGCTGGCCGGAAACGACACCCAGGCCATGGTGATCGAAAGTTACGCCTCCCTGGGTCGTTCCTCCCATTTCACCAACGCCTACACCACCTTGATGCTGAACGCAGGGGCCAGACTGGAACATCTGCTGATGCTGACGGAAACAACTGCGGCCCAGCATGTGGGCACGGTACAAGCCATCCAACAGGCCCGCAGCCATCTGGACTCCAGAATCTTCTCGGTTGGAGGAGCGCTGACCCGTCAGGATGTGCAGATCATGCTGGCGGGCGAAGGTTCCCGCTGTCTCCAGGAGGGGGTGTTCCTGGCCGGGGGACGACAACATATGGATTTTCACACCTGGTTGCACCATCTCCGCTCCGATACCCGATCCGAACAATTATTCAAAGGGATCCTGGACGGACAGGCCCACGGCGTCTTCAACGGCGTGGTGCGCGTGCCCCAGGGGGTGAAGCAGATCCGCGCGTCTCAAAAAACCGCCAATCTGCTGTTGTCCGATACGGCGGAAATCGACGCCAAACCGCAATTGGAAATCCATAGCGACGCCGTACAATGCAACCATGGGGCATCCGTGGGCACCCTGGATCCTGACGCGCTGTTTTATCTGCACAGTCGCGGCCTGGATCTGGAGACCGCCCGCAGGGTACTGGTCCACGGCTTCGCCGCCGAGTTGCTGCAACGGGTGCAACCGGCGGCGGTGCGGGAATGGGTTGCGCAACGACTCAATCTGGAAGGGAGCGCGCCATGAAAGCGGATCGGGAGCTTTACGAAGAGGTGATTCTGGATCACAACCGGAACCCTTTCCACTATATGCAGATGCCCGCCCAAACCACCCATCGGGCCCACGGCTTCAACCCCACCTGCGGCGACGAATTCACCCTCGCGCTGCAAATCGAGGATGGCGTGATCCGTCACGCCGGATTCGACGGGGTGGGATGTTCAATATCGGTCGCGGCGGCCTCCATGATGACGGAAACCCTGGAAGGCTTGAGCGTGTCCGAAGCCGAAGCCCTGTTTCGTCAGATGACCGCCTTTCTGCACGGGGATCCGGCTGCGACCAACGCAGAGGCCAAACCCCTGGGCAAACTGGAGCTGGTGGGCGATTTTCTCGACTATCCGGACCGCATCAAATGCGCCAATCTGGCCTGGTTCATTCTGCACGCGGCCCTGAAGCGGGATGACACCACCATCTGCACCGAATGAAACGGGAGAACAAACGATGCACGCCTCTCAGGAATGGATCGATGTGGCTCCGGCGACGCAGTTTCCCGCAGACTCCATGCGGGGCGTGGAGGTGGAGGGTCGTCCGCTGATCATCTGCCATGTGGACGGCGACTTTCACGCTCTGCCGGATTGCTGCACCCACGACGGCGGGGAACTGTCCAGCGGCACGCTGACGGACGGGGAGATTCTCTGCCCCCGACATGGAGCCCGCTTCGATGTCAAGACCGGACAGGTGCGCGCGCCTCCCGCCTACGAGGATCTCACGCGGGTGGAGGTGCGGCTGTTTCAGGATCGGGTGCAGGTGAAACGATAGCTCCCACGACAACGGACAAACCAAACCATGTACAACGCCACCGTATTGACGACCACGTTCGTGACCCCCACGATCCTGATTCTCCAGATCCGATTGGATCAAAACGCTTTCGACTTCATTCCCGGTCAATTCACGGTGCTGGGGCTGAAACGGTCCGAGCCCAGGGTGGCGGAAGCCGACCCGGAAGAGGTCGAAATCGAAAAACAGGATGCGCTGATTCGACGCGCCTATTCCATCACCAGCAGTTCCCAGTCGAAGGAGTATCTGGAGTTCTACATTTCCATGGTCAGCAGTGGCGAGTTGACGCCGCGTTTGTTTCACCTTCGGCCGGGAGACCGGCTGCATGTGGGAGATGGCTCCAAGGGCATCTTCACCTTGAAGGATGTGCCGCCGGATCAAAACATTCTGCTGGTTGGAACCGGAACCGGACTGGCTCCCTACATCAGCATGGTGCGCAGCATGGCCTTGGAAAACGGAACCTCTCCGGTTTCCCTGGCGGTGATGCACGGAGCCAACTATTCGTGGGATCTGGGATATCGGGCCGAACTGGAATTTCTGGCGCGGCGTTGTCCCCGATTCCGGTACATGCCGATCGTGTCCAATCCAACGATCGACAAAAGCTGGCAAGGCTGTTGTGGCAGGCTGCAAGAGTGGTTGACGCGGCCTGATATTGGCGAGAGGTGCGGTCTGCCGATCGATCCGGAGCAGACCCACATCTTTTTATGCGGCAACCCGGTCATGGTGGAGTCGGTCAGCCAGATCCTGACCGCCAAGGGTTATTCCCATGGCACCCGACGCAACCCGGGTTCCCTGCATCTTGAAAAATACTGAGGTAACGATCATGAATCATTATACCGGCATACACCATGCGGCATTCGCCACCCAGGATATCGAATTGACCGTGCGTTACTGGCGCGATCTTCTGGGCATGCCCCTGGTATACTCCTATGGTCAACCCGGAACCCGACAATACTTCTTCCGCATTGACACCCACTGCAAGATTTCATTCTTCGAATGGCCCGGGGTTGAAAAGGTGCCGCTCAAACGGCACGGCGACCCCGTGAATGGACCGTTTGCCTTCGATCACCTTTCGATCGGCGTACAGAGCGAAGAGGCCTTATGGGAACTGATGGCCCTCCTGGAAGGCGCCCAGTTTCCGGTTTCGGACGTGATCAATCATGGCTGTTTTTATTCTCTGTACTCTTTTGATCCCAATGGCATTCCGGTGGAATTCAGCTGGGATCGTCCCGGTATCGATCTGCTCAACAACCCCATACTGGAACAGGAGCATTCACCCGCCTCCTGCCTCACCTCCGAACCACGGCAGAATCAATGGCCCGACCCCTCCCCGATTCTGCTGGAAGAGCGCATTGTGATCGATGGAGAAGGAAACGAACATTACAACGCCTCGACACCGGACAATCCGGACTGAACGCCTGTGATGTCCGGCCAAGCCCTGCGGCCATCAGGCCGGAGCGCTTGGTCGGCGGCATGATCGAAAGAGTGAGCCCATCCCACGCCAACGTCTCAAACATTTCCCGGTAAGTGTCGCCGCTCCCACGATGAACCAAACCACGCAGCACCGCATTCGCCTTCATGGTCGAGGCGTCCACACCCAGACGATCTCCATCATGCATCAGACCCGCTTCCGCCAACACCTTCAGAACCCAGGCGAACACCTCCTTGCGAATCTCCAACCGCAAACGATTTCAGGTCGTGCTCAGCGTTGAATGGTCCGGTACCCGCTCCCCACCAACTTCAACTTCAAGAACTCTCGCAATGCCAGAGAATCACAGTATTTCCATTCAATCGCTCGCTGTCGATCCCCTCGAAAATACCCCACAAAATGCATCCGGAAATATCGACCAGGAGGCACCGATGGTCTCCCGCGCCGCCCTTTCACGTAGTACGGTGCGCACTTCTCCTCCGCGAACCGATCAAATCCAGCTTGATCCAACTCTTTCTTCAGATTCTGCAGGCGCTCGTAAAATGGATGCCCAGGCGACCTCGGCAACTCATCCCACGTGATGAACATCTCCTCCTGCTTCCCACCCATCTGTCCCAGCGCCATCTCTCCCTCCTGTCAGGTTCAATGGCAACAGCATACGTGATGATTAATATCTTATAAACAGGCTATTAACTGGGTAGGTCACATTTATCAGAAATCCAATACACATGATTATATATGCGTTCAACTTTTCCTGCCTTGCAAACATCAGAATCAGTCCATATCCCCATTATCAATCTCTTTTCTTGAGGCCAAGACTCAACAGGAAACATTAAATCATCATCATAATCAACCACCAAAGTTTATCTATTATAAGCTGATGATAACCAATAACTTATTACATACGAATAACACACGAATGCATGACCATCCTGTGTGATATACTTTCTATCATTCATCTTTAAGTATCTATGTGAATTGTGGGGATTGTATATACTTGTCGGATGTGGACACACGGATGGAAACATAGAAAACAGTCGGCCTCTTATTTCCATCTCAGTTGACAAATCAAGATAAAACAAGTCAACTTTAAAAAATAGAGTCAAAACACACAAACATGAAGCAATAATATAAAACAAAGAACAAATAATCCTCTGTCTAACGAATGATTGGTACGATAAATACACACCATTAAGCATTATACCAATCAGTAAGAAACCTTTAACAAGGTAAAAATCTCCAAGAATCTCCCGATACTTATACACATACCATTCACGCAAACACAAAATAAATACAGTTGAATATATATACCAACGAATCGCATGCCATAGACATCCATACCATGTCATCGGCTGCTGGACTTGAACTCCTTCCTGAAGAGGTTCAGAACTAGTATCTTTGTTCATGTCCACACACATATCTGTTAACACTCCACAACAGCTTGTTAAACAATCCGACATTCCTGCCTACTATCAATAAGCACAATTTTATATGGTTCTCCATCCGTCTACACCAAAAATAATGATAATCTGTTGATGATAGTATCAGACTGTTATATAGACAGATTAAGATCTGAATTGAGAATCACATTAACATTAATTCCATAAAACAACTTAGCTAGCACATGTGCATTATCATTATTTGCCAGTATATAAGGTTAATCCTCGTTCGTTAGCATGCTATTTCTCCTCAGGTTTTAAACAAGATGCCAAACCTAACCAAATGATACACATCTATCAGATATCAAATACATATTGCTAGACATAAGATTCTCCATCACGAGACAAAGTTGAGGTATTGGATTGAACAGTCTTACTTGATTCAACCTTGAAGCTATCAAACAATTTTATCAAAGCACCATTAACAAACTCGACCTCCTCAAGAAATTTGCGCCCGAAAGAGCCTTGAATTCCAAAATTATGGCCAAAATCAGCATAAAAATGACATCCAGGATTCGTTCCAGGCTTAGATCTGTTGCATGAAAGAATCATGGCGAGCAATGAGTTACGAATCAGAACATATCGATCCTCATTATCCCACATTGGCTTGATGGCTGGTAATTTCTGTATCCCATCCATAGAATAATCAATTCCACTCCGACTGGCCATTCCAGCGTTATGCATGTTATTCAATATCGCATCCAAACGGGGGGTTCTGTCGTATGTCTGAACAAGTAGCCCGATCTGCCTACCAAACCCCGGCGCATTGCGTTCTGAAACAGACATTTTCGTGATAGGTTCCATGTCCGGGTACGACAAATCGATGGAAACATGCTTTACAACCCCTTTTGATTTGTAAGAGATACTGCTCACATAGCCTCGCGGAATTCGGTAAGCGATCCCTCCGATCGTTACGTCGAGATACTTGCTCATCAATCTTGGCGCATCTTGACGCCAAAGGAAATAATTAACCGGATGCGGGATTGCTATAATAAGGGCTCTTCGCTGTTTCACGTGGGTAGGGTGAAGTTTAACTTGCCCCCGATGAGGTAGGCCATGGTGATGAAGTTGGTATCCGAGCGGTAGCCCCTGGCTCGCGCCTTGGCGGCCTGGAGGAGGCTGTTGAAGC
>JADGBT010000036.1:31935-37420 GCA_015231375.1 Magnetococcales bacterium | reverse complement strand
GGTACATCGCCTGGAACCCCGCGCCAAATTGCTGGTGACGACGATCTTTTTGTTGTGTATCGTCTCCTTCGATCCACACACGGTGGGAGGTCTGCTGCCTTTTCTGTTTTTTCCGCTGGTTCTGGTGACCCGCGCCGGGGTTCCCCCCCGCTGGGTGTTGCGTCGTCTTTTGGTGCTGGCACCGTTCCCACTATTGGTCGGGCTGTTCAACCCGCTGTTGGACACCCAACCCATGACACTGACCGACGGATGGCTCATCGGAGGGGGATGGTTTTCCTGGCTCTCCATTCTGCTGCGTTTTGTATTGGCCGTGAGCGCGTTGTTGGCGCTGGTCGCCACCACCAGTCTGCCGGACCTGGGGCGGGCGGCGGAACGGCTCGGAACCCCCCGGATCTTCGTCACCCAGATTTTGTTGCTGTACCGTTATCTTTTTGTGCTCACCGACGAGGCTGTCCATGTCGCCGGAGATTCTGCTGCTGGACGAACCGTATGCCGGTCTTGATCCCCAGGGGCGCGGACAGTTGGCCACGCTGCTGTCGGGTCTTCCCCAGACCCGGATCGTGGTGGGACACGATCTGGCCTGGTTACGCACCGTCTGCGACCGCACCATCCTGCTCGCCGATGGACGGGTGATGGCAGATCACCCCGATGAGCGGATCCAGGCTTCTCCTTGTCCTTTGTGCGGGTCGCAATAATATTGTCATCACGAAGATAAGATCGCATAGAAATCAAGGATTCATTATTGCGCCTCCCGCAGCAACTCGATGAGTTCCGCCTCGCTCATGGCGGGACGGCCTGGAAGGCGTCCGGTTTCGTCGTGGATGGCCTGCAACGTCTCCCGGGCATAACGCTCGATCAGCGTCCCGTCCAGTCCCAGATGGGACAGGCGCGTCGGACAGCCGATGCGGGTCAAAAAATCCTCAAAACGGACGACGCCCTCCATGGCGCAAACCAGCGGATCGGAACTTTCCAGACCGAAGACGCGCCGGGCGAATTGAGCGAAGCGGTCGGGACGAACCCTGGCGGCGGCCCGCATCCAGGCCGGGTTGACGACCGCCAGCCCGGCACCGTGGGCCACGTCGTGGATGGCGGAAATGGTATGCTCGATCATGTGTACCGGGAAACCCGCCACCCCGGCACCGGCCTGAACCCAACCGTTGAGAGCCACCACCGATGCCCACTGCACCTGGGCGCGCGCCTCCAGATCCTGACCGTCTTCCACGGCCTTTGGCCCCCACTCCATGGCCGTGAGGATCACCCCCTCCGCGAAGCGATCCTGCACAGGGGTGCCATCCACGCCGTTGAAATATCCTTCGGTGACATGGGTGATCAGATCGCAAACGCCGAAAGCGGTCTGGTCTGGAGGAACGGTGAGGGTCAAAGCGGGATCCACCAGGGCGACCCGAGGATAAAGACAGTCGGCGAGGACAAAGGATTTCTCGACGGTCTGCTCATTGGTGATGACAGCCCCCTTGTTCATCTCCGAACCGGTGGCCGCCAGGGTTGGAACGGTGATGATGGGCAGCGCGCGGGTGGGCAGACGTATCCCGGTGGGGCTGTGAACCATCATCTCCCAGGGATCCCCGTCATAAAAGACGACAGCCGCCATCACCTTGGCCGCGTCCATGACACTGCCTCCCCCCAGGGCGATGACCAGATCACACTGTTGAGCCTGAGCCAACCGGGCGCCACGTATCACCGATGACAGGCGCGGGTTGGGTTCAACGCCGTCAAAGGCCACCACCGCCACTCCGGCCTCCTCCAGACTGGCCACGGCGCGCGCGAAGACGCCATTGCGTTTGACGCTGCCTCCCCCGGTCACCAGCAAAGCACGCCGACCTTCGCCTCGGGCGACCTCGCCCAAACGGGAAAGTACTCCGGCACCGAAGATGAGCCGTGTCGGGTTCTGGAATTCGAAGTCCATATCGATCTCCTGGTCTCTTTCGAGGTGAATCGAGGTTGGTGTTGACGACCGAAGCTCCCATGGTCTGAGCTTGCCGCCTTCATGGTGGAACTGACGCGCTTGCCAGTGTATACGAGAAAGGCAGGAGGATTCCACACCTTCTCGCTTCCGCCAACGCCGATGAAGACGCTCCCGGACGCGAAAACCGGAAAACAGGACAAAAGCCGAATGAAAAGTCGAAAGATGAACTTGACCTGAATTCCATCCAAATGATATCATGAATAGATTGTATTAATGGTTGGTCTTGACAGGAGTTCCGGAATGACTGCACAATTCAAAGAATATAAAGTATTGCATGTGGTCGAGGGGGGATGCGGCACCATTTTTCTCGGTTCATCCGGTCTGCCCCTGCAGAAACTGGAAGCCGAACTCAACCGTCACGCCTCCGAAGGTTGGCAGTTGGTGTTTCAGGTCATCGAGAAGAAACGGTTTGCCCTGTTCTGGAATCGCGAAGCGGTGATCATCACGCTGGGACGATGACGCAGGGCATGCGGACACTCCTGATCCGATTGATCCGTGGTTATCAGGCCCGTGGCGGGGGACGTACCCTTCTGGTTGCGTGCAACTTCTCCCCCAGTTGCTCGGAGTATGCCATTCAGGCACTCGAAAAATTCGGATTGTGGCGTGGGATCCGGTTGGCGACCAACCGGATCCTGCGTTGTCGCGATCCCAACCGGATCCAACCTCTGGACGATCCCCTGCCATGAGCCTCCTTGATTTTGAATGGCCTCAAAAAGATCTGGATCAACTCGAAGACCGGTTGCGTTCCCACCTCCGCGCCCTGCCCGACGCCCGACGCCGGGACTACTACGACGCGATCAATCCCCGACTGCGCGATCCCGATACCTTTGTGGTGCTGTGCTGGTCTTTGAGCCTTTTGGGGCTGCACCACCTCTATCTGGGACGCTGGCTCTCCTTTATCCGGGATCTGATTGCCGGAGCGTGCGTGGTGGGCATCCTCATTTTCTGGATGCTCAACGGCGAATGGTCCCATGCCGCTCTTCTGTTCGTGATCGCGGTCGCCGTCACCGTGTTCGATACCATCTACAGTCTCGCCCTTTCGCAAAGAATCGTCCAGAAATACAACATCATGCTTGGACTGTCCTGGCTCAACCAGAACGGTCATCCCCTAGAAAAGAATCATCCTCAAGAACTGCTGCCCTCCGCCGAACACCGGGCCATCACCCAGACCGACCGCAAATTGGGGATGTTCCTGGCAGCGGGAACCTCGCTGTTCGCGGGGGTCATTGGTCTGTTGTACTTCATCCTGATTCCGATGCTGTCCGAATGGGTTGCCACGGCTTTGCCGGAAAACACCATCCTGATCTCCACCGAATCGGAGGCCGCCAACGCCCTCGATCAGATGAAAACCTTCACCACCTCCGAATTGCCCGCCCGCGAGCAGGAACGACTGCGTACCTTGTTCCACGCCATCCCCCCGAACGGGGAAAAACAGGCCAAATACTTCCTGTTCTTGCGCAAAGGCAACAAACTGGGCGCCAACGCCTTCGCCTTTCCCCGTGGACAGGTGGTATTGACGGATGAACTGGTGCAATTGACCCAAAACGACCAGGAGTTGATCGCAGTCATGGCCCATGAACTGGGTCATCTGCATTACCGGCACGGCGTGAAAACTTTTGTACAAAACTCCACCCTGCTGGCGCTCACGGCCTGGATCACCGGCGACATGACCTCAATCGTCGGGGCCGCCGGCATCATGATGAACCTAGCCTTGAACGCCAACTATTCGCGCCAGTTCGAACGGGAGGCGGATGATCACGCCTTGAACCATCTCCAAAACGCCAGGATTCCTGTGCGCCATTTCGTCGATTTTCTCCAGCGACTCAAAAAGACCAGGAAATCGAACGCCTCCGAGGAAAGCTTTCTGTCGTCACACCCCCCCACCGAAGAACGCATCCAGCATCTTGTCCGTGGCAGTGGCACTCCGATCTGAAACGATCACCAACAGGACCAACCGCAACGCACGCCTTTTCCGGATCCTCACGCTCCCTCCAACTCAAGGCTCCTGTTTCCACCAATCCTGGGGAATGAGCTTGAGTTCGCTCAGCTTGACCAGCAATCTGGCGCGACCGATAGGCTTGTTGAGATAATCCGTACACTTGCCCTGCTCCTCCGCCTCGACGATCTCCGAGCGGGCATCCACGGAAGTGGTCATGATGATGACGGTTTCTCGATCACGGGGAATCGCGCGCGCCTGTTCCATGGCCCGCATAGCCTTGAGGGCTTCTTGTCCATCCATGATCGGCATCACGATATCCAGCAAAACCAGGTCGTAACGGGATCCGGCGTCCAGCGCCGCCTCGAACCGTTGAATCGCCTCCTGCCCGTCCTTCGCCATGTCGCATCGGGCGTAGGGTCTGAGAAAACGCGCCAAAACGATGCGGTTCTCTTCGTTGTCTTCAACGATCAATACGTTCATTTTCAAGATGGCCCAATCGATCAAGAAGTGATGACAGAGTGTCTGCGGCTGTGGCGGTATCGATCCATGGCCCTGTGGGGCACAGGGGTATACGCCAGGGCGTGTTGACATATGACGTCAGCGGCCTTGATCCTGCGTTGCGACGCCCCTGCGCTGCTCACATACTGCCGTGTATGCTGCGCTGCTCGGTGCGTCGCGCCTTGTCTGAAGGCACGCTGCCACCACATGTCAACATACCCTAATGCATTTTCAGAAGATGTCAAACCCTTCCTCACTCCGTCGCCACGCGGAAGAGTTGGGAAAGATCGATCATGCCTTTCAGAACCTTGGCCACACCATCCTGGATCAGGGTGCGCATGCCCTCCTGAACCGCCAGCGACCGCAACTCCTCGGCCTTGGCCCCACCGACGATCAAGGCTTTCATGCTCTTGCTGGCCACCAGCAGCTCATGCACCCCCACCCGCCCCTTGTATCCGGTCTTGCCGCACTTGCCGCAACCGCCGGGGCGATACAGCACCGTGGTTTCACGACTCAAGCCCATTTCGGGAAAATACGCCTCGCCGTACAAACGCATCAACCGTTTCCACTCCTCTTCATCCGGTTTGTACTGTTGTTTGCACTCCCCGCACAAGGTCCGCACCAGACGCTGGGCCAGAATGCCCAACAAGGCGTCGGCGAAATTGAGGGGATCCAGCCCCAGATCCAGCAATCGGATGATGGTTTCCGCCGCCGAATTGGTGTGCAGGGTGGAAAAAACCAGATGCCCGGTCAAAGAGGCTTCGATGCCGCTGTGGGCGGTCTCCTTGTCACGCATTTCGCCGATCAGGATCACATCCGGATCCGCGCGCAGAAAGGATCGCAAAGCCATGGCAAAAGAAAAACCGATCTTGTGATCGATCTGCACCTGCTGCAACCCCTGCTGGGTGATCTCCACCGGATCCTCGGCGGTCCAAATTTTCCGATCCGGGGTGTTGATGCGACCAATCACCGCGTGCAAGGTGGTGGTCTTCCCCGAACCGGTGGGGCCCACCACCAGCACGATCCCCTGCGGAATGTTGATCAGACGATCCAACTCACGGGAA
>JADGBT010000036.1:0-31837 GCA_015231375.1 Magnetococcales bacterium | reverse complement strand
ATTTTCCGATCCGGGGTGTTGATGCGACCAATCACCGCGTGCAAGGTGGTGGTCTTCCCCGAACCGGTGGGGCCCACCACCAGCACGATCCCCTGCGGAATGTTGATCAGACGATCCAACTCACGGGAATTGCGCTCGGAAAGGCTCAATTTGTCGAACGGCAGTCCCCCGCCCGTGGCCAGCACGCGCAGCACCGCCGCCTCGCCGTACACCGTGGGAATGGTAGCCACCCGCAACTCCAGGGGTTGCCCCTTGACCTTGACCACGATCTTGCCATCCTGGGGTTTGCGCCGTTCCGAGATGTCCAGACGGGCCATGATCTTGATGCGCGACATCACCGCGCGCATGTGGGTGGCGGGAATCTCCAGCGCTGGACGACACAGACCGTCGATGCGCAACCGCACCATCGAGGCGTTGCGCCCGGATCCCGGTTCCACATGAATGTCCGAAGCACCAGCCCGATGGGCGTCGATGATCAGACGGTTGACCAACTGGATCACGGTGTTTTCGTTTTCGTTGATCTCCCCGGCCTCGGTCCCCTCGTCGATGCCGCCACCATCCACGACATCCTCTTCTTCCAGCTTGCCCGCCAGACCGTGCAGATAGGAAGAGACCCCGCCACCACCCAGATACTGCAACACATCCTCGGCGAAACCGACCCGAAAGATGTATTTCTTCGCCGGCAGCGCCCGCTGGATCTCCATCTGCCGGCTCATGTCCGTGGGATCGTCGATCAGGATCAGGATCTCTTCGTTGAGTTCCCCGGCCAAAGGCACCCAGAGCTGTCGCCGCAAATAAGACATATTGAGCGTTTTCAACAACTTTTTTGGCGGAATGATATTGGGATCAAACCGCATGAAAGGCAGCAGATAATAACTTTCCAGGGAGGCGGCCACCAGATCGGGGGAGATTTTCAGCTCGTTGACCAGCAGAAAGGGCATGGTCACCCCCTCTTTCTTGGTACGTTTGCTCAACTCCTCCAGTTTTTCCTGGGTCAACAGATTGAGCCGGATCAGGTATTCGTAAGGCGCGGACGTGCCCTCGAACTCCTGATGGAACTTCTTGCCCAGGATGGCCGCCAGATGTCGGGCGAAAGTCAGATCGGAATCGGAGAAATTCCCCCCGCCCACCTTGTTGATCACCTGCAACACCCCCAGCAAAGGGGGACCGATCCGAATCGGAATGGCCATCACCGCGCGGGTGCGAAATCCGGAGCGTTGATCGAAACGGGAGTCGAATCGCAAGGATCGGTGGATATTGGTCAGAGACTGGGCGTCGTAGACATCGGCAATGTTCACGGCATTGCCGCTCACCGCCACATATCCGGCCACGGAGTTGGCCGTCAGGGGGACACGGATTTCGAGCAGTTCGATGCCGCTTTTGAATTTCGCGATGATCTCCTGGCCATCGCGCGCATTCTGATAGATGGTCAGCCGTTGGGCCTGGAGAAATTTGAGAATATGCTCTTCGAGTTCCGGGAGCACCTCCGAAAAGGTATGAGCCGCCTCGATGCGTCCCTTGATCTCGTCGAACAGAGTCTGTTTGATCGCGGGCAGTTGGGGCAGTTCGTCGGTCGGGAACAGAATCTCGCTCATGTCAGGAACCTGCACGGGTAGGGACGTTTAATGGCCTTCGAGAAGGACGTAGGCCAAGGCGAATCCACTTTCATCGGCCAACGAAAGATGAATGCGAATCTTTTCGACCCCATGGGCCGAACCGAGTTCCCGCAACCGTCTGGCCCCTTCTCCGGTCACGGTCACGACCGGTCTGCCCAAAGGATCGTTGAGAATCTCCACATCGGTGAACCAGATCCCGTCACGCATGCCAGTGCCCAGGGCCTTGACCACCGCCTCCTTGGCCGCGAACCGTTTGGCCCAGCAGGCGGCGGACACAGCCTTGCGAAGCGCGCAGAGTCGTTGTTCCTCCGGGGTGAAAACCCGGTTGACGAACCGGTCGGCATGGCGTGCGAGGATCTGTTCGATCCGGGCGATGGAAACCAGATCCGTGCCCGTGCCCAGAATCACCAACGCCCGCCCACGGCTTCGCGCATCAAGCGTTTCATCTCCCGCACCGCGTCCGCCATGCCGTCGAACAAGGCGCGGGCGATGATGGCGTGACCGATATTGAGTTCCGTCAATCCGGCGATGGCGGCGATGGGCTGGACATTGTGATAATGGAGCCCATGACCCGCGTTGACCATCAAACCCAGGGAACGGGCCAGCTCCACGCCCTGACGCATCCGCTCCAGTTCCTGTTGCACGCGCGCCGGTTCCACCGCTTCGGCGTAGGCTCCGGTATGCAACTCCACCACGGGAGCGCCCACGGCGACTGCGGCCCGGATCTGGTCGGGTTCCGGATCGATGAAGAGCGATACCCGAATTCCGGCGGCGGTAAGCCGTTCGGTGGCCGCGCGCACGGATTCCCGATGGCCCAGAAGGTCCAATCCCCCTTCGGTGGTCAACTCCGCCCGTTTTTCCGGCACCAGACAGCAATCGACAGGACGCCAGCGGCAGGCCAGCTCGATCATGGCAGGGGTGACGGCCATTTCCAGATTGACCTTGGTCTGGGTGGTCTCCAGCAACACGGTCACGTCCCGCTCCTGGATGTGACGCCGATCCTCCCGCAGATGAACCGTGATTCCGTCGGCTCCGGCCCGTTCGGCCACCAACGCCGCCGCCACCGGGTCCGGATACCGTCCCTGACGCGCCTGACGGACCGTGGCGATGTGATCCACATTGACTCCGAGTTTCAACATCCTCCCTGTACTCCCTTCACAAATTTTCCAAACGCCCCAAACGTTCCAGACGTTCCAGCTCCTGGGCCGATTTGCGGATGCGCTTGAGTTTGATCTCGCCGCTGTCGGTATAAAACACGATCTGCCGCGCCCAGGGACCGCTCACATCCGAGGCGGTCAGGTGCAGCCGACTGGCCCGGATGAACGCCATGGCTGTATCGATATTGCGTTTTCCCATGTTCAGCATGGGGTTCTCCATGGACACCGGCAGCGTGCTGAACATCATGCCTCCTCCGAACAGCTTCACCTCCAACTCCTGCCGGGAGACCCCCTTGTGATCGAACCAGGCCAGCATGAACTCCAGGGAACACTGCACATGATCCCCCAGTTCCCGACAGATCTTCAATCCCGAATGGGAACGCGGGCAGTGATGGGCCGGTTTGCGCGCATGACAGATCGCGCCCTGTCGCAGGCGGGAGTGGTAGAAGGTGATCGACACGCAAGAACCGAGGACCGTATGCACCTCGGCCGGCACGGTGCCGATGAACAGTTCGCCAGGATCGAGTCGGATGATCTTCATGAAGAATCCGACCTCAGGCCATGTGCATGGAGATGAAATGATCGATTTCGGTTTTCAGCAACGGCAAGCCATTCCCGTCCATCCAGGTCAGAAGAGAGCCGGTGACGCTCTTGCCGGTCAACGCGAAATCCACACGCAACATCAACAAGGGCCGATCCCCCGCGTCGGTGGCGTCCGCCAGCGCCAGATAGGCGGGCAGCGCCTCCGGATCCCCACGAAAGAAAACCGGCTTCTCCCCCGCGATCTCCGAAGCGAACAGCAGACTCAAAGAGCTGGCGCAGGTATACAGCAGGATCTCTCCGGTCAGTTGCATGGACTCCTCTTCCACCAGCCTGGCCATCGATTCCGGAACCGGTCCTCCGTGCAGCGCATCGAGAAAATGTCCCAGATCCGCAGCCCGCACCAGCAGCACGGCCATGCCCGGTATGGAGTGCCCCTCGGAGAACACCAGTCGATAGCGCATGCCCACCAGTCCCACCGCCATGCCGTACAACTGACGGATGTAATCCGACACGGAAGTTTCGGTCAGCATGGAAAAACAGGGCACGGACAACTCGATTTCCGCGTCCACCATTTCACTCAAGGTGGCGGCGGTCATACCAAAGCTGATGTTGAACAGTTCCTTGAAGGCGTCTTCTTCCACTTCGTCGAGGAGGAGGGGTGACATGCCAGTTCCCGCTTGAGCGCGTCAGGAGGATTGGGAGAGCCGGGTTCGTTTCTGGGAGATCTCCAGCATCTTCCAGTGGATGATCGGGGCTTCCAGCAGACCGGACCAACTCAATCGCACCAACTCTCCGGCCTCTTGCGCCCGGAAACGACTGGGACAGGATCGTTGATGCAGATATCCCCATTCGCCGAAGAATCCACCCGGTTCGATCATCTCCTGGACCATGCCCGTGGCGCTCTCCATGGCCACCCGTCCCTTGACCACCATCCAAAGCGCGGGCGTTTCCGAGGTCAGATCGACCTCCTCGCCTTCCCCCATGGGGAGGGTAACCAAAGACTGGGCGATCCGCGCCAGAAAGACGAACGAGGTCTGCTCCCCGAACAGCCAAGTATGGCGCAAGAATCTGACCTTTTCCAACACGTTCATCAGTTTGCCATACAGACCGCTGTTTTCCAGAAAGATCCGGAACTGCCGGACCGGAAAACGCAGCGCCGCGCTGTGGGAGAGCGCACGATAACTGCCTTCATCCTTCAGGGTCTCGGGAAAGATCAACTGCAATCCCATGAACGCCCCGAATCCCAAGTGGTAGCGAATGCCGAAATCCGAATCCAGATAGACCACATCACCGGAAACGGTCATCTCCACGTAGTCGTTCCGGTCCCCCTCCCAGCGGATGAAGGAGCCGGCGTTGTATTGCACGATGGGACCATTGATCAACATTCGGATGTCGTCGTCGGAGATCTCCGGGAACAGTTCCCGCAGATAATAGAAGCTGCGTTGCCGGCGGTAATCCTGTTCACCGGGGATCAGGATATCCAGCGAGCCGAAGGTGGCTTCCGAACCGATTTCCATCTCCTCGGTGGTCAGATCCCGCGACAGGTGGGCCAGCAGCAACCGTTTGGAGGGGTCGCCGCGAAAATCCTGCGCCACGCCATGAATCATTCCCCCGCCGATATCGAGCTTCTTCAGATCGGCTTCAAACAGATAGTTGTCCTTGATCTTCTGGATATGCTCCGGAGAGACCGCGAACGGACCCGGAACCGCCATCCGGTCGAGGACCGCGAACGAGGTCAGATCGGTCCAGTGGGCATAGGTGCGATACCCTTCATCCGCCAACGCGCGAAAGACCAGCAACGAGGTCTCCACCGGATGCGGGGAGTAGATGGGTCTCACCTCCAGCCCTCCGACCTGATTCCAGACATCGAACTCCAGATCGTGGATCTCGAAGAACTGATGGAATTTGTCCTCCTCGAAGGACATGAGCGCCGCGAACTTCTTGGCCACCGAGGAGCGCACCATGGGAGTGGCGTAGTATTTCAAGCGGCGATCGGTCTGGATCAGGGCGGGCAGACCGGCGAAGTGGTCGTCGTGGGCATGGGTGTGAAAGATGCCTTCCACCTCGCTGATATCGATGCCCAGCGCACTCAAGACATTCAGCACGCCGGGAATGGCGTCGATGAGATAAAACCGCCCCTGGAACATCAACACACTGCTCATGCTGGGACGTTCCGAGTCCCATCCATCCCCTTCGCCGGTGTGCAACACCGCGAAGTAGTGGCGTTTGACCCGGTGATATCCCAAGGGATACGGCGATTTGTAGACCGCATCCTGGGAAAGGTTCAGATTGATTTCCGCGCTTTGCTCCCGGAAGGTGAAACGGAAGCGGTTGCAGCCGACCCGCTGGATCCCCACCCCGTTGCGGATCTCCTGGGGTTTGTCGCTGACCATCAGGGTATCGAGAAACTCCGAAGGTTCGCGGATCTTGCCAAAGGCGAACTGCAATTTGATGCGCATCATCATGTCGGCGGTCTCGTCATCCAGACCCGCCTGGATCAACTCCTCGCGTGACAACCCGTAGTTGCCCCGATGGATATAGGCCAGTTGCGCCTTGACCTGATCCTCCGCGCCGATGAGCATGGGCTTGATGCCGGTATTGTTGGGATGTCCGGGGATGATCATCCCCTGACGATACAACATCTGGAGTACCGGAAACTCCGCCATGTTGGCGAAACCGCCGTTTTGCACCAGCAGATCGGAGAGCAGAATGACGTTCGGCCCGGTTTCGAAGTTGACTCCGTTCTTGATGGCCGGCGCGTTCAACCCCTTGAGCATCAACAGTTTGACCACTTCGCTGGGACAGCCGCACAGGATGTAGAGTCCGGCCTCCGGGATTTGCAACCAGAACACCCCCGGTCCCACCTGAATGGTCAGCAGATTGCCCATGCTGGCCCGCAGCGCCTCCTGGGCCTTTTCCAGTTCCAGGGTGCGCTCCTGGACCTGCTGCTCCAGCAGACGGCTCTGATCCGCCAAGGCCAGATGGGTCCGCAACCGCACCCGCAGGATCGCCGGATTGATGGGCTTGAAAACATAATCCACCGCCCCCATGGAAAATCCCGCCGCCTCGTCGCCGATCTGGTCGAGGGCGGTCACGAACACCACCGGAATGTGACGGGTGACGGGATCGTCCTTGAGGCGGCGACACACCTCGAAGCCATCCATCCCCGGCATCATCACATCCAACAAGATCAGATCGGGTTTGGGATCGGTGCAGGCCCGTTGCAACGCCTGTTCCCCGCTCTTGGCCACCACGGTTTTGTACTGATCCCGCAACAATCCGGTCATCACGTCCAGATTGGACTTTTCGTCGTCAACGATCAGAATCCTGACTTGTCTGTCATGCATGGCCCAAGCTCTCGTACCCTAACTGCCGATTGATGCGGATCTGCCCTGATATTCCTTCCAGATCTCCAGCACCTTGCGGCGGATTTCCGGAAACGGCGTATCCTTGCGCAGCGCGTATCTGGCGCCCTTGGCCAGACAAAGTGTCCATTTTTCCTGATCCATGCTCGACGTCAGCATGATCACGCAGGCATTGGGATCCTGGGAGAAAATGGCCTGCAACGTCTCCATGCCATCCATCACCGGCATGGCGATATCACAAATCACCAGATCCGGTTTCAAGGATTGAAACAGTTCCACCCCTTCCCGTCCGTTTTCCGCCTCGCCGACCCACTCGAATCCTTCTTCGGCAAAGGCCTTGCCATACATGAGACGCAAGGCGAAATCATCATCGATCAACAGCAACCGCAACGGTTTGCCGAAAATCGACGGCAACGGCTGTCCGATTCCTGCTCCCGGCATCCGCTCTTCGGGAAAGAAACAGGTGAAAATCGCGCCACGATCGACATTGTTGGCCACCACGATCTCGCCATGATGGGCATCGACGATCCTTTTGACAATGGAAAGCCCCAGCCCGGTACTCTTTTCCCGCGCCGTGGGTCGGGTACTCAATTTTTGGAAGGCCTCGAAGAGTCGATGACGCTCCGCGTCGGGAATGCCCGGCCCCTGATCGGCCACCTGAAAAAACACCCGGTTGTTGCCGCTGCCGACCCGCACGACCACTTCGGAGTCCGACGGGGTGAACTTGATGGCGTTGCTGAGCAGATTGTCGATCACCTGGGCCAGACGGTCCGGATCCAAAGAGGCTCTGGGGGTGACCCCGGATTCGGTCCGGATCGTCACCCCTTTCTGCCGCGCGGCGAACTTCAGGATTTCGACGCGCTCGGACACCAGATCCGACAGATCGCACAGTTGCTTGTCCAGCACGAAATGGCCGCTTTCGATGGTGGTGACATCCAGCAGGTCATGGATCAGTTTGAGCATCTGACCCGACACGTCGTGAATGGTCTGAATGAAACTGCGCTGCTCGATCGCGTCCAGATTCATGGTCAACAGGATCTCGCTCAACCCGCTGATGGAGTTAAGCGGATTGCGCAGATCGTGAGCCGCCATGCCCAGAAAACGATTCTTGATCTCGTTGAGTTCGATCAGATGCAGCCGCTGACGCTGCAAGGCCAACTGGGTCTGGATGCGCGCCAGGGCGACCGCCGGACGAAACGGCTTGCGAATGAAATCCACGGCGCCCACGGCCAGTCCACGGGTCTCGTCTTCTTCCGAATCCTTGCCGGTGATGAAGATGATCGGAATGCCGGCGGTTTCCGGATCGGACTTCAGGCGACGACACACCTCGAAACCATCGATATCCGGCATCACGATGTCCAACAGGATCAGATCGGGTCGGGGCGTGACCTTGGCGCGCTTGATCGCCTGTTCTCCGTTCTTGGCCACCACGGTCTTGCAAAGCTGCTCCAACAGCCCCACCAGCACATCGATGTTGGTGGTCTCGTCATCGACGATCAGGATCTTGGCCTGATCTTCACTCATGACTGCTCGCTCGTTCGCATCCATCATCGGATTGGTTTCCAGATTCTCAAAGGTCGAGAGCCACGATCAGCTCTTTCAGGGTTGCTTTTGCCATTTCAAATTCATAATCATCAATCTGACCGATCAGGCGTTCCAGGTCGCCGCTTGACTCCGATCCTTCGAGCAACCCCCTGGCCTGAAGGGCCAACACCTGGGCATCCGAATCCCCTTCGTCGATCAGCACGGCAAGCGGACCAAAAATCCCGCGCGCGCGTTCCTTGTCCAGCGCCTCGCCCCCGCCGACCCGGACCACAGGCGCGACTTCCCGGACCACTGGCGGCACCAGACGACCCAAAGCGTCCATGACCCGCTCCACCTCCAGACGCCAGACGGACAACAGCTCGGGCAGACGCTCCGCTTCTCCATCCATCAACGCATGCTCGATCTCTCCGGACAACCGTTGCAGTTCATGCGCGCCCAGCGTGCCCGCCACCCCCTTGAAGGTGTGAATCAACCGTCTGGCTTCCGGATGGGCCCGAAGATGCAACGCGTGATCCAGTTTCTGCGCCACATCCCCGAAACGGTCATGCACATCCCCTGCGATCTTGCGATACAGTTTCAGATTGCCGTTGAGATTCTTCAACCCCGCCGTCACATCGATCCCGTCCACCTGCGGCGGCAACGGGGGCAACGACTCCTCTGGCGCGGTCATCCCCTCTTCCGGTTGCGGCGGGGAAACCGATGAAACCGGAGAAACCGCCGGGAAGGCGGAATGATGCGAAGGTGGCAGCGTCACCAGCAGCGGCGCCCGTGGGGCCACATGCCGGGCGATGGTGGCAAACATGGTGGGCGGATGGATAGGCTTGCTGATGTGGTCGTTCATGCCGGCGTCCATGCACTTTTCCCGATCCCCGGCCATGGCGTTGGCGGTCATGGCGATGATGGGCAGCGCGCGAAACCGTCCATCGGCCCGGATGGCGCGGGAGGCCGCATAACCATCCATGATCGGCATCTGCACATCCATCAAGACCAGATCGAAGCGCGTCTTTTGCACCGCGTCCACCGCCTCCTGACCATTGGACACGATGGCGACCGTCACCCCCTCCTCTTCGAGCAGTTCACAGGCGACCTGTTGATTGATCTCGTTGTCTTCGACCAGCAGAACCCGCAAGCCCCGCCAGTCGAAGTGGATCCCTTCCCGCCCCCGCGCCACCACCGACGGCTCGCGCGACGCGGCCTCCTCGCCTGACCCGGCCTGATTCAACACCGACAGCACGGTGTCGAACAGCACGGAAAGATTGATCGGCTTGGTGAGAAAGGCGTCGATTCCGGCCCCTTCGGCGGCCAACACCACATCCTCCCGCGAATAGGCGGTGACCATGACGATCTTGGGAACGTTGGCGTGGGGAAAACGCCGCCCGATCTCCCGGGCGGTACGGATTCCATCCATCTCTCCCATCTGCCAGTCGAGATAGACCATCTTGTAGGGCTTGCCACGGACGATGGCCTGCTCCATCTCGGCGACCGCCTCTTCTCCCGAGGCCACGCAGGTGACCCGGAACGAAAAGGACTCGAAGGATTTTTGCAGAATTTCACGAGAGACCGCGTTGTCGTCGGCCACCAGCACCCTCAGCCCCACCAGATCACGGGAGGGCAGCCGGAAACGACGGCGTTCCCGGCCCTTCTTGCCGAAGACCGCAGTGAATTGAAACGTGCTGCCCACTCCGGGAGTGCTTTCCACCCAAATGCGCCCGTTCATCATCTCCACCAGGCGCTTGCAGATGGTCAAACCCAGACCCGTGCCGCCGAACTTGCGGGTGGTGGAAGAGTCGGCCTGGGTGAACGCGGTGAACAGGCGTCCCCGCTGCTCTTCGGTCAGACCGATGCCGCTGTCTTCCACCTTGAACAACAACGCCACCTGATGTTCCGGCGTCTCCCCCTCCACCGGGTGAACCGATACGATGATGTTGCCTTTCTTGGTGAACTTGACCGCGTTGTTGGTGAGATTGATCAGGATCTGACCCAGCCGCAAGGAGTCGCCGATCAGATTCAGCGGCACCCCGGACTCGACATGAAAATTGACCTCCAGCCCCAACTCATCCGCCTTCAACGACACCAGATTGGCCACATTGTTGAGCACGTCCTCCAGATAGAAGGGGACCATCTCCATGGTGAGCTTGCCCGCCTCGATCTTGGAGAAATCGAGGATATCGTTGATGATCCCCAGCAGCGACTGGGCCGAGGCGTGCATCTTGGAGATGTAGTCGCGCTGCTTGAGGGTCAGATCGGTTTTCAAGGCGAGATGGGACAGACCGATGATGGCGCTCATCGGGGTACGGATTTCATGGCTCATGTTGGCCAGAAAGTCGCTCTTCGCCTTGTTGGCCTCCTGGGCGCTCTCCTTGGCCGACTGCAACTCCTGGGCCTGGGTGCGCAACATCAATTCGCGGGAGACGGTGTTGGTGATGTCCTGAATCTGAATCAGACAATAACGGGTTTCCGCCGCATCCCGGATCGCCTTGATCAGCACCATCTGGCTCATGCGGGGATTGCCATCGCTCTTTTCCGAGGCGGTGTACAGGGGGAACGGCGTGGGGGTGAGACGATGGGACAACATGGTGGGCAGACCGGAATGCAACGCGCTTTCGACCGCGCGCGAGATGCGCGAATTCTTGAGTTCCGGAAACACCTCCAGCAGGGCGCGATTCAACACCTCGTCGGCGGACAAACGGGAACCCTTCTCCATCCAGTCGTTCCAGAAGACGATGTTCTGGTCCGGATCGAGCAGAATCGTTCCCACGGCGTTCACGTCCAACGCCCTGGCGAGCAGTTTGATGTCCAGGTGGTTCATGCTGGGCGTGCCGGTCTCATAGCGTGGCGAGGATGACCTTCAACTCCCGTTTGAGAATCTCCATGGAATACTGGGAGAACAACAGCACCACGAATCCCCCCAGGGTGTGTTGGGTCTCTTCTTCGTCATGGGTCTTGAAATCCATCATCAGCACGAAGGCCCGCTCGTTGTCTTCGGAACTGTCTGCGGTGAGCGCCTGTTTCTGCGCGGCCAGATGCGAGGAGATATCCAGCAGAAAATGGCTGCTGCCCTTCAGAAACTCGGCCGCCTCGAACTCGAACTGAATCGACATCATCTGGGTGAAACTCTCCAGAAAGGCGTTCAGCACCACATTGCCCACATCCTGAAGGGTCTCTTGTTCCAGCTCCATCAACACTTCCAGGGGCATCTGCTCGTTGAGCAGGGTCCGGACCAGTTCCAGGCTCTCGGCCCCGGGAAAAATCAACAACGCCGTGCCGGTCAACTCTCCGGTGAAATTCTGCCGGATGGCGACCAGTCTCTCCTCTTCGTTGGCCACCAGCATCTTGGTGGCCTCCTCGTAGGGAACCACCTTGAGCTGCGGCAAGGAGAGCATCACCTCATTGTTCACCATCTGGCTCAACGAGGCTGCGGCCATACCCAGCCCCATGTTGAAGAACTCCTTCAGGGCATCCTCTTCCATCTCACTCAGGCAGAACATCGCGTCGCTCCTCGGCCGGAACCCATCGTGACCATCCTCACATGACACCACGCTTTTCTCTCACCTTCCTGGCCCTGGATCGACCCGTCAGGCGACCTGTTGCAGGATGTCTGCGATTTTGCTCTCGGCGATGGGTTTCTTGATGAAGCCGATGCCCATGCTCTCGGCCCGCTGATGCATCCGCTCCTGGATGTTAGCCGTCACCAGATAGACCGCCAGACTGGGATGTTTCACCATCAATTTTTCCGCCAGTTCGATGCCGTTCATCCCCGGCATGTTGAAATCGAGCAAGGCCAGATGCAACGACCCGTCGGACAGGCTCAACGCCTCCTCGCCATCCTTGGCCTCGATGAGAGTCCATTCCGTGAAGCGGGTGGCAAAGATCTTGCGCACCATCATCCGGGCCAGACTGCTGTCGTCTACGATCAAGACCGACTTCTTATCCATGAATCCTTCGCTCCACAAAGAAAATGATGGGTTGCCTCTTTTACACCTTGATCAACTCCGGCACGTTCAGAAGAAACGAAACCGAACCATCCGGCATCACGGCCGTACCGGCCAGAATGGCAATATCGGCGAAAATGCGGTTCACCGGCTTGATCACCAGATTGGCCGGCTCCTTGATGCCATCCACGTCGAGGGCGAAAATCCGCTCCTCGCACTGCACCACCACCACATGCAACGCAGGCTCGGCCTGAATCCGCTCCACGCTCCGGGTCACGGTCGCCTCATCTTCCAAAGAGGTGACCACCTGACGCAACGCCACCAAGGGAAACAACCGCTCCCGCACCCGCACCATGGGGGATTGCATCTTGCCTTCGACGTTCCGGGAGACCTCCGGACCGTGGTAGGAGACCAGTTCGACGATGCTCACCTGGGGGATGGCATAGGTTTCGCCGCACGCCGTGACCAGCAGCACCGGCACGATGGCCATGGTCTGGGGTATGCGCAGCCGGAAACTCGAACCCCTGCCGCCTTGACTGGATATGGTCACCGAACCACCCAGCTTGTCGATGGCGGCCTGCACCACATCCATGCCGGTTCCGCGCCCGGAGATCTTGCTGACCTGCTCGACCGTGGAAAATCCCGGAGCCATGATGAGTTTCATCACCTCGGCTTCGCGCATTTCCGCAGCCTGTTCGGAGGTGATCAGACCCCGATCGATGGCTTTGGCCCGCACCCGGTCCACATCAATGCCGCGACCATCGTCGGCGATTTCCAGATAGATCTGTCCCTGTTTCTGCTCGGCGGTCAAGCGCACCCGACCCACCGGCGACTTGCCTCGGGAACTCCGCTCTTCGGGCGACTCCAGGCCATGATCCACGGCGTTGCGAATCAGATGCCCCAGCACCTCCTTGATGGAGATCAGCACATTCCGATCCACCTCGGTCTCTTCGCCCACCAGATCCAGCACCACCTTTTTTTTGGTCTCCACCGCCAGATCCCGCACCAGGCGATGATAGGTGTCCAGGATGCGTCCGATGGGTTGCAGACGATACTGCAACACCTCGCCTTGCAACTGCTGAATCTGTTGTCCCAGGCTCTCCAGGGATTGATCCATCTGGGACGGATTGCGGCTGATGGCGTATTTCAGTTGATTGAAAACCGCTCCCAACTCCCCGACCTGATTCATCAAGGCATCCAGCCGCTCGATGGACAGACGAATCGAATCGATCCGACCCGCCGCGCTCTCCCCGTCGGTTCTGAGGGCGGACGGCTCCGCGCCCAGATCGACGACACCACGGGATTCTTCGTTGCCTCCGGTCGTCGGGGCCTTGTCCGCGCCGCTCTGCCCCTGAATCCGTTCCAGTTGGAAAATCAACGGGGAAAAATCCACCTCCCCTTCGGAACCGGTCTGCTCGATGGTCTGCAAGGTGCGCTGCACGGTGTCGAGCACGCTCAGCAACTGGTTGCCGATCAGGATGTCGATCACCAACTTGTCGTCGCGCATCAGGTCCAGCAACGATTCGGCGGCATGGGTCAACTCCTCCAGCCGCTCGAAGCCCATCATGCGGCAGTTGCCCTTGACCGTGTGCATGTCCCGAAAAATGGAATTGAGCAGTTCCCGATTGTTTGGAGTGCTCTCCAGTTGCAACAGCCCACGCTCGATCCGGTCCAGCGCTTCCCGGTTCTCGGAGAAAAACTCCTGCATGAGGGCCTGCTGGCTGGCTTCGTCAAACATGCGCTTCTGACCTTGATCCCGGCGGCTCGCGATTTCTTATAATTGCCAAATATAAAAAATATCCAAAAACCCCCACTTGCGCAATCCCACATCCTTCTTGCAAACCCAATTTCCGGAAAAACGGGCAAAACCGGTACAAAACAAATAAACGCTCACGGGGACTTCCTGGCTTGATCACCCTGGTCACCCTGATCACCGGTCTGGTTTCCGGTTTCGGTGGTACGACGCAGCCATTCGAGAGGCACATGCAGCAGATCCCGCAACAAACCGGGAGCCAGACTCGCAACCGGCCGGATGGTCGCTTGCGGCGCCTGGGTGGAACCGCTCACGTCGAACAAGGTCTCCACCACGCTGCGACGGTCCCCGGTCACCCATTTGCCCAGCAAGGGCACACCGTTGACCAGATCATCCAGCGCCTGCAAGGGACGCACGCCCACCAGCAGATCCACCCGATCCCGTGGAAAATCCACCTTGCCGGTCACCACCAGATTCATCGAGGGACTCAGCAGTTTCATCCGGTCGATGGTCCACACGCTGTCGTGAATGGCGAAGGTGCCGTGGAACGCCTTGTAATGCAAACCGGCGACATCCAGATCCGGTCGCGTTCCCACCACCAGATCGGGCAGATCCTTCAACGAAAACAGTCCCAGCAACGTGGACAGAAATCCCAGACGCCGGATCTTGCCCTCCCGGAAATCAAACCGGGCCGTGCCCGACAAGGTATCGAGCCACCGTTGATCCGGCGCCTGGAATCCATCCAAAGAGACATCCATCTCCCCGGATCCCGCCTCCAGCCCCTGGTGCAGATCCAGCGAACGCAACAACCGTCCGAAATCCCGACTGGTCACCCGCAACCGTCCCCCGTACCCCCCGGATCCGATGCGCCGCGACCACAAAAAAGAGCCATTGGCCTGGATTTCGCTGGCTCCTTGTTTCATGCGCAAGGCATCGATGCTCACGGAACGCAACTCCATCTCCAAGTCGGCGTCCAACTCTTCCGCCTGCTCCCCCTGGGCCAGCAACAAACGCTCGGCGCGCAGCCGCAAACTCACCTTGGGCCAACTCCGCTCTGGAGTCGAGGTGGCCACCTCCCCGGAGTCCGCCATCCGCGCCGGACCCGCCGGTACCGTGCGCCACAATCCCCCCAGATCCAATCGGTTCCAGTCGGCATCGATGGTCCACGCCCCCACCCCCCTGACCTGACCACGGGCGATGACCATTTTTCCCGCGCTGCGATCCAGTTTCAGGGTCTTGAGGGTGATCTTGCCCTGATCCCGCGCCAGATCCCACTCCCCCTGTCCCGCAGCATGCAGATTGCCCGCCTCCACCCGCAGTTCGTTCACCCGCAACCGCCCATCCGGCAACAACCTGCCCGCACCCAGAACCTGTCCGGCCTCCTCCGCGCGCTTGTTCCAGCCCATGCGCCCCCGCCCCGCCAGGGCGTTCAGCTCGCCTTGCCCCTTGACCCCAAAACCCTCCTCCCCCGGCTGACGGGAAAATTCCAGCCGCACCGGAGTCTGACCCTGAATCCATCCCTCCTCGCCCAGCAAAGGCGCGGCCCATTCGGCCAATTGGGCCGGTTCCAGACGGGTATCCACCCTGGCCTGGAACAACGCCTTGCCCGGAGTACGGTACTGACGCGCCGTCACCTCGCCGACAACCGGCCAGGGCCCCAACCGGCCCCGGTTCACCTGGATATCCAACCTGTCTTGATCCAGCGTCATCACGCCGCCGACTTCCACCAGCGGATGCTCCAGAAAATCCGGATGAAAACCGGCCTGCTTCATCTCCAGGCGTCCGGAATAGGTCAAGGCCGCCAGATCCTTCAACGGCAGCGTGATCTTCAGACCCGCGACCCCCTGCCCCTGCATCTCGGCTGCGGCCATGCCCACCGCCTGATCCCAACGCAAACGGGGATGGCTGACGATCTCCTGCCAGACCGAAGCCATGTCCACCTGGGGAGATTCGGCGCTGATTTCCACCACCGGATTGTCCACCATGTCGGCGATCCGGGCGGTTCCCTTGACCTGACGCGTGGCGCCATAGGTGCCCTCGGAGACCTGGGCGCTCATGGAGTGCCGGTCGAACACCACATGGGTGGTGACGTGGGTCAGGGGCAGCAGGGGAGGAAAATAGTGCAACGACAACCCGACCACATCCCCCTCGATGTGAAACACATCCTCCGCCGGCGCGGACGGACCGGCGGGAAGATCGGCAAAATGGCCCCGGACCTGAACCGATGCCTGCTTGACGTGACCATCCTTCAACCCGTTGTCCAGCCATTGAACCAAGGGAGGAAACATGATGCGGGTGGGATAGTAGAATTTGGCCTTGTCCGAGGGGGTGCCGGAGGCGGTGGCGGTCAGATCCAGGAAAGGCGATCCGGGACCACCCAGTCCGGTGATCAACACTTTGCCCTGGGCCTGCCCATGGGAAGAGCGCAACTCGAACTGTCGCACCTCCAGATCCCAACCTTTGGCGCTGCGCTCCAGCCGTCCCTCGGCCCCCAGACGGGTGATGGGCAGGGGCCAACGGAACAAGGAGGGCCATCCCAGTTGACCGGCCCCGGCAACGAGCCGCCACTGCGCCTGGAACGCCTCCGGATTGCCGCTCAACTCGACGGACAGATCAAGCGGAGTCGTCAAACCGTCGAGGGGATGGACCTGGGCCAGATAAGGCAGAAACGGCGCGATCACCCCCTGTTCCACGCGCAGCTTCGCCGACCACCGGTTTCGGGCGTCCCGCGCGCCGGTGACGGAGAGACGGGTCCGGGTGTCTTGGGTGGACAGCGACGCCTCAGCGGTGAAACGGGCCACACCCGAGTGTTCCAGAAATCCGCTGGCCTGGATTCCGGTCATGGTCAGCCGGGTGGGATGGCCGTGGTCGGTGACCTGCGCATCCTCCCAGAACAGTTCGCCCCGGGTGATGGTGAGGGCATTGAGCAGCACCCCTCCCGGCACCGACGCCCCGGCGGAAGCGGAGGCATCGAGAGGCCGAGCGCCCAGATGGATGCGGCCCGCCGCGTCACGGCGCACGGTGGCCCTGACCTGATCCAGGGTGATGGACATGGGCAGTCCGCCGCGCAGCAGCAACAACGGCGATACCCGCAACAAGACGCGGCCCGCAGTCAGCAGCGGCTGTTCTGAATCCGGTTCGGCGATTTCCACCCCGGTGCCCACCACCGCCAAAGAGAGCCCGGATTCCAGTTCGATTCCGGCCAGACGCACCGTCAGACCAGAACGCTCCGACAAGAAACGGGACAACTCGCCGGCATAGGGGGTCAGATCCGGAGGATGCAGGGTCAGCCCCGCCACCCCAGCGATCAGCATCACCCCCAGCGTCACGACCACGACCAGCATCCCCCCCACCACGCGACGCACCACCCCCCCGACTCT
Source organism: Magnetococcales bacterium (assembly GCA_015231375.1). GTDB lineage: Bacteria > Pseudomonadota > Magnetococcia > Magnetococcales > Magnetaquicoccaceae > Magnetaquiglobus. The sequence goes on along the minus strand of JADGBT010000036.1, from coordinate 14,546 downwards.
CCGCCTCCGGGACGGAGACGAGACGGGCGAAACAGCGGAATCATCCGAAGGGGAATCTGGAACCGTGGCAGGCATGCGCGTGACAAGAGAGGAGCAAAAAGGATCGATTGTCCATCATACGCCCAAACGGGATGGGTAGCAAAGCGCCCCATGGCGACGCGCGCGGATCGGATGTCTTTCAAGAAAACCGACAATCGCCACCGCTTTCGATGTCAGGCGACCGGTCTTGCCCGTGTCGTCGTCCACACGCGGTCTTGGGTTGATTTGCATCCCGAAAGCTCCGTATGCTGACACCCCACACGGTCGGTCACGCGGTCGAAAAAAAACGCATCGCCCACGGCCCCGGTCGATTTCTTGAATGTTTCTTGAAAAAACAGTCTCGCAACTACGAGACAATCCCAATCATCATGACGACGACGACAACAACGACAACACCATGACTCTCCTTTCCCCTGCTTTGCCCTGTGGTGGCGCGCCGTGATCCCGACACGACGACTCCGGATTGACCTGTTGCTGATTCTGGGCACGACCGGTCTGGTGGCCCTGGTCCTGTACGCCCGCACCCTCACCACGCACGAATGGCGGGAGTGGCTGATCCGCTGGAGCGGTGACTTTCTGGGGGTGAACGCCACCTTGATCCTGTTGACCGGCATTCTGGAATCCGAGACAATCCGGGGCCAACTGCATCATCTTCTGCCCAGTCGCCGCCTCTGGATCCTGCCGGCGCTGCTGATCGGCGGCACCCTCTACACCGCCCTGATCGCCCCCCAGACCCATCGCATCTTCTACGACGAAACCATCTATCTGAGCATCGGGCAGAATCTCGCCCATCTCAATCGCGCCCAGACCTGCCACTCCGGAGGGGAATCCCATGGCCGCATGGTGTGCGAGCAGGGGGAGTACAACAAACAACCCAACGGCTACCCGTTTTTGACCAGTCTGGTCTTCCGGCTTTTCGGCACCTCGGAGCGGGCGGCCTTTCATCTCAACAATCTGCTGCTCGGCTGCGCGGCGGTGGTGGTCCTGCTGCTGGTCTTTCCCCTGGGAGGAGGATGGCAAGCCGGAGTGTTCGCCGCCTGGATGGTGATCCTCAATCCGCAAAACCTCCACTGGTTCAACACCACCGCCGCCGAACCCGCCTCCGCCCTGACCGTGGCCCTGGCGATGCTGGCCGCATTCCACTTCCGCCGTACCGACAGCACCCCGGCGCTGACCCTGCTCACCGCCCTGACCGCCTTTGCCCTGCACTTCCGCCCCGAATCCCTGCTGCTGCTCCCCCTGGTGGCACTCGTCGCCCTGCCGACGGCCCTGACCCGCCCCCGCCGACTGCTGGCCCATCTGTTGTTCTTCGTGTGTCTGACCCTGCCCCTGTGGCTGCATATGGCCTTGTTCCACAACCACCCCTGGGGCAGTTCCGGCCAACCCTTCAGCCTGAGCTATTTCTTCGACAACCTCGCGGTCAACGGCTGGCACTACCTGGACAATCAGGCCTTTCCCCCGCTGTTCACCGGATTGGCGATCCTCGGACTCTTCCGACCTGGCGACCGGCTCCGGGAACGGGGGGTGATCGGGTTGTGGTTTCTGCTTTTCTGGGGGGTGTTTTTGTTCTTTTACGCCGGCAGCTACCATTACGGCGCCGATATCCGCTACGCCCTGCTGTCGGCCCTGCCCCTGGCCATCCTGGCGGGCCTGGGGGCCGAAACCCTCTGGAAGGAGATACTCCGTCACGCGACCCCCAACCCCGCGATCGCGACCGCCCTGGTGACCGCGCTGCTGTGGTGCGCCCATTGGCCGTTTCTGCCCCTGGTCCGGGCCACCACCGACGAAGCCTGGGCCGCCCGCGCCGATCTCCACTACGCCCGCCTCCTGGCCGACCGGCTGCCCCCGGACTCCCTGGTCCTGACCCACAATCCCAATCTGTTCCAACTGTGGGGACATCACGCGGCCCAGCTCTCCCTGGCCCAATCCAATCCCGATCACGTCAACCGGGTGCTGTTCCCCCGCTACCGGGGGGGGATCTTTCTGCACCACAACTTCTGGTGCAATGTGCCGGACACGCTGCAAAACAGCTTTTGCGATCAGGCCTACCAGAAATTCCAGACGGAATGGATCGCCGAGTACCCGGAAAAAAATTACCGCTTCGCCCTGTATCGCCTGCGCCTCAAAACCGCTCCCCCCGCCCCCTCGAAACCGGATTAATTCGGAAAGGCCCGGCACGGTTGTAATCAGAATCCGGCCCCGTTCTTTACCCGTCACCAGGGCCCTCGCGCCTGCCGGACTCCACCACCGGCGCCGGAACCTGAAAACATGGTGCGGTGCGACATCGTTCCTGCCGGTTTTTATTGGTTTTTGTTGGTTGCAACGCACAAAATAACGCTTCTGGAGCATTTCATTGACAAACCCATCGACTCCTGTATAACTCACTGCGCAAAGGGCACTTCACAGCCATCCATCAACCAAAACGGAACACCCATGAAAAAATCCTCGGCCATGGCGGCATCATGCGCCCCCATCCCCCTGAGGGAGACCCCCACCCAATCCCAGTTCACTCCACTGAGGATCTCCCCTGACCTGGCACTCCCGGACTATCTTCAGCAGACCTACTGGTGGGCCTATGTGCATCCGTTCGGCGTGCGCTTCTTCGAACGCCAATGGCTGGTCAACGCCATTTTGTGGGGCAACTTCGCCCGTCTGCGGGATGCAGCCTTGGCGGAAATGGGCATGCCCATCACCGGTCAGACCCTCCAGGTGGCCTGCGTCTACGGCAATCTCACCCCCAAAATCGCCGACCGCCTCGCTCCCGGCGCCAAGCTCCATGTGGTGGACGTGGCCCCGGTGCAGCTGAACAACCTGCAAAACAAACTGGGCAGACGGGCCAATGTCTGCCTCTATCATCAGGATTCCACGCGTCTGACCTTCGAAGATGGCGTGTTCGATCAGGTGCTGGTCTTTTTCCTGCTCCACGAACAACCGGCCGGCGTGCGGGAACAGACCATCGCCGAAGCGTTGCGGGTGCTCCGCCCCGGTGGTCAATTGATCTTTGTCGACTATCACCGCCCGACGTGGACCAATCCCCTGCGCTATCTGATGATTCCGGTGCTCACCACCTTGGAACCGTTCGCCATGGATACCTGGAAAAAAGAGATATCCGAATGGCTGCCCGCCGGTTTCCAACCCGCCGATCTGCGCAAGGAGACCTATTTTGGCAATCTTTACCAAAAAGTCGTGATCACCCGGTAATCGTCCATTTTCACCCCTCAGCCCGAGGATTGTCCGCCATGTCCGACACCGCCCCCCGGCAGATCGTCCGTGTCACCATCGGTCCCGAGATCGCCCGCTACGGTTTCCCGGACGAACATCCCTTCGGCCCCTACCGGTTGCAAGCCTTCTGGGACGAAGCCCGGCTGCAAGGACTCTCCGAACAGATCGAACAGGCCACCCCCATCCAGGCCAGCGTCGAGGAGTTGACCCGCTTCCACACCCCGGAATATGTCCGCCAAGTGCAGGAACAGTCCGTGACCGGCAGCGGATATCTGGATTACGGCGACACTCCCGCCTTTCACGGCGTCTACGAAGCCGCCTCCCATGTAGTCGGATCGGCCCTGGACGCCATGCGCCAGATCATGGCCGGAGCCTGCGGACGGGCCTTCGTGCCCATCGCCGGACTCCATCACGCCCGCCCCGAAAGAGCGGGTGGATTTTGTGTCTTCAACGACATCGGGGTGGTGATCCGCTCCTTGCGGCAGGAGTTCGGCATTCGACGCATCGCCTATGTGGATATCGACGCCCATCACGGCGACGGCGTTTTTTATGCGTTCGAATCGGATCCGGAGGTGCGTTTTCTCGATTTTCACCAGGATGGACGCTCCCTCTACCCCGGCACCGGCGACGCCTCCGAAACCGGTACGGGCGAGGCGAAAAATACCAAACTCAACATCCCCATGCCCCCCGGTTCCGGGGATGTCCATTTCATGCAACGCTGGTCCCAGGGGGTCCACTTTCTGGAAGAGGGCAGACCGGAATTCGTCATTCTCCAGTGCGGGGCCGACTCCATCGCCGGGGATCCGCTGGCGCAACTGCGCCTTTCGCCGACCCTGCACGGACAGGTGACCACCCGTCTGATCCGGTTGGCCGAGGATTTCGGTCATGGCCGTTTTCTCGCCCTGGGCGGCGGGGGCTACAACCCCACCAACATCGGCAAGGGGTGGTGCGCCGTGGTGCGGGCGATGATCCATACCCCGTATGGCCACATCTGTTGAACACCGCCTTCCGACCATGAAGGTCACCATTCTGGGCAGCGGCACCGGCGTTCCCTCGCTTCAGCGACACTCTCCGGGCTATTGCCTGGAAGTGGCGCAACGCCGCTACCTCATCGACTGCGGCAGCGGCACCCTGTTGCAACTCAAGAGGATAGGATCAAGTTTTCAGGAGTTGGACGGCGCCTTCATCACCCATGTACATGCCGACCACATCGGGGATCTGACTCCTTTGGTGCATGCCATGCACCTGCCGGGCATGGAACGCACCCGACCCTTCACCTTGTACGGTCCCCCGGGATTCCCCGACTTTTTCGACCGGATCGTCGCCCCGGTGGCCGCGCCTCCCACCACGTTCCCGTTTGAGGTGCGCGAGGCCCCGGAGTGCTGGGAACTGGATGGCCTGACGATCCGCACCCACGCCACGCCCCACTCCAGCCGTTTCGCCAGCCGCGCCTATCGTTTCGAGCATCAGGGCCATGCGGTGGTTTTCTCCGGGGATACGGACCAGGATCCGGGACTGGTGACCTTTCTCGCCGACGCGGACCTGGCCATCCTGGAGTGTTCCACCCTGGACGAAGCCAAGGCCGAAGGACATCTGTCCGCCGGATTGTGTGGACACATGGCGACCCAGGCCCGCGTCAGACGGCTGATCCTGACCCATTTCTATCCCATCGACGGACCGGATTCCCAATTCTTCGACCAGTGCCGTCGCCACTATTCCGGCCCCCTGGAACTCGGCTGCGACCGGATGACCCTCAACCTGCCAAACCACGCCCCATGAACACACCCCGTCTGCCGCCACGATCCCGAATTCCGACCCTGGCCTTGACCCTGCTGAGTCCGGCCCTGGTCTTGGCCCTGACCCTGTTGATTGCGGCCCTGGCCACCGCCGATCCGGATCCGGACGCGACCTTGCGCCAGCAGTATCTGCAAGCCGCCGAACGCGGAGATCCCGAGGCGCAAAACAATCTGGGATTGATGTATCACGAAGGCCAGGGCGTGACCCGCAACCTGTCCGAGGCGGAAAAATGGTTTCTGAAAGCCGCCAATCAAGGCAACCTCATCGCCCAGCAGAATCTTGGCCTGATGTATCAGCAAGCCGCAGGCAGCCCCCAGGAGCAACGCCGGGCCGAACCGTGGCTGCGCAAGGCGGCGCAACAGGGATTGGCCAAATCGCAACACGCTCTGGCCGTACTCTACAAACAAGGCCAGGGCGTGCCTCAGGATTTCCAGGAAGCGGCCTACTGGTACCGCAAGGCCGCCGATCAGGGAGACGCCGAAGCCCAAAGCAATCTGGGTGTGATGCACGAACTGGGACAAGGGGTGCCGCGCTCGATGGAAGAGGCGATGCGCTGGTATCTCAAGGCGGCGGAAGCCGGCAGTCCGGTGGCCAAAAACAATCTGGGACTGCTCTACAAAAAAGGCCAGGGGGTGCTTCAGGACTACAAGCAGGCGGAACGCTGGTTCCGGGAGGCGGCGGAACAGGGATTCGCCCAGGCCCAGTACCATCTGGGCATGCTCTTTCGCAACGGTCAGGGGGTGGGTCAGGAGAGCGTGCAGGCTCACATGTGGCTCAATCTGGCCGCCGCCCAGGGCGACGAAAACGCGCTCAAGGAGCGGGACCAGTTGGCCAATATCATGAAACCGGATGAAATCGCCCGCGCCCAGGAGATGGCGCGCCACTGGAAACCGAAAACCGCTTCGGAATTCTGACACTGCGAAACGCTTCCGCGACGCGGACTGTCACAGTCCCGGGACGCCAACGGGAACGCCGACGCCGACAAAACATCGGGACAGGCCGATGCGTGCATCCGGCGCAACGGCCTGTCCCTGCTGTCCAATCTCAATCACGCCAAGGTCGTCACTGACCCGGTTTCCCCTTCGGGAGCGTGGCGGCGTAGCTCAACACATCGACCGCAATCTGCGGATCCAAGGCGCGCAAGGCCGGCATCTTGGAATCCGGTTCCCCATTGAGGATTTTGTGCAGGGTTTCCCACGGATTTTCCGAGGCCACCTTGCCCACCGGCGGCATCTTTTGCACCGCCTGCCCATCCTTGCCATGACACCCGGCGCAAATGGTATTGTAAACCGCCTCGCCCCGCTGACGATCCCCTTTGGCCTCTTTGCTCTTGCCGTCGATCCAGCGTGCCATCTCCACCTGCCCCTGCGTGACGAACAGAGCCAGATCGCTCAGATCCTGTTCCGCCAGTTTGTCGCCGTAGAGATGCGTGTCATTCTTGAGGATTTTCACCACCGTGGCGGCATCCCCCTGATTGAGCCGTCCGATGCCCACGATACCGGTGGCATGTTTGCCGGTGGCGTAGGCTCCCAGTTTGCCCTGGTAATCCCATCCGTGACACTCTTTGCAACGCCAGGTATCCTTGGCCTTGTCCGCATACCCCCCGCTCGGCGGATAAGCCGGATGGGCCGTTGACGGCTCCGGCGCACCGGTCACCTCGAACCATTTGTCGTACAGCCTGCCTCCCCTGGCAATCGATGAAACCTGTTCGGCGGCCTGTCCCGAATCGGACCAGATCATGCCACCCAACGCAATCCCCACAGCCATACCCAGGCTCCACTCTCTTCCGTGTTTCACTGTCCGCTCCTGTTTGTTTTGTTGATCCTTAAGAAACCACCCATTGCGCTCAAGGAGTCGGCGTGATCCCCGTGATCCGATAGCCGGTCTGAGCCTCTTTCTTCAGAATGAAACGCACATTCTTGCCGGGTTGCAATGGTTTGAGATCCACACCGGGGGCCACGGCAAAATCCATGGTCATGGCGGGCCACTGCAAGACCGGAATGGGACCATGGTGGATATTCACGCTCCGTTTGCCCGGATCGATGCTGTTCAACTTCCCCTCACCGGTGATGTCAGGCTCGGATTGACCGGCCCAGGCCATACCCGCCCCCGCCACACACACGCCGAACACACCCGCCAACAGCCGACTTCGCCATCTCTTCATACCGTTGTCTCCTTAGGTTTTTCCATGTCAAGAGTGTTGACCCGCGCGACGATCATAACCATCCCCGGACCATTCGGCAAATCCCTTGACAGAAATTGGCCAAACATGCCATTACAATTCGTGATCAACGGTTGCAAACTTTGCGGCATGAATCCAGAATCGTTTCCACTCCGGGCCATCGGACGGGTCGCAAAACCGAGGCCCTTTGAAGAGCGAGGTCAAGTTTCCATGATGTCCCGATTCCCACGACTTCCGCGCATGCTGCTGGTCCTGTTGCTCTTGACCATCGGCCCGCGCTTCGGCTGGACAGCGCTCGAACAACACGAACCCAATGGCGTCACGCGCAGCGAATCCGGACTGACCCTGAACAACGGCAAACCCTGGCAAACCGATGCCGCTCTGCGCAAAGGCATGGAGGCAATCCAACGCGACATCAAAGAGGCCCTGCCCCGCATCCGCTCCGGCGCCCTCTCCAACCGTCAATACGTCGCCCTCGCAAAAAAAATGCACCAACACATCAACCAGATCACCAAAAACTGCAAACTGACTCCCGAAGCCGACACCCAACTGCATCTGGTGCTCTCCGAGGTGATTCAGGGAGCCGATGCCATGGAAGCCCAGATGGGCCAATCCTCCGGTGCCGCCATGATCGTCCACGCCCTGGACCTCTACGGTCGCCACTTCGATCACGTTGGCTGGAAACCCCTCGCGCACTGAAGCTGCCTTGCCACAAAAAAACGGCACCATTCTTGCTTTAACGGCTCCATTCACCTGCCATGACCACCCTTTTGACGGTAGTGGTGGCCTTCACGGATGGAGCACGATGAATATGCGCATCAAACTGGCGTTCAAACCCCGAAAGGTGCCGTTGTGGACCCTGCTGACCCTCACCCTGGGCCTTCACGGGTGCATCACGGATCCGTTTGCCAAACCCCGCTCCCCCCATCTGATTGACATGCAGGTGCTCAACCCCACCAATCTGCCCCTGGAATACACGTTTTCAGAGACCAAACCGGACCCCAACCGGGAGTTCGCCCTGGAAAAAAGTCCAAACAACGTCAAACAGGTGGTCGGGTACTACGACAAGCTGGTGCGCAACCGTCTGATGCAGGATTTCAAACTGGCCGATGTTCCCTACCCCTCCGCGCGATTGGCTTTGCTGGGATTCAAAAAGGAACGACGCCTGGAGCTGTGGGGTGGAGACACGCACGGCCCGATGAAACGGATCAAAAGTTATCCCTTCACCGCCTTCAGCGGCGAACTCGGTCCCAAACGCCGTCAGGGCGACCGCCAGATCCCGGAAGGCATGTACCGCATCACCTTCCTCAATCCCAACAGCTCCTATCATCTCTCCATGAAGCTGGACTACCCGAACGAGTTCGACCGGGCCATGGCGGAACCGGAACGACGCCATCGACTGGGGGGTGACATCTTCATTCACGGCGACAATTATTCGATCGGCTGCATCGCGCTGGGGGATCGGGCCATTGAGGAGTTGTTCGTGCTGACCGCCTGGGCTGGGCTGGACAACGTACAGGTGATCGTCTCCCCTTATGATCTGCGCCGCGACAAGGAAATCAGACCCCTGGCCGACATCCCCTGGACCCGCGAACTCTACGCCCGCATTCAAGACTCCCTGCTGGCGTTTCATCCCTGATCCAAAAAGGGGTTTCCATTGAAAAAAAAGCGGGGGTCTGGGGGATTCTTCCCCCAGGGTTTTGACTTTAAAAACATAAAATTATATTTTTTAATATTAATTATATAGAATTTTATGTTTTTAAAGTCCCAAGGGCTTTGCCCTTGGATCCCACCAGGGATGTGCCATCCCTGGACCCGCCATTGCCACTTTTGCTTTCCACATCATGATTCTCACGCCAACCACCGCCCCCCATCCACCCGCAGGATCTCCCCGGTGACATAAGAAGCGGCCAACAGATAACGCAAAGCCGCCGTCACCGCTTCGGGTCCGGCCTGATCGGCCAACGGGGTTCTGGTCAGCATCCTCCGATAGGCGTCGGCCTCGGGACCGGAAGCCGCGTCCGGAGGCAGGATCGCCCCCGGCGCGATGGCGTTCACCCGCACCGCCGGAGCCAAATCCCGCGCCAGAACCTGCGTGGCCATAATCATGCCCGCCTTGGAAGCGCCATAACCCGCATGCCCGGCCAACGGACGAACACCCCAGATATCACCCATGTTGATGATCTGCCCGCCACCCTGCGCCGCCATGCGCCGCGCCGCGCGCAACGCCAACCACAGCGGACCTTGAAGGTTCACCTGGAACAACGCGCCCAACTCCTCCCACGACCCCCCATCGATCCGAGTGGGATGAAACAGAGCGGCATTGTTCACCAACACTCCCGGAACACCACCCAACGCGGCACTCGCCTCATCCAGCAAGACGTCCGCGCCGTCAGGATCCTTCAGGTCCAAACGAAACGGTCGGGCCATCCCCCCCTGACGCACAATCGCATCCACGGTCCGCCGCGCCGCCTCCGCATCCTGATGATACACCACTCCAACAGCGTAACCGAGCCGGGCCAACTCCAGACACAAGGCCGCCCCCAACCGTTTTCCGCCCCCGGTGACCAGCGCCACGCCTCCGGTCGCCGCAGCGTCCAGAGCACCCTGTGGCGACGTGACGACGCGCGCCTTGGCGACCTCAACAGCCCACCCTTCAGGACTGTCGGCCCTGGCGCGTGAACCGGTCTCTTCCAGCGCCTCCGGATTCCGAATCTTGTGCATACCCTTGAAAGACCTCCCCCGCTCTTTGCCGGTGACCTGACATACCACCAGGATCCATGCGAGAAAAATGGATCACGCCATCGGTCGCTCCTGACTGTTACATGCTTTTTTCTCTGTGATCAAGTTTGACACAAACAATCAGCGCGTCATGAACATACCCAGTCCGCGCCCACGACACCGGGTGGAGGAGACGTTTCCTCCACCCGGTGTCGAAAAAAAACTCACCCCATGCCTTCCAGAGCCATCACCCGCGTCAACAAGGCCTCGTGTCTGGTCTGCATCTCCTGCAACCCCTTGATCAACATGGGCACAAACGCCTCATAACTGACCGCCAGCAACGCTTCGCCCTCCTGGACCGGATGCAACGGACGACTGGCCTCCACCCGGTCTGAAATCTCCTGCCCGGTTTCCAGACGCTCGACACCTTCGACCTCAATGGTCCGGGCAACCCACAGCCCCGCTTCCGGAATCCAAGACGGATCCTTCACCATGGCGGTATGCACCGGAGAAGGCCGCACGATGGAAGGAAAAATCTCCTGAACCTCCTGGGCGATCACCCCCAGACTCTTCTTGCCGTCGGGGTCGGATTTCCAAGTGAAATTGACAACCCGCACTCGCATCAGATCATCGAGTTTCGGAGTGGCATCGACGATGTTGGTCTTCAACCGACGGTCCGAAACCTCCACATAACTGCCATCCGCCTCGATATAGGCAACCGTGGTATTGACGCCGCCCACATTCGAGACCAATTGAACCAAAGGATCCGTGGCCGTGGTCGTGGCCCGATCCACACGGATTCCAGGCACGTCCCCGCCGGTATCCACATCCAGTTGGGCGGCAGGCAACTGAACACCGATTCCCACCTTGCGCAGGGTGGTGCCGAGCAACCCGGTGGCATACAACGTGTTGCCGATGTTGAGTTCATTGTCGGCAGCGGCGCTGGACGGATTGGCCCCGTAACCGATCATGATGTCATAATTGGCGCCGGTCATCGCCTGGCCAGCCGCCGTGCCGAGGGTGATGTTGTAACTCCCGGTCAAACCGCCGTAGTTGGCATGCGCGCCGATGGCGATGTTATCCCCACCAAGCGATGCGCTTCGCAACGCATTGTATCCGATCCCGATGCTGTAACCGTTGTGGGTGGCGACATATCCGGCCTGGGATCCAATAAAAATACTGGAGTCTCCAATCGCCCCGCCATTGGCGGCAATGTACCCGATCACGACACACCGATTCCCCGCATAATCTCCAGCCAGACCGCCCACCACCACGGTTCCAATGGCACCGCCAGGGGTGTATCGGGCCGCATCCGGACCAATGGCGATCACGGCGGATCCGGTCGTGAGGCTGCCGGCGGCGTGGTCGCCGATGGCCACATTGTTGTATCCATCCTGCACACTGCTCAAGGAGGTATGAATCAAAGAGACATTGTTGTAACCGGCGCGCAACACCGGAAACGATCCCACACCGATACTGATATTCTTGGCCGGAGTCCCCTGCAAAGCGCCGGGTGACGAACCCAGATAAACACTGCTCGAAGAGACCTTGGCATCGGACAGCTCATCCAGAGTCACGGCACCCTGCGGGCCTTGCGGACCTTGCGGACCTTGCAAGCCTTGCGGTCCCGTTTCACCTGGAATCCCCTGCGGACCTGGCGGACCGGCATCCCCGACGACTCCTTGCGGACCTTGCGGACCCTGCAAGCCTTGCGGTCCCGTTTCACCTGGAATCCCCTGCGGACCTGGCGGACCGGCATCCCCGGGCGCTCCCGGTTCCCCGGGCAGGCCTTGCGGACCGGCGACCCCCTGAGGTCCGTTTGCCCCGATCGGACCTTGCGGGCCCTGCGGGCCCGGATTGCCGGTTGGACCTTGCAACTCCAGGGCATCCCAGAAATCCGGACTGGTCAGCGGTTCGTGACCACTGCCGCCCTGAAGACACACATACAGGCCGCCTTGCACCGACACCACCTGCCCAACGGAATAACTCACCCCGGCGCCGTAGACCCCCCGATAGGCACTTCCCAGATCCAGGGAATCCTTGACCAGATTGAATTGTCCGGTCATGGGGTTCAATTTGTATTGATACATGATCCACTCCCCCTATGCGTAGACCAACGTGGCGCGATCCGCCCACACCTGATTGAATTGCGCCTGCCCGTCAGCAAACAGGGTCACCGTGTCGCCATTGCCCTGAATCGCGATCCGCTTGATCATCCAAACCGGATCGCTTTCGGCACTGCCCGGATGGGCAAGGCCCAAATAGATGGATTGGGTGGTTCCATCCGTGACACTGCTGGAACGACTGGTCAGCAAATCCTGACCGTTCATCGCGCTGGCAAATTTATGGCTGAGCAAATCGACTGGATTGAGCATTGGGCACTCCTGTATGGATTTCAGTGGTTTGTTTTTGTTCCCATGCAAAAGCATCCATTAATCGATTAAAGACAACAAACAGTAACGCTTCAGCAGGTATTCATTATCCATATCAACGTCATTCACAATCAGGATTATTATGGACAGACACTTCTCATCTCTGGTAGCATCCGCATGAATCTTGCGGTATCATTATCACCATCCCTGATACCGGGTTGAGACAAATCGTCTTTCGTTCACATCAAACACATGAGGATTGTCACCATGAGTTTTCAACTGCCCTCCCTGCCCTATGCCCAAAACGCCCTGGAACCCCACATCTCCGCAGAAACCCTGGATTTCCACCATGGCAAGCATCACCAGACCTATGTGACCAACCTGAACAAACTGATCGAAGGCACGGACAATCAGGACAAATCCCTGGAAGAGATCATCAAGGGATCCTCCGGCGGACTGTTCAACAACGCCGCTCAGGTCTGGAATCACACCTTCTATTGGAATTGTCTTTCGCCGAATGGCGGTGGCGCTCCGACCGGCGCCCTGGCAGACGCCATCAACGCCAAATTCGGTTCCTTCGAGGCCTTCAAGGAGAAATTCACCGCCACGGCGATCGGCACCTTTGGTTCCGGCTGGGCTTGGCTGGTCAAGAACGCGGACGGATCGCTGGATCTGGTGAGCACCAGCAACGCCGGCACGCCCATGACCGATGGCAAAACCGCGCTGCTGACCTGCGATGTGTGGGAACACGCCTATTATGTGGATTTCCGCAACGCCCGTCCCAAGTATGTCGAGGCGTTCTGGAATCTGGTCAACTGGGATTTCGTGTCCAGCAACTTCGCCGCCTGAGACAAAACTTTCAGACCCTTATCAACTTAAAGCATGGATAAATATCGGGCAGGAGGCGGGGTTACCCCCGCCGTCCTCCCAACCATCATAACATAGGGTTCCGTATACAGCCGTTCATACGGCACATTGAAGTCGCCGCAGTGGGTTCAACAGTAACTTCCGAATTTCTTCCCGGATCGTGCCTTTCAGACGCTCCACACTGCTGTCCGCCACCTTCAGGCGTGGCTGCTCGTGAAAAATCATGCCACAACCCGGAATTTTCCTCTTCCAAAGCCGATCCACCGCGCTCTTTTCCGGGTTGACCGTGAACTCTTCAACTCTTTCCGCAGAGAGTGCGTAAACGACTCCAGCACCCGATCCCCCGCCCCTTTCGTCTGCACATCAATATGGCAGTCGTCCGCATAACGGCAAAACAGAGGCCCTCGGCTGACTTCTGCCCGCTCATCCCATCACCTCTCGATGACAAGTAGCACTCGGCAAACGGACAGACCTCCCCGGATCATGCGCACACACCTTCACGGGCCTGTAGAGGACTTTCACCGCCAAGTATGCGCGCCCTGCCGGGCGCACCAAAAGAAATGGCCCGAAGAAACATTCCTCCGGGCCATTCCCACTACTCAAGCGACGACAGAACCGTTACCACTCGATCTTGTCGATGTTCTGGAATTGGATCACTTCTCCTGATCCGGTAAACGTGATCGTTCCTGAAGCATTGTGCAAATTATCAAGCACGCCATGTTGATTCGGATCGGTCACGCTCACCATCTCGTTTTCAACCTGGGCGGTCCATCCTCCATCGTATTGACCGGTCAGATTCAGGGACTGATCCGTCATGTCGATAATATCAGTCCACTTGCCTGCCTGCCCACCATCGACAAACGCACTCTGTGCAGATCCGAAGATGAACAGATCATTGCCGGCCTCACCATACATCACATCATCTCCACCTTCGCCACGGAAGGTATCATCCCCCCTTCCGCCCCAAAGATGGTCATCCCCCTCCGTTCCAACCATCTGATCGTTACGCATGGTCCCATGCTCCGACACACCCTCCTGCTGAGCGGACGACGGTGGCTTGCAGGTACCAGACGGTGGCTTACACGTCCCGGACGGTGGTCTCGTCCTCACCGACGACGGCGGTCTCGTCCTTACCGACGACGGCGGCTTGCACGTCCCGGACGGTGGTCTCGTCCTCACCGACGATGGCGGCTTGCATGTCCCGGACGGCGGGCTCGTCCTCACCGACGACGACGGCTTGCACGTCCCGGACGGCGGGCTTGTCCTCACCGACGACGGCGGTCTTGTCCTCACCGACGGCGGCGGTCTTGTCCTCACCGACGGCGGCGGTGTTGTCGTCGCCGGCG
>JADGBT010000035.1 GCA_015231375.1 Magnetococcales bacterium | reverse complement strand
ACCAGAATCGAAGTCGGCGTGGCCAATCCGAGCGCGCACGGACAGGCGATGATCAACACCGCGACAAAATTCAACAAGGCGTAATTGAATGACGGCTCGGGTCCAAACCCATACCACACGCCGAACGTCACCAACGCGATCCCCATCACCACCGGCACAAAAATCGCTGCGATCCGATCCGCCAGACGGGCAATCGGCGGCTTGACCCCTTGGGCTTCCCGCACCATCTCCACGATACGGGCCAATGCCGTATCCCGACCCACCTTCACCGCCTTGCCGATCAGGGATCCGGTCCGATTGATGGTTCCGCCGGTCACCGCCTCTCCTGGTCCGCGTTCCACGGGCATGGCCTCGCCGGTCAACATGGACTCGTCCAGCGTGGCATGTCCTTTCAGAATAATGCCATCCACCGGGATTTTCTCCCCCGGACGCACCACAAAGGAGTCCCCGACCAACACATCCCGCAACGGGATATCCATCTCCTGCCCGTCGCGCACCACGCGTGCCACCTTGGGGGTCAGCCCCATGAGCGCGCGAATCGCCTGGGAGGTTTTCCCCTTGGCGCGAATCTCCAGAAATCGACCCAACAGGATCAAGACGATGATCATGCCCGAAGTCTCGAAATAGACCTCGGCCGCCACCCCTCGGGCGACAAACAGACCCGGCGCCAGCAGCACCAGCACCGAATACAGATAAGCGGAAAAGGTTCCGACCGTGACCAGGGTGTGCATATTGGCTCCGCCATGCCGCAGCGCCGACCAGGCGTTGACATGAAACGGCCATCCCACCCAGAATTGTACCGGTGTGACCAAGGCGAATTGCAACCACGCCTCCATCCCGTGCCAATGTCCATGCATGACCGCCATGTTGGCGATCAACAACACGGCACCGATCCGCAGACGCCCTTTGATCTGCTTGTATTCATGCAGACGTTCGCTTTCGGCCAGATCCATGGGATCGGCGTCCGGTCGGGTTCTGACCAGGGTGAATCCCACGGATTGAACCGCCTGTTGCAGATTTTCGAAGGTGACCACATCCGGCACATGGGCCACCAGGGCTTCGTGGGAGGCCAGATTGACCCGTGCCCGCATGACGCCCGTGATGCCGCTCAAGGCGCGTTCCGCCTTGGCCGCGCACGAGGCGCAGGACAATCCCTGAATGGCAAACGATTCGGTCACCACCGGCACCTGAAAGCCAATCTCCCGCACCGCCGAAATCAGGGTATCCAGGGGAACCTCGCCCATCACCGTGGCCTGGGCCATGGTCAGATTCACCAAAGCCCTTTCCACACCGGGAATGGCCGACAAGGCCCGCTCCACCCGACCCGAACACGAGGCGCACGACATGCCGCCCACGGGGAATGTCACCATGGGGTTTCTCCCGTTCTTGAATTTTTTAAAATGTCTGGTTTTGGAAAACGTCAGAAACCAACGAAAAGACCCGTGCATCATCGCACGACTCTTGCGGGATGGCGAAGGATTAATGGCGCGGGGGCTGCGTGACCCGCCAAAGGGCCAGCCAATGCCATAAAGGAAAAATCACCGGGGAGGCCGATTGCAACAGGCTCCCCGGTGTTTCATGGCATCGAGGGTATTCTGGTCCACGAAGCGGATCCAGTCCCTTTTTTTGCGCTGAATGAAACCGGGATCGGGGGGAAACCCGATCTCGGTCAACAGTTTCTCCAAGGCGTGAATCCGCACCCGTTGCAGATCATAGGTGACGGTCACGGTATTCCGGTGCCAGTGTGTGACCACCTTCAAAACACCGTTCAAGGCGCCCAGCCCCTCGGCGATGATTTCGGCGCATTCGGCGCAGACCATCCCGGCGACTTTCAAATCGTGAGTCACGTTCCAAGGTTCGGGCACCATGATCACCCCCTGCCCAGCGGGCCTCCATCAACAACGGGATGAATCAAGCGTCACGGCTGGCAGGGTTGGGTCTGCGCCGGTCCCAGAATGCCCTTCTGACGCTCGTCCAACTGGGCCAGCAGGGCCTTGTAGGTGGTCAGAACAGCCTTTTTGTGGGTCAGCATGCGCTCCATGCCCTCGATGCGCCGCGTTTCCATATCCACATCATCTTTCGGAGGCGTGGTGAACATCTCTTTGCGCATGACGCCTTTGGCTTCGTTCTGCTCGCTCACGGCCTTGACATACGCCTTCCAGGCCGGCTCCTGGGCCGCCGTGATGGTCAAA
The DNA here is from genome assembly GCA_015231375.1 of Magnetococcales bacterium. Classification (GTDB taxonomy): domain Bacteria; phylum Pseudomonadota; class Magnetococcia; order Magnetococcales; family Magnetaquicoccaceae; genus Magnetaquiglobus. Next base: position 35,517 of record JADGBT010000035.1, on the reverse strand, counting down.
TGCTGTTTCATCGACTCCAGGCGGCTGTTGAGCGCCTCAGCCGGTTCGGACCAGGAAGCGCCATCCATGCCACCAGCCTGTCTGCCCATCATGCCCGGACGACCCATACCCGGCTGACCCATATTCGGATTGCCCATGCCCGGCTGGCCCATATTCGGATTGCCCATGCCCGGACCCATGCCCGGACCCATGCCCGGCTGGCCCATATTCGGATTGCCCCGCTGTCCGCCCATCATGCCCGGACCCATGCCGGGACCACCCCAGGGTCCACCCTGCATGCCGGGATGACCCATGCCCTGCCAGGCGGTCTGATCACCCGGAGCGGCGGGGGGAGCATTTTGTCCGGGATTTTCCTGGGCCATGGCGGTACCGGCCATCAGGGAGAGGGTAACGGCCAGGGGCAAAAATCTTTTGACGAGGGTGGTCTTCATGGCAACAGCCTCCATTCAAGGGTACGAAAAGAAGTGACGAAACCGTCCAGACATCGAATGAAGGAAAGTATAAGCCAGAACCATCTGAAAATAAAATGATTTATTGTAAGATATCTGTGCGTTTCATCCGCTTCCTGTCATGCTTTTTCCACAATTGCGACCATTCCGGCCCGATTTGGATACAAATGGCCATTTCCGGTTACAATTTTGTCATACTTTTACCTTGCCGCCGAATGAGTCGGAATGCGGTGCTGGCACACAGGATAAAGCGAATGGACAGCGCGGTGCCATACGCAGGATGCATGGTCGCTCCAACCGTCTGGAATTCGGACATCTAAAACTCACCGTTTCCAGGAAATCGGCGGCAAGACAACAACACCATCGACAATACATTTCAGTCTATTGCAGTCCGCTCAGCACACAACCGGTCCCGTCCCGCCGCCTTGGCCTGATACAACCGGTCGTCAGCGGCTTTCACCAGGGAGGCGGGGGAGATGTCACGGGAGGGGATCATACTCACCCCACCCATGCTGATGGTGATATGATCGGCCACTTTCGAATAATGGTGAGGCAAACCAAGTGCATGGATAGTCTCCCGCAGCTTGTTGCCAACCACGATCAAGCCATCCAGATTGGTGTCAGGCAACACGCACACAAACTCCTCGCCTCCATAACGGGCCAGCAGATCCACGCTCCTAGGCATGGCGTCTGCCAGGGCCCGCGCCACTTGTTTGAGGCACTCGTCTCCCTCGGCATGTCCATAGTGGTCATTGAAGGGTTTGAAAAAATCGATATCCATCAAGATCAATGCCAAACCAGCCTGATCCCGCAATGCACGGTTCCACTCTTGCTCCAGATATTGATCAAAATGGCGCCGATTGGGAATTCCGGTCAGGCCATCCCGCATGGCCATGTTCTGTAGAATGGTGTTCAATGTTGAAAGCTGATCGTTTTTGCTCTCCAGTTGGGCATTCAATTCTTGCAAAGCGACCATGTTTTTTCTCAAGGTCAGATGGGTCTTGACCCGCGCCTCCACAATCGCCAGCGAGATGGGCTTGCTGATGTAATCGACAGCCCCGAGCTCCAACCCCTTGGCTTCATTCGCGACATCTCCCATGGCCGTGATGAAAATGACCGGAATCTTTTGTGTGTTCGGATCGGCCTGCAACCGTTCCAACACCTGATAGCCATCCACCCCGGGCATCATGATGTCCAGCAGGATCAGGTCGGGAGGCGGCACAGCCCGCACCCGCTGCAAAGCCTGTTCACCGTTTTTGGCCAGCAAAAGATCATAATCTGGTTCCAGCAGTTCCTGGAGCAGATGCAAATTGAACGGCTCGTCATCGACAAGCAGCAGGGTCATGCGATTTTCTTCCATGATTCAAACTCCTTCCGGGATCCGGATCTGTAAAGAATTGGCCCAATCCAACAGACATGCCAGCGCCGCGTCAAATTCGTACTCTTCAATCCGGGCAGCGATCTCCACCAGAGGTCCGCCGGTCGGATCACCGGCCATGCCCCGCAATTCGGCCAGTTTTGCACCACTTTTAGAATGACCCGAACGCAACAGACGGATCAACTCTTGAACACGTTGGGTCACCTCTTCCCTGTTCACGGGGATCGTCTCCGTGCGACGGGTGGGGAGGACGGGAATGGAGGCCTGTTCGTGTACCCAAGGGGCGAGTTCTGCCCACAACACGGTTGCCCGCTGTTCCAGCAAGGTCAGTTCTGCTGCGTCGGCATGGCATTGTCCTTTGCTTAGACAGGCTTCCAATCCCATGGCTGCCTGAGCGAGAGGGAGTGCCCCCAGGGAACCGGCTACCCCCTTGAGCGTATGGGCCAGTCGCAACGCCCCGACGCCATCCCCGCAGGTCACAAGATGCCGCATGCGTGAGGCAACATTATGATAATCACGATAGAATTCTCGAAGCAATTTCTTGAAGAACCCTGATTTTCCTCCAGTCTTCCGGACTCCGGCGGTGATGTCGATGACTGTCAAGCCTGTGGGCAATCGTTCCTCCGGCATTGCGTCGGACGCAGGGCAACCAGGTTGCCCCTCGCGTCTGCCGGAGGCAATCCAGCTCACCAGCGCCTCGAAGAGCCGATCGGGATCAATCGGCTTGGCAATATGGTCATCCATGCCCGCTGCCAGACATTTTTCCCGATCCCCGGCCATGACATGCGCGGTCATGGCCAGGATGGGCAGATTGTGCCAACGGGGATCACGGCGCATCTCCCGTGCCACCGCATACCCATCCATTTTGGGCATTTGCACATCCATCAGCACCAGATCAAACGACTTTCGGCCCAGCCACTCCAGCGCCTCCAGACCGTTGCTGGCCAGGGTCACGAACAGGCCGTTGGACTCCAGCAACTCCGTGGCGACCTGCTGGTTGATCCGGTTGTCTTCGACTAGCAGCACATGAGCACCCAGAATGCCATGGATGGCCTCTCCGTCCCGTCTTTTTGTGGTACTTTTGTGACGCCTGGATCGTCCATCTTTCTGGGCGTCGATTCCTGCGGCGAACCCGTCCCCGCCGAACGACGCGCTAAAACGAAAGGTGCTGCCGCTTCCAAATTGGCTCTCCACCTGGATTTCCCCTCCCATCAGCGACACCAGCCGTTTGCAGATGGACAGCCCCAGACCGGTGCCCCCATAACGACGCGTCGTGGAAGAGTCCGCCTGGATGAAAGCCTGGAACAGCTTTTCCCGCTGCTCCTCGCTCATGCCGATCCCGGTATCCTGAATGGTAAAACCCAGCCGAATCGGTGAATTCGCGTCTTCCAATCGCTCCACGGAGAGCCGAATATGACCCGTTTCGGTAAACTTGACCGCATTGTTGCCAAGATTGATCAGCACCTGCCCCAGACGCAACGGATCGCCCACCAACACCTCCGGAACAGACCCGGCACAAGACACCTCCAGAACCAGTCCTTTTTCTTCCGCCTTGGTGCCAATCATGTTGACCAGGTTGTCCAACACCTCATCCAGCCGGAACTCGATCTGCTCCATGGTCAGTTTACCGGCCTCTATTTTGGAGAAGTCGAGGATGTCGTTGAGAATACCCAGCAGATTGCGGGCAGAGTATTGAATCTTGCTCAAATATTCCCGCTGTTTGTCCGTCAGATGGGTTTGCAGGGCCAGATGGGTCATCCCCATGATGGCATTCATCGGTGTACGGATTTCATGGCTCATGTTGGCCAGAAAATCTCCTTTGAGACGATTGGCCTGATCCGCCAGTTCCCTGGCATCGATCAGAGCCTGTTCCACCGCCTTGCGGGAGGTCAAATCGGTCAGGATGCCGACGAACATTCGTTCATCGCCAATCCCCAACTCGCTGACCGCCAGATTCAAAGGAAAGGTCTCCCCATCGCGCCGACGCCCTTCCACCTCCCGACCAACCCCGATGATGGTACGCGCGCCGCTTTCCAGATAGCGGCGCAAATAGCCGTCGTGGGCCTCGCGATACGGGGAAGGCATGAGCATCTTGATGTTCTGGCCGATGACCTCTTCGGCTTTGTAGCCGAACAGGGTTTCCGCCGACGGATTGAACAAACATACCGTACCCGTCGCATCGATGGTGATGATGCCATTGACCGCAGTCTCGACAATCGCCCGGACCGTGGCTTCGCTGTGACGCAGACGGTCTGCGGATTGCTTGCGCAAGGTGATATCCGTCATGATGCCCACAAACATGCGCGCGCCACCCACCACCATCTCGCTGACCGTCAACTCGACAGGAACCGTGCTGCCATCGGACCGAACACCTTCCAACTCCGTGGCCACGCCGATGATGTGACTGACACCGGTCTCCAGGTAGTTCGCCATGCTTTGATCGTGCGCCGCATGATCGCGTGCGTGCATCAACCGCTTGACGCTCTGCCCGATGATCCGATCAGCGGCATGACCGAACAATCGTTCTGCCGCAGCGTTGAAAGAGCGTATCCGTCCAGTGGCGTCCATGGTGACAATGGCGTTGGCCGCCTTTTCGATGATGACACGTTTCATCTGAAAGAGCGTCTCCTCCAGATCTTTTTGCGTTTGTTCCCGTTGTCGCACCATTTGGGACATCAACTGGGTGAGATATTCCAACCCGCCGAAATCCTCTTCCAACAGGGGCTGTCCGGTAGCCATCAACAACTGGTTGGCTGTTTGACGCAACGATGTCAACACCTTGGATTGCGACAACAACTCACGATGCAGACGTTCGTTGAGTTGATGCAGCTCCTCTGAAGAGAGATTAAGGCTGCGGTCACACAGGGCGATGTCACGCTCATAGCGTTCATAAGCGGCGTTGATACTGCTCAGGAAACCGATGGCATCCAGTCCCGACAACCACTCCCGGGTTTCTCCCGGATTCGAGCCAGCCCTCTGCGCCAACCAGGCCTCGACATCACAATCATCCTTCAGCCCCAGGGCTTTTTGCAGTTGCCGTTGCAAAAGACGATGCATCTTTCAGACATCCTCGGTGATCAGGGCAATGGTCATGGTCAGGTTGTGCAGCGCACAGGTTCGGGTAGCTCCCAAAGGACCGATCTCACTGTGGGCATAGAATCCCGTCACGGTATGCTGACGTCCCAGTCTGTCACGGACCATCTCCAGTTCCTCGACAATTTGATCACCCATAATGAGTTTGCGACCCACGCAACTAATCAACAACCCCAATCCAGGACTGCTGATCATCTGTTGCTCCTGCGCGCAATCTGCCGCCTGACCGGCTCCGCTCACCAGTTTGGCACTGGTGACATGCATGAGGCGTACATAACCGTTCGGGTCAACCTCCCCGCCCAGGATCAACCCTCCACGGGATCGGTCCACGTCGAGAACCGTGCGAATCACGCCGGGATCTGCGGAAAAGGGTCTGGAATGATGCATCTCGAACGGAAAACGCAACCCGGAATCGGGCAATTCCCTGGCGTATTCCCCCAGATAACGGCTGTAGAGGTCCAGAGCCGGTTCTCCGTCGAGTTCCAGCAGAACATGGCCCTCGCACCGCGTCACCTTGCGCATGGGACCAAAAGGAACCCATCCGCCCTGGGAACAGCGACGGATCGCCAGATGCTCGCCGTACAGACCCACGGCCACCACACGCTGCGCGGAGACCTCGGCCGCAGACATCACCAGGGTTTGCCGAATGATGCCCGATTCGCAAGCCAATCCGCCCACGATATCCATCTCCTCGCCCACGATGCTGCTCAATCCGGCGATCAAGGCGCAGCCGTTGACTGCCAACCCGGGTGCGAAGAGCAGCACCGCTCGCAAGTCAGACCCCGATAACCCTTTGCCAACGTCCACGCCGGCCTGCCGGGACTCCTCCAAAGTCGTGACTTCCGCCGTAGCCACCCGCACGCTGCCGTGAGCAAAACGTATGGCAGTCACCACGCACGATTCGTTGCTCATCCCCTGATTGGAAATTTCACCCGCAGTTGAAACACCCACACAATGCGCATCAGGAAAGGCAGCCTCCAACCCGGATACGACAACGGGATCCAGAAGATATTTCTTGTCAGCGAAGACAAGCACAAACATGGGATCCATCTGCTGCAACGGTTCCAAAAGCAAGCGGTCAAACACCTGATTATGGAACTGAATCTGTTTGATTTCCATGCCTTGTCATGACTCCGATAGAATTTCCGTGTGGCATGATCGAAAAGGGACAAGTCCACCCCCGGCCAAGAATGAAAAGATAACGTATCCATTCAGAATCAACAATACAGATTTCTGTTTCAAGCATAGAAAAACCGCACGCAAGCATCAAACGCCGAACCAAGTCGCCCGGGACATCCTTTCCCCCGACGACCGCCGGTGATCAAGCGTGCCGCCAGAACAGAACCATTCCTAAAATCACTGTGCGCAGACGACGGCGTTTGCACACCTTCCAGGTGCGTTCCAGACCGGAGCCACACGAATCAGCGCGCATTCCCTTGGCGCGTGTTCACCAGGAAGGGTAGAATGGGGGCCAGCATCCAGGTCTTGAATCGGTACGTTCGTGATCGATTCACCCCAATCTTCATGATAAAGGTGTCACCGTGATTCCAGTGATCGCCCAACGCGTCTTGGATCGTCTGCAGGCCCGGGAGAAGCTTTTCGTCTCCCGGAATGAGTTTTTCAAGGTGATTGGCGTGGTTCTGGCGCGCGATCTGGGGGTGTCCCCCGGTGATTCCATGGCGGCCTTGAGCGGGGCGTTACGGCATCATTGTGGCGAGGTGTTGCGCGTCGTCCAGGGGGGACGCACCCTGTATGTGGCGCTGAATCTGTCGGACGAGACCTTTCTGCTCGACAAGGCCAGACGGTTGGCAACCTTCACCCCCGCGCAACTGGCCCTGAATCTGCCCATGCCCAAACTCCGCGTCGCCCCAGCCCTGACACGGTTGTTGGAGGCAGGCGAGATCGTCTGCATCAGCCTGAAAGCCGATTTCACCCCCATCCTGCGTCTCTCCAGCTCTGGAAAGCCGCCGGAACCCGTCGTCGTGATCATGCCGGACGCGGATGACGAAACAGCCCTGCATAATGCGTTTCTGGAGATCGGGCAGGGCAGGAATTTCGTCGCCATCCATCGTCTGCGTGCCCATCTTGGCTGGGACCGGGAGCGTTTCGACCGGACCATCCTGCGCTTGCAGACCGGGGAGCGGATCCTGTTGAACATGGGGGATCCGACGCGCTTGACCCGCGCCGAGTTGGAAAACGCCTTCCAGGACCGCAACGGCATGCGTTATCTCACCCTCAACTGGCTGGATTCCTGATCTCAACGAACGCCGAACATGACCCCGTTCGATCCGTTCCGTCCGAACCAGGAATGCCGTCCAGAGGTCAATGTGGCAGGGGACGCCGATCCCTCAGGGAACCGGCAGAGAAGGGATAAAATTGACCACGGTTCCCTGGGGTGCCACCAAACGCATGGACGCGACGGTGTATGCGCCGACTCCCGGCTTATGCCACCCCACCCCCCAACGCCTTAAAGAACTGGATCTGATTGATCAACAGCCGCGCCCGGGCCATGCACAACTGCTGTTCGTTGGCGTGCAGCTCCTGCTGGGCATCCAGGAGGGACTGGCGGCTGTCCAGACCGGCGCGATAACGCTTGTCGATCAACACCACCCGTCCCTTCTGGGCGTCGCGTGTAGCGGTGAGCGCCTTCAGACGCTCCTCCAGCACGCCACGGGAAGTCAAAGCGTCCGCCACCTCCCGGAAGGATTGTTGCACCACTTTTTCGTATTCGGCCAACAGGGCCTTGCGTTCCGCCTCGGCGGCGGCCAGTTCGTTCTGGCGTCGTGAGAAATCGAAAATCGGCAAATCGATCCGGGGCACGAAACTCCAGGCCATGGAACCGGACCCAAACAGCCCACTCAAGGCCTGACTGGCGCTGCCCACCGAAGTGGTCAACAGAATGCGCGGCCAGAAGGCGGCGCGGGCGGCGTCGATATTGGCGTTGGCCCCCAGCAAACGCTGTTCGGCGGCGCGCACGTCGGGACGCAAGGTCAATACCCGATCCGGCAACGCCAAACGCATCCGTCCCATCAAATCCAACTCCGCCAAGGTCGGCCAGGGCCAGGAGGGATCGGGTTCGGTTCCGGTCAACAGCCGCAGCGCATTGAAAGCCAAAGACTCCTGACGGCGGGATTCGGCCAAATCGGCCCGCATCCCTTCCAGCACCATGGCGGCACGCAAATCGGTCTGGGCCTGGGTCACACCCGCCCCCACCCGCTTCCGGGCCAGATCCCGCGACTCCTGCTGGATCGACAGCGCGGCCTGAGCCAAAGCGCTCCGCTCCACCATCTCCCGCCAACTGATGCAGGTCTCCACCACCTGGGAGATCAACACCACCCGTACCGCGTAGGCGGCCTCGCTGCTGGCCAGATAGTCGGCCCGGGCCGACTCCTCCAGGCTCGCCAGTCTGCCCCGCAGGTCCAGCTCGAAGGCAGGCAACGACAGCCCCATATCCTCCCGATGGGAGATCGCCGCCTGACCGGTGGAGGAGAGATCCGCCGGGGTGCGGGAGGCCTGATGACCGCCATCGGCTTGCAAAGTGGGCAGACCGGCGGATCCCGCCAGACCCAGCAGGGCCGCCGCCTTTTCCATGCGGGCCGCCGCAGCGCGCAGATCCCGGTTATTTTCCAACGCGGAATCGATCATCCGTCGCAGCAGGGGATGGGCATAGAATTCCCGCCACGGTACCGGATGAGGTTCGATGGTTGCGCTTGCGTCCCGCGCCGCCGACTCTCCCGGCCATTGTCCGGGAATGCCGGGAGCGGGCTTGGACAGCTCCGAGCTCAAAGAGCAGCCGAACAGCATGGGCAGCAGCACCATCCAGGTCAAACGACGATCAAACATGACGACTCTCCTCGCGGGACTCCGCGACCACGGCCAGGACCGAGGGCGGTTCCGGAAACAGACGACGGATGACCACAAACAGCACCGGGATAAAAAACAGACCCAGCACCGTGGCCGACAACATGCCCCCCATCACCCCGGTGCCGATGGCGCGCCGACTGGCCGCTCCGGCGCCGGTGGACACAGCCAAGGGCATCACCCCGAGAATGAAGGCCGCCGAGGTCATGACAATGGGCCGAAACCGCATGCGACACGCCTCCAGGGTGGCATCGATCAGGGAGGTTTGGCCATCGGCGGCGAGGGTACGGGCGAACTCCACGATCAAAATGGCATTTTTCGCCGACAGTCCGATGATGGCCACCAAACCCACCTTGAAATAGACATCGTTGGGCATGCCGAGGGACAACACCGCCAGCACAGAGCCGAACAGACCCACCGGCACGATCAACATCACCGCAAACGGAATGGACCAGCTTTCGTAAAGCGCCGCCAGACACAAAAACACCACCAGCAACGACAAGCCGAACAGCATGGGCACCTGGGCGCCGGACAAGGACTCCTCGAAAGAGGTGGCGGACCACTCGAAACCAAATCCCGGCGGGAGTTGTTGAGTCAGGCGTTCCATGGCGGCCATGGCCTCACCCGTGCTTCTGCCGGGTGCGGGATTGCCCGAAAGTTTCATGGCGGGCATGCCGTTGTAGCGGTCCAGCTTGGGAGAACCGGTAATCCACTCGGTATCGATGAATTCCGACAAAGGAATCAGCTTGCCGGCCCGATTGCGCACCCGCACCGACAGAATTTCCTCCTTCTGGGCGCGAGAGGCGGCATTGGCCTGCATCTGCACCCGCAGAATGCGGCCATCCTTGGTGAAGTCGTTGATGTAGGCCGAACCCAAGGTGACCTGAAGGGTTTCGTTGAGTTCGGACGGATCGATCCCCAGGGCATTGGCCTTGGGATGATCCACGGTCAGCAGCAATTGGGGTCCGGCCTCCAGCCCTTCGGGTCGGACGCCGGACAGGGTGGCATCCTGGGAGGCCATGCCGATCAACTGGTTGCGGGCTTCGAGCAGACGATCCCGACCCAGACCGGCCCGATCCTGCAAACGCAAGTCAAACCCGCCGACTGCGGCCAACTCCGGAATGGGGGGCACGTTGATGGCAAAGATCAGCGCCTGCTTGATACGGAACAGGGCCATGTTGGCCTGCATGACCAGCGAAGTGGCGCCCAACTCCGGGGTGACGCGCTCATCCCAGCTTTTCAGCCGCACGAAGGCGATGGCGGCATTCTGGCCGCGTCCGAAAAAGCTGAAGCCCGCCACCCCCACCACCTTGGCCACCCCCGGCTGTTGCAAATAGTGTTTCTCCACCTCGGAGAGCACCTCCAGGGTACGTTCCTGAGTGGCGCCGGGAGGCAGTTGCATGATGGTGACGAAATAGCCCTGATCCTCTTCGGGCAAGAAGGCGTTGGGCAGTTTCACGAACAGCCAGACGGCCATCCCGGCCACAGCCAGATACAGTGCGATGAAGAAAAATGGACGACGCAAAATGAATCCCACCGACCCCCGATAGCCCACCGTGGAACGGGCGAACAGACGGGTGAAAAGGGCGATGGGCCCCCAGCCCGAAGCCGACACTCCCCCCTCGCCATGCCCGCTCTTGAGCAGGGTGGCGCACAAGGCCGGGGTGAGAGTCAGGGCCATCAGCACCGAAAAGAGCATGGTCAGCACCAAGGTCACGGCGAACTGACGATAGATGGCCCCCACGCTGCCGCTAAAGAAGGCCATGGGGATGAACACGGCGCACAGCACCAGCGTGATGCCGATGATGGCCCCGAAAATCTGGGTCATGGCCTTTTGGGTGGCCTCGCGGGGGGGCAGATGGTCTTCGGCCATGACCCGTTCGACGTTTTCCACCACCACGATGGCATCATCCACCACGATGCCGATGGAAAGCACCATGGCAAACAGGGTGAGCACATTAATGGAGTAGCCCAGCAGATAAATCCCCACCAGGGCGCCGGTCAACGCCACCGGCACCACGATGGCGGGAATGAAGGTGGCCCGCAGGTTGCCCAGAAAGATGTACATCACGAAAAAGACCAGCACCATGGCCTCGCCCAGGGTGACCAGCACCTCATGGATGGAGATCTTGATGAAAGTGGAAGTGTCGTAGGGGATATCCCACGCGGTGCCGGCGGGAAAGAATTTCGCCAACTCCGCCATGCGGGTCCGCACCCGGTCGGCGGTCTCCAGGGCATTGGCCCCCGGCGCCACCTTGATGCCCACCGCAGCGGTGGGTTGACCATTGAGTCGCGCCCGGATGGCGTACTCCTGGGCACCCCACTCCACCTTGGCCACATCTTTCAGGCGCACGGTGGCGCCAGTGGGATCGGAGCGCAGAATGATGTCGCCGAACTCCTCGGCGCTGGACAAACGGGTACGCACCAGAATCGGGGCATTGATCTCCTGACCCGGCAGGGCGGGCAGTTGACCCAACTCGCCGGTGACCAGTTGGGTATTGCGGGCGCGCACCGCCCGCAAGGCCTCGCCGGGAGAGATGCCGAACTCGGTCAACCTCACCGGATCCAGCCAGATGCGCATGGCGTATTCGGTGCCGAACAGCATGGCCTCACCCACCCCTTGCACCCGACGCAGATGCTCCAGCACCGAGGCTGCGGTGTAACTGCCCAAGGCGATGTGGTCCTGGCTTTGATCCGGAGAGAAGATGGTGATGAACATCAAGAAATTGCGCCGCGATTTGGCCACCGTGACCCCCTGGCGACGCACTTCCTCGGGCAGACGGGCCTCGACCCGCTTGATGCGGTTTTGCGCCTCCACCGAGGCGACATCCAGATTGCTGCCGGTCTCGAAGGTCAAAGTCAGGGTCATGGCACCCTGGGAGTCGCTGGAGGACTCCATGTAGAGCAGATGTTCCAGGCCGTTCATCTCCTGTTCGATCAGGGCGGTGACGGTATCTTCCACCACCTGGGCCGAAGCGCCCGGATAAACAGCGCTGACGGTGATGGCGGGGGGCGCCACATCCGGATATTGGGCCACCGGCAGCTTGTTGAACGAAAGCCCGCCGGCAAGCAGAATCACCAGGGCGATCACCCAGGCGAAAATCGGTCGATCGATGAAGAATCTCGGCAACATGGCACGATTCCAAGAGCGCAGGAGAGATCAGGAGGCGGGTTTGGGAGCTGTCGAGCCACTGGCGCCAGGCACTCCGGGACCGCCGGGGGCCGCCGCCGGGGTTTCGGCATCCTTGGGGGTGACCACGGCACCGGGACGCACCTTTTGCGCGCCGTTGCCAATCACCTTTTCTCCCTCTTTCAGCCCTTCCAGCACGATCCAGTCCTGACCGGAAAAGCCGCCGGTCTTGATGGGACGGGGCACCACCTTGTTGTTTTCGTCCACCATCAGCACGATCTGTCCCTGGGGCGAGGTCTGCACCGTGCGCTGCGGAATGGCGATTCCTTCGGAAGTGACCATGGCCAATCGCACCCGCACGAACTGTCCTGGCAACAAGATCCGGTCCGGGTTGGGAAATTCGGCGCGCAACGCCACGGAACCGGTCTGGGGATCCACGGCCATGTCGGTGAACTGCAATTTGCCCGGCAGGGTGTATTCCACATCGTCTTCCAGGATCAATTGGACTTCGACCTCTTCGATGGGCTTGGCTCCCCCCTGACGAATGGCGCGACGCATGCGGAACAGATCCGGTCCCGACTGGGTGAAGTTGACCCAGATGGGATCGAGTTGTTCCACCGTGGTCAGATGGGTGGCTTCGCCCTTGCCCACCAACGCCCCTTCGGTGACCCGGGTGCGGCCCACCCGACCGGCGATGGGCGCGGCGATGGAGGCGTATTCCAGATCGATGCGGGCGCGGGTCAACTCCGCCTCGGCGGCGAGGGTTTCGGCTCCGCTCTTCTTGAGTTGGGCTTCGGCCTGATCATACTCCTGACGGCTGACCGCGTCGCTTTCCACCAGACCTTTCAGGCGCTCTGCGGTCTGTTTGGCCAACAGGCGTTCCGCCGCCGCCTTGTCCAGCGCGGCGCGGGCCGACTTGACCCGGGCCTCCAGGGCGCGGGCATCCAGCCGATACAACGGCGCTCCCACGCTCACCTCGCTGCCTTCGGAAAACAGACGCTGCTCGACGATTCCTTCCACCCGGGCGCGAATCTCGGCGGTGCGGACCGCCTGCAACCGTCCCGGCACCTCCTGGCGCAACGACAGGGTCTTGCGGACCGCCGCCACCCGTTCCACCTCCATGGGAGGCGGCGCCTTGGCCTCTGGAGCCTTGGCCGCTCCTGCCGGAGCCTCTCCCCGCTCGCAACCACCGGTCAAAACCAGAACCAATGGCACCACGACCCACGCAACCCATCCTCGAACGTTCATGATCACTCCTCGCCAACAGGGATCCCGGACCGCTCATCCGGGGCAAAAGCACGCAAAAAACTCTCCACGATCAACACCACCCGCTGGCGTTCCGCCTCGACCGAACGCTCCGGACGCCCCAACACCCGTAACACCTGCTCGACCCCCAACAGCATGGACAGCAACATTTCGGCGGCGAAATCCGCTTCCGCCTCCCGGATGTTTCCCCTGGCCATGGCCGATTCCATCACGCCGCGCAGTTGACTCAAGGTGTTGCCCGGCCCGGAGTGATACACGATTTCGGCCAACTCGGGTCTGCGCGCGGTTTCGGCGACCATCAGGCGGAACAGTCCCACACCGTCGTCCGCCAGCAGGATCTTGCGGATGTTCAGGCCGAACTGGATCAGGTATTCGCGGAAATCCGTGTCATCTGCGCGCAACGAAAAAAGAAACGACTCGGCCGTGGCCCGGATCATCTCGGCATAGAGCCGATCCTTGCTTTCGAAGTGATTGTAGAGGGTCTGACGGGCCATGCCCATTTCGCAGGCCAACTGCTCCATGCTGGCGCTCAAACCCCGCTCCAGAAAGACCCGTCGGGCCACCTGAAGCATCTCCGCGCGACGCGCGGCCTGTGGTGACAATTCTGCCATGCCTGGGAACCTGCAAGAGAAATATGGACTGGACTGTACAGTCTAAATTATTAACCGTTCACCTTGTTTGCGTCAAGTCCTTTTCCACCCGTTTTCAAAATGCGTCTTTCTCTTTTCAAGCCCGCATTGACGTGGAGCCAGGAATCAAGGCATACTGGTGTAGTTTATCACATTATATTGGATGCCATCTCATGAGCCATTCCTCCAAACCCGTGACGGTCCTGATCGTGGATGATTCCGCTGTCGTGCGTCAGACCCTGACCTCCATCCTGGAATCCGATCCCAATATCCGTGTCGTCGGCCAGGCCCAGGATCCGTTCGTCGCCGCCGAGAAACTCAAGACCCTGATTCCGGATGTCATCACCCTGGATGTCGAAATGCCCCGGATGGATGGGATCACTTTCTTGAGGAAACTCATGACCCAGCACCCCATTCCCGTGGTCATGTGTTCGTCGCTCACCGGCGAGGGGACCGAAACCGCCTTGCGCGCCCTGGAATACGGTGCGGTCGAAATCATCACCAAGCCGCGCATGGGCACCAAGGAGTTTCTGGAAGAGTCCCGCATCCGCATTTGCGACGCGGTCAAGGCGGCAGCCTTCACCAACGTCAGAAACCGCACCTTCGTGCGTCCGGTCGCACCGGCCCCGGCGACTGCGGGTAACGGCTCCGGTGGGGCCTCGACGGCAACGGGTGGCGCCTCGGCGACGAGCGGCGGCAATCCCCTGTTTCAGAAGGTAGCCCCCAAACTGACCGCCGACGCCATGCTGCCGCCCCTCGATCCCGGTTCGCGCGCCATGAGCCAAACCACGGAAAAACTCATCATCGTGGGGGCTTCCACCGGCGGAACCGAAGCGTTGCGGGTCTTTCTGGAGGCGCTGCCCGCCAACGCTCCCGGCATCGTGATCGTGCAGCACATGCCGGAAAATTTCACCCGCGCCTTCGCCGACCGGCTCAACACCTTGTGCCAGATCACGGTCAAAGAGGCGGCGGACAACGATTCGGTGGTGCGCGGACGCGCCCTGATCGCCCCGGGCAACAAACACACCATGCTCAAACGCAGCGGCGCGCGCTATTATGTGGAGGTGCGGGATGGCCCTCTGGTCAGCCGTCACCGTCCCTCGGTGGATGTTCTGTTCCGTTCCGCAGCGCGCTATGGGGGCAAAAACTGCGTCGGCGTGATCATGACCGGCATGGGAGACGATGGCGCGCGCGGCATGCTGGAAATGAAAAACGCCGGTGCCACCACCATCGCCCAGGACGAACAGTCCTGCGTGGTCTTCGGCATGCCGAAAGAGGCGATCAAACATGGCGGGGTCGATCTGATCAAACCCCTCGACAAGATCGCCGCCGAAGTGTTGCGTCTGTGTGGATGATTCAAAGGGCTGGAAACCAATTGTCTGCCGCTAAGGATGGGAGCGCATGAACACCTCTTTCTCCGCCGACCAGGATCAGCACTCCGGGATTTCCGACAAGGATTTCCAACGGTTGAGCGAGTTCATCTATGCCCAGTGCGGCATCATGATGCCCCCGAGCAAAAAAACCATGCTCACCGCCCGCATCCAGAAACGGTTG
Organism: Magnetococcales bacterium; assembly: GCA_015231375.1. Classification (GTDB taxonomy): domain Bacteria; phylum Pseudomonadota; class Magnetococcia; order Magnetococcales; family Magnetaquicoccaceae; genus Magnetaquiglobus. The sequence continues at coordinate 20,157 of JADGBT010000035.1, read as the reverse complement.
CGACAGGTGGGCATGCACTCCTTCAAGGAGTACATCGACTGGGTGCTGGATCCGGCCCATTCGGGGGAGGAACTGATTCAGTTCATCGATATCGTCACCACCAACAAGACCGACTTCTTCCGGGAACCCACCCATTTCGAGTTCATGGCCCAGACCGCCCTTCCGGAACTGATCAAGACCTCCGGGGCCGGGGTGCGGCGGGAGTTGATGATCTGGAGCGCGGGCTGTTCCACCGGCGAGGAGCCGTATACCCTGGCCATGGTGTTGCGGGAGTTTGCCCAGCACTATCCGGGCATCAATTTCCGCGCGCGCATCCTGGCCACCGACATCTCCAGCCGGGTGCTGCGCACCGCCTCGGACGCGGTTTACGATATGGACAAGGTGGGCCCGGTGCCTTTGGGACTCAAACGCAAATATCTGCTCAAAAGCAAGGATCCCACCAAGAAACTGGTGCGCATCGCCCCGGACATCCGCGCCATGGTCAATTTCCGGCGTTTGAACTTCATGGACGCGGATTTCGGACTGCGGGAGAAGATGGACATCATCTTTTGTCGCAACGTGATCATCTATTTCGACCGCCCCACCCAGGAACGGCTGATCAACAAGTTCTGCCGCTACCTCTCTCCCGGCGGCTATCTCTTCGTGGGCCACTCCGAGACCCTCAACAATCTGAAAGTGCCGGTGGTGCAGACCGCCCCGACCATCTATCGCCTGCCGAGTTGATGGGAAAACCGCCTTGCGGCGCGCATCCGCTCTCCCGCCCATGGGGATGAACGGATGCGCGCCACCAGGAACCCGACAGACGACAATACCGTTTTCACGCCGTTTTCAGCGCGGTGAAATACTGGGCATACGCGAAATCCTCGTGATTGACGTGATTCAACAACCACTCCAGCATCCAGCGACGCAACTCCTTCAAGTCTTTCTCATTGCCTTCCGACACCTTCTTCTGGAACTCGTTCAACTGCTCGATCAGCGTGTTGTGAACGGTCCTGTGATGCGCGATCTCCGGATAATGGCGGGAGGCGAGAGTCTCCTCCTCCTCGGCAAAATGGACCTTCGCATACGCGATCAGCTCGTCACACACCGATGACAAGGATTCCCACTCGTTCTGGCCGAGCATCCGTTCCCCCGTGGCGGCCAACCCCAGAATTTCATCGGCATCCACGATGATCTGAAACAGTTTCTCATGCGCCAGATTGAATCGCGGTTCGCCAACATCCACCATGCTGGAAAGCAACTTATTGTGGAACTCGTTTTTCATGCTCATCCCAATCCTCATGACCCGTCATGATACGCCAATCCAAGGAATAAAACCGATTTTCGTCCAGTCTGCCAGGAACGCACACCCCTGTATCAACCTGAGAATCAGGCCCACGCCAACCGGCGCGTCAACCCGAAAGGCTCTAGGATCTCCTCCCGTCTTTTCCGGGTCAATCAGGGCGCATTCCCCTCCATCACCGCCGCGCTTTTGATGACCAACGGCGCCAGCACCGCCTCACCCGGTCCCCCCACCGCCATATCGGCCTTGATCGACGCGGTTCCGGTCAGCAACACCTGATAGACCGCCATGCCGGTCAGCACCCGCTTGACATAATGACGGGTTTCGGAAATGGGAATCCCCTCGATGAAGGTCATGGGATCCTCCCGCAAACGCTTCTCCCGCCACTGTTTGGCCCGGCCCGGTCCGGCGTTGTACCCCGCCAAAGCCAGCACCACATCGCCATCGAACTGCTTGAGCATGCGTCGCATGTAGGCCTGTCCCAGGGCGATGTTGTAAGCCGGAGTCTGCAAACGCATGCGGGTCGATTCCGGGAACTGGGAGAGACGCGCCTCCATGCGGGCGGTTTCGGGCATCAATTGCATCACCCCGAACGCCTTGGCCGACGACTCGGCGCGCGGGAAGAATTGACTCTCCTGCCGGGAGGTTCCCCAGATCAGGGCCTGGGTGAGCTGCCAGCCGCCATCGGGCACCCAGCGGGGAATGGGAAACAGACCCCGCCAGAAAACCCGCTCCTTGCGTTGCAACTCCGCCGCCAGCTTGAGGGCCAGATCCGCCGCCCCAAAACGCAACGCCAGACACAACCGCTCCTCGGCAGAAAGCCCCGCCTTCTCCCCGAGCCGCACGATCTCCGGACCGGCGTACCAATCCCGTCCCACCTGCTGCAACCGCCGCAATCCCTCCAGATCCTCCGCCGTGACCTTGGGTTGCGGGCCTTGATCCGGACAGGTCGGCTCCGGATCCTCCAGCCGGGGCAGGGAACCGCTCCACTCCTCCCGGGCCAGCAGACCGTGCAGGGTATCCAGATGACGGGAGGCGATCTCCAGTCCCTGTTGACGGCGTTGCGGATCCGTGGTCAGACGCGCCAGCCAATAGCCCCCCTGGGCGCGACCGGCGGAAGTCGCCCCCTCGTTGGCCATGATCTGGAAAATCTCTCCGGCCCGCGTCCGGTTGTCCAGGTTCAAAGCGCTCCAACCCGCCAGCCACGCGGAATCCTCCAACGCCCCGCCCTTTTCCCGGACATTTTCTTCCAGCAGTCGCGAGGCGGTCTGATAATCCTGTTTGGAAAAGACCAACTGCCGCCCGAGCCAATAGCGCAGCCTGTGCCGATCCTCCGGGGCCAGTTCGCTCCCCTCGCGACCGGTGAGCATCTCCAGCAGACGGGTCTGGGCGCCTTGTTTTTGCAACAGGTCGAACCGTTCGCGCCACACCTCGCGGGATTCGGTGGGGGTCAGGGTCATGCCGGCCAGCAGCGTGGACAAGGCGGCATCCCCGCGCCGGGCCGCATCCAGGGCACGGAAGAAAGGCTGACGGGGCGCAGAAAGCAGCCGCAACGCCACGGCAAAACCGTTGGGATCCTTGCCCGCCAGCACGCGGACGCGGGCCTCGTGGTCGGCGTTCACCAGTCGGGACCAGAACGGATGATCCGATCCGGTGCGGGCGGTGAGGTCCGATCCTTCCCGGTACAGTTCGCGCCACACCGGGAAAGCCTCCTCGGCCCGGCCCAGCCGCAACAGTCCCCCCAGGCGCGCCAGCCGGGCGGGCTGGGACTTGCTCGGGTGCGCGACGAACCAGTTTTCCGCCGTCTCGCCGCCTGCGTCCAGCATCCGTTTTTCCATCAGTTTGGCCACCCGCTCCCCCTGGGGATGATGAGGCCAACGTTTCAGAAAAGATTCCAGCAGGGCGTTGGTGGCCGGATAGTCCGGATGCAGCAGCAACTCCAGTTCCAGATAGGAGGTGAGCAGATCGTGCGCAGGCCATGTGGAACGATCCAGCAGAGGCTCCAAAGATCCATCCTGCTCCAGCACGGCAAAACGACGCCGGAAGCCATCCACCGGATCCTCCTCGACCGCCGCCCGGGAGAGTCCGGGAGCCACGAGCAGGGTCAACACCACCACAGGAAGCAAGAACACATTCACCGGCCGATTCCCCATGTTTGCCAATTTGCAAAAGGTCCGTCCACGACCGCCGCCCTGCGTCAGAAATGGGCCGACCGTCACGCCGATCTAAAAGAGCGCCTCGACGAACTGGCGCGCGTCAAAGGGTCGCAGATCCTCCAGACCCTCCCCCACACCGATGAAACGCACCGGCAGTTTGAATTTCTCGCTCAATCCCACCACCACCCCGCCTTTGGCCGTGCCATCGAGCTTGGTGACCACCAGACCGGTGATGCCAATGGTGTCATGAAACTTCTGCACCTGACTGATGGCATTCTGGCCCGTGGTGCCATCCAGGACCAGCAGGGTTTCGTGGGGTGCGGCCGGGTCCAGACGCCCCAATACCCGTTTGATCTTCTTCAACTCTTCCATCAGGTTGCTTTTGGTGTGCAGCCGTCCGGCGGTATCGGCGATCAACACGTCGAACTTGCGCGCCCGGGCGGCGGCAAAGGCGTCGTGGACCACCGAAGCCGAATCCGCATCCTGACCCTGGGAGATCACCGGACACCCGCAACGCTCCCCCCACTGCCGCAACTGCGCCACCGCCGCCGCCCGATAGGTATCTCCGGCCGCGAGCACAACCTTTTCGCCGATGGACTGGTAATAAGCGGCCAACTTGCCGATGGTGGTGGTCTTGCCCACCCCGTTCACCCCCACCACCAGAATCACCCGGGGGGAGACCCGAGGCAGCTCGGGAACCGCCCGTTGCACCGCCTCCAGGTGGTCGCAAATGGTGTCACGCAACGCCTCGCGCATGGCGTCGGCATCTTTTTTCTGTTTGCGGTCCAGGCGTTCCCTGGCCTCGCGCACAATGGTCGCGGCGTTCTCCACGCCGAAATCGGCCATGACCAGTTGATCTTCCAACTCTTCCAGCAAGGACTCGTCCACCTTGCCCGCGACGAAAAGATCCTCCAACGGCGTGTTGAGGATCTGCCGGGTTCTGGTCAGACCATCCTTCAAACGAGCAAAAAATGACATGGAAACAGTTCTCCCTCCCAAAACAGGCGTCACGGAACCGAGGGTTTCCGCGCCGCGATCCTTTCCAACTCCCCCCAGAACGGCTCCTCTCCCCGATAACCGCGAAACCGACCCAACTCCCGCCCCCGACTGTCCACAAGCAGGAAAGTCGGATAAAAGCGAATCTCCCAGGAGAGGGCTTCCCACTCTTTGGGCGGCGAGAACTGTTCCACCACCTCCATGGGAAACCGACGCCCCACCCCGGTCCGGGGATAAACCGGAGCCACGGTTTGCATGAACGCCTTGCAATAGGGACAATAATCGCTGGTGAACACGATCAGACGACCACCGGACACCGGTTCCGGATTCGGCTCATCGGCCCGCACGGAGGCCACCCAGCTCATGAGCAGCGCAACCAGCAAAAGTGTGGAACGCCTGAGGGTGATCACGTTGGCACAATCGACCTTTCATGGTCCAAAGGGTACAAAAGAACATTTCTGCCACCATACAACAATTCCAGCCACGAATGCAAAATTCCACAAAACACCCCCATCGGACCCGACGCCAGAGGTTGCCGGATGATCGACGTCCCTTGGCAGCGCGTTGTGTTCCGGCCAACAATGGGCCGTCTTCGGATGGTTGCCCCCTCACCCCCTCACCCCGCGCGACTCCATGACCCCACCCCGCGTTTCCGTGATCGTGCCCACCTGGAACGAAGCCGCGACCCTGCCCGGCCTCCTGGCCCAGTTGCGCCGTCAGAGCGGAGTGACCCTGGAGATCCTGGTCGCAGATGGTGGTTCGACGGATGGCACGCGCGAACTGGCCCGACAGGCCGGAGTCCGGGTGGTGGACTCCGGCCAGCGGGGCCGTGGGGCGCAGATGAACGCCGGAGCCCGCGTCGCGGCGGGAGACGATCTGTTGTTTCTGCACGCCGACTCCGGTCTGCCCGATCCCGGGCTGCTGCGACGGGCTTGCGCCCACCTGGACCACATCCGCGCCCACTCCGGGGATCGATGGGCCGGACACTTCCGGTTGCGATTCGTCGATCCGCCCTTCGACCCTCCCTGGATTCTGCGTTATTTCGCACGCAAAACCGTGCTCAACCGACCCGAAGGAATCCACGGCGATCAGGGTTTGCTGCTCTCCCGCTCCTTTTTCGCAGCGTTGGGGGGATTCGACACCGGATTGCCTTTTTTAGAAGATCAACGCCTCTCCCGACAGGTGGCGCGTCTGGGCCGCTGGACCACCCTGCCCGGCACCCTGGAAACCTCCGCCCGACGCTTCCGTCACGAGGGGGTGATCCGGCGCATGCTGCTCAATGCCATGATCCTGACCAGCCTGCACGCGGACTTCCCGGAATTTCTCCAGCACGCCCCCCGCCTCTACCGCACCCAGGACGCCGCCCAACCCCTGCGGCTGCGGCCATTCCTGCGGCTGGTCCGCGACCTGGATCAGACCACAGCACCGCTCGAAGCCTGGAAACGCTGGTATCGCATCGGTCGTTTCCTGCGCCGCTCCGTGTTGGGACAACTGTTCTTCCTGCTGGATCTGCTGGCCACGCCCCTGCGGCCAAACGAACGCTTTCCCCTGGTCGCGCTGCACGATCGGGTGATACAACCCCTGCTGGATTTCACCCCTGTGGACGCGCTGTTGGCCCTGCTGAGCCGGTTCGCAACCACCCTGGCGACATTGAAAGTTGCAAATCACGAAAATAGGTGATAACATATTGCTGAATACCATTATATCGCTGAATACCATCAGCCAATCATTCCACACATCAACCCGTCTTCCGGAGTGACACGCATGCGACTTGCCGACATCAAAATGCGTCCCAAACTGCTTGGCCTGTTTCTGCTGGTGGGCCTGGTCCCCCTGATCCTGGCCGGCTGGTATGCCGCCAGACAAGCGGATCAGGCCATCATGCAACAGTCCTTCAACCAATTGAACGCGGTCCAGGCGATCAAGAAGGGACAAATCGAGAAATTCATGTCCGAGCGCTTCGGGGATCTGAATGTCCTGGCCGCCTCCGGAGACGTGAAACGGGCCATCGAAAGCCTGGAAAAAGCCTTCGAGACCGACGGCAAAAAAACCGGCGGCCCCCAATGGAACCAGGAGGTTCCCATCCACACCCAGTGGCTGGATCACTTCACCAAAGAGTACGGCTATTATGATCTGTTCCTGATCGCCCTCGATGGCGACGTGGTGTATTCGTTCGCCAAGGAGTCGGATCTGGGCCAAAATCTCCTCACCGGCCCCCTCAAGGAGAGCAGCCTGGGCAAGGCCTTCGCCAAGGCGATCCAGAACAATGCCACCGCGTTTGGCGATTTCCAACCTTACGCCCCGTCCAAAGGGGAGCCAGCCGGATTCATGGTGGCGCCGATCCAACTCAACCACAAGACCATTGGCGCCATCGGGCTGCAACTCTCCCTGGAGGCCATCAACGCGGTCATGCAGCAACGCGACGGCATGGGCCAGACCGGCGAAACCTATCTGGTCGGCTCGGACAAACGCATGCGCTCCGACTCCTTTCTGGACAAACAGGGCCATTCGGTGAAAAGCTCCTTCGCCGGTTCGATCGAAAAGAACGGCGTGGATACCGAAGGCTCCCGCGAAGCCCTGGCAGGCCGGAACGGCACCCGGGTCATCATCGATTACAACGGCAATCCGGTGCTGTCCAGCTTCTCGCCGCTCAAGGTGGGGGATGTGGTCTGGGCGGTGCTGGCCGAAATCGATCTGGCGGAGGTACGCCAACCCATCGAGGCCATGATCCTGGCCATCGCCATGCTGGGCCTGACCATCGCGGTGGTGGTGGGAGTGATCGCCTTGTACATCGCCAACAGCATCGCCAATCCTCTGACCAAAGGAGTGGAACTGGTCCAAACTGTGGCCAATGGGGATCTGACTGCCACCATTCAACTGGATCAAAAAGACGAAGTAGGCATGTTGGCCAACGCCCTTCTGGAAATGCTGGAAAAACTGCGTCAGGTCATCGGCGAAATCTCCATCGCCGCCGAACAGGTCTCCGCCGGCAGCCACGAAATCTCCAACTCGGCGCAAAATCTCTCCCAGGGGGCCACCGAACAGGCCGCCTCCGTGGAAGAGACCTCCTCGGCCATGGAAGAGATGGCCTCCACCATCCAAACCAATACCGACAACGCCAATACCACCCGCACCATTGCCCAAAAGGCCTCCAAGGACGCCGCGTCCGGAGGAGAGGCGGTCAATCAGGCGGTCACCGCCATGAAACAGATCGCCGCCAAGATCGGCATCATCGAAGAGATCGCCCGTCAGACCAATCTGCTCGCCCTGAACGCCGCCATCGAGGCGGCGCGGGCCGGGGAACACGGCAAGGGATTCGCCGTGGTGGCCGCCGAAGTGCGCAAACTGGCGGAACGCAGTCAGGTGGCGGCCGGAGAGATCAGCCATCTCTCCTCGTCCAGCGTGGGCATCTCCGAACAGGCGGGCCAGATCATCAACCAATTGGTTCCCGACATCCAAAAAACCGCCGAACTCATCCAGGAGATCGCCGCCTCCAGCCAGGAACAGAGCCAGGGGGCGTCCCAGATCAATCAGGCGATCCAACAACTCGATCAGGTGATCCAGCAAAACGCCGGCGCCTCCGAGGAGATGGCCGCCACCGCCGAAGAACTCAATGCCCAGGCCGACATGATGCGTCAGTCCATCGCCTTCTTCAAACTCGGCGATCAACCCGCCCAGACGGCCCGGAAACCCGCTTCCGCCCGTTCCGGCACACCGCTCCAGATCACCACCAGCCGCCACGCCGCCGCTCCCAAGGCGCTCCCGGCCCCGGGCAAACGCTCCGCTGGCGTGCCTCAACTCAAATCCAGAACCTCGGATGACGAATTCGAGTCCTTCTGATCCCGCGCAAGCCGCAGCGGCGATGGCGCGCGCTCCGGGGAGCCATCCGGAGACGAACGCGCCATCGCTGCGCTCCGATTACATCGCCCGCAACCAGACCCGCTTCCTGGAGGCGGTCAACCGCTTCAACCGGGAGTCCCCGCCCGGTCCCAGCGGGGTGTTCGCGGGGCTGTTTGCCTTCCACTGGCTGCGCCAGGAGATCCATCCCCGGTACCGCCAGGCCATTCTGGCAGTTTCGCGCAATCCCGACCACGCCTGGCTGGCCGACCTGCTGGATCAGGCCCCGGACCCGGAACATTTCGTCTCCCGGTTCCTCGACCACTGGCAGCACGCCCCTCCCGACCACCCCAAAGCCGCCGCGCTGCGCAACTGGCACCTTCAGCACCCGGTCGATCCCCAGGCCGCCATCCTCGCCATCTGGCAACGCATGACCCCCTTCAGGCACGCCTTGCAGGTCGGCATTCGCCACATCCAGTCCCGACAAAAAGAAATCGCCGCAGAGACCGGTGGCCCCCTGGACCAGGAACGCATGGCTCTGGTGGATCACCTACCCTCACCCGGAACCGTCCGACCCTGGTCCAAGGTGGGATTCATCCCCCGCATGGCCTGCTCCCAATCCTGCCGTCACTGCCTGTTCGTGTGGCGCGATCCCATCCGCCACCCCCTGGATCCCACCCCGCTGCTGCACTGGATCGACCAGCAGACTAGCTCGCTGCTGTTCACCGGAGGCGAACTGCACGACCAATTGCCGCTCTTTCATCAAGCCATCCGGGAGATGGAGCGGGTGCAGGCCTTCGCGATCCTGCTCAACGGCGCCAGCGCCGACTCACTCGACGCGGCCCGGACCCTGTTTGGATCCCTGGAAGAGGCCCGCACCCGTCGCTCCGCGCGCAGTCGTCCGGCGACGATCACCCTGCAAATCAGTTGCGACGAATATCATCAAGAAATTCTGGCCCACCGGGACGGATCCTTCCAGGAACGCATTCCCGTGGCCCACATCGCCCATCTGATCCGGGCCTCGGTGGATTTTCCGCATATCCGTCTGGTTCTGCTGCACAAACAAAACCGCCTCAACTTCTCCCGCGCCCTGCTGGAACAAGGGGTGATTGCCAGACTGATTCGGACACTCCAGGCCCAGGGCGAGGAGCTGCGGCTGATCCGTCACGCCCTCTCCCCACGTCCCAAGGCCGATCCGGTGGACCGGAATCGCACCGGTCCGATCATTCGCGATGCCGTGTTCGCGCTGGCCTCCCACCCGGACCATCCGATCCACTGGATGAGTTCCACCCTCGACGCCTATGGCCGGGCCGCCCTGCTCGATCCGAGCGAATATGTCAACGAACGTCTGTATCTGCGCGAAATTCTGGATCATGGCGCCCCGGACGGGGAACGGTTCGACACCGATCCCATGATCCGCGCCGATGGCATGGTGAGCTGTTTTGGGGCCAATCATCTGTGGTTGGGAGATCTGGGGCAAGAGAGCCGGGAGACGATTCGCGCCCGACACGGCAAGGATCCTCTGCTGCAGGCGTTGGAACGGTTCGATCCCAGGGTGCCGCGATTCTATCAGGAGTGTGCCCAGGATCTGGAAACCCGGATCGCGCAAGCCACCGGTCCCCATCATCTGTGGCATCTCCTGACCGAACGGGCCGCGATGCGGCTTTATCTGACCCGCAGACTACTTGGCATTCCGGGCTGACGCGACCTTGGCCTGAAGGGCTTCCATGGCGTCGTCGTGCATCTTGGTGGAGTACTGCTCCATGATCAGGCTGTCCCGTCTGGCCAACGCGGAAAAAACGATGCGCATGGCCATGGAGCCATCCATGGGGGAGACATCCAGGATATTGCCTTCCAGCGCCATCGGCACCGGACCCAACACGATGGTGTCGTCCAGCTCGACATATTTCAGAGGCAAGGAGAAATCCACCGTGACCGGCTCGAACAGCAACACCTCCGGCAGACGGCACCCTTTTTCCAGCAGAACGCGCACGCCTCCGCCGGAGATATTGAGAATCATGCCACGAAACAGCCGTTTGCCCAGTTTCATGCTCACGGGCATGGGTTTGTCCGGCGCCACCCGCAGGAAACGACGACACCCGACCGCGCCATCGGTCAGTCGAATGTTGACCAGCGAGGCGAATCCCTGCACCCCATCCACCTCACGGATCAACGCCTTGAGGCCCTGGGGCAGATGCGGCAGGGAGAGAAAGGTCTGTTTTTCCTCCTTCATGGTGTGCAACTGCATGGGAGGCACCTGCACCAGCACCTCTTCCTTGCTGTAACGCAGCACCAATCCCAGATCGGAAAACGGCACGCCCTGAAACGAATTGTAAAAGGTGATCTCGGAAATCCGACTGTGAACCGTGCCGAACTCCCGTTCGATGTCCACATAACGCAAGAAGAACGGATCGTCCAGAAAGATCGACATGCGGCACAAAGGCGCTTCCTGAAGCATGCAGACATGCTCCTTGAAAGCGATCGGCTCCTGAAAAAACAACCCCATTCCCCGAATGATCCCCTTGAGCAGAGCGCACAGCTTGCGCCGGGACACATACGCCACCGCCACTTCGCCATGTTTGAGCCGATAGGTGCGGATGTCCGGGGGCATGACTCCGGATTCGATGTTGGCGAAAGGGGCCAGCACATGGCTTTGCAGATGTTCGAGGATGTCGAGGGTTTTCCAGTCTTTCTGCAAGATCCCCATGGAACGTCCCATGGTCACGAGACCCGGACTCATGTGTTGACCGAACAGTTCCAGGGTCTGGGTGAGGGGTTGCTTGAGCTGACGGGCGGAAAGCTCGAACAGGTCCATGGCCAGAGAATCGGGATAATAGCGATCCGGCTCGAACTCCTGATCATCGAGGTTGGCGGCCTGAAGGGCGCGGTTCCACGCCCCCTCGCCCAGACGGGCTTCCAGGAAATCCTCCAATGCCAGAAACAGGATGCCATGCATATCAAGAGACCAAAATTCGTCGTACCGTGTTGAACGAGGCCAAAGAACCGACAATGACCATGCTGCTGGTGTCAAAATACGCCAAAACCCGACAGGATGAAATGGCCGCACCCGAGTTTGAGCGCCCGGATCACCATTTTTCCTGAAAAACAGGATTCAGGAATGTTTTTTTCCTTTCGGCCCTGTGTCGTGGACGGCATTATTTGAGACGGTTTGCACTCTTTTCAACCTCCCCTATCGAAAAAAAAGCTCGGAGTCTCACACATGGCGAAGGAAACCCATCATCGATTGATCATTCTCGGTTCCGGACCGGCCGGATACACCGCAGCCATCTACGCGGGTCGTGCCAACCTGAAACCCGTGTTGATTCAAGGCATGCAACCCGGCGGCCAATTGACCACCACCACGGAAGTGGACAACTTCCCAGGTTTTGAAGAGGGCGTTCAAGGCCCGGAACTGATGGAAAAAATGCGTACCCAGGCCGAACGGTTCGACGCTTCCATGGTCTACGACACCATCACCGCCACCGACCTCACCACCCGGCCATTCCGGTTGACCGCCGATTCCGGGGATGTCTACACCTGCGACGCCCTGATCATCGCCACCGGCGCCTCGGCCCGCTGGCTGAACCTGGAATCGGAACAGAAACTGAAAGGCTTCGGGGTTTCGGCCTGCGCCACCTGTGACGGCTTCTTCTTCCGGGGTCAGGAGATCGCGGTGGTGGGTGGCGGCAACTCGGCGGCCGAAGAGGCGATCTTTCTGACCAACTTCGCCACCAAGGTCTATCTCGTCCACCGTCGGGACCGGCTGCGGGCCGAACAGGTGCTTCAGGACCGGGTACGCAACAATCCCAAAATCGAACCGGTCTGGAACTCGGTGGTGGAAGAGATTCTGGGCGAGGTCGGCCATGGTGGCGTGCGCGGCATCCGCCTGAAGAATGTCAAGACCGGCGCCATCCAGGAGTTGCCCTTGACCGGGGTGTTCGTGGCCATCGGTCACTCCCCCAACACGGAAATTTTCGGCGATCAACTGGAAAAAGACGAAGCCAACTACCTGATCACCAAACCCGACTCCACCGCCACCACCATTCCCGGTGTCTTCGCGGCCGGCGATGTGCAGGATCGGCATTACCGTCAGGCTGTGACCGCAGCAGGCACCGGCTGCATGGCGGCCCTGGAAGCCGAACGTTATCTCAACGAGCTGGAAGAGGCGTCACACGGCTGATCCGGCCTGCGTCCCACCTTGTCCTTGGCGGTTTCACCCCCGCTCGCGGGGATGGCACCGCCAAGGACAAGATGTTGTACGACGCTCCAACGCTCCACCATCCCCTTGGCAAACCCGGGCCGACAAAACCCGGGCCGGCAAACCGGGTGATGACTCCGTGGATTACTCCGTGGCGTTCTTGCCATTCGGCTGCCCGGATTTCTTGGGAGCGTCTTTCTTGGCGGCATCCTTCTTGGCTCCATCCGCTTTGGCTCCATCTTTTTTGGGAGCGTCCTTCTTGGCCGCGTCTTTCTTGGAAGCCTCTTTCTTGGCCGCGTCTTTCTTGGGAGCCTCTTTCTTGGCCGCATCCTTCTTGGCGGCATCCTTTTTCACCGCATCTTTCTTGTCCGCTGTTTTTGCCTTGGCATCCGCTTTGGCAGGCTCCTTGTTCGCGGCCTTGTTCGTGTCTTCTTTCTGATCTTTCGATTTCGAGGCCTCTGCGGATTTGCCGCTCTTGGTGAACTTGCCGCTGCCGCTCATCTGATTGTTCGAAAAATCACCCACATATTTGTCACCGTTCGGATAGACGAACGTACCTTTTCCATCCATCTTGTTGTTCTTGTATTCCCCGGTATAGACACTTCCATCCGGATAGGTGAATTTGCCCTGGCCATGAATCATGCCATTCTTGTATTCGCCCGTATACTTGCTGCCATCCGAATACATGTAAGTGCCTTTTCCGTTGACACAATCTCCGGAAACACATTTTTCCTGAGCCTGCCCCACAGCAGCGGAGGAGAAAAACAACAACAGAGCAACCAAAATTTTCGAATACGGTCTATTCATGTCTTGCATCCTTGTAACAAAGAAAAAGAGATTCAGCGCGCACCATGATCCGGCATGGGAGCGGCAATCCAAACACACGTCAGTTGATCATCGATTGGGCTGATTTCCCATAATACGTCATCGAAGGTTGGCCTTGCCAATTTTTTTTTCAGTTTCCGATCAACTCTTGAGGATCATGGCCTTCAGACGGGCAAGATCGCCCCGTTTGCCCAGGCACACCAACAGGTCGTTGGAAGCGAACCGGTAGTCGGGGCCAGGATTGAACAGCAATTTCTCCCCCGGTCGCTGCACGGCCATCACGCTGCAGACATAATCGGCGCGAATCGCGGACGAGCCCAACAGCACCCCGTGCAGGTGTGATCCCAAAGGAATGCGCATCGGTTCCATGGCCAATTCGACCAAAGGACGGGCAGGATGTCCATACCCCCCCAAAGCCTCGCTCAGGGCGTCGAGTTGATCCTGATGACCGACGCAAACCACCACATCCCCCGCGCCAAAACGCAAACCCGGCTTGGGCGTGAAATGGACCGGACCCTTGCCGATGGCCACAGCCACCACCATCAGGCCGAACCGCTCACGAATCTGGGCGTCCTGAAGCGTCACCCCATCCAGGCAAGAACCGGACCTGACCAAAAATTCCGCCACCTCCTGATCTTCGAGAGGATTGCCAGCCGCCTTCATCGCAGAGGCCCGTTTGAGACGCTCCAGGTCATCCTTGTGACCCAGACAGATGATCACGTCATCCGAACGGAGCATGTGGTTGGCCTGGGGATTGAAGGTCATCCCCTCTCCCTGGGAAATGATGCCGATGACAATGGCGTTGAAACCATGACGCAGATCCGAATCCCGCAACGTCACCCCGTCGAAAACCGAACCGGAACGGATGGCGATCTCTTCCATTTCGAACGCGGCATGGGCCTGATCCAAGGCCAGACGCAAAAACTGCAAGGCGCCGGGTCGCAAGGCGGTCTGCGCCATCTGCTGTCCGGCGTTCTGGAAAGGCAACACCACACGATCCGCGCCCACCCGCTGCAAACGCTGTTCGGAACTGGGCTGACTGCCGCACGCCACAAGGAAACATTTGGCGTTGATCTCCCGCACCAGCAAAATGATGTATACGTTGGTCGCCTCATTGAGGATGGCGATGATCACCCCCACCGCCCGCGACAATCCGACCCGTTCCCAGGTCTCCTGAGCCGTGGCGTCCCCGCGCACCGCGATCCACCCCTCGCGAATCGCCCGGTCCACCCGCTGCTGATCCAGATCGATGGCCACAAAGGGTTTCTTTTCATTGAACAGATTCTGACAGGCCACCAGACCCAAGGCGTCAAGACCGCAGACGATGAAATGGTTGCGCAGCCGTTCGATTTGCCGCTCCATGTGAAACTCCTTGAGATTGAACAATCGATCGGTAAATACCGACACCACCAGCGAGGTCATCAACACGGTGATCGACATCCCGGTCAACACCCCCACCGAGGCGATGACCCGTCCCACCTCGGTCACCGGTGCGATATCCCCATAGCCCACCGTGGTGATGGTGATGATCGCCCAATAAACCGCCGCGCCCAGTGAACTGACCTTGTCGTTGACCCCGTATTCGGCCAGAAAAAAGGCCACGGCCACCGTTCCCCAGATCACCACCCCGGCCAGAAGCAACGACACCATCTCGTAACGCCGCTCTCCCAGAATGCTGGTCACAAAGGCGATACGCCGCGAATAACGGAAGAATTTCAACAACTGGATGACACGAAACAGACGGAACAACCGGAACGTGGGCAGAATCGCCAACAGATCGATCAGGGACAAAGGGTGGAACATCCAGCGCAGTTTGTTCAGCGCGGCGTGATACACCCCATCCAACACCTCCCGATGTCGCGATGAGCGGTAAATGCGACGACGGTAGCGACGCACCGCCAGATGATAGTCCTCACGCAGTGACGTGCTGGTCCACCAACGCAGCACATATTCGCATACAAAGATGTAATAGAACAAATCATCAAGCCATACAAAGACCTGATGGTGCGCGAACACATCGCGTTCCGGATCGTGGGCATGATGGGCATTGACGATCAACACCCCCAAAGACAACAATAAAACCGCCATCATGAAGAAATGATACCAGCGTCGATAAGGACACGTAGGTTCCTCCATGACCCAGTGGACGGTCCGCTTGACTTTCTGGTATAGCGTTAACGTTTCTTTTTCCATGAATTCCGCTTCATCAGACCCAGGGCGCGAGACACAGCAGACCGACCAAATCGGCAACCGGATTGCCGGTGATGGCCGGGAGAGGCGACACGCCTGTGATCCACGAAACGATGGCCATGCGTTTTTTTTATCCCAGCGCACCCGGCACGTCAACCTTCCGCACGGATTCCCGAATCAATCCGGAAGAACCGCCCCTATTTTCCACTTGCATTTTTTCAAAAAAAGGGTGCAATAAGCTGAAGCGACTATTCCAGCTTTCGATCATACGCTCTTTCACACTCGTTACACTGGTCACAAGGAGTCCTCGGATGAACGAAAGATCCCGCAGCCACTCGTGGCGCACGGTCAATCGCCTCTCCCTGGCCGTCCTGGTAGGCTGGACCCTGATCGTCGTCAGCGTGCTGATCCTGACGCTACGCCAGGAACATCATCACGTACTCAAGCAGGCCCGGGCCGAGGCCGTCACCCATCTGAACAAAGACCTCTCCTTTCGGCAATGGGCCACCTCCCATGGAGGGGTCTATGTGGTGCCGAGCGCGACCACTCCGCCCAATCCCTATCTGCAACACCTGCCGGACCGGGACGTGACCACCAATCTGGGACAGAATCTGACCCTGATGAATCCAGCCTACATGCTGCGCGAGGTGATGGAGCGCTACACGGAAACCTACGGGGTACGCGGTCACATCACGGGTCTGTATCTGCTCAATCCCAACAACGCCCCGGACCTCTGGGAACAAGAGGCTCTGCACGCCTTCGAGCGCGGAGAACGCGAACGGATGGAGCAGACCGACATCGATGGCAAACCCTATCTGCGACTCATGCGGGCCATGATCATGGAAAAAGGATGCCTGAAGTGTCACGAGGCCAGCGGCGTTCCCGAAGGGGGCATCCGGGGAGGCATCAGCACCGCCGTCCCCCTGACTCCCTATCTGAACAGCATGCAGCACATGACCCGCACCCTGGTGATGGGACATATGCTGTTCTGGTTGGCGGGCCTGGTGGCCTTGTGGTTCGGACGCCAGCAGACCCTGCGCTTCCTGAAAACCCAGGCCCAGACCCGGCTGGCCCTGGAAGAACGGGAAGCCCGTTTCAAAAGCATTTTCTTCGACTCGCCCACGGCGTTGTGGGAGGAGGATCTCTCCGAGGTCAAGCGTCACCTGGATACCCATCACCCGGATGTGATCACCATCACTCCGGAAATCGCCCGCGCGTGCGCGCAGAAAGTCCGAATCCTGTCGGTCAATCAGGCCACCCTGACCCTGATGAAAGCCCCGGACACAGAGACCCTGCTGACCAGTGTCGAACCCTTTCTGGACGCCAATGCCCTGAAAGCCTTCGGGCAGGGATTGCAAGCCTTTCTCCAGGGACAGACCCGCTTTGTCACCGAGACCACCCAGGTCACCCTGACCGGAGAGGTGATCTGGATCTCGCTCTCTTCTTCCCTGGCGCCGGGGTGCGAAACCGACTGGAGCAAGGTCTTTGTCTCCATGAACGACATCACCCAACGCCGACAAGCGGAAACCCAACTGCGGGATGAACTGGAACGCAATCGCTATCTGACCCGGGCGCTGGATCAGGATCTGCTCCGCCGCAAACAGGCGGAAGAGGCCATGCGACAAGCCAAGGAGACCGCCGAACGGGCCAACAAGGCCAAAAGCGAATTCCTGGCCATCATGAGCCACGAAATCCGCACGCCCATGAATGTGGTGATCGGCATGGGGGATGTGCTGCTGGAATCCCCCCTCAACGACGAACAACGGGAATACTTGAAAAAGCTCCAAGACGCGGGATCGGGACTGATGGAACTGATCAATCAGATCCTGGATCTTTCCAAGATCGAAGCCGGACATCTGCGCATGGTCGAAGAACCGGTCGATGTGGGAGAGTTGGCCTGCGAAGTGGCGGGTCTGTTACGCGTGGTCGCCGCAGGCAAGGGACTGACCCTGAAATGCACCATCGCTCCCGGACTGCCGCCGCGCATCATGGCCGATCGGATGAGACTCAAACAGGTGCTGTTCAATCTGTTGGGCAATGCCATCAAGTTCACGGATTCGGGTCAGGTGTCGCTGTCGGGCCAACGGGATCCCGAGCGACCGGATGAACTGCTGCTGATGGTCCACGATACCGGCATCGGCATCAGCGCGGAGATGAGCCAGACCATTTTCGATCCGTTCACGCAAGTGGATTCCAGCGTGACCCGTCGCCACGGCGGCACGGGACTGGGACTGACCATTTCCAGGCGTATCGTGGAGTTGATGGGAGGCCGCATCACCCTGGAAAGCCAACCCGATTCAGGCAGCCTGTTCCGGGTCAATCTGCCGATCCATCCAACGGAGGCGACTCTTCCCGCCGCCACACCCACGGTTCTCGCCGCAGGGCAGCACCCCTGTCGGGCGTTGCGCATCCTGCTGGTGGAAGACTCCGAGGACAATCAATTGCTGATTCGCACCTTTCTCAAAGGGACGCCCCATGCATTGGAGATCGTGGAAAACGGGGAGGAAGCGGTGGCCGTGGTCCAGACCCAATCCTTTGATCTGGTGTTCATGGATGTGCAGATGCCAATCATGGACGGCTATACCGCCACGCGCCTGATCCGCGCCTGGGAACAAGAACACCACCACCACCCGCTCACCATCATCACCCTCACCGCCCATGCCCTGGACGGAGAAGCGGACAGAAGCCGGGAGGCGGGTTGCGACCTTTATTTGAGCAAACCCATCAAAAAACAAAAACTTCTGGAGGTGATTCAGCAGTTCGGGACCACCCAGAACCCGGTCTGATCCCCCTTCTCACCCCTCGGGAAACAGCTCCGCGAAACGGGCCAAAAAAACCCGTTTCGCCTCTTCGGGCGACCAGCCGACAATCTCCAGTCCGGGCACCGGCTCCGGCATCCAGCCCCAGGAGGCCGGAGCCGGCCCCATCAGCACCACTTTTTCACTGGCCAGCAACGCCAGATCCGCCTGTTTCACCGTTTCGGGCGGCTCGGGTGAAGCCAGCCCGAAACGGTCGGCAATCACCGCCAGCAAGCGCTCCTCCCAGGGATGAAAAGCCGGCAGAACCCGCTTCACCGGCTTGGGAATGTCGGACAGATACGCCTCGGCGGCATCATGGAGCAGTCCCCAGCGGGCATCCGCAGCCCCCACCACCCGCGACACATGCACCGAGTGTTCGGCCACGGAATAAAACCGACGACAGTGGCCGTTGAAACGACACAGCATGGACAAAGCGTGGGCGATGTCCAAAAGGGCAATCTCTTCAGGCCGGGCATCCATGGGCCAGAATTGAATGCCTGTGTAGGTCTGAATCCACGCCCCGTCCCGCTGCTGCCCCATGATCACACTCCACTCGTTTTCGATTCACGGCGCAAGATGCCATCACCCCGCTATTTCTTGGCAATCTGACACTCCATGACCATACCCATTTTGTCGCTCACCATCAACACACGCATCGGCTCGTCCGGTTTGGACAGCACCGTCACCCCCTCGGCCCGGAAGCCTTTGGGGATCTTGCCCACCCAGGTCACCTCATCCCGACTCTCCTGCCACCATCCCAACTGATACGGCAGATCGCTGCCCGAACCGGTGGCCCCCACCAACATCAGGAACTCACTGTTCTTGCTGCCGGGAATCGCGGTCATGTCCCGGATGCCCGCCGACTCTTTCTTGTCGATATCAAAATCCTTTTCCAGCTTCAAGGCATGCCATTTGACCACCGACGGCCTGCCCTGGGGATCCAGGCGGGTGGCCAGCACCGACATGCGCCCGTCGGTCACCGGTCCACGAAAGCCGAAATACAACTGGTCACTCTGGGCGGCCAACCCTTCCACATTGATGCCATCCTCGCCTTCTTCGGTATTCACCTTCTTTTTCCAAGGGGGGGCGGCGGATTGGGTCAACCAGCTCTGGAACCCCTCTCCGGGTGGAATCTTGCGAATCGACTCCGCCACCCAGGGTTGTTGGGGCGTGGTCCCCTTGGCGAGACGAAATTGCAACACCGTATCCCGCGCTTTTTTGTTGTTCAAACTGTGAGAGGCGGAAGCCACGAACTCACCATTGGGCAGACGGGCAATGCCTTCCAGATCCTTGGGGCGATACGTATCCACCAGGGGAGCCGTCAACAGCGGAAAGGCGCGAATGGTTTTACCGTCCTTGCCATCCACAACGCTGGAGGGGTTGAACACAAACAAGGAATGGGGCGAGGCTTCATCGGAAACCGCCACCGCCATTCCGGAGACCGAATCCCAGGCCACTCCCGACGGCTCAATCTCGCCCTGATCGGCCACCAGACGCGGCAATTTCTTGACATTGTCCGGACAGGAAAGCTTCCATGCTCCGGCCTGGGCATCCCCCAACAGCCCCAACAGCATCCACAATCCGCAACCGGTCGAAAGAATTTTTTTCATATCAATCTCCGCAAAGTTGGAAAAAACCGCACACCGCTTCCAGATTGTCCGATCACCAGGCGCGTGGCACAAAAGCGTCATCATTGGCCATGCGCAGGGTATCCCCGGCCTGTTCGATGACGAACAACCCCTGATGGATGGCAAAACGGCACACATTTTCCTCGATCACCATGGCTGCCACCGCGCCAATGGCCCGTTTGTCCGCGTAGACCGGCAGGAATTCCTTGAACTCCGCCATGCGCACCAGATGTTCCCGCACATCTTC
>JADGBT010000034.1 GCA_015231375.1 Magnetococcales bacterium | reverse complement strand
TTGAAACTGACGGCTGGTCTCTTGGAACATCCCCCAGACATCTTCAATAGTCATGGTTTGAGCCATGGTGATTTCTCCTGTTTGGAACCCATCGTCAACACGATCATACCCGGTTTATGCGACGGATGAAACACCATTCTCCACGCGCCACGGCGGTATTGATGGACGCATTCCAAACACGATGACCACCCTACCTCAAATACGCCTGCACGCACGCCGTGTTGAACTTCTGGAGCCTGCGCCTAGAGTTTACAATCCAAACGATAACAATATGTTCTCGTAAAACGGGGGGATGAATCGTTACGAAGCCTCATGGGAAAGGGCGGGAGCGGGAAAGAAGGTGATTTGGATGTTTTCGATGTGCTTGACCTTGTTGTGGAGCGTGCGGGTCATTTCGATCCTGACGAGATGGGATTCTTTCACCGACAACTCTCCGGAAAGAAACACTTCGATGTCCACCGCGAAAGAGCTGCCCATGCGGCGTCCTTTCAGGCTCTTGATCCCTGAAATCTTGGAAGAGGAACAACAAAAGTGGCGGATCTGCGCCTGGACATCTTCGGGCAGACCCATGTCCAGCAGACCATGCACCGCATCGATAACGATGGAACCACCCAGCTTGACAACCAGCATGGAGACCATCAGGGCCATGATGCGATCGGCGGTGATGAAGTCGAAATGGGTCAGCGCCGCACCGATCAGGACCATGATGGCAGACCAGGCATCCACCCGGTTATCCATGGCCGCCGCACGGATGGCTGGATTGTTGTTGTGGTCTGCGGTACAAGTCATGATGCGATACATCATCCAGGAAGAGGCGGCCAGCAACAGGGAAGAGAAGATGGCCACCACACCGGCGCGTTGAATCTGACCGTTCTGGATATCTTGAACGTTATGGACAAAAAACACCATACCGCCACACATCAACAAAACGCCGATCAACAACGCCGACATGAACTGTACCCGCCCGTAACCATACGGAAACTGATTGGTTGGCGGCTTGTGGGAAAAACGGATCGCCATCCAGTTGATGCCTTTGGAGAGGATATCCCCGCCCATCAACAACGCCAAGGCGTGCAAACCGGCGCTGCCCGTCAAGGCTCCCATGGTCGTGCTGAAGAAGGCTTCGCACAGGGTCACCATGAAATCAAGGCGTGCGGCGCTGTTGGCGCATTGCCGACACTGGGCCGCAGAGCGCTTTCCCTGGTCTTCGACCGGCTGGATGGGAATGAAGGGTTTGGGACAGGCTTGGGCGGATCTGGAAGTCAATGGCTGTCGTCCATAATTCTAGAAGTCAATCCAACGATGGATCATAACAGTTTCCATACCGGGCTTCCAGCCCAATCCATCCGGCAGGAATCAGCTTGAGTGAAAGACATATCCAGGCACATCCCGGATGGCGTCCTGCAAACGACCATGCTGAACGATCAAGGCGTCGATCAAGGGGAGATCCATCGGGACGGTCTTGTCTCTGAATGGGATCAAGATCGCCTCCATGGCCTGACACAGTTGGATCACCTCAAACAGATTGAAGAATTCGGCCACACCCATGATGGCGTTCAGGCGCTGGATGGACTGATGCAGCACATTCAAAGGGGTGGCGTCGAGTCGATGTTTCAATTGATACAGGTCATTCTCAAGTCCGACCATTTGTTTGTTCGCCTCCTGGACGAACATCCAAAGCTTGTCATCGATCCGGGCCGGTCTGCCGACCAGCCATTGCATGATGACCTGACGCGCCTTTGGATCCACGGCATGCCAGGCGGCCGGATGCGTGCGGGGATCACCAAGATTCTTGATGAGGAAATCTCTCAACAAGTTGCGCAAGCGGGTTTCGGCTTCCCGATCCTGGAACGGACGCAACAACACCTCGGCCAACCGGGTGGTGAAACCGGAAACGATCTGCAAGAAACGGCCCTGTTGATCGCGAAATCCGTTCAATAGCGATTGCAACTGTTCGGTCTGCAAACCGTTGCTGTCGGCATAACGCCCCATCATGACCAGCAGACGATCCAATCCCTTGCGGACAAAACCGTTCCGGGCCAGATCCCCGGACAGACCCGCCGCCTGACAGAACTCATAATAGGTGGCCTCTCCCCGATAGAGTGTCTCGGCCAATCTCTGCGGCCCATCCGGATCCAACAGATGAAACCGTTCGCACCGTTGTTTCCAGACCACCAGATTGGGTTGTCGACTGCGGGCCAGATGTTTTTCGATCAATTTTTTCCAAAAGGCCAACTGACCGTCTTGCGGATGGTTCAACAAGACATTGTGGACCAAAGCCGACACGGTGCCACTGCCAGGATTGGCGTCAAGCCACTCCCCCCATTGACGCAACACGCCGGGATCATCCGCCAGGGTGCGCCCGTCGCCAAGATCTTCGAACAAGAACCAGGGCATCCGTTTCAGATCCTTGCGGGAAAGACCGGAAAGCGTGCCGGTTTCTTGGATATGGCCGATGACGCGCTCCAGACCGATTTGCCGATCCTCCACATCCGGGGTCCGGGTCAAAGGAAGCGCGGCCAGTTGTTCGGCAATCTTCTCTTCGGCACGGGCGAGCTTTCCGCCGATGGGCATCTGCATCGGAAAGAAAAACGTGTACTGATGATGGATGAGTGCGCGTTTCAAGCTCATTTCAGGGCATCGAGCTTTTGGGTCAATCGATCCAGCTCTTCAAAAAGCTGGGGAATGACCGCAGGAGGTTTCGGATTGACCAGGAAAAACCGGATGTCAATCCGTCGATTGGCCGCATCCGGGGTGGGTTCGGCGTAGAAGATCACCGGACGACGCTCTCCATACCCGCTGATCCCGAAGACCGGCTGCCCCTTCTGATTGCGCAGCCCGGCCAGAACGGAGTCACTTTTCCCACCCGTCGCCTCCGATTGCTCGCTGCCCAGCAGGGTCTCGAAAGTCCTGATGGCCCGCATCCCGGACAAATGCAGATTGTTGCTGTGGGGATTAGCCCGGCTCAACGGGATATTGTCGGTGTGTCCTTCGATGAACACCGCGTCGAGGGTACCGGGATTCCATTGTCGATCTTCGCAAGAAGCGGGACGCTGGGTACTGTCCACGGTTCCGGCGTAACAGGGCAGATGCCGCGCCAAAACCCGCGTCAATTTGTTCAGGGTCTCCTCTCCGCCGGGGGCAAACTGGGCCGATCCGGACGGGAAGAGAATTTCGTTGGGCAGACGCAACAGGCCATGATTGGGATCGATGAACACTTTGAGATTCTCATGAACCTGCAAATCCCGATGAATGTCGGTGAGCAACTGAAATAAAAGCTGCGCGGTCTTGGCCATGTGCTGATCCAGATCCCGCTTGAGCTGGGCAGCCAGATCATGCAGTTCCACGATACCGGTTTCGAGTTTCTTCAGTTTCTCGTTCTGTTCTTCGTTGATTTTCTCCATGCGTTCCCGTTCCTTGGCGGCCTTGATGTACTCGGAACGGAAATCGTTTTCAGAGTTCCCCATGTTGAATGAGAAAATGATCAGAATCACAATAAAAACATACAACAGCGCCGACATGACATCGCTGATGGAAATCGAATAGTCATGGGCTGTGTACTGCGGCCCCCTGATGTCTCGGCGTCGCTGGTACATGGGAGATCCGTTACTTCACGCTCGACAGGGTTTGAACAAAAAAGGACATGGAGTCGTTCAAGTCATCCAGCTTTGAATTGAAATCCCCGATCGTGTCTTTCAGTTGTTGCGACACGCTTTCCATATGTTCATCCACCCCTCCAATGAATTCCAGAATCTTCTCGGAGGAGAACTCCTCCAGATCGCTGTTGATCGAGGCCATGGTTTGCTGCATGGAGGCGTTCACCTGATCGAACCGGTTCTGGTGTTCGGTCCAGGTGGAGTGCAATTGATGCTGCATCATGGCAATGGTGGATTTCATCCGTTCCTGGGCCTCCTGGAAGGCGGCCAGAGTCTGTTCCGCCCCATCCCGCGCATTGCCCTCGGTGATGGAAATGGAGTGGGAAAGCTGTTCGACGCTTTGAATCGTGTCGTGGATGCGGTTTCCGGCCATGGCCACCTGACGGGCGGTCTCCTGGATGGGTCGGATCAGGATGGTGGACATCTTCTCCAGAAAGCCGCTCATGCTGTCGTTGAGATCTTCCAGCTTGGTCCCGAAATCCCCGATGCTGTAACCGAGTTTCTCGCTGATCCCTCCCATATGGTCGTCCACTCCAGAGATGAACTGCAACACCCGGTCGGAAAACTCCTGCAAGCCGTTGTTCAGGTTCACAAAGGTCCGCCCCAACGACTCGTCCACCCCTTCAAAGCGGGTCTCGTAGTTGTGCCAAAGGTTGCGCAACTGCTCGTGCGCCTTGGTGATGGCGGCCAGGGTGTGACGGGCGGTTTCCTGGGTATCGGTCATGGCACCGGAAACCATTTCCAACTTGTCGCTGCTGGTTTGCAGACGTTCTCCGGCCACGGCGATCATCATGGCTCCGGACTCCATGGCCTCGATCATCCGACCAAAACGCCCCTGGGCCTGATCGAAGGTTGAGGAAAAATCGATCACCCCGGCGATGGCGTGACGACTCTCTTCGGTCCAGCGGGTGGATTGTTGCAGGGTCTGGGACATGCGGTTGGCCGCGATGTTGATTTCGGAGGCCGCCTGCTGGAACGAAACCGCCGTGGACTGCAACAGATTTTCCAGTTGATCGGTTCCGAGGTTGAGCTTTTCGTGGGAGTGTTGCAGCACCGTGGCGACCGCCTGATTGCGATCGTTGATGCTGTGGATGGTGGCCTGATGATTGGAATCCATGCGTTCGATATAATGCAGGATCCCTCCCAGGACCTCTTCAAAGCGTTGCTGGAACATCTGTCGATCTTCCGAGACCGACGCCTGCATGACCGGTTGGGGATGGGCCGGAGCGGACGACGCCTGGATCACGGAACGTTGCAGTTCGCCCATGGCATGACGCACCCCTTCCAGGGTGATTTTCAAAGAGGCCAGGGCGTCATCCAGTCGGGAGGCGATCCCGTCGCTGGAGTCGTGGAACCCACTGATCATTTCCGCCTGATTGCTGGAAAGATGCTGGATCGAGGTGGCAAAATGACTGGCCATGCCGGCGGCGGTCTGTTCGAGGCTTTCGGCGGCGTGGAGGATCAATTCACCGGCCACGACCATGGATTTGGCAACGTTGGCGGCATCCTGGTCCTCGCTGCCACGGGAGCGTTCCATGAGACGGGTGATGTGATCGAGCAGCGTTTCCGGACTCAGGTGCGAGGCGGCCTCGCGGGAGCGGGTATGCTCCAGGGAGTCGATTTTCGAGCCGACGCGCTCCTGGAACCGTTCCATGCCGTTGAGCAGTTTCTCCGTGGCGACCAGCAGATGGGGCGCGGCGCCGAAGATGCGTTGCATTTCGTTTTGCACGGCCAGCATGGCGGTGGAGGAGCGGGCCAGATCCTCCAGGCTGTTGCCCATCTGACCACTGAAACTGTGGGCCGATTCGCGCAGCAGTCCCACCAGTTCCATCTGGGCGGTTTTCATGCCAGCGGCCACGGCGCCCAGATCGGTCATGGTGCGTTCCATGCGCCCGGCAAGCCCTGTCGAGGAGTCCCGCAACGCCACAGACATCTCCACCTGGGCACTCCGCATGCCTGCGGCCACATCCGCCAGATCGGCGATGGTGCGCTCCAGCCGTCCACTCAGACCCGAGGTGGAGTCTTTCAGTCCCACCGAGGAATCTTTCAGCACGGCGGCCACTTCCATCTGGGAACGCTTCATGTTCGACGCCACATCCGCCATGCTGGACAACGCACTGTGCAACAGGGCATCCAGATCCTGGGCGGATTGACGTTGTTTGCCGGAAAGGAAATTCTGGGTCGTGTCGAGGGTTTCTTTCAGGGTGAAGGCGGCCTCTTTCAAAGACTGGGCGAGCCGTTCGTTGTGCTGATCGAGACCGGTATGCAGGGAAGAGACACTCTGTTCGAAGGTCTGGATCTTCTGATCGGTCCGGCCCTGCTGGTCCACCTCGATCCGGGTGACGGCGCCGACCAGATCCTGATGGAACTGCTGTTGGGCGTGTTTCATGTCGTTCACGGCGCCGGTCAGGGTATGCACTGCCTGATCCAGACGACCGAAAGAGCCTTCGGCGGACTCGCGCATCAAGGTGGACACGCGCACGCCGAGGCCATCCAGGGATTCCCGAATATTCCGGGCGGTATCGAGCAGACCCTTCTGGCTGCCATCTCTCAAGTCCTCCCACAGACCGCTCTGGACCTCTTGCTGCTTGCGCAGATTCTCGTTGAGCGAGAACAGACCCAGCTCGATGGATCCGAGTTTCTGGGCGAGGGTGGACTGGAGTTGATCCAACAGCGGCGCCAGGGCCGATTGCAGGGAGTCTTGATGGGCGGAACGTTGATTGTCTTGATACCTGACCAGGGTTTCGAACATCTTGCCCAAAGCCGGAGCCAGACTGGCCCCGATGCGGGCATCCATATCCCCGCCTCCGGCTGTGGCGGCGCTACGGTCTGCGGCAGGAGCCTTGAGGATCTGGCACAGTTTGCGCAGTTCGGTCAGTTGTTCCATCTGCACGGTGTGGATGCGGGACAGACCACTGTTTTCGTCGTGGGACATCTCCAGACAGGCTTCCAGCTGTTCGCTGAAACGCTGCACCAGACGCCCCACCCAGTGTTGCCGACGTTTTTCCAGAATGGAGAACAGAATGGACAGGCCGATACCGAAGATGGAAGTCAGAAAGGCTGTGGAAACACCGCCCATCAAAAACTTCATCGCCTGTTTCATCTCCTGGGGACCGGCGGACATGCCGTCTTGTGCCAGATAGATGCCCGCGACCAGACCCACGAAGGTGCCGAAGATGCCACCACCGGTCAAGAATCCGGGGATGGCGTCGTACAGACGTGAATTGATATTGACGAAATAAAGACTGCGCTCGTTGAAATACAAAGCCGGTTCCGCCGTGGTGCGGATGGGCAGCGCGGCAGAGGTGGTGGGCAGGGTCAGATGTTTCTGGAATTCCGCCCACGCCGACGCGAAGAAGTGCATGTCGGGTTCCAGCATGCCTCTTTGAAAGCGGGTCCACTGGCTGGCGAAACGTTGTTTGCGGATCAAATCCCGTTTCAACGGATCCTGGGTTTGATTCTGATCTGGAGATGCGCTACACTCTTCGATCAGGCGCAACCCCTTTTTGACCTGTTTGCCGATACGGCGCGTTTGAAAATAAAACAGACCCAAACTGGTCAGAAAGCCACTGATCACCAGGAAGGCCAAAACCAGATGCCCTCCAAGTCCCGAAAAAAAAGTGGCCATTGCAATCATGGGACAGCCTTCCTGTTTCCGATCATCCGGGATTGGGGTAACACATGGATTTTGCCTGAAATGCACCTCACTTTCTCTGAAGTGGGCCAAGGGTACAGATGAACGGCCTCTGATGCAATGGTTTTGAACAGGGACTTAAAACCAGACCGATTCTTGCTATTCGATTCAATTGATTATTTTTAATTTCTTAAAGGTGGTCACAACCGGAAGCGGGAACAGCTTAAAATCTGCAAATCCCGCACCGCATATTTATTGGATTCTTATGCACCCACCCAACCTGAATTGATCTTATCAAATCGATTTTTCAATCAATCGCATAACGGGCAAATAAACATCCATCGGTGATACTGCCCTTAATCGTCCGTTAACATAGCATGCTGATGCTGATGCTGATGCTGATGCTGATGCTGATGCTGATGCTGATGCTGATGCTGATGCTGACTCTTGAAAAACTCAACACCATAGAAGAACGAGCGTTCACACAGAGCCCATCCAAAACAAAGTGGTCGTATTTCCAACCTTAACATCAGCATTGAGAATTGTTTCCATTTGAGAAAAAACAACAAACTTCGAGAAATTGCTTGAATTGCGTCGGAAAATCAGCTAAACAAAACCTGCAAATGATGGAGTCCTTTACAAAGGCTTCAGATCCGACTCTCGGCGGAACAAGTCCGGTTCAGACTGCACTCCTCCAAGAGTTATCACCAGACGAAACAACCGTTCCGTTTCAATACACACAAGTTAATCAGCAAACCGAGTCTTGGTTGTTCAAACGGGTCATTGGCGCATAAACAAGATTTAGATTCTGCGACTGGCTGTTAACATATAACGCGTAGGAGAGATGCGATGGCAGGGGAAACACTGATGTTCAAGTTGAGCGGAGCCGCTCAGGCAGCTCAGGTGCCCATGTTGGCGGGCCAGTCGTTCACGGTGGGCAGCACCGTGGCAACCGGTGACGGCATGGCAAACTGGATTTTCCTTCATCCACTCACCGGGAATGGCGCCGGAAATGGCATGGTCGCGCTCAAACTCGAAGGAGCGCGGCAAGCCGGTCAGCTTTCAGCCCTGGTTGGCAAAACCGTGACCGTGGGCCAATCCCCGGTCGGTACGGCGGCGGCGGGCAAATGGCTGGTGCTGCATCAAGGCATCGGCGGCGTGGCGGCCAAGGGAGCGGCGGGCAGCGGCGTAGTCATGCAGCAGATGGGCTTTGAAATGGAAGGTACCGCCGCCAAAGGGGCGGCCGGTGCCGGCAAAGGCACCGCCGTGTGCAATGGCGCCAAGGCGGGCAAGGGTGCCACCATGGCCAAAGGCATGGGCGCGGGCAAAGGCATGGGCATGGGCGCGGGCAAAGGTGGAGCGGCCCTGTGCAAGGGTGGCACGGTCGCGGGAGGCGGTACCGGAGCGGTTGTCGCCACGGGATCGACGGTCGGAACCGGAACCATCGCCAGCGGTGCCAACGCCATGGCGGGAGGCTCGACGCTCACGGGTTCGGCCACCCTGGCCGGTGGCGCCAAAGCCGCTGCCGGAGCCAAAGGCATCGCCACCGGCGGCACGATCTGGACCGGATCCGGAACCAGCCTGGGTCTGGGCCTCGGCCTGGGCGCCTGGGGACCGATCCTGCTCGTGGGAGCCGTGGCCGCTGTGGGTGTGGGTATCTACAGTTACATGAAACGCTCTCAAGAAGATGGGGAACTCGAAGACGCCCTCAGCTAACACTTGAGCAACAAAGCAATCATGCGACAATGGTCCCGACCACCAGGAAATCCCGTCAAAGGCTGACCGGGTGGTCGGGTGTCACAACATTCTGATCAGATGAAATCGTGCCCATGAAAATCAGAATGATGGCTGCCTTGAGCTATATGGGAATTCTCTGTCTGGTGCCCGTCTTGCTCAACAAAACAGATCGCTTTATCGATTTTCATGCCCGACAGGGCTTGGTGTTATGGATCTGGTCCGTTCTGTCCTTTTTCGCGATGCACATTCCGGGACTCGGACCCTATCTGTTCAGCACCTCCACCGTCCTGGTGCTGTTTTTAAGCGCATTCGGCCTGGTGTCGGTCGCGTTGAACACTTGCTGGAAAATACCGTTGATCGCCACTGTGGCCCCCTATGTTTGCGCCGAACCTGTGGGAGAAAGTCCAAGTGCCCGCTGATTCAGCCCAAACAACCACAGCCGCCAGCACAGGCGATGCGCGCTCCATCGAGTTGCAGGGACATCACCACAACGCCTTGTATCTGGTCGTCGCCATCGTCATGATTTTTCTGACTCTGGTGCTGGCGCTGCAACCCCTCTACCTGAGTCAGGTGCTGGGATTGGCGCGGGAAAACGCCGGATTCGTCAACGCCAACATCCAGGTGATCACCGAACTGGTCGATCTGTTGTTCGTGGGCTATCTGGGCTATATTTCGGATCGCATCGGTCGGGTTCCCCTGATCGTCTACGGATTCCTGCTGGCCGGAGTGACGGCTCTGTTCGCCCCCTTCGACAAGGAAATCGGAGCCATGCTGGGCCTGAACGCCCTGGTGATCTTTTATGTGGTGCGGGTTTTGATGTCTTTGGGCGGCACCTTGATCTGGCCCCAGGTGGCCACCCTGACCGGAGACTATACCCGGCAGGAGGACCGGCCTTTGCTGCTGGCCAACGTTGGCTTCATGATGGCGTTTGGCGTGACCCTGGTCTATGCGGTGTTCATGCAACTCCCCGAACTGATCGGCGTGACCATGACCATGTGGCTGGCGGCCCTTTTCGCCCTGACCGGAGCCTGGCTCGCCAAAACATTGCTGGTGGAAACCGCGCAGCCTAAAATGGTGGATCGCAGCTTTCCTTTTCGGGAAGTCTGGCAACTGGTCAAACAGGAACAAGGATTGCGGCTCAGTTTCATGTCCGCGTTCACCTCCCGCAACGACATGGTGATCGTTGGACTGTTTCTGATGACCTGGTTTATCTATTTTGCCGATCTGATGGAAAAAACCAGCCATGCGCAAGCCGCCTCCCGCGCCGGACTGGTCATCGGTCTGCTGGGTCTGGTGGTGCTGATCTCGATCCCCGTTTGGGGTCGGGTCACCAAAAAATTGGGACGCATTCCGGCTGTGGCCATCGGTCTGCTGCTCTCCGGAGTCGGATTCGCCTCCATGGGATTGATCTTCAACCCCTTCTCCTGGTGGATCGTGCTGCCGATCATCGTGATCGGCATCGGGCAGGCCGGATGCATCCTCGTCCCCCAAACCCTGGCACTGGATCTGGCTCCGGAAGAGATCAGAGGATCGGTGCTCGGAGTCTTCAATACTGTCGGATGTTTTGGAGTGATTTTCTTTCTGCAAGTCGGTGGCATTCTTTTCGACTGGCTTGGCCCGACAACGCCTTTCATCTTTACCGGAATCGTGAACATGCTCCTCTTCGGATACTCCCTGGTGGTCATGAACTCCGTGAAAGGCAAACGCAAACCGTCGGTGAAAAACACGCGCAAACCAGTGGAAGAGTTTAATTTGTCGTCCATTTAGTCAACTTAGGAAGGATTGGTTGGTCATGCCCAGAATCGTGTTCGGATTGATCTCAATGGCGCTTGGATTGTGGGGTGTTGCCACCTGGTGGTGGTCCATCGTCGAGATGCTGCGTGGTCTGGTCCCTGTGCTGCTGGTGGTGCTGGGACTGGTGGCGTTGGGGGCCGGGGTCTCCAAAATTCGTAATGGCCAATCCGCACAACCACTGGATGCGGAATTGACGGAACCTTCCTTGAAATCGGACGAGTAAAACGCAATGTTTCCCAACAAAAGCGTCGAATGCGGTCTGCAATACAGAAAATACCTTTATATTATCGGCGCCCTGGCTGTTTTCGGACTGATGGGCAGCTACTGGTATTTGAATTATTTTCTGGACGAGATCGGTATTGATTCCGAAAAGGCTCTGGCCACCACCCGCGACATCGGTCAGCGCGGGGTGCAAGCGATCGCCGAACTGCCGGGAACTCCGATCCAAATGGCGCCACCCGGCTTTCAGGTACCTCCGCCCAACACGCCCATGGCCCAGCCCAACAGGGATGGACAAAACGCCGGTTTCCTGTGGCCGCAGCAAAAGCCCCAAGGCATGTGGGGACTGGGATCCATGGGAGCGCCGACGGATCCGGAATCGTTCCCGACGGTTGTCCGTTCCATTCTGCCCAGTGTGGTCAATGTCAGCACCCAGAACCGCAGCGTCTCGACCCCTGTGGCCATGACCACGCAGGCCGCACCGCCGCAAATGGGTCCGCAACAGCCCATCAACGCTCCAGCTCCCGCCTCACCCGAAGGACTGAAATTCGCCAGTCCCTTCTCGGGCGTGGCCATGGAAAGCATCGGCTCCGGGGTGATCGTCTCGGCGGATGGCTATATCGTCAGCAATTTTCATGTGGTGGAAAATTCCCAGAATGTCTTCGTCACCGTTTTCGGCGCCCAGGGCGTTCAGCGCTATCCCGCCGACGTGATCCGGCTGGATCCGGCCCGTGATCTGGTGCTGTTGAAAATCAACGTGCCGATGCCGCTGCAACCCGCTCCGTTGGGCAACAGCGATCTGATTCAAGTCGGGGATCCGGTGATCACCGTCGGCTGTCCCTTCGGCCTGGACCAAACCGTCAGCAAGGGAATCGTCTCCGGCTCCCGCAAGGCCGTGACCATCGAAGGCACGGTTCACAAGGATCTGATTCAAACCGACGCCGCCATCAATCAAGGCAACTCCGGCGGCCCACTGGTTTCCCGCTACGGGTATGTGATCGGCATCAACACCGCCATCTACTCCCCGACCCAGGCCTTTTCCGGGGTTGGTTTCGCGGTGCCGGTGAACAGCGTGCGCGAATTCGTCTCCGAGTTGATCACCATTCCGGATGTGACCCCCGCCATGATGCAACCCGGATGGCTGGGACAAGGACGCGCCGTGGCGGCCACCACCACCCGTCCCGCCGGTCCCCCGCCCATTCCCGCCAACGCCGTGGCTCCCCATGGTGATCGGGGTCGGTGCGAGAACTGCCATGTGATCCTGCGCAGCGGACAACTGATCAATCAAACCACCACCCCGGGCGGTGCCAATGGCATCAATGTCGCCCTGCCCGTCGACTCCGCCATGATGGCCAACACCCAACCCAGCCTGTCCCCGGCAACGCCCCAGGCGCTGGCCACACCGCAAATGTCGGCCACACCGGCGACACCAGCCACCACGACCATCGCGCTGATCAACGGCGCAGAGTTCAAACCGCTGGACAGCGTGATCGTCAAACGGTTCCAACCGCCCTATTCCGCCGGTGTGTTCGTTCAGAACATCCAGCCCGGCTCCATGGCGGAGACCGGTGGCTTGCAGACCGGAGACATCATTTTCAAAGTCAACGGACGCTGGGTGCGCCATCCGGAAGAGTTGCAGCAACGCCTGAACACCATTGCCGTGGGGGACAAGGCGCGCCTTTCCATCGTGCGCAAACGTCAACGGATGGAAGTGGGAATCACCATCACTCCACCGCCGGTCAATCTGGCTCAACCCATGGTCACCCCCCCCACGCCCACAATGGCCACAACGGCCACTGTGCCGCCGGGTGGGAAACCGGCCAAGACCACTCCCCCGGTGCCCACCGAATTTGAATGGTTCGGCATGGAACTGCAACCCATTCAGCCGGCCATGATCACCAAGAATCCGGCTCTCAAGAACAAACAGGGGGCCGTGGTTCAAGAAACCGATCCAGGGTTGCAAGCCGATACGGCGGGCATCCGTGCCAACGATATCGTCGTGGCCATCAACAGCTTACCGGTCGGTTCCAATGCCGAATTGGATAAAGCCATCAAATCCGTGGCAACCGCAAAGACCATCCTTTTGGATGTCGAGCGTGATGGCAAACGCATGTTCGTGACATTGCAGTAGTAGAATAAATACTTATTATTGCCAGTGAATAACGGCTGACAGGAGAAACGTCCGATGGAAAAGATCAAAGATGGGCCGGGGGGAGGAAAAAAAGAATTGAAGGCGCAGGCCATGGCTGGGAAACCGGGCACTGCGGAGGAACGTTCCGATCCAGAGGGCAACACGGTTGCCAATCACCTGGACGCCGTTCTGCAACGCCAGATCAACGACAAATTAAAGGCCAACCCAACGGCCCCCAAACCGGATGAGAAAAAACCGTCGGCGGATGTGAAAGCATCACCGGCGCCCATGCCGTCCGTCAAGATTTCGGTGGACACGACGCCCAGAACCGAAATGCCCAAGCCCGTGTCGCCGGTCGCGACCGAAGCCAAACCTCTGGGGATCGAGCCAGCCAAGGTGGAGATCAAACCCGCCGACCCGGCCAAGGTGGAACCGACTCCCGTGACAGTGGCGTCCAAGCCCGAAGAGAGCAAACCGGTGGTGGTGGAAGCCGCCAAGGCAGCGGAGAAGAAACCGGAAGCGGTCGTGATCGCACCGGTGGTCGATGCGTCCAAGCCGGAAGACAAAAAAGCCGAGGAGAAAAAACCGGACCCCCTCCTGGCCAGCGCGCCGGTGACGGAATCCAAACCCGAAGCGGCCAAACCCGCTCCCCTCGCGGAGACGCCCAAGACCTCCTCTCTTTCGATTACGGCGGCCGTGGCCCCGAAGGAAGAAGACAAGAAAGTCGCGGCCCCGGCGGCTCCGACCGTCAACAAGGATGATCCCTGGATCACGAACGCCAGAATCGAAGCCCCCAAACCGGCAGCTCCGGTGACAGCGGCAGAGCCTGTGAGCAAACCGGAAGCCGTGGCGGTCAAGGCCGCCGACCCCAAGCCCGCGCCCGTATCCCAGGCACCGCTTTCCG
This sequence comes from Magnetococcales bacterium, assembly GCA_015231375.1. GTDB lineage: Bacteria > Pseudomonadota > Magnetococcia > Magnetococcales > Magnetaquicoccaceae > Magnetaquiglobus. Next base: position 23,726 of record JADGBT010000034.1, on the reverse strand, counting down.
CGACCCCGGTTGTCGAGAAGAAGGACGAAACGGCTCCTGTCCCATCCGCAGAGCCTGCGGCGGACAAAAAAGCCGAATTGTCCGGTCTGGTGGACCGTTTCACGGATCTGGCCCGGACCGCATCCCCGGCCGTGACCGCCGAAGCGGCCCCGCCGGCACCCGAAGTCAAGGAAGACGCCTCCCTGGGCGGCATGCCCCGCAAGGATCCCTATGTGGCCGCCGCCGAGAAAGAGCGGGTGCTCAAGATGATCCGTGACGCCGCATCCAAGCGCATGGAAGACGGTTTTGATCTGCGCTCCTCCCTGAAGGCCAAAAACGCAGCCCAGGAAGAGACGCCAGAAGAGTCGAACGTCGGCATTCCCACCCTGGAACCCGTGGGCGACACCAAACCCCATTCGACCTTCACCATTCAAGAAGATGTCACCACCACGGCACGTCCGACGGCCGCTGGCACACAGACCGCTTCCGCGCCCGAAAGCGTCTCGGCGACCCCCTCGATGGCCCGGTTCGATTTCGCGCAACCCCAGGCATCCCCCATCGAAGAGATCCAGAATCTCCAGCCGGGCATTCTCGTGCCTCCCATTCCCCGGGCTCCCGCGTTGTCGCGGCCCAAGATGGATTCGCTTCCCTCCCCGACCCAGACCCGGCTGACCGAAGCCTTCCTGCGTCAACTGAAGGGAGAGGAGCCTCTGGACGATGAACCGGTTTTCAAACCGGCCCAAGCCAAAACGGAAGAGACCCAGGCCACGGCGGCAGCGGCGCCCAAAAAGTCGAACCGTCGTCGCGTGATGAACGAAGACGGCACGGTCCAGGTACCGGTCGAAACCCTGGGAACCGGCATTTTCAATGCCCTGGGTGACATGATCGGCGCCATGGTCCAAGAAAGCCAGACAGTGGCCAATAAAGTCAAAACCACGGTCGTCGGCCCCGAAGAAGAACCCGAAGCAGAGATGACCGGTCCCAAACCAACCGGAACCGATCGCGCCGCCCAGAAAATCGCCAAGGGTGTGCAGGGAGCGGGGGGTGGTGTGGCCGATATCATCGTGGGGGCTGGCAATATCGCCTTGGGCGCCGTTGGTATCGTGACGATGCCGGTGGTCGGTGCGGTGGGCGCCATTTTCCGGGCCTTCAAAACCACGAAAAAATAGGATGGCGCCAACGTTTGTCCGCATCGGACGAAACTGACTCTTCCATTTCCATCCACACAAGGGATCGATAGATACCATGCAACAAACTGATCGCAGTCCCCTATTGCTCGGAATTGATCTGGGCACATCCCGGACCATGGTCCTTTCAAACCGTGGAACCCGGGCCTCTGTCCGCTCCGTGGTCGGTTATCCCAAGGATATCATCGGCGTCAAATTGATGCATCACACCCACATGATCGGGGAAGACGCGCTCAAACGGCAATCGTATCTGAACATCCACTATCCTCTGGAAGACGGCGTGCTCAAGGATGCCAACGATCAGGCGGCCGAAGCGGCCAAACTGCTCATCAAGCATGCCATCAGTCTGGCCAATCCCCAACCGGGCGACCAGATCTACGGGGTGTTGGGTGTGCCGGCGCGGGCTTCCATGTTCAACAAGAACCAGCTCCTGAAGATCACCCAGGAACTGCTGGATCTGTCCATGGTCGTCTCCGAGCCTTTCATGGCGGCCTATGCCATTGATCAATTGAACAATGCCATCATCATCGACATTGGCGCGGGCACCACCGACATCTGCGCGATGATGGGTACGATCCCTGGCATGAATGAACAGGTCACGGTACTCAAGGCGGGGAACTATATCGATCTGCTGCTGGAAAACATGATCCGGGAGAACCATCCCAATGTCCAGATGACCAACAATCTGGCGCGCAAGATCAAGGAACAGTATGCGTTCGTCGGCACCCCCAAAGAAGAGATCATCGCCAATTTGCGTGTGGCCGGCAAACCGGTTTCGATCAATCTGACCAGAGAGGTCCAGACCGCCTGCGAAGCCATCGTGACCGAGATTGTGGAACATCTCCAAACCCTGATCACGGTCTTCGATCCGGAAGATCAGGAAGAGGCCTTGCAGAACATCTACCTGACCGGTGGCGGTTCCCGGATCCGTGGCATCGAGGAGTTGATCGCCACCATGATGAAAGATTTCGGCAACGTGGTGGTACGTCAGGTTCCGGATCCGGATTTCTGCGGCGGCATGGGGGCCTTGAAGTTGGCCATGGAGTTGCCTCCCCAGTACTGGGAACAGGTGGGACATGTGTCCAAAGCGGCAAAGTGAACGGGAATTGTGAATCCCCCTTACCAATGGAGAGTTTGACATGGCATCGACCTTGGCCTTGTCCCGCAGCATGGGATCCAAAATATTGGCGGGTATGAGTTATCTGGGTATTTTGTCCCTGGTGCCTCTGGTTGTGAATCGCGATGATTCCTATGTGCGTTTTCACGCCCGTCAGGGCATTGTCTTGTGGATGTGGGAAGTCCTGGCCATCTACAGCTTGGCTGTACCGGGTCTCGGAAGGGCCTTCTTTGGCATTTCCAGTCTGTTGTGTTTCGTGTTTTCCGTCATTGGTCTGATTTCGGTGATCACGAGTCGGGCCTGGAAACTGCCACTGATCGGCAACTGGGCGGAAAACATCTAGGAATCGGGCATGATGGTGGGACTGCAAAGGCATAACAAGAGAGGAAAGCCGGGATGAGCAAGTCTTTCATCTCCTTGATTCTGTCAATCTTATTATTGATCTTTGCGTCCCAGAACATGCATACCGTGCAGATTCGATTGATTGTGGGTTCTCCGGTTGAACTGCCCATGATATTGATTCTATCCGGGGCATTCATCTGTGGATTTGTACTGGCAACCGTCAACCATTTGGCGCGCAAAGTCATGCGTAACCGACGCAGGAATGATGGGCCATGAATTACCCGCAATGCATCATCTGTTACCGTTCCGTGGGATGGATCGGGCTGATTGCCAATATCGGCCTGTCCATCCTGAAGGTCTTTGTCGGACTCATCTCCGGATCGCAGGCGCTGTTGATCGATGCGCTGTATTCGGTCAAAGATGTGCTCACATCCTTTCTGATTCTGTTCGGGCTGAAATTTTCCAAACAGCCTCTGGATCAGGAGCATCAGTTCGGACATGGCAAGGCCGAGTTTCTGTTTTCGTTGATTGTCGGCCTGTCCATGATCGTGATCACGGGTTTGTTCATTTATTTCGAGGCGGACAAACTGCTGTCCGGTGCGGGGACCACCCACAAGGCCCCGCACCTGATCGCCTTGTGGACCGCCTTGTTCGTGGTGGGCGCCAACATCTTTCTTTGGTATTACACCCGTTGCGTGGCCCATCAGATCAACAGTCCCATCGTGTCGATCCTGTCCACCCATCAAAAGTCGGATGGCATCTCGTCCATGGCTGTGGCTCTGGGTATCATCGGATCCCACTACCTGAACATGCCCTGGCTCGACACGCTGGTGGCGGTCGGCGAGTGTCTGGACCTGTTCCATCTGGGCGTGAAAATCTCCTGGGAAGCGCTGCTGGGATTGATGGATGTCTCGGCCCCGAAAGAAACCATCCAGAAAGTGAAGGATCTGACCCGCACGGTCTCCGGGGTGAAGAGCATCGAGGATGTGTTGACCCGCCGGGTGGGACAGGACATCTGGATCTCCCTGGTAATCGGCGTGGATCCCGAATTGACCGTGGAACAGGGCAAGGAGATCAGTCTTTGGGTGGAGGAACGTCTGGTCAACGGAATCTCCCATCTGGGAGAAGTCAGCGTCCATTTCAAATCCGCTGACGGCTCCTTGCCCGAATTGCGCCACATGGAAAATGAAATTGTGGAGATGCGTCAGAAACTCTCCCAGTTGCAGGCCCAGTCGGACGCCTCCAGAAAGGGATCGACCCCCTGATGGAAACCCCGCTGATCGTGCTCTCCCTGGCTCTGTTCTCCGGAATCTTCGTTCTGGTGCAAATGGATCTGGTGGATCGTGGCTTGGCCATGTTGGGGGGCGCGCTGGCTTTCTTGTTTCTGGGATGGGCCTTTGATTTCTATATCCTCGAAGAGGCCATCGAGGCGATCTACTTCGACAGTCTGGCGTTGCTGTTCGGAATGTCCTTGATCTCCAACGCCCTGTTCCGCTCCGGGGTGTTCCACGCGCTGGCGTTCCAGGCGGTCCGCTACTCCGGAGGCAACCGGCTGCTGATCATGACCCTGCTGGTGCTGATCACCTACACGATTTCCACCTGTTTCAACAACCTTTCGGTCATGGTCATTCTGCTGCCCCTGACCCTGGTGCTGTGCCACTCCCTGAAGATGGCCGCCGCCCCGATCGTGGCAGCGGAGTTGATCGCCTCCAATCTGGGCGGCGCCTCCACCTTGGTGGGGGATTTTCCCAACATGATCATCGGCTCGGTGGCGCGGCTGCATTTTGATGATTTCATCATCGGCATGATGGTGCCCTGCCTGGTTCTCCTGGCTGCGCTGCTCCTTTATTTTCAAAGAGACATCACCACGCACGACACCGCTCCACTCGACCTGGAAACCATACACCAGGCGTTGTTGGAACTCTCCCCGAACCGGAAAGGCGAGTCGGCCATGGCGGTTGATCCCTATCTGCTCAAAGTGGGAGTCTGGGTTTTTGTGCTGACCTTGACGGGATTCTTTCTGGCCAAACCCCTGGGAATGCAACCGGCCATGCTCTCCTTCGTGGCGGGTCTGGTCATGCTGGGGCTGGGAAAACTGCCCTGGAATGAACTCTTCGACGCCATGAGCGGGGGGGATATCCTGTTCTTCCTGGGCCTGTTCATCATGGTGGGGGGACTACAGGCAGCGGGGGTGCTGGAGGTGTTCCGCTGGATCATCCACACCCTGGGTGGCGGCAACACCACGTTTTCCCTGTTGGTCTTGATGTGGTTGGCCGGGCTGGTGACACCGTTGTTCAACGCCGGTCCCACCACGGCCCTGCTCATCCCCGTGGTCCAAACTATGAGCGCCGACATGGCCGGAGACGCCATCTGGTGGGCGCTCTCCCTGGGGGTGCTGGCCGGATCCTCAGCCACCCTTTCGGGCGCGACCGCCGGTCCGGTCGTGGCCAGCTTCATGGCCAACCACGCCCGTCAAATGCCGAAAGGACAACCGGTACACGGGGCCATTCTGGATTTTCATGGCTACTTGCGTTGGGGGGTACCCGTGGCGCTCATTTTTCTGGGTCTTTCATCCGTGTACATCATGATGATCGCTCCTTAGCCTGTTCGTCCACGACAACGAATGGGCCCTTCAAGCAGCAACGGGCCGTGACCGACTTGAATTTGGACATAAAGATTTTCCAGGAACCAAAATGAGATCATTTACCCCCTCCCCGCACATCATTCCATTCTGCCGTCAGGCATGGAGGATCCCTGCCGCCTTGCTGATCCTGCTCTTTTTCGGGACCATGGCCTGGGGCATCCATCTGGTCCGGGATCACCGGGATCAATTGGGCATGGGCATGCTGACCAATACGCCCGCCGACGCCTCGACTCTGGCCGCCCAGAATGTCGCCCTCACGCCCGCCGAACAGGAGTTCAATCCCATCCGGGTGGCCATGGTGAACATCGCCGGACTGAACAAGGTGCAAACCGGACAGGTCGGCTCGTATGTCAGCGCAGGATCCGGCATCCTGATCAATCCGAAAGGGTATGTCATCACCGCCTTGCACATGATTCAGGATCTTTCCGAAATTCAGGTGCGGGTCCAGACTCCTTTTGGCCCCCGTCAATATCCGGCCAAGACGGTCAAGGTGCTGCCGCAGCACAATCTGGCCCTGATCAAAATCGTCTCCCAGGACATCTTCCCCTATCTGGCCCTGGAGCAGAATCCCCTCCTGAAGGTCGGGGATCAGGTCCAGGCCTGGGGGGATCCCCTGGGTACCGAAGCCTTGCAACGGGTGGGCACCGTCGCCAGAATGGATCTGACCGAACCGGTGCTCATCAAGGATCGCAGCCTGACCCATTTGATGCAGACCGACGCGGTGTTTCATTGGGCGCAAAGCGGCGGCCCCCTGGTCAACAATCAGGGCCATCTGGTCGGCATCAACATGGCGATTCAAGATGCGGTGGGCAATATACTGGGATACGCGATACCGACCAATATCCTGGTGACCCATTTCCAGGAAGTGGTCACCTTTGTTCACAAGAGTTCTCCGGTGGCGGCGGTCAATCCTGCGGACGCCCTGATCCCCACCACCACACCGACACCCCAGCCCGCAGCCGCGCCCACCCCGCCCCACGCCCCCAGAACCGCCGATCTCTGGTGGCAAAAGGTGCAAGGCATCCTCGGGCTGGATCTGGGAAAACATGTGGCCATGACCCAGACCGTCGATCCGACGGGTTCGGTGCAGGATCCCACCCACGCCCCCACCTTGCGCATCTGGGGATACACCCCGCAGAATTTCCTGGGACTGCTGCTGCTCGGGTTCGTGTCCGGGATCAGCGGCGGCATGATGACCATGGGTGGCGGAATCATCAAGGTCACCGGCTTGATGTGGTTCTTTGGCTATGGACTGCTGCTGGTCCGTCCGGTGGCCTACATCACCAATATCTTCATGTATGGCGCTGCGGTGCTGCGTTATCAACGTCAGGGACTGCTGAAATTCGACCAGTGCAAACCCCTCATCCCCTGGGCCATGGGCGGTATGGTGTTGGGCTATTTCATCGGCAACGTCATGAGCAAGACCGCCATCCAGTGGATGCTCGGGGTGTTCGCCCTGCTGCTGGGCATCAAGATGTTGGTGGAAATCTCCGAATCCCGCCTGGCTCCCGGCAACCGGACGGATCCTTTGCTTGAAGACGAAGCCGCCTCCAGAAATACCGCCGGGCCCGCTTTTCTGCCCTGGTTGCAAAAATATTTCGGAAACCAGATCAACGATGATCTTCCGCCCCCGAATTGGCAGAACACCAAAACACGTCACGGCATTCTGGGTCTGCCCATGGGCATCATCAGCGGCATTCTGGGCATTACCGGAGGCGTGATCGAAGTGCCATTGCAGCGTTACATTGCCCGCATGCCCTTGCGCAACGCCATTGCCAACAGTGCCACCCTGGTGTTCTTCTCTTCTTTGGTAGGTTCGGTGGTCGCCTTGTGGCATGGGGTGCAAAGCGGCTCTTTTGATTTGCAGACCCCGATCCTGATGGCCCTGATCCTGACGCCCGGCGCTTTTGTCGGCGGCATGGTCGGAGCTTGGCTGACATCGGTGATCCCCCTGAACATGCTGCGCTGGATCTATGCGGCGTTGATGTTCGTCATTGCGGTAAGGATGTTTCTGATATGAAACCAAACCCCGCCACAATCGTGACAGCGGGCTTTCTTCTGGTGATCGTCTTCATCATCATGGCCCTCTTTTCAGAACCCAAGCCGAACGGGCAACCGGGTTGGATGGTGCCGCCGGTGACGACAGCCCAACCGGAACCCCTGTTGTCCCCGGCCGGATCAAACCCGGCGGCCAACGTTCCCATGAGCGCGACGGGCGCGATTGTCCAGGGGATCGCCCCGCCGCGTCCGGTCGGCGCCCTGGATCCAAGAGTGACCGCCCCGGCACCGCCAAACCGCGTCCTGTCAGCACCCCCGACGAAAACGCCATACACCATGGCCGCGCCACCGGTCGTCGCGCCACCGCCCGCCCTGATGAACGCACCACAACAGGCCATGGTCGCGCCACCGCCCGCCCTGATGAACGCACCACAACAGGCCATGGTCGCGCCTCTGCCTGCGCTGGTGGGACAGGCCGGAGCCGATCCGACACTCAAGCCGTTCGTCAATCCCAAGGCCAAGCTGGCCGAAGGGCATTGGAAGGGACTTGAAGCGTTGCCCTTGTCGATCGAACTGAAAAAGAAACTCAAGTTGCCGATCGAACTGGAAGGCTTGCTGATCGATGAAGTGACCATGAATGCCGCCGAGGCGGGTTTGCTGGCCGGTGATGTCATCGTCGCCGTCAACGGCAACCCGGTGCGGAGTCTGGAAGATCTTCTGAACGAAACCAGAAAGGTGCAAATGGCCAAATCGGCTTCGATTCTGGTTTTTCGTCGCGGACTCATGCAACAATTCATGCTGGTTGCCAAGAACAATCTGGGCTTTGCCCAGGTGGAAACGGCTCCCATGATTCTGCCGGGCGAAATCATGCCCCATCCGTATCGCGGACCTTGTACACACTGTCACTCCATTGGCACCACTGGCCATATCGTGCCAGATCCCGATGGCATCATCCTTCCCCCTCCTCCCATACGGATGGGAATGGCCTCTCCCCATAAAGACCGGGGACCGTGCCAGGCCTGTCATCCGATTATTCATTAAGACTGAAAAAGGATCAGAACTCCCATGAGCAATATGCGTTCCCCTGTCAATATAATGGATGAAGTCAGACTGTTCTCCTACGCCTTTCTGGGAGTGGTCCAGCGTGCGGCGGTCCGTTCCATCGACACCTTCAATTCGGTTTTCACCGTGGATGGTGAAATGCGGGCCAAGTTCTACCGCGACCGTGGCATCGCCTACATCAAACAGGGCCGTTATTGGCAAGCCCTGCCCCTGTTGGAACAGGTGGCGCAACAATGGCCCCACGATGAAGAGACCCTGTTCTATCTGGGATATGGGTATCTGAAGACCGAACAAACCCGAGAAGGAATCCTCACCCTGGAAAAGGCCCGCGCCAAGGATCCCTCCAGCACCCGTGTCAACTCCATTCTGGGCATGGCCTACATTCAGGCCAAGGATTACCAGAAGGCGGTGGATGTGCTCAAAGGCGCGATTGAAAAGGCTCCGAACAATTTCAACATGCACTATCGGCTGGGACTGGCCCTGGATCACCTGGGCGAGTACGACGCGGCCATCGAGGCCTTCCAGCAGGCGTTGGCCATTCGACCCAGCGAAATCAAGGTCTATCAATCGATCGGTTTCGTGCTGGATCAGCAGGGCAAACACGACGAGGCCGTGGTCTTTTTCAAAAAGACCTCTGAACTCAAAGAAGTCATTCAGGACAGCTAGAAACTGGATTTGACCGCTCATGTCGGATAAGAACGATCCTATGGACGAGATGGATGACCTCGGGCTGGAGTTGACCAGCAGTGAGCGCATGCAACGCATGCGTAAACTGATGCGTCAGCTTTATCAGGAGGAAGAGGCCACCCATGCCACCGCGCTTCCTCCCATCAAGTCCAAGTCGTTGATACTGGTCTCCAGCATCAGTGCCATCGCCTTTCTGGTCGTGACCACGTTTTATAATTTCAACCGTTTTGTGGCGGCGGAAGAACAGGTGCTCTCCTCCCGGGGACACATTCACGACGCCTTGCAACGACGTTCCAACCTGTTTGGCAATCTGGTCAACCTGACCCTGAACCATGCCATGCTGGAACAGGAAGTGTTCCGCTATGTTTCGGATGGACGCCTGGGCATGATGGGACAAACCATCCCGGGAACGGAAAACGGTCCGCATGGACCCTCGGGACAGGCTGGACAGGCTGGCCCGCCCCATCCATCGGAGCCATCCCCCAAAATCGGGGCCTCGCAACCGTTTCCCGCTCCAGCGACGCCGATGCCCGGTCACGGCACGCCGATTGACGCGCTTTCCCGGCTCTTTGGACTGGTCGAGCAGTATCCCGACATCAAGACATCGACCACCTACCAGCAGTTGATGGATAAACTGGTCGATATCGAGAACATGATCAGCATGAGACGTGACGAGTACAATACGGAAGTCAAATTGTACAACACGTTGATCACCTCTTTTCCCTGGTCGGTCATGGCCAGAATACTGGGTTTTGAGCGTTATCAATACTTCACGGCCGGTACGGGTCCGGACAACATGAACATGGATCTGGACTCCAGGAAATTCATGCGCCTGATCCCGGAAGTGGAATTGACCAACACCCACCACAAGGACGGAACCAAACCGGAGGCCGGCGCGGTCGCTCCGGGACCATCCACCCCTGAAGCCGGTGCCGTCACGCCGCTTCCCATGGTGCCGGGCAAGACGCCAGCGCAAACGCCGCTTCCCATGGTGCCGGGCAAGACGCCAGCGCAAGCCGGGAAGGTTCAGCCCGATTCCGGGAAGGTTCAACCCGATTCCGGGAAGGTTCAGCCCGATTCCGGGAAGGTTCAACCCGATTTCGGGAAGGTTCAGCCCGATTCCGGGAAGGTTCAGCCCGATTCCGGGAAGGTTCAACCCGATTCCAGAAAAAATCAGCCTGACGCCGGGGAAAAAGCCGTGACAAAACCGGCGCCGGACGCCTCGAAACCGGAAGAGGGTCTCCGGTTGCCCGGACAACCGCCGCCATCGGAATCCAAACCGGAAGAGGCGGCCCCGTCCTCGGAACCCGGCATGCCGACCAGCCAGAATCCGGATACGGGAGCCGACGCCTCCCCATCCCCCAGAATCGAGCCGACGGGGCCGGATGCCAGAAAGAGCATGCGTTTGATTTCGGAGAACAAACTGGTCGCTCCCCAGTCCAAGGAGGCCTCGTCTTCCGAAACGGGAGCGGTCACTCCCGCGCAACCGGTCCCGAGCACGGACACGTTGGGCAATGGGGAACACGAAAACGGACCATCCAAGGCCGCACCCGCCCCGAACGCTTCCAAACAGGAGGCGGGAGGAAAGGCCGCAGCGGTCAACGCTTCAAAAGCGACAGCCAAACCTGCCGGAACGCCGCCACCGGCCAAGACCGGTGATGGCGCGACCAAAGCCACCCAGGGGGCCGCCAAACCACCGGCCAAGCCCACCCATGGCAACAACAATCAGGCCAGCAAGGTCGGCAATGGGACCGAGCAGGCTGCGGACAAACTGGCGGTGGCCTCGGCCAGGCCGGTCGTGAGCAAGTCCCCGGAACTCCCGGCAGCGGACGCACCATGAGCGCCCGGATGAACGCCGGAACGCAGGGGATTTTCATGCAATGACCATCCAGACAAAGGATCAAGAGAGGATGACCAGCACGCTTGTGATGGATCCTGGTACCGGGCACCCGGTTTTATGGATGGCGATGATTTCCAACGAACCCGCACCCATCGCAGTGTCCGTGGGTCACCTGAAATTCCTGATTTCCGGCGAGGCCGACTCCTTATGAAGTACCCACATTGTATTCAATGTCGCGATGATGTGACGTGGTATTCGATCTGGTTCAATGTGTTCATGGTGGCCTACAAGGTGGTCATGTCTTTGGTGACCAACTGTGCCGCCCTCATGGCGGACGCGTTCCACTCCCTGGCCGATCTGCTGGCCAGTGTGTTCACCTTGTTCAGCCTCAGGCTTTCCGACAAGCCGGCGGACGAGAAATTCGCCTACGGTTACGGCAAGATTCAACATATTTCATCCGGGATTGTGGGGCTGATCCTGGTGGTCGGATCGATTTTCATTCTGGTGGACGCCTTGTTGAGCATCATCAACAACACGTTCGCCACACCGGACCGCATGGCCTTGCTGGGCGCCGTGGTTTCCACCATCGGCAATGAACTGATGTATCAATATCAACGCTGCGTGGCCATTGAGAACAACAGTCCGGCCATCATGGCCAACGCCTGGGATAATCGTTCGGATGCTTTCTCTTCCATCGGCATGGTGATTGGGCTGTTCTTTGCCACGATTCTGGATTTTCCGATCGCCGATCCCCTGGCGGCCATCCTGTTATCGCTGCTGGTGATCAAGATCGGCATCGAACTGATCGTCGAAGCCGTCAACAATCTGATGGATGCCTCCCCGGATGTGGAAGAGTTGGAAGGGGTCTACACGATCATTCGCACCTTTCCCCGCATCATGGGTATCAATTACTTGCGCGCCCGGAGCCTGGGAGAGAGTCTTTATATCGAAGCCGATCTGCGCGTGAACAAGGATCTCAAGGTGTTTGAAGGGGATCTCATCCTGGCCGCACTCAAGGAAAAGATCACCCAGAGCGTGGAAAACATTGGCAGCATCCAATTCTACCTCACCCCCGACGTGCGGGATTAAGGGACTGATGTCATGAAACGATCGATGGAACCTGGAGAATGGATCGTTGTAGCCGGAATGGTCTTTGTCGTTGGGATGGTGGTCGCGGCGCTGCTCCCGGACCGATTCTGGCAATCCAGCGCGCCTCCGGTGGCCGCCGTGGTGGCCGCGCCCCAGACGGGCACGAACGCCCTGTTGACACCACCCGGTCAGGAAGCCTTGCGCATGATACCCGTGGCCGCCGTCGCGCGCACCCCTGCCGATGGCACCGGAACCGGGGCCACCGGTCTGGTTTTGTTGCAACAGTCGCCGACCGTCAACTTCTCTGGCAGCGTGCAACAGATTTCCGAACAGCCCCAGAGCGACGGGCAACTGCATCTGTGGATCAACGACGCCAATGGCCGGGAAATGCGCATCTCCGTGGGTCCGGGCTGGTTTCTGAAATATCTGGGCTGTCCCCTGGCCCATGATGTGGCGGTGGAGGGCGCGGGTTTCTCCTTTGAAAGAAACGGCACCTCCCCATTGATCTACGCCAAGCGGATTCGCATCAACGGCAGATTGTGTCAACTGCGCAATGATGAAGGCTTTGCTCTGTGGTCCAACAAGTTGCGATAGGCGGGCGATGAACGGTTCCCCATCCCATACATCCGGCCGATGGGCCATTCTGGCGGTGATTGTTGTGATCGCCTTGATTGGATTGGGACTTCTCTGGAAATCAGACAAGGGGGCCTCCCTGTGGTCCACCCTTGCGGCGGACCAACCCAGCTCGCAGGTTGAAGGCGAGGTTTTTGGATCCATTCCCAAGCCGACTCAACCCTCGCTGCAAGAACCGGTGCTGCAACTGGTCCATCCACCGTCCAACTCGTTGCAACGAATGCTGGTGAAACGCATTCCCACCATCGATCCAGGCGCCCGGATGCCACACCCATCCTGGGGGCCTTGTACCAACTGCCATTTGATTCGGGGGGGAGCGCCGCCGGGCAGTCAACCCGCCACCCCGGTTGCCAAGGTTTGGGAACAGGTATCCGCCTACTACAAAGTCGGTCCGCCGATCATGCCCAACTCGACCAGACCCCATCCCCCATCGGGGAGATGCATCAAATGTCATGATATTTTGGTGTATGTACAAATCAAATAAGTATAAAAGGAGCGACCAGCATGGCTCAACACGTCGTATCTGCAGACGCGGGACTCCAGAACCGGATCACCATCATGGAAGACCTGCTGAAGAAGGTGGTGGAAGTCCATCTTTCGACAGCGGTTCATGTCAAGAGTCTGGATGAGAAATTGAACAGAATGGAAACGGCGGCGTCCGCCATTTCCAATTTCATCCGCAAAGCCGACAGTCTGTCGGATGGCGCCTCTTTTGCCAAGTCGGCCAAATCGGTCATTGCCGAAGAGATGAAAACCGGATTGGCCGCAGTCCGCCAGGAGGTATCCGATCTTCAGGAGTCGGTGGCCAAACTGATCGAAAAAACCGGCAGCGCTCCGGTCGCGGTTGCCGCTCCCACGACGGAGAACCTGGATGTCTTGTCCCAGGTTCCGGATCTGTTCAACAAGTTCCAGACGCAGCAAAGCACCATTCTTCAGACCCTGGAGAAGCGTATCGATCCTCGCATCATGATCTACCTCAAGCCTCTGATCGAAATGCTGGAAGAAGAAGGGCGTCAGGCCGAGGAGATGAAAAACAACGCGTTGCTGCAATTGAATGAAATGCTGAGCGGCAACCGCTCCGGAACCGATCGTGAAATCTCCGAGATGCTGCAAAATGTCGGCAAGGAGATCGAGAAATGTCAGGCTTCCTTTGAGCGCACCCAGCAGGCATTGCAAATTGTGGTGACGCCGTTCCAAAACGTGGGACGACTGTTTCGCGGCAACCTGGAAACCATTGTGCAAGCCCATGATCTGATGGCGCAACTCCACGAGGATTTCCCCAATTTCCTGGGTGAGATGCGCCGGATGCACCAGGATCATGTGGTGCAGATGGATCGCATCAAGCAGATGGAATTGATGAAACACATGGAATATCTGGAACAATTGAAACAGTTGGAAGCGTTGCAACCAAACGTCTAAAGTCTTTTTGTTCTGAGGTGTTGTTCGTGTTGAGACCAACCATACCAGCGTCAATTCCAGGAGGCTTCCATGCTTCAACTCATCCCCTATGGTGTGGCTGCTGTCGTTGGCGGATTTCTGGGGAAGAAATACATTCCCATCATTGCCGATCAGACCTTTGATCGCCCCCCGGCGGAGCGTCTGCCCGCTGCCTCCTCACCATCCGCAATCGAGTTCCTGCGGGAAAGCATCACGGGAGAAGACTCCCTGGTGCTGGCAACCGAGGAAGTCCCTCTGGATAATCGCTATGGCAACAAGGTCTTAAGCAGCGAACACGAATTCTCCCGAACCGCCAACATCAGCCTTTCCATCATCGAGCACCAGTCTTCCGGTCATCATCTCAAGGCGGCCCTTTGGATCCTGTTGGAAAGCATGGTTCAAAAGGAGTTGAAAAAAAGTCTGCACATCGAGTTCGGAACCCAGATCACCCGGCGGGTCAAAATCAATTTTTCCACCGATCCAGGGTTCATGGTCCGATATCGGGTGGTCTGGAAACAAACCTCCCGCCGAGGCGTGTTCGAGGTCAAAATCGGCTCGGAAATCCACATCATCCCCTATGTGGTCACCTTCGGTCTGTCTCATGCGGTGGAAAGTGTCGCGGAGGGGGCGCATGTTGGACAATGAGACCGCCACGATCCTCATTGCCGACGCGCAACCTGAGGAAACGGGTTCCCCCCACAGCATCCTGTCCAGCCGCTACCGGGTCGAGTGTATCGCCAATGCCAAGGCCATTCTGAACCTTGCCAAACATTCACCATTGCCGGTGGTCATTTTCCTGGATGTCATGATCCAGACGTTCGACTGTTATGAACTTTGCCGTCAACTGAAGCTTGAAAAACCCTCCTGTGATATTCCAGTCATTCTTTTTTCCCGCTACTACATGATCACCTCGGAAGCGCGCGCCATGGCGTGCGGTGCCGATGATTTCATGTATTTGCCGGTTCAACCGTTTCTGCTCTTGCAACGGGTGCATGATGTCAACCGGTTGCGCGCCCGGGACAAACCGGGTCTGTCGCGCGTGACCACTAGCACGTATGAACTGGAAGGATTGGCCCGGAGCCTGATCGATTACGGTCTGGATGCGCTGATCATTACCGATCTTCAGGATCGCATCATTGAATTCAATCAATCCGCCGAAGAGCTGTTCGGTTTTCAACGCCATGAAGTCATCGGCCAATGCATTGCCGAGCGGATCATTCCTCCGGAGTTCCGCGAGGCCCATCGGAAGGGCATTCGGGCACTGCGCGAGCAGCCCAATCTGACTCCCCGTTTCCTGAAAAGAATCTTTCTTCAGGGACTGCATTCCAAAGGCGCCAGGATCGATCTGGAACTCTCCTTGTTTCTGATTCTGATTCAAGGCGTCATTCACTGCGTGGCCAGCATTCGCGACATCACGGCCTACAAGCAACTCTCCTTGGCCTTGCAAGACACCCTGCTGGTCGCAGAAACCAGCTTCAAAGATAAAATGGTTGAAATCGATCGGGTACGCAGTTCCGAACGCAATGCCACCATCTCTTTGCAGACCCAGAAAACCGTCAACCATCTGCTGCAACTTTCCCTGGAGACCCGATCCCTGCAAGATCAGTTGCAGCGCGCGCTTGGATTTATCATCCAACTGCCCTGGTTGGCCTCCGAGGACATTCATGCAGCGATCTTCTTGTGGGATCGCGTCGCGGACCGCTTCAATCTGATCGCGCAAGAGCCGGACGGCAGCTTTCCCCCACAGCATCAATGCACGAATGTTTCCGATGAGTGTTCGTCGTGCATCGTCTCCATGTTTTCCGATCCCATGATGAGTGTCTACTCTTCGGGTTCCAGTGATGCCCTCCAGGAAAAAATGGAAGGCAAAATCGATTACTGCATCCCGCTGTTCTCCGGAAACGAAAACCTCGGCATCTTGAGACTGGTGGTTTCCAGTTTCATCATGAAAGAGATTTTCGATAATCTGATGTTCAATTCGATCGGTCAGGCGCTGGCCAATATTATCGTGCGGGCCAGAATCGACCAGGAGTTGCAAGACGCGCGCGAAAAGGCGGAAGCGGTCAGCAAGGCCAAAAGTGAATTCCTGGCCAACATGAGCCATGAAATCCGCAGTCCCCTGAATGCCATCATCGGCATGACCGATCTGGTGCTCAGCGCCCAATTATCCAAAGATGAAATCTTCAGCAACCTTCAGATTGTACGCTCCTCTTCGCTATCGTTATTGGATCTCATCAATGGCATTCTGGATCTCTCCAAGATCGAGGCGGGCCACTTCTCTTTGGAGAATGTGCCGTTCGATCTGGTGGGTCAACTGGAAAACGCCTGCGACATGTTGGCGGTGAAGGCCCATCAGAAAGGATTGGGATTTTATTGCCAAATCGACCCGGAGTTGCCCTCCTTGCTGGAAGGAGATCCGTTGCGGCTGAAACAGATTGTGGTGAACCTGATCAACAATGCCATCAAATTCACCCATGAAGGAGAAATCATCCTCTCCGTCCAACACCAAGAGACCGCTTCAGAGGCGGAGTCCGGGCATGCCATCGATGTCCGTTTCTCGGTTTCGGATACCGGCATCGGCATTCCGGAAGAACAACTGCATTTGATCTTTCAGAGTTTTGTACAGGCGGATGGCTCCATTTCCCGCAAATATGGCGGAACAGGGCTGGGTTTGACCATTTCCAAACATCTGGTTTATCTGATGGGAGGAGACCTGCATGTTGAAAGTCAGGTCGGACACGGCAGCGTGTTCCATTTCACCATTCGACTGGGTATAGGCCGCAACGATCCGGGTGCGGACTCCTGGGGGCAATCGGACCCGGACGACTGGCGTTCATCCTCGCACCCGCCCCTGAAGGATCGACGCATCCTGTTGGTGGACAACCATGCGACCGGCAATGCCATGATGCACAGCCTGTTGCGGCATTTTGGCGCGCAGGTCGAATGTGTACAACAGACGGAGGCGATGATCACCTGCATGCACGCACACCTCTCCGATCCGTTTGATGTCATCGTGGTGGATGAAGAGATTGTTCAAGAGGCCGGACCCATCGCAAAAGAGTATAACCCACTCTATCAGAACAAGATTCTGCTGATGATCTCCTCCCATCTGTCGTTGCGCCATTTCATTCTGGAGGGATTTTTCAAGCATGCGGTTTCTGTAAAAAAACCGATACGGAATCAACAACTTCTCAAGAAGATCCAGCAGATCCTCTCCCCGGTCAAAAACGCACCGGATCACAAATACGACGAAAACGAACTCCTGCTCAAAAGAACGGATGTTCATCCTCTGAAAATCCTGCTGGTGGAGGATCTGCCGGAAAACCAGAAGCTGGCCCTGACCATTCTCGGCACGCAGGACCACCAGGTGACACTGGCCAGCAACGGGATGGAAGCCCTGACCATTCTGAAGCATGGAGGCCGTTTCGACCTGATTCTGATGGATTTGCAAATGCCCGAGATGGATGGATTCGAAACCACCCGGCGCATCCGTTCGGGTTCACCCCAGGAGGTTGGCGACCCACGGGTACCCATTGTGGCCGTGACCGCCATGGTAATGATGAATGAAAAGAAAAGATGCCTTGAAGTGGGGATGAACGGTTTCTTGTTGAAACCCTATCTGCCTGTCGAATTGATCCACATCGTGGCCTCTTATTCCAAGAAGAAACAGCCCGTTTCTCCCCCTGTCCAACAGGAGATCGTTCTCAAACCCGTGGAGGCGGATCCCGACAGCCTCGTCACCTTGAAACAGGCCTTCATCCAGGAGGCTTCCGGGCATCTGGAAAAATTAAAAAGATCATTGATGCAGGAGAATCCCGGCGCGGCCATTCGGGAAGGGATGCGACTGCGGTCCATGGCCGCCCAAATCGGCGCGTCGCGGGTCGTCACCCAAACCATCCGCCTGATCGGCCAGGCCGAGATGGAATCATGGGAAGATGCATTGATGATGTGTCGGAACCTGGAACACTATGTGGAAAGTCTCACTCACTTCCTGATCGAAGAGGATCAAAACCATGAAAATCCTAATCGCTGATGATGAATTGAATAATAGAAAACTATTAAGAGATTATCTGAAAGAATACGCACACTGCGACATGGTCAGCGACGGCAAGGCGGCATTGGAACTGTTCGTGGCCGACCTGGAGGATGGGGATCCCTACAATCTGGTTCTGCTGGATATCATCATGCCGGTGATGGATGGTCAAAAAACGCTGACCCGCATGCGGGCCGCCGAGAAAAAAATCGCAGCCGACGCCAAAGAGACCCCGGTCATCATGGTCACCGGCATGGACTCTTCGTTGCAGGCCATGGAGGCCTATTTCAAGGGGGGATGTTCCGATTATTTGACCAAACCGGTCACACGGCAGGTTCTATTGGATAAACTACGCAAATTCAATCTGATACCGGATAATTCTGGTGAGGAGGCGTGACATGGCCATCGCAGTCGAAACCAACCGGAGAAGAAACGATCGGGTCTTTTGTGGACTCCCCATGGAGTTCAACGGTTATGCCGGTAACGCACTGGATGTCAACACCCATGCGTTGTTTCTGGTTCTGCCCATGTCGTATCCGGTCGAAGTGGGACAGAAAGGGGTTCTGAAATTCCTGTTGGAGGGGGTAGCGGTCTCGGAAAAGGTTTCGGTCGCGCGGGTGACCAAAACCGGAATCTCTCTGGTCTCTCTCGAAGAAAACAGTATCTTTCCGAAACTGATCGAATCCTCGCGCAGCGGCATCAAGTTCATCGAGCACACCCAAACCGAAACCACTGTCCATTTCCGGGGCGATTTCGGTGCCGAGTTCTGGGATGATTTCCTCAGAATCTATCAGGACAAACCCCTGGCCTGGCGGTATCTCTTCAACTTTGCCAATGTCACCAGCATATCGGCCTCGGGATTGGCCATGCTGCTGCATCTGGAGGCCCACAACCAGGGGGAACGCGATCATATCCAGATCTCCCATTGCAACAAAGAGGTGTTCAACACTCTGTCACAACTGGAAGTATCAGGAATCAACATCACACTCCTGACCGAAGATGCCGATGAGGATGAATCCCATAAATTCAAAGTCAGCGTTTCGCAGGACGCGGAGGGTCAGGTTACGGTCACCATTCGGATCGCCAGAATGTTCGACTACAATTGCAGAAACAATTTCGCGAAAATCTATCGCGGACGCTCCGGCAAAACCAACTACATCCTTGACTTCCAGGACACCATACATATCGGGAAAGCCGCCTTCGGCACCATGTTGCTGCTGAACCAGTACAACCGCGAAAATCAAGGCCGGGACATCTTGATCACCCATTGCAGCCCTCATATCCGGACAGCGTTTGAAAATATGAAATTTGATAATTTTTTCAAATTTTCGTAGCGGTACACATTTTATAGTCGATTTACCGGTTCGGAGGTGTCGCCATGCTGGACAATGACCTTATTCAATTGAAGTTGCTGGTGCAAGAATCCAAGAAACGTCTGTCCACAAGCCTGCCGGAGGTGCAATCCCTTGCTCTGGCGGACAAGGAGGCTTGCTCCAGCATTCTGGATTATCTGCTGAGAACCATCCGTGGCATCGGAGGTTCGGCTATCTTTCATGATCTGACCCCTGTGGTCTTGCTCAGTCAGTCCATGGAAACCCTGATCAACCGGATGCGGGAAAGAAGCGTCTTTGTTCAGCCGGAAAGTATTCAGGTGCTGGTGACCAGCTTGAAGAAGCTGCAACACCTGTTGGAGGATGTGACGCAGTACGAAACGATTTCCATCGATTCCGAACTGGTTGCCATCCAGGCCATTCTGGCCGTTTACAGCGATCCCCCCCAGTTCGACCTCCGGCACCATCCCCAGGCCGTATCACAGGCCGTGGTGCAAGGACTGAACTTCTTTTCGGTCAACATTCCACTCGATGGCGACCCGGCAGCCAACCGGAAGAAATTCCACGAAGTCAAAGACGCCATCCAGGTGGTCGGCACACTGGTGGCCACGATTCCGGATCTGGGGCAACGTTTTGAATGGCACGACGGCATACGGGTGGGACTGGTGCGGGTACTGGTTTCCACGGTCTTGCAACAGGATCTGCTGTTGGGATTGACCCAGCTGCCCGCCGACCGGATCGTCCTGCTGCCGATCCCGGAAGAGATGAAAAAGATCGAACTGGTGGAACTGTCCGACCCTGCTGAAGAAGAACCGGAAACCGACGCGCCAACGGAACCGGATGATTATGAAGAAGGACAACTCGGAGACGTCGAAGACCGCATCCGTCAGTCCCATCTCGACGAGATGAAGAAACAACGCCAGGAGCAGGAACAAAAAGTGGCCCGGGAAGCCCAGGAACGGGAAGAGAAACAACGACAGACCCAAATCCAGCACCTTGAGATCCAACGCAAACGGCGACGTTTCCAAACCATGGTCGGCATGTCCGCCGGCGGGGTGCTGGTGGCGGCTGCGGTGTGGCTGGTTCTGGGGCGCTCCACCCAACCCACGCCCCCCGCCTCCGCGACCCGACCCCAGGTGACCACGGTGGCAAAGGTGTCGGATCCTGGACCCAGACCACCCGTTCAGGCCGCCGAATCCAAAAGCGCAATCCCGGCCCCCGTCAACCCGCCCGTGACCACCCCGGTCAACGTGCCGTCTGCCGCGCCAGAGCCTGTACGCCCGCCGACAGAAGCACACCCATCCACGACCACCGCTCCGGCCATCACTCCGACCGTCACTCCGACCATCATTTCGGCCACGGCTCCGACGCCACAACCCGCCGCCGCACCCCAAACCGGTTCCGGATCCCAGTCATCCGCCCCCGAAGCCAAACCGACCTCCTCCACCGTCGCACCCAGGCCGGAAACCGGAACGGCTCCGGTTGCCTCCCCGCTCCCGGAGAGTTCACCCGCCAAGGAAACCGTTGCCTCGGCTGCCGATTCCAAGGCTCCATCCAGCCAGAAGAGCAAACCTGCGACAGAAGAACAGGCCGACCGGAAGGCCGACAACGACGCGCCATTTCAGGTCCGCTTTGCCAAACATCACACGACCATCAACCGCCTGTTGCAAACCCCCTACCTGAAAATCAAACCAGCCAAGGGCACCGTGCAAGGCGGGTTGACCTATGCGCGCAACAAAGAGGGCGATGTCTTGTTCTCGATTGCACCCATGATGGGACATACCGCCTCCCGGCCCGAAGAGCAGTTCACCATCGGTCCCGATTCCATCTCCGAAATCAGGATCGTGTTCCAGATCGAACGGGGGGCCGCATACCTGTTTGAATTCGATCGGGATGGCACCGTGGTGGTACCGGCGGCTTTCTGGGATCCCTTCTCCAAAAGCAGCAAAAAGGGGGTCAGCATCAGCAGAGTGATCAAACAGGCTCCCGAAGGGGTCCATCTGCGCGACATCTCGGCGGTTTCCATCGCCTACATCGCCAGAACCATCGGAACCAAATAAACGAAACGGGGGTCCACAGGGTTCCCAACGCTCCATCCATTCAAGGGGACAATCACTATGAAACAGGTCGACCTCGGTATCGCCCGCATGGCCCATGTGCTTTGGGAATCCGAACTGGAAGAAATGGTCCAGAAGCATCGAAAAACAATCCACCTGACCTCCCATGAAGATTGTGAATTGGGACTCTGGCTGCATGGAGAGGGAATCCGGGAGCTGTATCATCTGGACCCGGTGCGGCGTCTGGTGGGGGTACACGAACAGTTTCATCAAGCCGCCGATCGTCTGGTCTCGATGATTTCCATGGGTGCGGAGGAGAACATCGAACGGGAGATGAACCGGGTACGGGGACTGAGCCGCGATATCGTCTATTTCATCACCGAAGCGGAACTGGATTACCTGGAACACAAACCGTTGAGCGATTTTTCCGCTCATCCGTTCAAGAGTTTCATTCATCGTCTGTTCAACATCCACCTCCCCGACCCCGGAGAGATCGAAAAACGCGGGGTTCTGGAAGTCAGTCATGCCCGATTGATGCATCTGCGCTGGTCGCGCCAACTGCTGCGGGCCTTTCAGCACTGGGGCAAGGATGCAAGCCTGGAATCATCCGATCTTTGCAGTGTGGGGATATGGATCCACGAAGTCGGACTCAAACACAAAGAGATCATCGACATCGTGCAAGAACTCGACGACCGGCACCAGCTTTTCCACACCAAGGCCGAAGAGACCATCCGGCTGTTGCGTCGGAAGAATTTCCGCCGATCCGAAGAACTCTTCAATGAGGTGACCAACCTGGGACGAGAGGTTCTGTATCTGCTGACCCGCATCGAGCTGCTCCTCTTGCAGTCAGGCGAGGTGGACTCTCCCATCAACATCCTGAAGCATCCATAAACCGGTATACGTTGATGACACGATCCTGTTCCCGTCATCAACACCGCCGTCCCCACCCAAAACCCCATCCGGCCCTATCGCCCAGTTATTTGGCAAGGGGGCCGGATGGATTTCGCTGGACTCTGAATTGGATTTCCACGAAAATCCAACGACAGAATTAAGGAACCGATCAGTCGCCTCGGTCCCAATCTTCTACAGAATCATGCAAAACAGCCGGAACCTCACCCGATGGGTGCGCTCTTTGGGCAGGCCAGAACCGAAAGTGATCAGGCAGACTTTGGCAAGGACTGGTGATGAAACCCGCCAAGAAGCGGGATAACGATGACAGCATCTTGCTCCCCATGGGCTGCACCATCCGTGACTCAGGACAGTCTCGGGCCAAACCAGGATCTCCTTCCAACCCATTTGCCCGAATGACATGATTCATCCGCACGACCGATTCCTGAAGGCTTTGCTCTCCAATCCGGAGACGGCGGGAACGCTGCTGCGCGAGCGGTTGCCCAAAGAAGTGGTGGAGGCGCTGTCCAGCGATACGCCAGAATTGGTGGAGGGTTCATTCGTCGATGAAACGTTGCGTGTCCATCTGACAGATCGTCTCTATCGGGTCAAGACGATCACGGGCCGGACGGCTTTGTTGTATGTGCTGATCGAACACAAAAGTTTCCCGGACGTGCGCATCGGCTGGCAATTGTTGAAATACATGGTCGAGGCGTTGAAGCAATGGGAACGCGAACATCCAGAGTGGGTATGCCTTCCGGCCATCGTCCCCTTCGTGTTCTACCATGGCGCGGCCACGTGGCGGGTTCCAGATGAATTTCTGGCTTTGGTGGATACGGAAGACAATTGGCGTCCCCATCTGCTGAACTTCCCGTTCACGGTGCTGGATCTGGGCCGGATCGATGATCGTCATCTGTCCCGTCAACCCGGTCTGCGGGCGTGGCTGTTGGCCGCGAAATATGCGACCCGCGATGGACAGCAAATCGAGGTCAAAGAGTTGCTGGTTGAGGCACTGGTCGAAATTCCGTATGAGGATTTCCGATTTCTCATGCGTTATGTGGTGGAAACCTACCGCAGTTACGATGAACCGATGGTCCGTGAGATCATTCGCAGGGTACGTCCCGAGGAGGAAGAAAACATGATGTCCCTATTCGCACAGGATATGATTGCCAAAGGTGAACGGAGAGGGCGACAAATCGGACGCCAGGAAGGTCGCCAGGAAGAAGCCGCTTCCATGCTTTTAAAACAAATACACCGCAAGTTCAGCCAGACACCCGACTGGGTGACCGAGAAAGTAAAGACGGCGAGCCTGGAAAGAATCGAAGTATGGGGCGAAAATATCCTGTTCGCCCATTCCATAGAAGAAGTCTTCGCAGACAAGATGTAAGAACGAAAAAAATTG
>JADGBT010000033.1 GCA_015231375.1 Magnetococcales bacterium | reverse complement strand
GAGTAGCCCATCACCTTGCACGCCTGCGACACACTCCCCAGCATCTCCGCCAGGTTCAATAAGCCCACCTTGTTCTTGATAATCTTCTCTTCGGCATTCATCGCTGACATCCTCCTTGGTTGGTTTGTGTCCATCCTACCATAAATGTCAGATTAAGTCTTGCCTACTACACCACATCCCCCCTCCCGACCGCTCCACAGCGCGCCCCTTCAGTGGAAAACCAGGATACTGACCCCCCTTTCATTCATTCCAATCCGTGCATCCTATCATTTCCATTCCTCCAACCAATGAAATAGCGATCACTTTCGCGTGTTCTTAACGCTGGCTTAACAAAAAATACTCTCCACCCTCTCCGACAGTTGACTTTACAAATCGACGACATTATCTTCTCCATCGTGTTGCAGGCACGATAACGCAACCATCAAACGGCTGGCATCCACCAGCACGGATCTCGCCTCGGTTTGATCGTTGTCACTTTTTCGAATGGGATCTCGAAAAAGAGTAGTCCGTGATTCGCAACACAGCTTTCATCATTCCATCACCCATCAAATCCTCAAGGAGATTCCAATTCATGAAAATGTTGCGCGCCGCAATGGTTCTCGGAGCCATGACCATGGCCTTGACCTTCGCCAGCGGATCGGCCATGGCCGGTGCCGATGATGTGGCATGGGTGTCGAAGTGTATCCAGGACAACAAGCGTGAAGGCCAGTCCGAAGCGACCGTGGCCATCTATTGTTCCTGCATGAACAATCAGATGTCGGAGAACGAAACCCTCTCCATCACCGCGTGGGAACAAAAGCATCCGAAAGAGATGGCCATGTGCGAGAAGGAAGCGGGCTGGAAGTAATCCAGGCACGCTCCCATCCTTTTAGGATGGATCGAACCTGAAGGCGCCTCAAAAAAAGGGAACCGGATACAGAAAATCCGGTTCCTTTTTTTTTGATTCGACTTCCCATGCCGTTTTTGTATACAATCGATACTCCAATTGGCCTTAAGGTCCGGAGAGACACCCATGAACAAGATCTTCCCTTTGCTGCTCGGCGTGCTGGCTCTGACCGCAGGCTGCACCCAATACGACAACGCCCCGCTCTACTACGATCAGGCCCCACCCCGCCACGAAAGCGAAGGCCGCGTGCGGGGTGACCAGCGGCGGGAAGGTCCACCCCCCGACGTGCGGAGCAACCGTTCCAATGAGCGGGATCTGGTCAGACAGTGCATCCGGGACAACAAACGGGAAGGACAATCCCGCAGGACCGTGGAAGCCTACTGCGAATGCATGGGCGATAAAATGCCCGACCACGAAAGACGCCCCATCAGCGCGTGGGAGGATGCGCACCCCCGCATCATGAAAGCATGCGAAAGACGGGCCGGATGGCGCTGACGCTTGGCGGTGTTGGCCGGTTGCGCGGAATTTGAAAAAATCGCGCAACCGGCCACCGCGCCGCGTCCCGCATCCACCCGTTCCGCCCCTCTTCGATCCTGCATCGAGCAACCCAATCCTGCGTCGCAAAGAGGTTCCATGTTCCTGCTCCGACTGCTGCTGCTGATGGCCTCCGCCTACCTGCTCTACCGACTGGTCCGGCGTTTTCTGCCCCGCTCCAGCAGCCAGGAGTTGCCACGGGGAGGAGGCGCGTCCACGCCACTGGTCCGTTGCACCCAGTGCGCCACCCTGATCCCCCCCGAGACCGCCATCACCCGTGGAGAACACTCTTTCTGCTCGGAGAACTGCCGTATCGCCTCTGTCCGGTAGAAATCCCTTCCGAAAACGCCACCGGGAAAGATTTCAACCCAATAAAAAAGCCTGTCTCCGAACGGACTGACCCGTTGATCCCAAGCATTCATGATGTGCCAAGTCGGTCGGATGGGGGGGGTTCGCCGGATTGTTCAAGATAACGTGGCGAGGCGTAGAGGTGGCAATTCAGGTTGGCAAGCAGCCGAGCGATCCAATGCGAGTCCGATGGTTTGCCCATGCGGATCGCGACATCGAAGGGTTCGGACACCAAATCGACCAGACGAGGCGTCAGATCGAAATCAAACGTGATACCCGGATCGCGACGGGCGAACTCTACGATCAGTGGCGCCAGATAGATATTGGCGAAATCCACCGGCAGAGAGGCGCGCAGTACGCCACTTGGCTGCGCCAGCATTTCCCCAAGCTGTTCATGTGCCAGCCTTGCCTCATCGACGATGCGTTTGCACCGCTCAAAACAGATCAAGCCCGCTTCCGTCAGTGCGATCTTGCGCGTCGTGCGGTGAAGCAGGTGCAGCCCGATGGCCTTTTCCAACCCGCTGATTCGGCGCGATATCGTTGAATTCGGTATTCCGACGGCTTCAGCAGCATGACGGAAGCCTCGTGCTTTCACGACCTCCACAAACAGGGCCATGTCATTCAGGAGTTCCATGCGCATTGCTCCATGAGTGGATCAATGTTTTCGATTCTACCTGATTTATCTTGGACAGGTTTTGGTTTATCATGACTCCACTCTGAACATCAATCCACCAAGGATAACCACCATGAGCCAACTGTTCACCCCTGTTCCAGTCGGTCGCCATACCCTGCCAAACCGTTTGGTCATGGCGCCGATGACCCGTTCACGCGCTGACGATGCGGGTGTTCCTGACGATCTGGTGGCGACCTATTACGCCCAACGCGCCAGTGCCGGTCTCATCATCACCGAAGGCGTATTCCCTACCGCCATGGGCAAAGGCTATGTACGGACACCGGGCATCGAATCCGACGAACAGATCGCCGCCTGGAAAAAAGTGACGGCGGCTGTCCACGCCAAAGAGGGCCGAATCTTCATGCAAGTGATGCACTGTGGTCGCATCTCGCATCCGTCCTTGCTGCCGAATCACGCTCAGCCCGTTGCTCCCTCTGCGATCAAGCCCGCCGGTCAAACTTGGACTGGTGCCGGCATGCAGGAGTTTGTCACCCCCCGCGAACTGACGCCGGAGGAGATTGCCGGCGTGATCAACGACTATCGGTTGGCGACCCGCCGTGCCATTGAGGCAGGCTTCGACGGTGTCGAGCTTCATGCGGCTTCGGGTTATCTGCCTGAGCAGTTCCTGTCCTCCGGCAGCAACCACCGTCAAGACCAATATGGCAACTCGGTGACGAATCGTGCCCGCTTCGTCCTGGAGGTGCTGACAGCCATGGTGGCCGAGGCTGGCAGCGACCGGGTCGGCATCAAGATCTCGCCGGAGATGCACTTCAACGACAGCGTCGATGCCAATCCGCAGGAAACCTATACCCATCTGGTCGAACAACTGCGTGACCTGAATCTGTCTTACCTGCACGTCGCGCTGTTCGGTGCCAAGACCGATTACCACGGCTTGTTGCGCCCACGCTTCAACGGTGCCTATCTGATGGGTGGCGGTCTCGACCAGAAGAGCGCGGAATCTGCACTGGCCGACGGTCGCGCCGATGCGACGGTGTTCGGTAGCGCTTTCTTGGCGAATCCCGATCTGCCGGAACGTTTCCGCCAAGGTGCCGCGCTCAACACGCCGGACAAGAACACCTTTTACTCGCCCGGTGCCCAAGGCTATACCGACTATCCGTTCCTGAACGCAAGCAACGCTGCTTAAGAAGTGCTGTAAGCCGTGTACTGCTCGAAAGAGGACGCCGGGTTGGCAGCATCGGCGGCCCAATCAGGCCATTCGACGACGGCAAGCACACCCCACAAAAAAAACCGTGCCCTCCCCAAAGGAAGACACGGTTTTTTTTGTGGCGCTCCAGCCTGCAAGGAGGATTACATCTCCCAACGTCCATCCGGACGACGACAGGCGGTTTTCATCACGGTTTCGCGTCTGCCATTGATCACCGAGGCGATTTCGGCCTGACGGCACTCCCGACCCTCGGACTGATAGACCGGTTGGGGGGTGACGGCGTATTCAGCGCGGGTATCGGGGTTGACCCAGGTGGTGGTCTGGCGGGACGGCACGGTCTCGAAGGCGTTGTTGAGTCTGGCCTGGTCGTTCTTGTCCATCTCGTTGCCGACCGTGTAACCGAGCACGCCACCAATGGCCGCGCCGATCAGGGCGTTTTGTTCCTTGTTTTTGGAAGGACCGAGCAGGCTGCCGGCCAGGCCTCCTCCCAAGGCGCCGATGCCGGCTCCCTGCTGGGCGCGGTTCTCCATGCAACCGGAGACCAACGGGGTGATCAGCAGCGCGGCCATGAGGGGAACGGACCACGAACGAACGGAACGACGAATGCCGTGCTTGACAGAACCAGAACTGGTCATGGAAGATTCTCCAATCGAGGAAATCGAGTCGGTAACTTGAAAGAGAAAGATCGTGCGATCTTTTAGAATTATCGGAAATCATCCCGCAATCTCTTGCCAAAGTCAAACGAAATTTGTAAAAAACAGTAACGGCCCGATCCCAATGAACCTCTTGATATCGGAGACCAAATTGCATCATTCAATCAAAATAACTTGTCATGGACCATGACGGTAATGTACATTCAGCAGATTGTTACACATGACGATTATTTTGGTTTTGGACAGTTGCTTTCATCCACACTCTGGCATGGCCGGCAAGCCACACCCCGGGGCGCACCAGTATCCAGGTTGACCATACACCCATGAGCAACCGGCATCCCCTTCTTTTCGCGTCGGATTCCGTCGCGTCCACCCGCCGCGACACGCCCTGCTCCGACGATCATGGCACCTGTCCGACCACCGGCCCCTGGACCATCCTGATCGTAGACGACGACCAGGATGTCCACACCCTGACCCGCATGGTATTGCGGGATCTGGTGTTCGCCGGGATGGGCGTCACCTTTCTGAGCGCCTATTCGGCGGCGGAAGCGATTCCGGTGCTGGAGCGCAACCCCGACATCGCCGTGATGCTCCTCGACGTGGTCATGGAGACCGACCAGGCCGGACTCGATCTGGTGCGGCAGGTGCGCGACACCATGAACAACCGCTTCGTGCGCATCATTCTGCGCACCGGACAGGCGGGACAAGCGCCGGAACCCCGCGTCATCACCGAATACGACATCAACGACTACCGGGACAAAAGCGACCTCACCAGCCAAAAACTCATCACCGCCGTCACGGTGGCGCTGCGGGCCTGGCGGGATTTGAAAACCATCGAACATCTGGTCACCAGCCTGCGCCGGGAACGGGAAAGTCTGGCCCGCGCCCAGCGGATCGCCCATCTGGGCAACTGGGAGTGGGACATTCTCCAAGACCGGATGATCTGTTCGGAAGAGGCGCGACGCATTGCCGGGCACCAGGAGGAGAGCGACCTCAACGGGGCGCTGGCAACCTTTCTGGCCATCACCCATCCCGAAGACCGGCCCAAGGTGGAACACTCCATCCAACAGGCCTTGTCGGATCATCTCCCGTTCGAGTTCGACCACCGGGTGACCCGTCCCGACGGTCAGGTGCGCTGGATCCACGAAATGGGCGAGGTGGTGAAGGATCCGGGAGGCCAGATCATCCGGGTGGTGGGGACCATGCACGATCTCACCGAACAGCGGGAAGCCGAAACCCGTCTGAAAATCGCGGCCACGGTCTTCGAAGGCGCCATGGAAGAGGCCGAAGCCCGCATGCTGCTCACCACCAAGGTGTTCGAGAACGCCGTGGAAGGAGTGATGGTCACGGATCGCAAAGGGGTGATCCACTCCATCAATCCGGCCTTTTCGGTGATCACCGGCTACGAGTCCGAAGAGGCCTTGGGGAAAACCCCGGGCATTCTGCGTTCCGGCATTCACGACGAAACCTTCTACGCCGCCATCTGGAACGACATTCTCGGGGAGATCGGCGCCTGGCGGGGGGAGATCTGGAACCGGCGCAAGAACGGCGAGGCCCATCCGGTATGGGAGACCATCACCACGATCCGGGACCGCAACAACGACATCATCCATTTTGTCGCGGTGTTTCAGGATCTGACCGCCATCAAGCGCAGCGAAGAGGCGTTGCTGTTTCGCACCTATCACGACAGCCTCACCGGACTGCCCAACCGCGCGCTGTTCCAGGACCGGTTGCGTCAGGCCATCGGACAGGCGGGACGGGCCGACGACAAGGTGCTGGTCCTGATCTTCGATCTGGATCTGTTCAAGAACGTCAACAACAGCCTGGGCCACACCGTGGGAGACCGGATCCTCAAGGGGGTGGCCGACCGGTTGCGCCACTTCGTGCGGGAAGGGGACACGGTGAGCCGTCTGGGGGGAGACACCTTCGGTTTCATCCTGCGGGAGATCCGTTCCTCCCAGGATGTGGGGGTGGTGGTGCGCAAGTTGGCGGACGCCTTGTCGAAACCCTTTTTTGTGGACGATCAGGAGTTGTTCGTCAGCGCCAGCATGGGCGTGACCTTGTATCCGGATGACGGCGACGAGGCGGATCTGCTGATCCGCAACGCGGACATGGCGGTCTCCCGCGCCAAGCTGGCGGGTCGGGACACCTGCCACTACTACGCGCCGGCCATGGGCGCGGAGGCGGAACGCCGACTGCTGCTGGAACACGACCTGCGACAGGGGCTGGAACGGGATGAATTTCTGCTGTTCTACCAGCCCAAGGTGGAGCTGCGCACCGGTCGGATCACCGGTATGGAGGCGCTGGTGCGCTGGCGTCATCCCAGAGACGGCATGGTCTCGCCGCTGGAGTTCATTCCGGTGGCCGAAGAGAGCGGTCTGATTCTGCCTCTGGGGGCGCGCATTCTCAAGATGGCCTGTCTGCAAACCCGCAAATGGCACGAGGCGGGCTTCGACCGTTTGAAAGTGGCGGTGAATCTCTCCATCCGGCAGTTCCGTCAGGCCGACCTGCTCAAGGAGGTGCAAAGCGCGCTGGAAGAGAGCGGACTGCATCCGGACTTCCTGGAACTGGAAGTGACCGAAACCCTGATGATGGAAAACCTCGACGACATCGTGGCCATCCTGACGCGCCTGAAGGCCATGGGACCGAGCGTGGCCGTGGACGACTTCGGGGTGGGGCACTCCTCTTTGACCTATCTGAAAAAGCTCCCCATCGATGTGCTGAAGATCGATCAGTCGTTCGTGCGCGACCTGACCTTGGACTCCGACGACGCCGCGATCGTCACGGCGATTCTGGCTTTGGGGCGCAGCCTGCGTCTCAAGGTGGTGGCCGAAGGGGTGGAGACCCAGGACCAGTTGGCCTTCTTGCGCCAGGAAGGGTGCGACCAGTTCCAGGGATATCTGTTCAGCCGTCCACTGGAAACCGCAGCCTTCACCCGACTGCTCCAGGAGTCCCGCCGACCCGACGATCCGTGAATGCCCATACGCCGGAATTCCCCTGGTCCACACGCATGATTGTCGTCGCGCGCGGGTCGAAAGCATGTTAAAATCCAGACCACATGCTCGGAATTCGACCCGACTCAAAGGGCCAGCAGAAGCAGAAGGCACGTCAACAACAGCAAAAAATAAAGAAAGGGACAAAAACATGCGCAATCGTTCTCGCTTCACGCTCTGGTCGATCGGTGCCCTGCTGGGGATGGGTCTGACACTGACCGCAGATTCGGGATGGGCCGCCGCAACCGCCCCGGCTCCCGCTGGACGTGTGACCTTCTCCGAGGATGTTTTCCCCATTCTGCAAAACCGTTGCCTGGAGTGTCACAAGACCGGTGCCCCCGGCGTGGCCTTTTCCGGTCTCAACCTGGAAAACTATGAGGGCCTGATGCGCGGCACCCGGTTCGGACCGGTGGTGATTCCCGGCAATGCCATGGTCAGCAACCTGAACGTGCTGGTGGAAGGCCGAGCCGGCATCCGCATGCCCCACAACCGCAAACGACTCACCACCTGCGAAATCGAAATTCTGCGCAACTGGGTCAACCAGGGAGCCAAAAACGACTAATGAAACTGCGCACGGTCGTCATTCCCGTGGCGGGCCTGGGAACCCGTTTCCTGCCCGCCACCAAAACCCTTCCCAAAGAGATGCTTCCGGTGGTGGACAAGCCCCTCATCCAGTATGCGGTGGAAGAGGCGTGGGCCGCCGGCATGGAGCGAATCGTCTTTGTCACCGGACGGGGCAAGAAAATCCTGGAGGATCATTTCGACCACTCCCCGGAACTCGAAGAGACCCTGATCGCCCGTGGCAAGGACGATCTGCTGGCCGAGGCCCGTTCCACCATTCCGGAGGCGGCGGGCACCTTGCTGTACACCCGTCAGAACCGACCGCTGGGCCTGGGTCACGCGGTGTGGTGCGGTCGCAACGTGGTGGGCAATGAACCGTTCGCGGTGATCCTGCCGGACGACCTGATCGATACCGGCGGCGACGAACCGGTGCTGGCCCAGATGGCGCGCGAATTCGAGCAGCGTCAATCCTCCATCGTGGCGGTGATGCCCGTGGACGCGGAACAGACCAGCAAATACGGCATCGTGGCTCCGCTGGATCGGGAGGTGGACACCACCTCGGAGGCCAGTCGTTGCATCCAGGTGGAAGGACTGGTGGAAAAACCCCTGGCCGAAGCCGCCCCATCCAATCTGGCGGTGATCGGTCGCTACATCCTGACGCCGGAGATTTTCCACTATCTGGAACGCCGTCATCAGGGGGTGGGAGGCGAGGTGCAGTTGACCGACGCCATCGCCGCGCTGCTGGAAAAACAGGCGGTCTACGCCTATCGTTTCCGGGGCACCCGCTTCGACTGCGGAGACAAGGTGGGCTTCCAGATGGCCAATGTGGCCCTCTCCCTGCAACGCCCCCAGATCCGGGAACGTCTGCTGCCCTTTCTCGGCGAGTTGCTCGCCCGCGAGCTCTCACCCTCACGGCCATAGAGGATTCACACACACATGCGCATCACCATGATCGGTGCCGGATATGTGGGCCTGGTTTCCGGAGCCTGCTTTTCCGAGTTCGGGGTTCAGGTCATCTGCGTCGATTCCGACGCCGACAAGATCAACCGTCTGCGCCAGGGGATCATCCCGATTTACGAACCGGGACTGGATCGACTGGTGCTGCGCAACGCCCAGGCGGGTCGGTTGGAGTTCACCACCGATCTGGCCTCCGCCGTCGAAAAGAGCGAGGCGGTCTTCATCGCCGTGGGCACGCCGGAGCGGCGCGGCGACGGCGCGGCGGATCTGCAATACGTCTTTGCGGCGGCCCGCCAGATCGCGCGCCATCTCAAGGGATTCACGGTGGTGGTCACCAAATCCACGGTGCCGGTGGGCACCGGAGCGCGCATCGCCGCAGCCATCCGGGAGGAAAACCCCGACGCCGATTTCGCCATGGCCTCCAATCCGGAATTTCTGCGGGAAGGGTCGGCCATCGAGGATTTCATGCGACCGGACCGGGTGGTGATCGGCGTGGAGGACTCCCGCGCCATCGACGTGCTCAAGAGCCTGTACCGTCCCTTGTATCTGATCGAAACCCCGATCCTGATCACCAACATTCCCACCGCCGAGTTGACCAAATACGCCTCCAACGCCTTTCTGGCCACCAAGATCATGTTCATCAACCAGATCGCCAATCTGTGCGAATCGGTGGGAGCGGATGTGCATCATGTGGCGCGGGGCATGGGACTGGACCGGCGCATCGGCGGCAAGTTCCTGCATCCGGGTCCGGGGTACGGGGGATCGTGTTTTCCCAAGGATACCCAGGCCCTGGTCCACACCGCCGAGGAACACCAGGAGCCGATCACCATCGTCGAGGCGGTGGTGGCGGCCAACGCCCGTCAGAAACGGCGCATGGTGGAAAAGATTCTCCGGGCCGCCGGAGGCGACCTGACCGGCTTGACCATCGGCGTGTTGGGCTTGACCTTCAAGCCCAACACCGACGACATGCGCGACGCCCCATCGCTGGTGATCCTGCCGGAGCTGGTGCGGCTGGGGGCCACGGTGATCGCCTTTGATCCGGAAATCCGTGGTCAGGCCAAGGACCACTTCCCGGAGGGGGTCACCTTCACCACCGACGCCTATACCGCCTGTCGCGACGTTGATCTGGTATTGATTCTCACCGAGTGGAACCAGTTCCGCAATCTGGATCTGGTAACGATCCGTTCCGGCATGCGGGCGCGGCCCGACGGGCGGTATCTGTTTTGCGATTTCCGCAACATCTACGATCCGGAGCCGATGCGCCGGGCCGGATTTCATTATGTCTGTGTGGGGCGTTGAGCATGAGTGCGATCAATCCGTTCATTTTTCGGGAATACGACATTCGGGGCGTCATGGGTCGGGATCTGTCGGTGGAGCTGTTCCGGGATCTCGGTCGCACCTTCGCGGCCCATCTGCGGGCGGAAAGCCGTCGGGAAGGGCTGTCCGTGGCGGTGGGACGGGATGGGCGTCTGTCGTCGCCGGCCCTGGCGCAGGGGCTGATCCAGGGACTGGTGGAAGGGGGCATGCGCGCCATCGACATCGGACTGGCGCCCACGCCGGCGTTGTATTTCGCCACCTATCACCTGAAAACCGACGCGGGCATCATGATCACCGGCAGTCACAATCCGTCGGATCACAACGGCATCAAGATGATGCGGGCCGGAAAGGCGGTATTCGGGGCGGAGATTCAGGCGTTGAAGCGGCGACTGGAGGCCGGGGATCATCCGCTGCTGCCGGGGGGAAGCCAGGAAAAGCATGATCTCCTGGCCACCTATGTGGAGCGGATCACGGGGGATTTCCAGCCGGGTCGCCCCTTGAAGGTGATTCTGGATTGTGGCAACGGCGCCACCGGGGTGGTGGCCGAAGAGATTTTGCGACGTCTTCCCGGGGTGCATGGGGAAGTGTTGTTCGCGGAAGTCGATGGCACCTTTCCCAATCACCATCCGGACCCCACGGAGCCGAAGAATCTGGTGGCCATGGCGGAGCGCATGCGGGCCACGGGCGCGGAACTGGGCATCGCCTTCGACGGGGACGGGGATCGGATCGGGGCCATGGATGCGAGCGGTCGCATTTTGTGGGGGGACATGCTGATGATCCTGTTCGCCCGCGACATTCTGGCGAAGGATCCGGGAGCGGCGGTGATCGGGGATGTGAAGTGTTCCCAGCGGCTGTTCGACGCGGTGGCCAAGGCCGGGGGCGAACCGATCATGTGGAAGACCGGTCACTCTTTGATCAAGAACAAAATGCGTGAAACCGGCGCGCCGCTGGCGGGCGAGATGAGCGGACATCTGTTTTTCGCGGACCGGTATCACGGGTTCGACGATGCCTTGTACGCGGCCATGCGGCTTTTGGAGTTGGCCGTGGCCCGGAACGGGGCGTTGATGGACGAGTTGGCGGATCTGCCGGAGACCTTCGCCTCGCCGGAATTGCGCATTCCCTGTCCGGACGAGCAGAAATTCGCGATCATGGAGCGGATTCTGGTCCGGTTGCGGGATGCGGGAGCGGATCTGAACGACATCGACGGCGCCCGGGTGCGGGTGGCGGACGGCTGGTGGTTGTTGCGGGTTTCCAACACGCAACCGATTCTGGTGGCCCGAGCCGAAGCCCAGAGTCAGGAGCGGCTGATGGCCATTCTGAGCGATCTGGCGGGTCTGCTGGCCGCCGAAGGGGTGGCGTTCCCGGCGTGGCAACCCGCATGAATCCAGGCGCTGGGGGGATGTCCGGTCTGGAGGTGAAGTTGGCGGGTCTGACCCTGGCCAATCCGGTGATGTTGTTGTCCGGCTGCGCGGGATTCGGGGAAGAGTTGGCGGGAGTGGAGGGATTCGATTTCTCCCAGGTGGGGGCCATCTGTCTGAAGGGGACCACCCTCAAGCCCAAGGAGGGCAATCCCCCTCCGAGGGTGGCGGAAACTCCGGCGGGCATGCTCAACGCCATTGGGTTGCAGAATCCCGGCGCGCGGCATGTGGCGGAGGTGATCTGGCCACGCATTCAGCATTGGCCGACCCGTTTCATCGCCAACATCGCCGGTTCCACGGTGGAGGAGTATGCCGAGGTGGCGCGGGTGTTCGACGCCACGGGGGTGGCGGCCATCGAGATCAACATCTCCTGTCCCAATGTGAAGGAGGGAGGGGTGGCCTTCGGTGCGGATCCGGTGATGGCGGCGCGGGTGGTGGCAGGGGTGCGGCGGGCCACGAGCAAGCCGATCATCACCAAGTTGTCTCCCAATGTCACCGACATTCGGGTGGTGGCGCGGGCGGTGATCGAGGCCGGGACCGATATCATTTCGGCGGTGAACACGTTCATGGGCATGGCGGTGGATTGGCGTTGCGGGCGTCCGATTCTGGGGAACGTTCAGGGTGGATTGTCGGGTGCGGCCATCAAGCCTGCGGCTTTGTTGCAGGTGTGGCGGGTGCGTGAAGTGGCGGCTCCTTTGGGGATTCCGATCATCGGTCAGGGGGGAATCGGCACGGCCCGGGATGCGGTGGAATTTTTGATGGTGGGAGCCATGGCGGTGGGGGTGGGCACGGCGTTGTTCCAGTCGCCGTTGGTGGCCGGGGAGATTGTCGCCGGGTTGAAAGCCTATCTTCAGGAGCGGGGTTTGGATTCTCCCGCGCAACTGACCGGAACCCTCCAACCCCACCAAACCTGAAATCCATCCAACCATTGAAAAAAAAGAAGGGGTCTGGGGAATTCATTCCCCAGGACTTTGCCTTTAATCATTAAATCATTCAGTCCTTTCAATCTTCTAAAATTAAAATCTTATTATTTTAAAATTTTTTGCCTTTGCGCGCTTTTACACAAGCTTTTTTCGCGCCTTTTGCGAAAAAAGCGCAGCGCGCATCAAGCCACAATCAAAGTCAAAATCAAAATCAAAGTCAAAACCCTGGGGGATGAATCCCCCAGACCCCCTCTTTTTTTTCAATGGTTTGTCAACATCGGAAACACACACGCCATGAACATCCTGCTCGCCGAACCACGGGGTTTTTGCGCCGGAGTGGAACGGGCCATCGCCATCGTGGAACGGGCCCTGGCAACCTTTCCTCCACCGATT
The DNA here is from genome assembly GCA_015231375.1 of Magnetococcales bacterium. GTDB lineage: Bacteria > Pseudomonadota > Magnetococcia > Magnetococcales > Magnetaquicoccaceae > Magnetaquiglobus. Next base: position 28,896 of record JADGBT010000033.1, on the reverse strand, counting down.
TACGTGCGTCATGAAATCGTCCACAACCGCTGGGTGGTGGAGTCCCTGAAACAAAAAGGCGCCGTATTCGTCCACGAACTGGACGAAATCCCGGATGGAGCGGTGGCGATCTTTTCGGCCCATGGGGTCTCCAAACAGGTGAAAGAAGAAGGCCGCCAACGTCCATTGCGCATTCTGGACGCCACCTGCCCGCTGGTGGACAAGGTACACCGGGAGGCGGAACGACGGGACCAGGAGGGCCGCCGCGTGATTCTGATCGGCCACAAGGGTCACCCGGAGGTGGAAGGGACCATGGGTCAACTGCCGCCGGGACGCATGACCGTGGTCAGCCGCACCGAAGAACTCGACACCCTGCCCTTCGGACCCGAAACCCCGACCGCCTACGTCACCCAGACCACCTTGTCCATGGACGAAACCGCCTCGGTCATCCAGGGACTGAAAGCACGCTTTCCGGACATTCTGGGTCCAACGCGCGAAGACATCTGCTACGCCACCCAGAACCGCCAGAACGCGGTCAAATCCCTGGCGCAACAGTGCGATCTGATCTTCGTGCTGGGCGCGCCCAACAGCAGCAACTCCAATCGTCTGCGGGAAGTGGCGGAACGGGCCGGAACGCGCGCCTATCTGATCGAGTCGGCGCAAGATGTTCAGGAAGAGTGGCTGGAAGGGGTCCGACAACTGGGCGTGACCGCCGGAGCCTCGGCGCCGGAGATCCTGGTGGACGAACTGCTGCAACGGCTGCACCCCCACATCGAACGGGTGGAAACCCTGGCGGTCTCCAAAGAGACCCTGATCTTTCCCTTGCCCAAAGAGTTGACCCGACCGTGAAGACTTGACTTGTCACCCACGAAGGGATCATAAGAAGGTCGGCCTCGACTCAAGGCCGATTCACCGATCCACGACCCCTTTTGCAAGGCAGATCATTCCATGGCGGACGAAACTTCCCCACCCCCCGGTCAACCGGCCTTTCACGTCGAAAAGCTCTATCTGAAAGATCTCTCCTTCGAGAGTCCCAACACTCCGGAAATGTTCCGCGAAGCCGGAGAGCCGCAGATGGAGTTCCAACTGGAAACCAACGCCGTCCAGAAAGGACCGGAACACTTCGAAGCGATCCTGCACGTGACCGTGAAGGTCCACCTGAAAGACAACGTGCTGTTTTTGGTGGATGTGACCTACGGCGGATTGTTCTTGCTGCGCAACATTCCCCGGGAACACATCGCGCCCACGCTGGGAATCGAATGTCCCAACATCCTGTTTCCCTATGTGCGCCATCTGGTGGCCGATCTGGTGACCGAAGGGGGCTTCAAACCCGTGGTGCTGGATCCGATCAATTTTGTGGCGCTGTACCAGCAACAGCTCCAGCAACAGGCCCGTCAGCAGGCTGCGGCAGAGGCGTGAGGGATTTCAGAATGGTGTCAGGAGGCCGCCCGACCGTGATGCACCGTCACCACGGTCGTGATGCCTCCGCGCACATTGAACGCCCCCGTGACGGTCATGGAACGGGGCGCGACCGCAGCCACCAGATCGTCGAGAATACGATTGGTCACCGCCTCGTGAAACGCCCCCTGATCCCGATAACTCCACAAGTAGATCTTGAGGGATTTCAGCTCCAGACACTGGGCGTCCGGAATGTAGGAGATGCGAATCTCGGCAAAATCCGGCTGCCCGGTCTTGGGGCAGACGCAGGTGAACTCCGGACAGGTCATGTCGATCCGGTAGTCGCGATTCGGGTTGGGATTGGGAAAGGTATCAATGGTCATGGGGGTGTTTTTGTAAGGCAATCGGCTCCACATGTCAATCATTTGTTGCAAGGATTTCGTCCATGATTGACGGTCTGGCCACCCCACACCCATGAAAAATGGCTCGGAAGCGGTTTTCTGCCTGACATTTCGCCGCGATCCCATTATGTTACATGGAATGGCACACCCTTGGCATGACACCGGGCTATAAGGGATAAAGATCCATGAGAGCCACCATGCACCATCTTGTCAACGCCGGCAGCCGCGCACTCGGTTTCGTGAGCACGCTGCCATCGCGCTTGGTTTCGGCCAGCACCGGAGTGCTGATGACCGCCGGCATCGCCTGGCTGGTGGTCATGGCCCCTCCCATGCCCGCGCCCTCGTCTCCGCAACCGGAACCGGCCACCACCGGATCCGCCCAATCGCCCGCGCCCCTGACCACCGCCTCGACACCGACCATTCCGGATCCACCGCCGCCTTCAACCCTGCCCGACGCGTCCGCCGCCGATACCCTGCTGCTGCGCGTGGAGACCAAACCGCAAGGGGCCACGATCATTCTGGATGGCCAGAAACTGGGCATCACCCCCTTCACCGTGGGACGGGTCAAGACCGGTTATCACGCGCTGCGCCTGGAAATGGACCAATACAGTCCGGTCTCCTTCGACCTGGAACTCAACGAAGACACGGTGGTGGACCTGACCCTGGACACCCTGCCCACCCCCCCTCCTCCGCCCACGGCGCTGCGCAAGCCCCGCAACGAAGAAGAAACCGATTCCGCCACCACCACCGAACCCTCCGCATCCAAAGAGGTGGTGGCCTCGTTGAGCACAGCCGTCACCTCTGATGCCCGCGCCAGCGACGCGCCCCCGGAACCGCAAACCAAACCGGCTCCAACCGAATCGGAACGCCGACAGAAACAACAAGAAAACCAGAAGAGACAACAAGAAGAGGCCACATGGCTGAAAGAGGCGGCCCGACACCTCAAAGCCGATCGCCTCACCCGTCCCAAAGGCAACAACGCCCAGGAACTCTACCGGAAACTCCTGGAATCCGACACGCTGCGCCCGGAGGCCGAAGCGGGTCTGCGCCAGGTCGCGGCGCGTCTGCTGGCCCTGGGACAGGCCGACCTGGAAGCGTGGCGACTGGTCCAACCCAAGGAAGGCAACGCCCTGGAACGGTTCCGCGCGGTTCTCTCCCTGGATGACGACAATGCCGAAGCCAAAGCCGGTCTGGAAGAGATCGTGGATCGGTTCTTGAGTCTGGCGCAACGCTACGCCAACGATCCGGACAAGGCGCGGGAATACCTGCAACAGGCGGAATCGGTCCTGCCCGACAGTGCCCGTATCACCGAAATCCGCTCCAGCCTTTTGAGACAGGCCGGACAGTCGCCCAAAACCGACTCCCATGCCCCCTCCGCCACCGCGCCCAACTGATCCCGTCTGGCCGCCGGAGGCGTCGGGAAACTGGCAGATCCCCCACGAAAGGATTATAGTCTCACCACAAGGCCGAACGCCGCAACCGCGACGCTCGGGCCGGGTCTCCCCATCAACAGCCGATTACCCAGGATGCCCACTGTGAACAACCTGCGAATCCTGCTTCTGGCGGCACTGGCCGTCTTCGTGGTCGGAGAGTTTCTGAGTCCACGGGAGTCCGATAATGTTTCTTCGGATACCCTGTTCACCCTGGCCTTTCTCGCCTACATCTGGCATGTGTTGAGCCGCAACCGGGGATCCACCCCGCCCGCCCGGAACCCCTCCACCCCGGAACCCAACGAATCCACGCCATCCGCGCCCTCCCCGGCGCCAACGCCCATACCGACCCCGCCCAAATCCATCTTCTCACCGATGATGCTCCGTTCCGCCTCGGGCCGGGTGATCCAGCACAAACTGCCCTGGTCCGTGGTGGATCAGGGCCACCCTGTGGGTCAATTTCGCCATACGCCGATTCCGGCCTGGATCCGCACCTCGGACAATCGCCACGCCGACTACACCGGCATTGCCCTGACCCCGCCCCCGGATGGCTGCGTCTGCCTGGAAATCCCGGATCAGGCGGAATTGATCCTGCCGCCCGGACTGGTCTACACCATCCGTCCATGACCCCTCCCTCGCACACCCCGGCGATGGCCCAATATCTGGCCATCAAGGCCGAACATCCGGATATGCTGCTGTTCTACCGGATGGGAGACTTCTACGAACTGTTCTTCGACGACGCCAAAGAGGCCTCCGCGATTCTGGAGGTGGCGCTGACCCAACGGGGTCTGTCGGCGGGTGAACCGGTACCCATGGCCGGCGTGCCGGCCCGCGCCCTGGACGAATATCTGAAAAAAGCGGTGCTGGCCGGTCGCAAGGTGGCCATCTGCGAACAGATGGAACCCCCCGGCGTCAGCAAAGGACCGCTGCGACGCGAAGTGGTGCGGGTGGTGACCCGTGGCACCCTGACCGAAGAAACGCTGCTCGCCCCCCGTCAGGACAACTTTCTGGTGGCCCTGTGCCCGCCCCTCGACCGGACGGGCACGCGCCGCAGACAGAGCGGCGAAGTGGGTGTCGCGGCGCTGGAGTTGTCCACGGGACAGTTCCAGGTGGGGGCTCCGGCCTCCTGGGACGAGGCGGCGGCGGCGCTGTCGGCCCTGAATCCGGCGGAAATCCTGCTGCCCCGAGGCTGGGAAGCGCCCGACACCCTGATCCTGTGGCCGGATCGCATCACCCGGCGGGCCGAATGGGTATTCGATCCCCTGCAAGCCGCCAGCGCCCTGAAAGACCATTTCCGCGCCGCCACCCTGGATGGATTCGGCATCGGCGACTCTCCGGTCTGCGTGGCCGCAGCCGGAGCTCTGATCCACTACTGCCGCGAAACCCGACAAGGCGCCCTGGTCCACGTGACCGGCCTGACCCGCACCCGCTCCAGCGACGTGATGATTCTGGATGACGCCTGTCGACGCAATCTGGAGATCAACGCCACCTTGCGCAGCGGCGAACGCCGGGGCAGTCTGCTCGGCGTGCTGGATGTGACCGTCACCCCCATGGGAGGACGGCTGCTCTCCCAGTGGTTGAACCATCCGTTACAAGATCCGGCCCGGATTCGCGCGCGTCAAACCAGCGTGACCCGACTGCTGGCCCACCACGAAGCGCGCGACGCCATCCGGGAGGAACTCAAAGGGGTCCACGATCTGGAACGGCTGGTGGGTCGGGTGGCCCTGGAACGGGCCTCGCCCCGGGATCTGGGCACGCTGCGCGATACCCTGGCCCGACTGCCCACCCTCGCGGCCCTGGTGCCTGCGGACGACCCCGCCGCCATCCAACTGCAAGCACTCGTCACGCCGCTCGCCGGTCACGAATCCCTGCGGCAACGCCTGACCGCCACCCTGACCGACACGCCACCGCCACGCCTGTCCGATGGCGGGGTGATCGCGTCCGGGGTCCACGCGGAACTGGACCAGTGTCGTCTGCTGGCCGTGGACGGCAAAAGCGTGCTGGGAGAGATGGAAAAACGGGAACGGGAACGGCTCGGCATCGCGTCGCTGAAGATCAAGTTTCATCAGAGTTTCGGCTACACTCTGGAGGTGCCGCGCACCCAGACCGCCAAGATCCCCTACGACTACCGCATCCAGCAGACCATGACCAACTCGGTGCGCTATGTCACGCCGGAACTCAAGGAGCTGGAAGAAAAGATCCTCAACGCCGAAGAGCGCATGAACACCCTGGAAGCGGAACTGTTCATCCGGCTGCTGGCCGACGTGGCCACGGAGACACCCGGATTGCAGCGTTGCGCCCAGGCCCTGGCCACCCTGGATGTGCTGGCCGCTTTTGCCCATCTGGCGGAACGCAACGACTACCGCTGTCCGGAGATCAACTCCGGGAGCGGGATTCACATCCGCAACGGGCGTCATCCGGTGATCGAGAGCTTGAGCGAACGGGAGTTCACCCCCAACGACACCGACTTGGACGCAGAAGACAAACGCATCGCCCTGATCACCGGTCCCAACATGGGAGGCAAGTCCACCTTCATGCGTCAGACCGCCTTGATCACCCTCATGGCCCATACCGGCAGCTTCGTGCCGGCGGCGGAGGCGCGCATCGGCCTGACCGACCGGATCTTCACCCGTGTGGGCGCGGCGGACGATCTGGCCGGAGGCCAATCCACCTTCATGGTGGAGATGACCGAAACCGCCTACATTCTCAATCACGCCACCCACCGTTCCCTGGTGATCCTCGACGAAATCGGTCGCGGCACCTCCACCCTGGATGGTCTGGCCATCGCCTGGGCCGTGGTCGAACGCATCCACTCCGCGATCCGCTGCCGCACCCTGTTCGCCACCCACTTCCACGAGTTGACCCAACTGGAATCCCTGTTGCCCGGACTGTTCAATCTCACCGTGGCCATCAAGGAGACCCGGGAGGGCATTCTGTTTCTGCACGCCATCGCCGCCGGCGCCGCAGACCGCTCCTACGGCATTCATGTGGCCCAGTTGGCCGGTCTGCCCCGTTCGGTGACGGAACGGGCCAACGAAATCCTCACCCGCCTGGAGGCCGACACCCCCCAACACCGCCCGGCAGCACTCCGCCCGCCGCCTCCCACCCCGGCCCCACGCCAGTTGAGCCTGTTCCACGATCCAGACCCGCCCCTGGTGCGGGAATTGAAAGCCCTGGATATCGACGCCTTCTCCCCACGTCAGGCGCTGGAAACCTTGTACCGGCTGAAGAAGATGATTCCTCATTAAGGCGCGTTGACATTCGATAGATTACCGAAGATCAACACACCCCAGGAGTCAATCATGCAATTCATCACCAACGGCCCCGACATTCCAGATGCGTTCTTGCAGGCGCACGAGGAGGGTCGCATCGTTTTTTTCTGTGGCGCTGGCATTTCCCATCCCGCCGGTCTACCGGGCTTCAAAGGGCTGGTGGACGAGATCTATCGGTTGAACGGCACGGTGCGCTCGGACATTGAACGCGAGGCCTTCGACCGAGGTCAGTTCGACGCCACGCTCGACCTGCTGGAGCGACGCCTGCCTGGGCAGCGCCCTGCCGTTCGTCTCAAGTTGGCGCAGGCACTGAAACCCAAGTTGCGCCGCAAAGGCGCCACCGATACGCATGCAGCACTGCTGCGGTTGGCACGCAGCCGTCAGGGTGAATTGAGGCTGGTCACCACCAACTTTGACCGCGTGTTTCATGCGGCGGCCAAACGCACTCAACAAGCATTCCAAGAGTATGCCGCGCCGATGTTGCCCATCCCAAAGAACAGCCGCTGGAATGGGCTGGTCTACCTGCACGGCCTGCTGCCCGAAAAGACGAACGACGACACCGCATTGAACCGCCTGGTGATCACCAGCGGCGATTTCGGGCTGGCCTACCTCGTCGAACGTTGGGCAGCCCGCTTCGTGAGCGAACTGTTCCGCAATTTCGTGGTGTGTTTCGTGGGTTACAGCATCAACGATCCGATGCTGCGCTACATGATGGATGCACTGGCTGTCGATCGGATGCTGGGTGAGGTCACTCCCCGGGCCTGGGCGCTGGGAGATTGCGAGCCGGGACAGGAAAAGAGCAAGATCAAAGAGTGGGAAGCCAAGGGTGTCACGCCCATCCTCTACGCAGTGCCCAGCGGCGATAAAACGCATTCAGCCCTGCATAAAACCTTGCACGCCTGGGCGGACACCTACCGCGACGGCGTACTGGGCAAGAAAAGCATCGTCGCCGAATATGCCTGTGTTCGGCCATCCGCCAGCACGAAACAGGATGACTTTGTTGGTCGGATGTTGTGGGCCTTGTCGGACAAGTCGGGACTACCGGCCCAATACTTTGCCGACTTCAACCCCGTCCCGCCGCTGGAGTGGTTGCTGGATGCATGTTCGGATGAACGCTACCAACACAACGATCTGGCCCGCTTTGGCGTACCCCCACGCGACGAAGTGGACCCAACATTGCGATTTAGCCTGATTCGCCGTCCGGCGCCCTATGACCGCGCGCTACCAATGCTTCTGGCCTTCGGTGGCATTACCGGCAGCGCGTGGGATAAGGTAATGAAGCAACTGGCTCGCTGGCTGGTGCGCCACCTGGATGACCCGAGGCTGGTCATCTGGATCGCGCAACGTGGCGGCCAGTTGCACAACGACTGGTCGTTGATGATCAAGCAAGAACTGGAACGTTTTGCCAAACTGGAGCGCGATGGCAAGATTGCCGAGTTGGATGAAATCCGCTCCAACGCACCCAAAGCCATCCCCAGCCCGCAGATGCGGACACTGTGGCGACTGCTGCTCAGCGGACGGGTGAAATCACTGCGGCACGCCGATCTCGATCAATGGAAAGCTCGACTAAAGCGGGAGGGAGTGACCATCACGCTGCGCCTGGAGTTGCGCGAACTTCTCGCGCCCCAAGTAGTACTGAAAGAGCTGTTTCGCTGGGGCGACGTGGAAGAGAACACGGACGATCCGACGCGAATCAGGCAATTGGTCGACTGGGAACTGGTGCTGGCTGCCGATCATGCGCATACAACTCTGTATGACCTTGCCGACGAATACTGGACGTCTGCCTTGCCGCAGTTGCTGGAGGAATTTCAACAACTGCTACGTGATGCGCTGGACTTGTTGCGCGAGTTGGGGGAGGCCGACGACCGCAGTGACCGGTCTCACTGGGATCTTCCTTCTGTCAGTCCGCATTGGCAGAACCGGGGATTCCGTGACTGGGTGACCTTGATTGAGTTGCTGCGCGATGCATGGCTGACGGTTCGGAGCCAAGACAACGCTCGCGCGACACGGATTGCCCAAACGTGGTTTGATCTGCCATATCCCACCTTCAAACGACTGGCCCTTTTTGCTGCCAGCCAGGATGGTTGCATCGTACCCGAGCAGTGGGTGGATTGGCTGTTGGCCGATGATGCCTGGTGGCTGTGGTCCACGGATATGCAGCGAGAGATGTTCAGACTATTGGTTCTGCAGGGGCGCCAATTGGCAGGGGCCACTCAGGAACGTCTGGAGTCCGCCATCTTGGCCGGCCCGCCACGCGCGATGTACCCGGACGATGTGGAACCGGATCAATGGCAAAATTTGGTGGATCGTTCGGTCTGTCTGCATCTGGCCAAATTGAATACGTCGGGTCTCGCACTGGGCGCCACCGCCAAGGCACGGTTGGCAGAGTTGTCCAGCGCATACCCGAAACGGCGATTGGCGACACACGAAAAAGACGAGTTCTCCCACTGGATGAGCGGCACCAACTATCCAGACGACGAGGAGAGTCGAGTGACCGACAGAACGCCTCGAAAACGGGACGAACTCGTTCAATGGCTCACAAGGTCGCAGCCCGGACAACGACCGTTCTATGAGGACAATTGGCGGAAAGTGTGTCAGAAGCACCCGTTGAACAGCCTATGTGCGTTGCATGACTTGGCCTACGATGATAAATGGCTGACTGAACGCTGGAATACGGCTCTGTATGCCTGGAGCGAGAAGGAGAGATTAGTATTACTCTCTTGGCGATACGCCGCACCGCTGGTTCAAACCATGCCGGAAACCGTATTATTGGAGATCGCGCAAAGTGTGACGTACTGGTTGAAAAGGGTCTCTGAGTCGATCAATCAGCACGAGGAAATTCTGCTGAACCTGTGCCGCCTCGTTCTATGTCTGCCGCTTGAAGCAGGTACCGGGATGACCAACGATCCTGTGCATGAGGCCATCAATCATCCGGTCGGGCATGTCACGGAAGCGTTGATCAAGCTGTGGTTCAAACGAAATCCGAACGACAACGATCAGCTTCCATCCGACATCAAGCTCTTCTTTACTCAACTGTGCGATGTGCGGGTGGACCGGTTTCGTCACGGCAGGGTATTGCTAAGTTCGCGATTGATCACGATCTTCCGCGTGGATCGAACTTGGACCAAACAAAACCTACTGCCTCTGTTCAGTTGGGACAATCCGGGCGAAGCGAAAGCGCTATGGGAAGGCTTCCTGTGGTCACCACGTTTGTACCCACCATTGATGATTGCGTTCAAACCGCAATTCCTGGAAATCGCAAACCACTACGATGACTTAGGAAAAGACTGGCAACAGCAGTTCGCAACCTTCCTGACTTATGCGGCGCTGGAGACGACCGAAGGCTACACCGTGGATGAGTTTCGATCCGCCATTAAAGCGCTGCCTCAAGAAGGGCTGGAGGAATCCGCGCAAGCACTCGTTCAAGCTCTTGAAGGATCCGCCGATCAGTGCGCAGAGTATTGGAAAAACCGTGTCCAGCCGTTCTGGCAAAAAGTTTGGCCCAAATCCCTCGACCATGCCACTCCGCGAATCGCCGCATCATTGACCCGACTGATCATTGCTGCCCGATCTGAATTCCCGGCTGCTTTGGATGAAATGAAATACTGGCTTAAACCAATTGAACATCCAGACTATGAAGTACACCTACTGCACGAATCGGGTTTGTGCAGCAAATTCCCGGCGGCGGCTCTGCATCTGCTGGATGCCGTGATTGACGAACAACCGTGGGCGCCCCAGGAGTTGGGACACTGTTTGGACGCGATCGTGCAAGCCGCGCCACAGCTTAAACAAGAGACAGGTTATCAACAGCTTAGGGAATATTTCTTGAGACGAAAAATTTGAAGCAGACGGGGAAAATGCCTGCACTACGGCATACTGATTTCAATAATATCATCTGACACCTGTCGCCATGGACGGGCCACACGAAAAACAGGGCAGACCAACACGCCCCGAACGCCATGGGAATACCGTCACCCGCCCCCCTGCTTTTTTTCCATCCATGGGGTTTGGAACACTTCCGCGCCAAGCGTCGAACCGCTATAGTAGCCCACTCGGCGTGACGTGTCACTTGGGAGCAATGCATGAAAACCGGCTATTTTGGCGACTTCGGCGGGGCTTTTATCCCGGAAATCCTCCACGAGACGTTTCAGCGTCTGACCACGGCCTACGAAGCGGCGCGGGCGGATCCGGAGTTCTGGAACGCCTATGTCCGCCTCATGGAAAACTACTCGGGGCGTCCCACCCCGTTGACCTTCGCGGAGAATCTGTCGCAACGGTATGGACGGCGGGTCTACATCAAACGCGAAGACCTCAACCAAACCGGCGCCCACAAGGCCAACAACGTCATGGGCCAGGGACTGCTCATGAAACGCATGGGCAAACGTCGGGTCATCGCCGAAACCGGAGCCGGTCAACACGGCATGGCCACCGCCACCATGGCCGCCCGCATGGGCTTCGACTGCGTGATCTACATGGGGGCCGAGGATGTGGAACGGCAACGTTCCAACGTCTTCTGGATGGAACGCCTCGGGGCCAGAGTGGTGCCGGTCACCTCGGGTTCCCAAACCCTCAAGGACGCGGTCAACGAGGCGTTGCGCGACTGGGTAGGCAGCATGGACGATACCCATTATCTGCTCGGCACCGCCTGCGGCGCCCATCCATTTCCCGCCATGGTCTCCTGGTTTCAATCCATCATCGGCCGCGAAGCCCGCAGCCAGATCCTGGCCGCCGAAGGGCGTCTGCCCACCCATGTCTATGCCTGCGTCGGGGGCGGCTCCAACGCCATGGGGATCTTTCAGGGATTTTTAGACCATCCGGAGGTCACCTTGGTGGGGGTCGAAGCCGGGGGACAGGGACTCGACACCGGTCGTCACGCCGCCCGTCTGGCTTCCGGAGCCGGCACCATCGGCATGGCCCAGGGATACAAGACCTTTTTCCTCCAGAACGCCGACGGCCAGATGCGCGATACCCACTCCGTGGCCGCAGGTCTGGACTATGTGGGAGTCTCGCCGATTCTGGCCCATCTGCACACCACGGGCCGGGTGCGCTTCGAGGCGGCCACCGACACCGAAGTGGTGGCCGCGTTGCAAACCTTGATGCGCGCCGAAGGACTGATTCCGGCTTTGGAGTCCAGCCATGCGGTGGCCCAGGCCCTCAAGGAACTGCCCACCCTGCCGGATGAGGCGGTGGTGATCATCAATCTTTCCGGACGGGGCGACAAGGATATCTTCACCATCGCCGACGCCCTCGACGACCCGGGTTGGCGCCGCTTCATCCGTCACAAGGCCGCCAGCTATTCCACCATCGAGGAGTGAACACCCGGATGTCTCATGCCACCCTGGAACCCTTCATCCGTCAGCGCCTTGCCCAGCGGACCGCTGGCGGACAACTGCCCATCCTGCTCATGTCCCATCTGGTGCTGGGTTATCCCTCCCTGGACGAAAACCGGCGGGTGATCGATGCCATGGCCGCCGCCGGGGTGGAACTGATGGAGTTGCAGATCCCTTTTTCCGAACCCATCGCCGATGGACCGGTCATCGCCCACGCCAATCAGGCGGCTTTGGATCGGGGTTTCCAGGTGGCCGAAGGATTGGCCTTCGCCGCCGAATGCGTGCGGCGTCATCCCGAAGTCGCGTTCTTGATCATGACCTATGGGAATATTCTCATGGCCTACGGCGTGGAACGGTTCATCCATCGGGCCGCCGAACTGGGCGCGCGGGGATTGATCATTCCGGACTGGCCCCCCCAGGAGGCTGCGGAACCCATGGCCTGGTGTCGTCTGGAGTCTTTGGACTGGATCCAGTTGTTCACCCCCACCTCCACGGATGAACGGTTGCACCAGATCGGTCAATGGGCCGGAGGGCTGTGTTATTGCGTGGCCCGCAAGGGAGTGACGGGTACCCGGACCGATTTCGACAGCGCGTTGAATCACTTTCTGGGGCGTTGCCGCGCGGTCACCGCCGTACCGCTGGCGGTGGGATTCGGAGTGCGCACCCCGGAGGATGTGCGTTGCCTGACGGGTCAGGCGGAGATTGCCGTGGTCGGCACCGCCGCCTTGGAGATCCATCTGCGAGACGGAGCCGAGGCGGTCGGTGATTTCTTCAAGGGATTGCGTCCGCAGTCGTGACGGGACCATCCGACTTCGACCCGTTGATGCCGCTGCGGCATCGCTCGGGTCTCCTGATCGCGAATCCTGGTCTCGGGTGGATTTGACTACAGTCCCTTGCTCAACGCCTCGCGCGCCGACATGGCCGGTTTTTGCGCTTCCGGCACTTCGCCGAGCATGTTGTAAAGCACCCATTCGTAACGTTGTTTGGCTTCGCGCATGGCCGTGTCCGCCGTGCCTTGCATTTTCGAGAGCTTGAAATAATCCCCGCCCAGCAGACGGATCGCCTGGATGGCGGAGAGCTTCTTGGCGATGCCGCAGGCCAGGATCTGTTTGCCGACAGGATGGTTGATGCGCTGATAGGAGGCTTCCAGTTGCAGGGGATCCCCCTGCTGGACAATACCCCAGGTGAGGATCTTGCCCGCCATGGAGTTGGCGCGCATCATGCGGGCGGCCTTGGCCATGAGTTTGGGGCGTCCTTTGTCTTTTTCGTCCAGGCTGCGCTGCACCAGTTTGACGGTCAGGATTTCGCCGGCGTCGGTGTCGTCGGTGACATATTTTTCCAGCAGGGTCACCAGGGAGGCGGTATCCGCCAGTTTGGTGAGGGCCACGGCCAGAATCGCCGTGGCTTTGGCGTTGCCCTTGGTGGCCGTGAGGGAACGGACCAGGGGTTCGATGGCGATCTCTTTGCGGTTGACGATGCCGGTGGCCAGAATGGTGGTGCCGGGGGAGTCGTTGGACATGAGCTTGATGGCTTCGAGCATCTGTTCCATGGTGCCGCGTCCCATGACCTCCATAGCCCAGATGATTTCCGCCTCGGGCTGATTGGGCGGGGCGGTGGCGATGGCGCGGATGACATGGTTGATGGTGCCTTGTTCCGCCACGCCCATGGCCAGGGATTTCATCGCTTCCGGGCTGATGGTGGCGTGACGCAGACCGTCGATCAGCGGATTGACCCCCTTGTGGGAGACGATGCCATGGGCCAGGGCGTTGACCAGTTCCACATCGCTGGTCACCTTGGACATGGCGTCCACCATGTGGAAGGCCTTGACCTCCTTGTGACGCAGGATCTCGGCGACCATGGTGCGCACCTGGGCCGGTTCCTCCTGGATTTTGCCCAGGGTTTCGAGCATTTTCTTCAGGCGACCTTCCTGGATCACCCCTTCCACGTCCACGGAGGGTTTTTTGTCCTCGTCGTAGTCCGAGGACGAACCGCCACGACGACCTCCGGAAGCGCCGCTTTTCTGGTTGGTGGCCGTGGCGGGCAGGTCGCTGGCGGCGACAAAACGATGATCCAGATTGTCCAGGGCTTGACGCGCGTTGTCTCCCAGCGCGTCCGACAAAGTTGCGCGGATTTTCGCCAACTGTTCGTTTGTGTAGAGATCCCGTTCCGCCATTTTTGTCGTATCCTCTTTTGTTCTGATTTGTCCATAGGTGACACGCACACCTGGATTCCGACCAACCGCTTGCGTTATTCTAACACAATACCGTTTCCCGAGGATACCCACTCCATCATTTTTTCCACGGAGCTTGAATCACATGATCACCCAACACGCCCCGAATGCGGGTCCGTTGCCCGGCCAGGCTGTGGTATTGCTCGATGATCTGGATCCCGAGCGTCAGCGTTGTTATCTGGAGAGCCGTTATCTGGCCATCGACACCGAAACCATGGGCTTGAAGACCCGGCGGGATCGTCTGTGTCTGGTGCAGATGTGCAACGAGGCGGGAGTGATCACCCTGGTACAGACCCGTTCCTTCCAGGCGCCGCGCCTCAAGGAGGTTCTGGAGTCCGACCGGGTGGAAAAAATTGCCCATTTCGCCCGTTTCGACGTGGCCGCCGTGAAACATTGGCTGGGGGTGGAGATCAAACCGGTCTTTTGCACCAAGATCGCCTCGCGTCTGACCCGCACCTTCACGGATCGTCATGGCCTCAAGGATCTGGCCTCCGAACTGCTCGGCATCGAGATGAACAAGGAACAGCAATCCTCGGACTGGGCCGCCGAACAACTGTCGGACAAACAGATCGCCTACGCCTCCTCGGATGTCATCCATCTGGTGGCCCTCAAAGAACGGCTGGAGGCCATGCTGCAACGGGAAGGCCGTCTGGAACTGGCGTTGGCCTGCATGCGTTTTCTGCCCCAACGGGTGGCGCTGGATCTGGCGGGCTGGGAGGAGGAGGATATTTTTGCCCACCACTGAAAGCAGGAACAGGCCAGACGCGGGTCAGGAACGTGACATCGACCTGATCAACGATCTCCGGGCCTTGCCGAACGAAACCCCCTGGGTCGAATTCAAGCGGGACAATACCAATCCCGAGATGATCGGCAAGCTTGTCTCCGCGCTTGCCAACTCCTGTCGGCTGGAGGATCGGGAGCGCGCTTATATGCTGTGGGGACTCGACGATTCAACCCATCGGGTGGTGGGTTCTGCGTTTGATCCCGATGGCGACAAGGTGGGCAACCAGGGGCTTGCGATTTGGCTGGATCAGGCGTTGCAGTCCAATGTCGCTTTTCAGTTTCGGGTTGTGGACCATCCGGATGGACGGGTGGTCATTCTGGAGATCCCGCCCGCTTTGCTGGCTCCGGTGATGTTCAAAGGGTTTCAATTGCCGCCGCCATTGTTTCGGGTCGGCGAGGATTCGATGCAGGTCGTTCTTTATGGACCGCGTTCTTTTGCCGAGATGACCCAGGATGAACGGATTCGGGCCTGTTATCACCATGCCGTCTTGAAATGTCTCAGCGGTGATCGCATGAAAAACGCCACCTTGTGCGAGCGGTTTGGCATCGACAAGAAGAATGCCGCCATGGCATCCGGGGTACTCCAAAAAGCCTTGGCGGCCGGACTGATCAAGCCGGCTGATCCCGAACACCCCAGAGCCGGATATGTTCCGGCTTGGTGGGCATAATATGCCGCTTCCTGGTGCGGGTGGTGATGGCGTTTTTGGGTTGCATGGGGAAGTGGTCTGTCCGGACGGTTGGTGATGGCAACCGGGCTATTTGAAATTTCAAAAAGCGTCATGGCATCCGTCCCGATCACCTGCTTTTTGGGATATTTCTTGATTGGGTTTTGATTGAGAGGCGGGCAGAAGGGTAGTAGCGCAATTTGCACTATTTATATCAACAGGTTGCCATGATCCGGAACAGAATTTTTTCTTGATCGGGTTTTGATTGGGTGCGCCTGGTGTGGATTGGGCGTTGTCGGATGGCGGGTATGGGTCCAGGTGTGGTCTTGGAATTTTGACAACCCCGGCCTGTCGCCTTCCGGCCGGGCCGGGTCGATCCGGTGGAATGATCCGGATTTTTCAGTATTGGCATGCGTGTTGCTTCATGTTTGTTCAATCGGTCGTCGGATCTTTCCGGGCCGATGGTGAACGTGAAACCCAACCTCCTGATCGTGAGGAGTCGCACCATGGACATACTGAGCGCCGCCGGATTCCTGATTCAACGGGCCGTGCAAACCGCCACCCAACTGCAACAACAAAACCGCGAAAAAGAGGCCAGAACCGTCGCGGGCCAAAACCGGGGGGAGAAGAGTGGCGCCAGCCTGGGTGATCCCGTGGTCTCCCAGGTGCGTTCGTCGGCCTATCGGGTCACCCTGTCTCCGGCGGCCCAGCAACGTCTCTCCGCAAACAGCGTGGCCTGATCCCGCGTCCGTTTCAAGCGTATGCGCACCCCTGCCCGGCGCATGCTGACGCGCCGGGTTCGCCGGGTGGGCATGACCTGCGCCAAAGCGTGATCGACCTCGTTTTTCCCGTCCGGCTTTAGCGGAAACGACTCCCATGACACTGTTGCGGATCCTCCTGGTCCAGGGTTTCCGGATTCTCTTCACCCTGGCCGGGATCTGGTCCGTGGGAGCCATGCTCTTCTGGCTGGCCTTTCTGGCTGGGTGGATGCCCCTGGACCACTCCTGGTCCGTGGTCGGACTGCATGGCCACGAGATGCTGTTCGGATTCACGGCAGCGGCGGCGGCGGGCTTTCTGCTCTCCGCCACCCCGGTCTGGTCGAAAACCCCTCCTCTGACCGGTCCACCTCTGAACCTCCTGGTCGGCGCCTGGCTGCTGGGTCGCGTGGCCGCGCTCCTGGGTTGCTGTCTGCCCGCCTGGATCCAGGCGGTGGCCGATGTGGCCTTTTTTGCCGGTTTTCTCTATTTTCTGACGCCCACCCTGTGGTTTACCGGCAATCGGGTCCATCGCATCTTTCCGGTGCTGGTGGGACTGATGGCCGTTGGTGATCTGCTGACCCATCTGGAGTCCCTGGAATGGACCCGCGACAGCGCCCGCGCCGGGGTGATGCTCGGGGTGAATGCCATCGTCTTCTTTCTGGCCATGACCGGTGGCCACATCATGCCCATGTTCACCCGCGACGCCCTGAAAGCCCGTGGCGAGGATCCCTCTTTCGCCATCTCCCCCCCTTTGGAAATCGCCGGAGCCGTGACCCTGACCCTGGTGGTGCTGGCGGATCTGTTCTGGCCCACCGCAAGCCAGGCGGGCTGGATCTTTTTGGCCGCCGGCGGGGTGCAGGGGGTGCGGCTGGCCCGCTGGCATGGACACAAGACCCTTGGCACCCCCTTGCTTTGGGTGTTGCATCTGGGATACCTGTGGCTGGTGGCGGGATTGCTGTTGCGGGGCGCGGCCCGGCTCACCGCTCTGCTGACCGACGCCACCGCCCTGCACGCCTTGACGGTCGGAGCCATGGGACTGTTCACGCTGGGGATCATGGCGCGGATCGCCCTGGCCCATACCGGTCGTCCATTGATCTCCCCCCGCGCCCTGACTTTGGCCTTCCTGATCATGACCGCTGCCGCGTTGACGCGGGTTTTTTGGGCCTCCTGGGCCCCCGAGGTCGGCATTCCGCTTTCCGGGGGGTTGTGGATCGTTGCTTATCTGTTATTCTGCAGGATCATTTTGCCCATCCTGTCGGCGCCGCGACCGGATGGCCAGGTTGGATGATCTGGATAAAGGTGAATACTCATGAGCGATCAGGTGTACTATAAAGTTTTAGGGGCGGATGGCGTCTGCTGTCATGGGGGGTCGGGTCGCTGGAATACCGACGGCTCCTGGATGCCGGCCATCCATGGGGGATTGTCGCCGTGTGTGCGTGGGTATCATGTGTGTCGCGCGGAGGATCTGGTGGAGTGGCTCGGACCGGTGATCTGGACGGCCGAAGGACGGGGCAAGGCGTTTTCGTCCGGGCCGTATCGGATTTTCCAGGAAGCGCGGGTAATCCGTCCCGTGGAGGGGTGGAGCGATGCCGTGGCGCGGGAGTTCGCGGTGGCGTGCGCCGAGCGCGCCGTGCCGATTCTGGAAGTGGCCTTGCCCGGAGAGACCCGTGTGGTCGAAGCGCTGGCCAAGGCCCGCGAACGGGCCAATGGGGACACGGATGCGGCGGCGGCCCAACGGATGGCGGCCGGGGCCTGGAGCGTCTCCCGTCTGGTGGACGGCGCGGCGCGGGATGCGGCCATTGCCGCTTATGGCGCGGTCTCCTGGCTGGACGGAGGCATGGCGGCCTGGGCAGCGGCGGGTTCGGCGCGTTCGGCCCTGGCGGCATCCGCCTGGGAGAGCGCCATGACCGAAGCCAAGGCGCAGGGGATTCATCCCAGGGATGCGGAGCGCACCGCCAATGGCGTGGCCGCCGCCACCCTGAACGCCGAACGAACCTGGCAGACCGCCCTGTTGTTCACGCTGCTGAAACCGCCCGTCGGGGAATAGGGTGACGGAATGGTGGCGGACGGTCGCGCCGCGTGCCGGACAACGGTTGCGGGCAGGCGTGATGCTCACCTCCCGCCTTCTGGCAACGGGTGACTCTGACGACGTGCGGGCAGACGATCTCCTGGCGCGCCTTCCATGAAACCGGGAGGCCGTCATCAGGCCGGGGAGATCCCCGGCAAACGAAAAGCCGCACGCGGCGGCAAACAACCGGAGCGCATTTTCCAGGACTCCCCGGACGTGATCCTGACCGTGGACCGCAAACGGCGGATCCTCTTCATGAGTCGCGCCATGAACGGTCCGTCTCCAGCGGAGATGATCGGCCGGGATGCCACGGTGCTGGTACCGGCGCTGGTGCGTCCCTGGTTCCGCCGGGCCATCCGGGGGGCCTTCGCGTCCGGCGACGGGAGTCGGTTTCAATATCCCACCGAAGATTCGGTCTGGTGGGAGATTCGTCTGATTCCCCGTCCGGGTCGCAAACGGGTGGAAGAGGCGTTGATCATCGCCACCGAAGTCACCGAGGCGCGCATTCTCCAGGCCCGGACGATCCGTCACGCCCGACTGGCCACGCTCGGCGTGCTGGCCACCAGCATCGCCCACGAAATCAACAATCCCAACAATGCCATTCTGTTCAACGCCTCGCTGCTGGCCCGCAGTTGGCAGGATGCCGTGCCGATTCTCGACGAATATCATCGAAACAACGGCGAGTATGCCCTGGGGGGACTGCCTTTTGTCGAGGCGCGCACCGCCTTGCCCGCGCTGATCGAGGAGATCCGTCTCAACACGTTGCGGGTCAAAAGCATTGTCGACAATCTCAAGCACCTGGCCCGAAGGGATCCGGAAAGCCTGAACGAAACCTTCGATCTTCAGGAACCGTTGCAGGCGGCCTTGATGATTCTCAACCACAAGATCCGCAAGTATACCGATCATTGCGAGTTGCTGTGCGTCAAGGGGGGGGTGACGGTGCGGGGCAACTCCCGTCAACTGGAACAGGTGTTCATCAATGTGATTCTCAACGCGCTGCAATCGTTGCCGGAGCGGAGTCGTCGGGTACGGATTCGCGCCGGGCTGGAAAACGACGCGCCGGAGGCGGAGTGGGTGGTGGTGACGGTGGAAGATCAGGGATGCGGCATCGCTCCCGAGCATCTGTCCCGGTTGACCGAGCCGTTCTTCACCACCCGGGGGGCCAGCGGAGGCACGGGACTGGGGTTGTCCATTTCCGCGCTCATCGTGCGCAACCACGGCGGCACGATCCAGTTTGCCGCGAACCCGGATCAGGGGAGCACGGTCGCGGTCCGCCTGCCCCGTCAGCGTGCGCCCGGAGCGGTTCCATGAATGCGTTCGCCTGGTCGGAAGAGCCGCTCATCGCGTTGGTGGATGATGATCCATCGATTCTGCTGTCCGCCTCTTTTGTCTTGCGTGGCGCCGGGATGGGACGAATCGTCACGCTGGAAGACAGTCGCGAGCTGTTGCCGCTGATGGAACGGCAGGAGGTGTCCGCCGTGGTGTTGGATCTGGTCATGCCGCACATGTCCGGGGAGGTGTTGTTGCCGCGTATCGTGCAGCGTCATCCCGAGACCCCGGTGATCGTGATGACCGCCACCGACGAGGTGGCCACGGCGGTCGGATGCATGAAGGATGGCGCCTTCGATTTTCTGGTCAAGCCGGTGGAAGAGAACCGGTTTGTGGCGTGCGCGCGCAAGGCGTTGGAATGGCGGGGTTTGCGACGTCAGGTGGGGGCGTTGAAGCGTTCGCTGCTTTCCGGACGTTTGGAGCATGCCGATGCGTTCGCGTCCATCGTGACGGTCAGTCCGAAGATGCGGGCGATCTTTCAGTATGTGGAATCCATCGCTCCCACCATCGAGCCGGTGTTGATCACCGGCGAGACCGGCGTGGGCAAGGAGTTGATTGCTGAGGCGATCCATCGGGTCAGCGGTCGGGGTGGCGAACTGGTGCCGGTCAACGCGGCCGGATTGGATGACGCGTTGTTTTCCGACACGTTGTTCGGGCACAAGAAAGGAGCCTATTCGGGAGCCGAGGAGTCGAGAACCGGTTTGATCGCCAAGGCGACGCGGGGTACGTTGTTTCTGGACGAAATCGGCGATCTGGGGCAGGGTTCCCAGGTGAAATTGTTGCGCTTGTTGCAGGAGCGGAAATATTATCCTTTGGGTTCCGACGTGCCACGGGTCAGCGATGCGCGCATTCTGTGCGCCACCCATCGGAATCTGGAAGACATGATGGCCGAAGGGCGTTTTCGTTCGGATCTGTATTTCCGGTTGCAGGTGCATCGGATCGAGGTGCCGTCGTTGCGGGAACGGTTGGAGGATATCGCGCCTTTGGCGCGTCATTTTCTGGCCGAGGCGGCGTGCAGTCTGGGTCGGGAGATTCCCGAGACTCCGGCGGGAATGTTTGCCTTGCTGGCTTCGGGTCATTATCCGGGCAATGCGCGGCAGTTGCGCGCGATGATCTTCGACGCGGTGGCGCGATCCGGTCCGGGCGAAGGGTTGGCGATGGAGCCGTTGCGCAAGTCGGTGCGAACCGGTGCGGGTGTGCGGGCTCCGGTGTCGATCGAATCGATGGTGACCGAGGGCCAGGGCTGTTTTCACGGGGTGACGGGTCGTCTGCCCACCTTGAAGGAGGTGGAGATGGATTTGATTGCCGAGGCCATGCGACGTGCGGGCGGCAATCAGGGGGTGGCGGCCAATTTTCTCGGGATTTCCCGTCAGGCGTTGAATCAGCGTTTGCGCAAGAAAAAGGAGGAGTCGGAGGAGTGTGGCGTGTGAGGATAAAAACAGACCCTTCTGAAAAAAGCGCTTGACTTGCGCGTCAGGATCCACTATTTTTTCGAGCTCATTCCCCGGTAGCTCAGTTGGTAGAGCAGGTGGCTGTTAACCACCTTGTCCCTGGTTCGAGTCCGGGCCGGGGAGCCAGATTCAAAAAAAGCACTTGACCACCCTTTCGGTCGAGTGCTTTTTTTTTGGCTCTCGTTTTCCCCCTCTCTGCCCTGCTGTGGTGTGGTCGTTCTTGGCTGTTGGGGTGACAAGGCAGAGGGATGGGCTTAACGAGTCGGGAACATTTTGAGGATCGTCAGGATGAACACCGCCTGCCCGGCGGCCACACCGAACATCCATTGGATGGTTTCGGACTTGGCTGTCAAACCATGCTCGATGTCCCAGTGAGGTCACGCTTCCCCCCCTTCCCTCTTGAATGTCCATCAACCATTGAAAAAAAAGAGCGGGTCTGGGAGATTCTTCTCCCAGGGTTTTGCCTTGATGCGTTGACCGCGCGCCTTGCCGCAAACCAGGCGGGCATCCTGGTAAAGCTGGAGCCTTCATTTCTTGAAACATTCGGGAGCGACCGTGTTGCCCTTGCGCATTGTTCTGCATCAACCGGAGATCCCCCAGAACGCCGGAGCGGTGTTGCGCACCTGCGCGGCGACGGGGGCGGAATTGCATTTGATTGGTCCATTGGGGTTTCGTTTGGACGCGGCGGGGGTGCGTCGCGCGGGCATGGACTATCGGGAGTGGGCCATGGTGCGACGCTGGGACGACTGGAACGCGTTTCGGGAGCAGTTGCCCCTGGAGGCGCGCGTGTTCGCGGCCACCACCAAGGCGACCCGGACCCATGTGGAGCATGCCTTTGCCGAGGGGGATTGGTTTTTGTTTGGCTCCGAGGGGAGTGGTCTGCCTGCGGCGTTGCTGGAGATGTTTTCCGAACGGTTAATGCGCATTCCCATGCATCCCAAAGCGCGCAGTTTGAATCTGGCGCAGAGTGTGGCGGTGATTGTGTATGAGGCTTCGCGGCAGGTGGGGTTTAGGGGGATGGTGTGAGGGGAATTCTCATCAAGTAAAGTTTTAAAGTCAAAACCCTGGGGGAAGAATCCCCCAGACCCCCGCTTTATTTTTCAAAAGTTGACCTCTCCATGATGATCGCGGGTTAACGCCGTTTGCGTTCTTTTTCCTGGGGTTCGGGTTTACGCGGCATCTCGCGCGCCAGTTTTTCCTCACGTTTGGCAATGGCATGTTCGGGCGACCCGGCGGGCAGACGCCGCATGGCCTCCTGAAAGTGCCAGAGGGCATTGTCTCGCTCCTGGATCAAGACATTGTGCCGCCCCAGGGCCAGATGTCCCTCCCCGTGGTGTCCGGCCTGACCTTCGCAAATGCCCAACAGATAAAAATAACGGGGCTCATCCGGGTACTGGGCCGTCAGCTGACGCAGAATGCGCATGGCCTCCAGTGGTTTTTGCTGCTCCTTCAGGGCAAAGGCGAGGCGGAATTGCAGATCGGCCTGATCGGGCAAACCGGCGATGGCCGCCTTGAGATCCTGTTCGGCCTCGGCGAAGCGCCCCATCTCGATGCGGGTCACCCCCCGATGGCGCAACAGATGAAAATCATCCGGGTGCTGTTTCACCAGGGTGCTGAACAGGGCTTCGGCCTCGGGGAGTTTGCCGGCGGCACGCAGGGCTTCGGCCAACCCCTGCTCCAGGGCCAGATTGCCCGGATCGAGCTTGAGGCGTGCGCGAAAACGAAGAATGCTCTCTTCCGGGGAATCGTGGGTTTCGGCCTCCAGAATGGCGCGCACCCGTGCCAGCAGCCGGTTTTCCTCGGAATCGGGACGCCTGTTGGGATGGACCGGCTCTTCTGCGGCCATGCGCCGGGCATCCAACAGCCGTTCGGTGGTGACGGGATGGGTGAGCAGATAGGGCGGAGGCAGGGTGGCGATCCGTTGCTGCTGCACCAGACGATTCATGAAACTGGCCAGTCCATCGGGATTGAAACCGGTACGCGCCAGCA
Source organism: Magnetococcales bacterium (assembly GCA_015231375.1). Lineage (GTDB taxonomy): Bacteria > Pseudomonadota > Magnetococcia > Magnetococcales > Magnetaquicoccaceae > Magnetaquiglobus. The sequence goes on along the minus strand of JADGBT010000033.1, from coordinate 5,813 downwards.
AAGCGACCGCGATCCGGTCGGACTGGCTCTCCTTGCGACGGATGGACTCCAGCATGTTGGTCTGGGCCGAGGCCGCGCCACCGGTGATCACCGCCTGACTGACCCGTCCGTCACGGGAGGCCATGCCGGCCAGAATGCCGGCTGCGGTGGTGATCAGGGTCTGAATCGACAGCTTCTGCGACAGGGATTCCAGTTGCAGATGGTGCCCGGCTTTGAGATGACCGATTTCGTGGGCCATGACTCCGGCCAGCTCGTCGCGGTCCCGAACCGCCAACAGCAGACCGCTGTTCAACACGATATGGCGGTTGAGCAGGGCAAAGGCGTTGAGGGTGGGATTGAGCACCACGTGAAACCGGACCTCTTTGGGAGGCAGATCCGCCGCCTGCGCCAAAGGTTCGCCGATGCGGCGCAACAGTTCGGTGGTTTCCGGCCCCAGGGCGAGCACCACCATGTGCCGCTCCCTCTCTTCTGCCCGCAGGAAAGACGGCGCGCAGCCCAGCAGAACCAGCAGAGGCAGGCAAAGCGTTCTGGCGGTGCGGCGGAGTCTGGGCTTGATGGTGGGCATGATAATTGCTAAGAATTTTTATCTGTTGAGATGGATTGGATGGGTGGATGTCCCGCATGCGTTCATTGAGAAGTGTGCGTCATGCGGACGGGAATGGCGAGTCTCCATCTGGGTGTCGGGACCATTTTTTTGGACTGGAGGGACGGTGAACCGTTTTTCCCGCTTGGAGGAGTTGCGGCGTCTCAAGGAGGAGGCAGCCGGTCAGGCATTCGCCAGGACGCTGGCGCGCATCGAGGATTTGCGTCAGCGGATCGCGGTGTTGGACCAAGAGACCGCCGAAGAGAAAAAAGCGGCCATCGACGCCCTGGCCGCGCCCGGCCCCGAACGGCCCGCTCCGGGCCTGCTGGACGCCTATCTGTCGGGTCAGGCGTGGCGGCGTGAACGATTGACCATGGCGTTGCGTCGCGCGCAGCAGGAATCGGAGGCGGCCCGCGAGACGTGGCGTGGAACCCGCATGCAGTTGCAACAGGCCGAGGTGCTGGCCAAGAAAGAGGATGCGCGTCAGCAACACGAAGCGCACCGTGAGGAGATGAAACAGATGGATATGGTGGCGATCCAGCGGGTCGGTCGGGATCCGGACGGTCAGTTTCAGGCAAGGAGGGGTTTGGCGTGAACATTTCCAGACGTACACGCATCATCGTGAGTGTGTCGGCCGTGTTGGTGGTCCTGCTGGCCGGAGCGGTTCCGGCCTGGGTCGCGGAACACGAAGAAAAGGCCAAAAGCGCCAAAATGGCCGATTTCGGTCTGGCCAAAGACCCCATCGCGCTGCTGGAGGGGTTGGAGAAACGTCGCATGGCCCTGGATGAGCGGGAAAAACTTCAGGAACTGCGCGAAGTGGACCTCAAGCGGCTGGAAGAGAAGATGAACAAGCGCATCGCCGCCCTGGAGGTGCTGCGCCAGAACATCCGCGAAGATCTGGCCCAGGAAAAAGTGATGGATGATGCCAATATCAAGCGGTTGGCCAAGATCTACGCGGGCATGAAGCCCAAGGCCGCAGCCGCCAGTCTGATGGCCATGGATCGGGAAACGGCGGTCAAGGCGCTCAAGGCCGTGCCGGAAAAGGTGGCCGCCAAGATCTTGAGCCGCATGGATGTGGCAGACGCGGTGCAGTTGTCCGAGGCCATCGGCGTGCCCATCGCCGCCAAACGGGGCGAGGACCCGGAGGAGGCCGCCGCCCCATCGGGTCAGCCCTTCGCAGCGCCGCTGCCGAATCTGGCCGCCCAGACTCCCGAACCGCCACCAGCCTCCCTGGCGACTCCGGGAGGCAAACCCCCGGCTCCCCAGGGCGCACCCGTTCCCCAAGCTTTCTGACTTTTTTGGACGACCCGCGTAAAAAGGTTCAACCCCGGCGCGCGGGTCGCCGATACAGGATCTCAAGCGGTGCTGCACCGGGTTCCAGAAGATTGGAAGCCAATAAAAAAACGGGAAAAATGGATTAAACTTCCCGGCCGGACACACCGATAAATACAGCAAGCACCCGGTCAAGGATGGTCGGGACAGCGATGATCGAAAGATCGACAATCATCGCATAAGGGCCGGGGTTGGCCCTTGAAATGAACAACCCATCTCCAGTCAGGGACGATCACGATACGGAATCCATGTATGGGTCCGGGGTCAGGAGGTCACACGCCATGTCTTGTCAATGCCTATCCTCTCGTTGTTCCCGGACCGATGACCGGTCCCATTCCAGATTGTCTGTTTGATCGGCTGGACCGACCCGTATCCTGATCAAAAGGGATCGGATGGCTTTCATTCGACTGAAAAGCCGCCGAGAACGACTGAAAAAGGGTATTTTGGTGGATCAAAACTCTCGCTGCCAAGCGTGTGCCGCGTGTATCGCCTTCTGAATTGGATGGCGTGAACGCTGACGCGGCTTGCGGGAAAGTCAGGCACGGACCGGCCTGCGTGTCAATGAGCGGTTCCGAAGTGACCAGGGAAGGAAGTCATTCATCGCGAGATCCTGACAGTGGGATCCGCACAGGGAGGATTATAACATGTCTTTTTCGATCGCCACCAATGTCACGTCCCTGACCGCCCAGCGCAATCTGATGCGCTCCACCCACGCCTTGACGAACACCTTTCAGCGTCTCTCTTCCGGCCTGCGCATCAACAGCGCCAAGGATGACGCGGCAGGCATGGCGATTTCGACCCGGATGACGGCGCAGATCCGTGGCCTGAATCAAGCGGTGCGCAATGCCAATGACGGCATCTCGATGATGCAGGTGACCGAAGGAGCCTTGGACGAGACCACCAACAGTCTGCAACGGATGCGTGAGTTGTCGGTGCAGGCGGCCAATGGCACGCTGAGTTCGTCGGACCGGATGGATTTGCAAAAAGAGGTCAATCAACTGCTGGCCGAGATCGACCGGATCGCGTCTCAAACCGAGTTCAACAATCAAAGCCTGTTGAATGGCGACTGGGAGACGGCGCGGGCCTTCCATGTGGGTCCGGACAATGGTCAAAACATCTCGATGAGCGTGAAGGGGGCCACGGCCACCAAGCTGGGTGTGAATGGACTGTTGATCAGCACGGCCACCGCCGCCAACACCGCCCTGGCCACGTTGGACAGCGCGCTGGATTCGGTGTCGGACATCCGCGCCCATCTGGGAGCGTTCCAGAACCGTTTCGAGATGGTGATCGCCAATCTGTCCAACGTGTCGGAGAACACCGCCGCCTCCCGCTCACGGATCATGGATGCGGATATCGCCAACGAAAGCGCGGAGTTGACCCGCAACAGCATCCTGCAACAAGCGGGTACGGCGATTCTGGCCCAGGCCAATCAGCAACCGCAGATTGCGCTGCAACTGTTGAAGTAAAGGATGCAGCAGACGTTGAGTCGATGGTGATTGTTGGCCCAGGACAACCAGCAACCGCAGAGTGCGCTGTAACTGTTGAAGTAACCGTTAAAGTAACCGTTAAAGTAACCATTAAAGTCATGATGTCGTTATGATTCATGAGGAAAGGGATGGGTTGCGTGAAAATCTTGACACAATAAAGAGCGTATGTCGTGGGTCGTAAAGTCCCGCTTTCAATGATCTTGATTGGAAGGTTTCATGTAGCGTTTGCGGGTTGGGGTGGCCCGCTCAAAAGATCACCCCATCTTTTTGCCAGGGATGGATAGAGTATTCTTTAAAAAAAGAAACGAATGATTCGTTTCCAATGGAGGCACACATGTCGATCAGCATCAACACCAATCTCGCCGCCTTGAACGCCCAACGCAAGCTGGACGGTACCACCCGGTCGTTGAGCACCACGTTCCAGAGACTCTCTTCGGGTCTGCGGATCAACAGCGCCAAGGATGACGCCGCCGGTCTGACCATCGCCACCCGCATGACCGCTCAGATTCGCGGCATCAACCAGGCGGCCCGCAATGCCAATGACAGCATTTCGATGATGCAGGTGGCCGAAGGCGCTCTGGAGGAGACCAGCAACGGTTTGCAACGGATGCGTGAGCTGGCGGTGCAGGCGGCCAACGCGACGTTGACCACCACGGATCGTGCCGACATCCAAAAAGAGATCGATCAGTTGGCGTTGGAGATCACCCGCATCGCCGATCAGACCGAATTCAATAACAAAAGCCTGTTGAACGGCGATTGGGAGACGGCGCGTGTCTTTCATGTGGGAGCGGACGCGGACCAGAACATCTCGATGAGCGTGAAGGGTGCCACGGCCACCAATTTGGGTGTCAATGCCATCGCGGTCTCGACCAACGCCTTGGCCAATACGGCGATCACCACGCTGGACAATGCGTTGAATTCGGTGTCGGACATTCGCGCCCATCTGGGGGCGTTCCAGAATCGCTTCGAGGCGGTGATCGCCAATCTGTCCAACGTGTCGGAGAACACCTCGGCTTCGCGTTCCCGCATCACGGACGCCGACATCGCGGCGGAGACGGCCAACCTCACCCGCAATTCGATTCTGCAACAGGCGGGCACGGCCATCCTGGCCCAGGCCAATCAGCAACCGCAGATCGCTTTGCAACTCCTGAAGTAGTAAAGGGAGCGCACCATGGAAAGCATTGTCAACATACTGGATGTCGCAGGATCGAGAACCCGGGTGGACAGCGGACTTCGATCGGGCAGTCTCTCTTCCGGTCGCTATCGGGCCGGCAGTGCGTTCGATAAAAGTCTGTACGAGGCGGAAAAATCCCTGGCGGCAGCGGAAGTGCGTCCAGAAGAGACGCGCAAACTCTCCCTCAAGGGATTGGCCGAGGAGATCACCCAATCCTTGAGCGGTTTCAACAGTCTGCGTTTCGGCATGGACCGGGAGCTCAAGCAGGTGGTGGTGTCGGTGGTGGATCAGGGGACCGAGAATGTCATTCGTCAACTGCCTGGCGAACGCATGGTGGACCTGGTCAAACAGATGCGCGATCTGGAAGGAATGCTCTTCGGAAGCGCCGTCTGAATGATGGCATGATACCCTGGCGGCGGAGCCACTCGGCTGTCGCCAGGGATCGGAAGGTGATCGCGTCCATTGAAAAAAAGGGGGGTTGGGGACGATGCTCCAACCCCCCTTTGGCGTCCATACTAAAAAAACAGCCACCATGACACATGCACCCGTTCTTTCCCATGGCACCCTGTCCATGCTCGTGGACGACCACCCCATTGCCTACACCCTGGTGCGTCATCCCCTGCGCACGCGCCTGAGTCTGCGCGTGACCGCCGAAGGTGTCATCGAGGCCCGCGCCCCATTACGCATGGGCACGCCGCTGGTGGAACGATTCATCCGGGAGCAGGCCGACTGGCTGTTGTCCACCCGGCGCGCGACCCTGGAAAAACGTCCCGTTCTGGAAGACGGCGCCCTGTTGACCCTGCTGGACGAACACCTGACCCTGCGGGTGGTCGCCGACGGCGGCAGCCCCCGGGTACGCCGGGTGGGGTCTGTTCTGCACGTCCCCGCCCCTCTGACCCCGAACGATCTGAAAAACACCCTGGAACGGTGGTATCGCCAACAGGCCCGCATCCATCTGACCACCCGTCTGCGCCTCTGGGCCGAGGGGATGGAAATCACGGTCCACACCTTGACCATTCGCGGCCAATCCACCCGCTGGGGAAGCTGTTCGTCCAAAGGGGCCATCAGCCTCAACTGGCAATTGATGCTTCTGCCCGCCCGGGTGGTGGACTACGTGATCGTCCATGAACTGTGCCACCGCCACGAAATGAATCACTCCCCGGCCTTCTGGGCCAGGGTGGGAGCGGTGCTGCCGGAGTATGCACGGTTGAAAGAGGAGTTGAAGCGGGCGCGGATC
>JADGBT010000032.1:11348-43726 GCA_015231375.1 Magnetococcales bacterium | reverse complement strand
ACCCCGCCCCGCCCCCACCGCCAGCCCGCGCTTTGCGATTCTCAAAAAGCCGCCCTTCAAGCCCCTTTGACATTTGCATCGACCGGCGTCATGTTCCCCCCCGTACACCGTCTCGAACCAAATCGACGCGCCGCGCAAAAACCCGCCCCGCTCGCGCCGCTTTGATCCCTGGTCCCCGGTCCGCTATCCTTGGTTCTTTCATGTCCTGATCAAAAAGGCCACCGCTCGCATTGAACATGACACACGCCCACTCCTCACCCCTCCCGGACCCGCGCCACCCAGGCCACGCGTTGATCGTCAACGCCGACGACTTCGGACTCAGCGACGGAATCAATCGGGGCATCCTGGAAAGCCACCGCAACGGCATCGTCACCAGCGCCACCGTGCTGGCCAACGGTCCGGCCTTCGAGCACGCCATGGAATCCAGCCGCGACTGTCCCGGTCTGGGGATCGGGGTGCATCTCAACGTGCTGCGCGGTCCGCCGCTGCTGGATGCGGCCACCCTGCCCCACATCACCCGTCACGGACGCTTCCACCTCTCCTGGAAAACCCTCCCCGCCACCTTCCACCCGCGCGCGCTGCGCGAAATCGAACGGGAATACCGGGCCCAGATCGAACGGGTTCTCTCCCATGGCATCCGGATCACCCATCTGGACGGGGAAAAACACCACCACCAGTTCCCGCCGCTGTTCCGGCTGGTGATGCGGCTTTTGGAAAACTACCGAATTGCGGCGGTGCGCTGCGCGCCGGAACCCCTCACCCTCCAATACGGCTTGACGAAAACATTCCAAGTCTCTATGCTCAATCTGCTGATTTGGAACAATCTTCGTCGCTTGCATGGCCGGCCGGTCCGCTGTGCCGATCACCAGACCGGCATCGCCATGACCGGCCACATGAACCCAATCAGCCTGAAAAACACCCTGCGCGCCCTGCCCTCCGGGGTCAACGAACTGTGCTGCCATCCGGGACAGGTGGACGCCGCCCATCGGCGCCAGACCGCCGATTTCGGCTCCTTCTACATCGATTCCACCCGGGAGTCCGAACAGAAGGCGTTGACCGCCCCCAGCCTCCGGCAGATGTTGCACGCCATGGGAACCCGATTGATCACCTATGCGGATTTGTCCCCCAAGGAGTGACACGCCATGTCCAAGGTCAGCATCGTCGTGCCCCTTTTCAACGAAGAGGAGATCCTGACCCGTTTTCACCAGGAACTCCTCCAGGCCCTCACCGATCCGGGATACCAGTTCGAGGTGATCTACGTCAACGACGGCAGCCGGGATCAGACCAGCCGCATCCTCCACGAACTGGCCCGACAACCCCACGCCACGGTGGCTGTCGTGATCGTGGACTTCCGCAAGAACTATGGCCAGACCGCCGCGTTGCAGGCCGGTTTCGACTTGGCCAACGGAGAGATCATCGTCGCCATGGACGGAGACATGCAGCATCTCCCTTGCGAAATCCCTTTGTTCTTGAAAAAAATCGAAGAAGGATACGATCTGGTCAGCGGCTGGCGCGCCAACCGCATCGACAATTTCTGGCTGCGCCGCATCCCCTCCCTGGTCGCCAACCGCATGATGGCCAAACTCTCCGGGGTGAAACTGCACGACTTCGGCACCACCTTCAAGGCCTACCGGCGGGAACTGGTCCAGGAGATCAATCTCTACGGCGAACTGCACCGCTTCATCCCGGTGCTGGCCGCCGAACGGGGAGCTTCCATCTGTGAAATCCCCATCACCAATGTGATCCGGGTCACCGGACAATCCAAATACGGCATCACCCGCACCTTCCGGGTCTTCTTCGACGTGCTCACCCTGGCCTTTCTCAGCCGCTTCGGCACCCGGCCCATGCATGTGATGGGATTGGCCGGCGCCACCTTCATGACATCAAGTCTTGCTTTGATTCTTTATATCATCATTGATTATCTGCTCCATACCTCCGACCTGCGGGGCACGCTGCAAATCGCCATCATGGTATTTCTCTTCGGCAGCCAGTTGCTGGCCACCGGACTGGTGCTGGAGCTGCTGGTGCGGGTCGGACACGAAGCCACCGGCAAAAAGATCTACACCATCCGCCACATCACCCGTTCCGAGCCCACCTCCTGATGCTCACCCGCTCGCTCCGCGCCCTGCTCCTTCCCCCCACCCAAACCGATCCCCCTCCGGCAGCCACGGAAGACAAAAAACTCCCCTGGCTGCTCTTCTGGCTCGGCTGGTCTCTGCTGACCTCGGCCATCTACTGGGTGCTCGGATCCCACTCCTATTTGCGCATCCAGGACAACGCGGATTTCAATATTCCGTTACGCATCACCGCAGCCCGCGACATCCTGGATTACGGCCTGACCTTCTGGCAACCCAAATTCAGCGGCGGCATGCCCGCCCTGCTCCACCCCCAGGTGGACAGCTTCTTGATCGATGGCCTGCCGTATCTGATGTTCCCGGCCTGGGCGGTCTATGGGTTCGTCATGTGGCTGCAACGGTTTCTGGCCGGATATTTCACCTTTCGGCTGTGCCGCGAGATCCTCAAGTTCGACCCCACCGCCGCGCTCTTCTCCGGCATGGCCTTTTCGCTGTATTTCTGGAACGTCCAGGACGCCAAACTGGTGGAAGCGCTGGGTCTGCCCGCCGTGGCCCTGACCTTTTTGTGGTTCGAGCGCATCCTGGCCCTGCCCGCCCGACGGGGAATGGTGCTGGCTCTGCTGCTGGGACTGCTCACCGGACTGGTGGCCCAATCGGTCATCTATACGTTTTTCATCATGATGGGACTGCCGTTTTGGTTCCTGATCGTGCGCGCAACCCGGCTCTCCCAGGGCTGGAGCCGATTCGCCACGTTCGGCCTGGGGATCACCCTCGCCGAAGCCCCGCAACTGCTCGCCCTGATGACCTACAGCCCCTCCACCACCCGTGGTCAGACGACGCTGTTCGAAATCCCCGTGCCCAGCCTCGCCGACATGACCCAGCACCTCTGGACCATCCTGGGTTGGGCGACCCTGCCGCAAAACGCCCTGTACTGGGGAGTGTTCATCCTGGGAATGGTGGTGGCCCGGGGAGAAAAAACATGGGCCTGGCGTCTGCTGGCCATCTCCCTGCTGTCGGGAGTCGGCTCGGAACTCGGACACTGGCTCCAGTCCAGTCTGCCGCGCATCATGCCGCCGTCACGGGGCAACCTGTTGGACTTCAATCAATTCTTCATTTTTCTGGGACCGCTGCTGGGAGGAGCCGGGCTGCATCTGGCGCGCCGTCAGGCCCATGCCTGCGCCAAACCGGTCCGCGCGCTGATCATCCTGGCCACCGGCATCGCCCTGGTGATGCCGCTCGTCGGCTGGAAGGAGATCACCCGCAAACTGCTGCACCGCCTCTCCACGGACAATTATGCCGTCCATTTCGAAAACCCGGTGATGCAGCGCCTGGGCGCCCTCAGCCGCCAGGAGACCACCCCGTTCCGGGTGGCGAGCGTGGGCACTTGGCCTCCCACCATCGCCTCGGCCTCCGGGGGACGCATCTATCCCGCCGTGGCCAACGCCTACGGACTGGAAAGCGTGGACGGTTATTTCCGGTTGCACTCGGCCCGCTATCACCGGTTCTGGAGACGGGTTGTCGCCAAGAGTCTCACCGCCTATCCGGCCCTGCAAGACCGTACCCTCAAATGGTATTATCTGTTCAAACAACCCGAGGAACGGTTCGCCGCGCGCGCGCCGCTGGTGCTGGAGGATTGGTTCAATCCGGAACTGCTCTCGCTGGCCAATACCCGTTTTCTGATCTCCCAGTGGCCGCTGCGTCATCCAGCCCTGACCCTGTGGCACGAACCCAAAGCGGAACTGGCCGCAGGCAAAGCCTGGGAAGCGCTGCGATTAAGAGAAAAAATCTGGCGCGCCCTGCAACGGGACATGCCCCACAACGCCTTGTACGTCTATGAAAATCAAGCCGTACTGCCACGCCTGTTGCTGCCGGAATCGGTCCGGATTTTCGACGACCACACCGCTCTGCTCGACGCCATGGCCCAGACCAACGCCCCGGATCTGGCCCGCACCGCCTTTCTGGAAGCCCGCGACTTTCCCCAATGGACCCCCCAGAACCCGCCACGGCTGACCCCAGGCGAGGCCACCTTCACCCGCTACACCCCGGATCGCCTGGAGGTAACCACCCGCAGCCCAGGCAACGCGCTGCTGATTTTGACCAACGCCTTCGATCCGTATTGGCGGGTCACGGTCAACGGCGCTCCCGGCGCCATCCAGCCGGTGAATCATGCGTTTCAGGGAATCGTACTGCCAGCCGGGGAGAATCGTCTGGTGTTGGATTATCACCCCCCCTATCGGCTCACCCCATAAAAAAAGGCCGGGGAATCATCCTCCCCGGCCCCACACGCTCATTCGGTCCCCCCCACCCGAATCCGGGTGGAACCGGTTGACGGATCACAAACCAGGACGATCCTCTTCATCCATGTCCAAAGAGCGCAGATGTTTGGTCAAGGCGGCGGCGTGGACATTTTCCTGCCGCACCAGATCCAGGCAATAGGCCTTCACTTCCATATCCACGATTTCATCCGCCAGCTTGGCATAGGTCTGACCGGCCTTGGTTTCCAGATCAATGGCCAAACGCAACACGGTCCGGGCATCCCCGTTTTCGATGGTGGCCAACTCTTGGGCGCTCATGACCGGCTCGGAGGAACGCTCCAGATCCTTGAGATAAGTTGGCAGATCCATATCCTGCCCGCAGGTGGAATCTTTCAATTTCGCGACGAACGTATCGGCATGATTGTCCTCCATGCCACCCAGTTCCAGAAACAGCATTCTGGATTCATCGTCCTTCGTCATTTCCGCCGCCTTGGCGAAAAAGGCGGAGGCGTGGACTTCGTTCCGCAAAGCCTGCTTGATAAGATCGGTAACTGTTTCCATACTTCACTCCCTGACCCAAGAGATCGCCTGAAGGCTCCAGAGGGCTGAACGCCCGACAAAATTGATCGCTATTAAGGCACAGATCCGATATGAATTCAATGTTTGGTTCGGTATGATGGTTTTGAATCCACGTTTAACACCCCCCAGGAACCCATCGATGCCCGAAACCCGATTCTGGCGTACCCTCGACACCGGCAAGATCGTTTGTGAACTCTGTCCGCGTCACTGCGCGTTGAGCGAGGGACAACGCGGATTTTGTTTCGTGCGCGCCCGGGAGCAGGATCGACTGGTCCTGACCACCTATGGCCGTTCCAGCGGCTTTTGCGTGGATCCCATCGAGAAAAAACCGTTATATCATTTTTATCCCGGTTCCCCGGTACTCTCCTTCGGCACGGCGGGATGCAATCTGGCCTGCACATTCTGCCAGAACTGGGACATCAGCAAATCCCGTCAAATGGATCGCCTCGCGGAGTTCGCCTCTCCCGAAGCCATTGCCCGCGCCGCTGTCCGCAGCGGCTGCCGCAGCGTGGCCTACACCTACAACGATCCGGTGATCTTTGCCGAATACGCGGTGGACACGGCCATCGCCTGCCGGGAACAGGGGATAGCCTCGGTGGCGGTGACCGCCGGATACATGGAACCCAAACCCGCCGCCTGGTTTTTCTCCCACATGGACGCGGCCAATGTGGATCTGAAGGCTTTTTCCGAGGATTTCTACTACCGGCAGACTGGAGGCCATCTGCAACCCGTGCTGGAATTGTTGAAATATCTGGCCTGCGAAACCGAAGTCTGGGTGGAGTTGACCACGTTGTTGATTCCCGGCTGCAACGATTCCGACTCCGAACTGGATGCCCTGACCCGTTGGGTGGCCAGGGAGATGGGCTCCGAGGTGCCGATCCATTTCAGCGCGTTTCATCCGGACTGGAAGATGCGCGATCTGCCGCGCACGCCGCTGACGACCCTGGTACGAGCGCGCCACATCGCCATGGCCAACGGGCTGCGTTATGTCTACCTGGGCAATGTGCAGGAGCGGCGCGAGGGCAGCACCTGGTGTCCCGGATGTGGCCAACTGCTGATCGAACGTCTCGGATATACTCTGGGGAGTTGGGGATTGACCGACGCTGGCAACTGTCGCCAGTGCGGCATGCGGATTCCCGGTCGGCTGTCGGGCGGCCCCGGTCAATGGGGCGCGCGCCGCGAGCCGATCCGGATTCCCCATCCGTAAACCGCCCTCCTGGCTCCCGGCCATCCATCCACACCACACCTTTGATGACCATCGATACCGGATCCACAAAACCATGCGCCAGACACACACCACCTTCACCCTGCGCACCCGGGGTCAGGGACTGTACGAATTCACCTCGGAAGTCACCCGCTGGTTGCAGGCCGAACAGGCCCACTCGGGAGTGCTGACCCTTTTTTGTCGTCACACCTCCGCCGGTCTCACCATCCAGGAAAACGCCGACCCGGACGTACTCCACGACCTAACCGCCTTTTTCAACCGCCTGGTTCCGGAAGGCGCCTCCTGGTTCCGCCACACCGACGAAGGCCCCGACGACATGCCCGCCCACATCCGCTCCACCCTCTCCGGCGTCTCCCTCTCCATCCCGGTCTGCCAGGGACGCATGATGCTGGGCACCTGGCAGGGGATTTTTTTGTTCGAGCATCGGCAGATGCCCCATCACAGGCAGGTGGCGGGGTGTTTTGTGGGGGAGTGAGGGATCAGGGAAGGATTGATTTGTCAGCAACCAGAAAAAAATAAAACAGACTTCAATAACACATTGTTAATTAAGAAAAAAACAATATATTATGGTTGTTTATATAATTTTAATAATTAATTTCAGAATCTAATTGCGCTTTAGATATTCCATTGTTATCTTGTAAGCGTTAACTCTTGATTCGATCCAACCATTAAATTAAGGAACAATACATGGAAAATTTTATCAATAACTACACAATAATTACATCGATACTAATTCCTGCAATACTTTCCCAGGAGCCATCAAGAGTGGCTGGACGAATAATAAGAGGAATACTTATAAGAATCAGACTGATCGGCGGACACTCAAACAAAAAAATCAAAAAATCAACGAAAATAATAAAAAATCTATATTCTGATCCCGTATTAATATGTGCAAGATTAGTACTAGACAAACCAGAATCTTACATTAAGCTACCCAATCATCTTGCCATACTGCCAGACAAAAATGCAAGAAAAGATTATTTCCTGTCTGAAAAAAACAACATTCTGGAACACACTTACAAAAAACTTGAAAAGCACACCACAATTAAAGAAAACGAACCTAACGAATGCAATGCAGAACAAGTGATATATCATGAAATTATTGACAACATTTTTGTCTGGCTAAATAATTTCATTACCATGGAAAAAAATGCACTGATTTGTCGGGACGAATCAGACAAAGAAATCTCCTACTGGATTGATCTTGTTCTGGCTCCATGTCATACAGATCGGATAAAGAACGAATATAACAGAAGATTTATGCTAATTCCATACCTAATAAAATACTATGGTGCAACAAATCTATCAAACATATTGCTTGAGCGTATCAAGAGAATGAATCCAGAAGAAAAAAACGCCCCATTAGATCATCTAATCAAAAACACCACAGACTCAGAAATCTTAAATAGACTTGAAGAACTCAAGAAACAAAAACCAGGAATTATAAATTCAGTAATTAACTATATATCCAAATATTATAACTCCAATAGATTCATATCTCGATCCTGACAGGATTCAAACGAGACCGAATCAGCAGCACTGCACGCCCCATTAACGCCTCTGAATATTCAGGTATTTCGGGTAAAAACGGGATGATACTCGACATCCTCGCGACACATAATTCAGTCTAGGGAGAAACAAGCGGGGATTGTAAGGATGAATGCCATCAAAAAAAACAGACATGGGTTGGGGGGCTAAAAAGCCCCCTCCAACTCAGAAACCTCACCTGACAGGTCAAACCTGCCCCCATTTAAAGCTTGAAGCAAGATTAAAGACGATAAACCAAGGAGGACAACAGCTTGGTTCCCCTCACCCCTCCTCCCCCCACAACGGCAATCCGGTCTCCTCATCCCATCCCCGGTGCAGCGGGGTACCGGTCAACCCCTGAATCACCACCTCGGCGGCGAACACCTCGGTGCCGGGGGCCAGATGTCCGCCGAAGGCGCGGCCCTCGTGGTCGGCCAGGGTGAGGTGGACATGGACAAACGGCTCTCCCTCCTTCATCGAGACATTGCCCACCAGTTGCACAATCTCCAAAGGCTGCGCGAAATCGAGAAAATCGTACTCCCGGCGGGTCTGATCGTAAAACCCGAGCCGGGCCTTTTTCACCGCGCCCAAACCCTCGATGCGTCCCAGTCGGATGCCCTGTTCGCGACAGATCCGGTTCAACGCCTCCAAAAGGTCGCACCCGTGGGGAAGGCGTCCCATCCAGACTTCACCCGGCATCATGGTTTTCATGATCATTTTCCCTCACTGGACCAGTGGTTTTCCATCGACAATGCAGCAGCCTATCATCTTTGCGTGATGAGGAACATACCCAGCCGCATCAGGATCTGGTTTTTGGTTTGAACGCGCGGTTGACGGATGCCGGATCCATTTGTTACCCTGACAGACGGATTCTTGTGAATCCCAAACAAAGGATGGCGTTGGGTTGAAAAACCACGGTCTCGACACTCGTAAGGATACATGCATGGCCAATCACGGTCTGCCCGCCAAACAGGGGCTTTATGATCCCGCGCTGGAACACGACGCCTGTGGCGTCGGCTTCGTCGCCCGGATCAATGGCAAAAAGACGCACGACGTGGTGCGCATGGGACTCAATGTCCTGGTCAACCTGACCCACCGGGGAGCTGCGGGAGCCGATCCCCTCACCGGTGACGGCGCGGGCATCATGATCCAGATTCCGGACGCTTTCTTGCGCAACCACGCGACCCGGCTTTCCATCGAGCTTCCCCCCGAAGGAGACTACGGGGTCGGCATGATCTTCATGCCCAAGGACAAGGATCTCATGGCCTCGTGCCAGCGGCTCGTGGAACAGATGACCACCGAGGAGGGACAACTCTTCCTGGGCTGGCGCAACGTGCCCATCAGCCGTCAGGCCCGCATCGGCTACACCGCCAAAGGCGCGGAACCGGTCATCCGTCAAGCCTTCATCGGCGTGCGCAACCGCCCGGAAAACGCCGATCCCATGTGGTTCGAGCGCAAGCTCTATATCATCCGGCGCCGGGTGGAAAACGCGGTCATGGGTTATGGACAGGAAGAGGTCAAAGCCTTTTACATCAGCAGTTTTTCCTCCCGCACCCTGGTTTACAAAGGGATGTTCCTGGCCGATCAGGTGCGGGCCTACTATCCGGATCTGTCGGATGGCACCCTGGTTTCGGCCTTTGCCATGGTCCATCAACGCTATTCCACCAATACCTTCCCCACCTGGGGTCTGGCCCATCCGTTCCGCATGATCAGCCACAACGGCGAGATCAACACCCTGCGGGGCAACATCAACTGGATGCGCGCCCGCGAGGCGGCGTTGGCCTCGGACCTGTTCGGCGAAGACATCAAAAAGCTCTTCCCCCTGGTGCCCGAAGGACTGTCCGACTCCGCCAGCTTCGACCGCGCCCTGGAATTTCTGGTGATCAGCGGTCGTTCCCTGCCCCACGCCATGATGATGATGATCCCGGAAGCCTGGGAAAATCATCGCCACATGGATGATGCCCGCAAGGCCTTTTATCAATACCACGGCGCCTTGATGGAACCCTGGGATGGTCCGGCCGCCGTCACCTTCACCGATGGCCGCTACATCGGCGCCACCCTGGACCGCAACGGATTGCGTCCGGCCCGCTATCAGATCACCAAGGGTGGCTTGTGCGTCATGGCCTCCGAGGCCGGGACCATCACCTTTCCCCCGGAAGAAGAGGTCAAGCTGGGCCGCTTGCAACCGGGACGGATGTTCGTCATCGATCTCCAGGAAGGACGCATCATCGACGACGCCGAAATCAAGGAAAGCATGGTCTCCCGCCAGCCTTACCGCCAGTGGATCAACGACCATCTCACCTTGCTGGACAACCTCCCCCAAGGCAGCAGCGAAGCGGTGGAGGCCGAACCCTTGCGGGTGCGTCAGCGGGTCTTCGGTTATACCGAAGAGGATCTCGCAGCCATTCTCGGTCCCATGGGGGTCGAAGGCCAGGAGCCGACCGGCTCCATGGGCAACGACGCCGCCCTGGCGGTACTGTCGGATCGACCGGTCTTGTTGTTCAATTATTTCAAGCAGCTCTTCGCCCAGGTTACCAATCCGGCCATCGATCCGATCCGCGAGGAACTGGTCATGAGCCTGTTCACCCAACTGGGTCCGGTGGGCAATCTGCTGGAAGAGACTCCGCAACACATGGCGCGGATCTGGCTCGATCAGCCGATTCTGACCAACGCGGAGCTGGAAAAAATCCGCGCCGTGGATCGCGGCGGCCTCAAGGCCTGCACCCTTTCCACCCTGTTTCCGGCCAACGAGGGGACCGACGGCATGAAGATCGCCCTGACGCGGCTCTTCGAGGCGGTCTCCACCGCCGTGGACGATGGCGCGGGCCTGATCATCCTGAGCGACCGGGGGGTAAGCCCCGAACTGGCGCCGATTCCCTCGCTGCTGGCGGTCGCCAGTGTGCATCATCATCTGATCCGCTCCGGAACCCGGGGAGCGGCCAGCATCATCGTCGAAACCGGCGAAGCGCGCGAGGTGACCCATTTCGCGCTGCTGGTGGGATACGGGGCCGGCGCGATCAATCCCTATCTGGCCTTTGAGTCCCTGGAAGAGTTGGCCAACCGGGGTCTGATCGAATCCCCCAAGGGGATCGCGGGGCTGCACGCCAATTATGTCAAGGCCCTGGGCAAGGGCATGCTCAAGATCTTCTCCAAGATGGGCATCTCCACCCTGCGCAGTTACTGCGGGGCGCAGATCTTCGAGGCCATCGGACTCAACCGGCGTTTCCTGGAACGGTATTTCACCGGCACCTTCTCCCGGCTCGACGGGGTGGGCCTGACCGACATCGCCCAGGAAACCTTGGAGCGTCACAAACGGGCCTATACCGGCAACGGGGTGCTGCTCGACAGCCTGGACATCGGCGGAGAGTACAAATTCCGCCACGACGGCGAGCGTCACATGTGGACCCCGGAGACCATCTCCAAGCTGCAACAGTCCACCCGCAACGACGATTACGCCCTGTACAAGGAGTTCGCCAGGCTCATCAACGAACAGGACAAGGCCCATTGCACCCTGCGGGGTCTGTTCGTGCTCAAGGAGGCGGAAGAGCCGCTGGCCTTGAACGAAGTCGAACCCGCCTCGGAGATCGTCAAACGCTTCGTGACCGGAGCCATGTCGTTCGGTTCGATTTCCAAGGAGGCCCACGAGACGCTGGCCATTGCCATGAACCGTCTGGGGGGACGCTCCAACACCGGCGAGGGCGGAGAGGATCCGGAACGTTACAAGCCCCGTCCCAACGGGGATCTGGCCCGCAGTTCCATCAAGCAGGTGGCGGCGGGACGTTTCGGGGTGTCGAGCCACTATCTGGCCAACGCCGATGAAATGCAGATCAAGATCGCCCAGGGGGCCAAACCCGGCGAGGGCGGACAACTGCCCGGCCCCAAGGTGACCGAAACCATTGCCCGCATTCGCAACACCACGCCGGGGGTGACCCTCATCAGTCCGCCGCCCCATCACGACATCTACTCCATCGAGGATCTGGCCCAATTGATCTTCGACTTGAAGAATGTCAATCCCCGGGCGCGGGTGTCGGTGAAGCTGGTTTCCGAAGTGGGCGTCGGCACCGTGGCCGCCGGGGTGGCCAAGGGCCACGCGGACATGATTCTCGTCTCCGGCGGCGACGGCGGCACCGGAGCCAGTCCCATGAGTTCCATCAAGCATGCCGGAGCGCCGTGGGAGTTGGGTCTGGCGGAGACCCAGCAGACCCTGGTGTTGAACGATCTGCGGGGACGGGTCCGTCTGCAAACCGATGGCCAGTTTCGCACCGGTCGGGATGTGGTGGTGGCCGCGCTGCTCGGCGCCGAGGAGTTCGGTTTCGCCACCGCGCCGCTGGTGGTGTCGGGATGCGTGATGATGCGCAAATGCCACATGGACACCTGCCCGGTGGGGGTGGCCACCCAGGAGTTGGAGCTGCGCAAGAAATTCTCCGGTCGTCCGCAGCATCTGGTGAACTATTTCTACTTCGTGGCCAACGAGGCGCGCGAGATCATGGCCCGCATGGGCTTCCGCAGCATCGACGAGATGATCGGCCAATCGGATCATCTGCTGGTCAACGAGGCCGTGACCCACTGGAAGGCCAAGGGACTGGATTTCTCGGCGCTGCTGGAAAAACCCGACGCCCCGGCGAACGTGGCCACCCGCTGCGTCCAGCCCCAGGATCACGGCATCGACAAGGTGCTGGATCACCAACTGCTGGATCTGGCGGAACGGGTGTTCGAGAATCTGCGTCCCATCGAGATCCGCCTGCCGATCCAGAACACGGACCGGGCGGTGGGGGCGATGCTGGGTGGAGAGATCTCCCGGCTGTTCGGCGAGGGGGGATTGCCCAAGGGGACCATCAAGTGTCACTTCGAGGGTGTGGCCGGACAGAGCTTCGGCGCGTTCAACGTGCATGGGGTTTCGTTGTATCTGGAAGGAGCGGGCAACGACTATGTGGGCAAAGGGATGTCCGGTGGCCGGATCGTAATCCGTCCCCATCCCCGTTCCCCGCTGGTGGCTGAGGAGAACATCATCGCGGGCAACACCCTGTTGTACGGGGCCACGGGAGGAGAGGCCTTCATGCGCGGGGTGGTGGGTGAACGGTTCGCGGTGCGCAACTCCGGAGCCAAGGCCGTGGTGGAAGGGGTCGGAGATCACGGTTGCGAATACATGACCGGCGGTCTGGTGGTGGTGCTGGGACCAACCGGACGCAACTTCGCGGCGGGCATGAGCGGCGGAATCGCCTATATCCTCGATGAACAGGGCACGTTCCCCTCGTTGTGCAATCCGGCCATGGTGGCCCTGGAGGCGGTGGAGTCCGAAGAGGATCGGGAACGGCTAAAATCGTTGGTGGAAGAGCATGCGCGGTATACCGACAGTCAGGTAGCCGCGCGGTTGCTGAAAGATTGGGAAAAATCCTTGGGTTCGTTCGTCAAGGTGATGCCCCATGAATATCGGCGCGTGCTGGAGGAACAAAAAAAGCGGGAGCAAGCGGCCAATGGGTAAAACCAAGGGGTTCATGGAAGTGGAACGGGAGACGCCTCGGCCCCGGTCGGTGGAGGATCGGGTCCGTGACTGGGATGAGTTGTATCAAAAATTCCCGGTGGAAAAATTGCAGGATCAAGCCTCGCGCTGCATGGATTGCGGCATTCCGTTCTGTCACAACGGCTGCACGCTGCACAACCTGATCCCGGCCTGGAACGATTGGGCCTATCGGGGACGCTGGGAGGAGGCGGTCAACACCCTGCATCGCACCAACAACTTTCCCGAGTTCACCGGACGGGTCTGTCCGGCCTTGTGCGAAGCGGCCTGCGTGGTGGGGATCAACCGGGATCCGGTGACCATCCGGGAGATCGAGCGCACCGTGGCCGAGGAGGGTTTCGCCCGTGGTCTGATCAAACCCCTGCCCCCTCGCGAGCAGACCGGCAAACGGGTGGCGGTGATCGGCTCCGGACCTGCGGGCATGGCGGCGGCCCAGCAACTGACCCGGGCTGGACACGCGGTGACCCTGTTTGAGAAAAACGAACGGGCCGGAGGCTTGTTGCGCTTCGGGATTCCCGATTTCAAGCTGGAAAAATCGGTGATCGATCGACGTCTGCAACAGATGGTCGCCGAAGGTCTGACCATCCGCACCGGAGTGAATGTGGGTGTGGATCTGCCGGTGGAACAGTTGCGCGCCGACTTCGACGCCATCGTGCTCACCGGCGGCGCCGAGCATCCCCGGGATCTGCCGGTGCCGGGCCGTGAACTGATCGGGGTCCATTTCGCCATGGACTATCTGGCTCAACAAAACCGCCGCACCTTCGGCACCGCCATTCCCGCCACCGAGGCGATTTTCGCGGTGGGCAAGCGTGTGGTGGTGATCGGGGGTGGCGACACCGGGGCCGACTGCGTGGGCACCGCCATTCGTCAATGCGCGACCAGCGTCACCCAGATCGAACTGCTGCCCCGTCCTCCCAAGGAACGGGCGCCGGAGACCCCCTGGCCAATGTGGCCCAACGTGCTGCGCACCTCCACCTCCCATCTGGAAGGGTGCGAACGCCGCTGGAGCATTCTGACCCGCGCTTTCGAAGGGGATGGACAGCGGGTCAAGGGCATTCACTGCGTCAAGCTGCACTGGGCCGAACAAGAAGACGGCGGACGGCCCCGCATGAAGGAAATTCCGGGTTCGGAATTCTTCGTGGAAGCGGATCTGGTGTTGCTGGCCATGGGATTTGTCCATCCGGTCAAAAGCGGCCTGCTGGAAAATCTGGGGGTGGCCCTGGACCCGCGCGGCAATGTTCAGGTCAACGCCCGCTTCATGACCAGTCAACCCGGCATCTTCGCCGCCGGTGACATGGCTACCGGTCAATCCCTGGTGCTCAAGGCCATCGACGGGGGCCGCAAAGCCGCCGAAGCCGTGGATGGCTGGCTGCGGGGAGAAGAGTCGGTTTTGACCTGGAATGCATGTGGTCGGCCTTGACAGGACCAGGACGGTTCTTTACTATCAAGATAAGAGTGAAATCGTGTCGGTAACTGACTCAAGAAGGGACTCGGGACGTGACTATGAATGGATCGACGATGGATCGCGATGACAAGCTGGCTGTCTCCCTGTCGGATCTGGAGCATCGTTGGAAAGAAATGGCCCGTACCATTCGCGAACAACGTGAGCAGATCGCCGGACTGAACGGAAAAGTGGCCGAACAAAACGGTCTGATCTCGGATCTTGAAACGCAAGTGTTGCAACTCCAGGAACGTCAAGACTCCCTGGAGCAAGAAAAAGCTGGCGTCATCGCCAGAATCGAGGGATTGCTGGTCCGGTACGAGGAATCGGATTCATAAAGAGAGGCGTTCGCGCCCCTTCCGGACTTGGGAACCATGACTGAAACCTTTGAAGTTCGCATTCGTGGTCAAGTTTTCAAACTGAAATCCCAGGTAAGCAGCGAATATGTCCGCGAGCTTGCCCAGTATGTGAACGATGTCATGGGACAGGTGGCGCAGGAGTCCTATATCGCATCCAGTGAACGAACGGCCATCATGGCCGCGCTCAAGATTGCGGATGACTTTCTGCAACACCAGCGTCTGGTATCCAGACAAACGGAAGTCGCGAAAGAGAAGATCAGCAGCCTGATCGCCCACAGCGATCAACTGCTCAAGGGATGAACGATTCATGCCAGCCACCCCTGCGGTGTTCGTGAGGAGACCAATCTCCTGAGCCGATAACTTATGAACCTGGGAACCGTGCCCTGATTGTGGAGTGTGACCCCCATCTGCGGGATTACCAGAAACAATTATTCACGGATCCACCTTGAACAAAAGGGTTCAGAGAGTGCGATCCCACGGCACAGGCGGGGGCACTGGCATATTGCATGGCGGATACGAATGGCTTGGGCATGGATCACACAAAGGCCACGTTGCGCCAACGCCTGAGAACCGAACGCAGAGCGTTGTCCGCAGAACAGGTGGCCGAACGGTCCGCCGTTATCATGCGTCATGTGGCAAACGCCCCGTTTTATCAACGGGCGCGTCGAATCGGATTGTACCTCCCTGTTGACAACGAAGTCGATCCCACCTCTCTTTTCCACACCGCCGCGCAGATCGGTCAGGCCTGTTTCCTGCCGGTCGTGGACCCGAACACCCGGTCCATGGACTTTTTCCCCTACCGTCCGGGGGATCCCTTGCAGCCAGGAGCCTTTGGCATTCCACAACCCGTCACGGCCCCGGATCGGGCCGGAAGTTTGGATATCAACGATCTGGATCTGGTTGTCCAGCCATTGATCGGCTTTGACCGCACCGGATGCCGTCTTGGATTCGGCGGCGGGTACCATGATCGGGCCTTGGGCGCGCGCGGCGCGTCCCCCACCCCGATACGGCTGGGAGTGGCCTATGCATTTCAGGAACTGCCCTCCCTGCCCCATGAACCCCATGACATACGCATGGGATGGGTGGCGACCGAACAGGGCTTGCTCTGTTGCCACGAGGCTTTCTGACGACTCTAAGTGGTTTTTTTGTCGTGGCCGTGGGCCGACAGAAAAACCTTATAAAGGTTTTGACATGGACATCCTGATGTTTCTGCTGGGCGTGGCACTGGGTGCCGCCATTCCCCTGATTTTTCTGCATCAATGGCGTCGTCAGCAAACGCGCTCCTTCCAGGAACGGGAAGAGCGGGTCCAACTGATGCTGCGCAGCGCCGAGGAGAAAACCGAAGCCGCAACCCGGGAAGCGCAACTGCTGGCCAAAACCGAACGGATACGCATCGAAGAGCAACTCAAAGAGCAGTTCCGCGAGCGTCAGGAGGAGCTGGACCGGCTGAAACAGCGCTTCGACAAACGGGAAGAGCAGTTGGATCGGAAATTCGATCAACTCGATCAACGGGAACGGGATGTGGACCGTCGCCGCAATCAGGTGGAGCAAGACATCCGCACTCTGGAAACACGCAAGGAAGCCTGCCAGAAACAGGAAGAGACCATCATCCGGCGACTCGAAGAGGTGGCGGGGCTTTCCACCGAACAGGCCAAAAACCAGTTGGTGGAAGGACTTCAGGAGGATGTGCGCCGGGAGGCGGCCCACTTCATGAAACGGGCCGAAGACGAAGCCCGGGAAAACGCCGACCGCAAGGCCCAGGAGATCATGGGCAGCTCGATCCAGCGTCTAGCCGGCGAATTCGTGGTGGATCGCACCGTGACCGTGGTGGCGATCACCTCCGAGGAGATGAAAGGACGCATCATCGGTCGGGAGGGGCGCAACATCCGCGCCCTGGAAGCGGCCACCGGTTGCGACCTGATCATCGACGACACCCCCGAGGCGGTGGTGATTTCCGGGTTCAATCCGGTGCGGCGTCAGGTGGCGCGACAAGCGTTGGAAGAGTTGATCACCGATGGCCGCATCCATCCGGCCCGGATCGAAAGCGTGGTGCGCAAGGCCGAAAAGAACGTCAACAACGAAATCCGGGATGCCGGAGAGCGAGCGGTCTTTGAACTGGGTCTGTCCGGAATCCATCCGGATATCGTCAAGCTGATCGGCACCTTGAAATTCCGCACCTCCTATACCCAAAATGTGTTGTCCCACTCGGTGGAGGTGGCCCGGTTCGCCGGCATGATGGCAGACGAAATGGGATTGGATTTCAACATGGCGCGGCGTTGCGGACTGCTGCATGACATCGGCAAGGCGATGGATCACGAAATCCAGGGCTCCCATGCGGTGATCGGCGGTCAGTTCGCCAAGAAGTGCAAGGAGCATCCCCTGGTGGTCAACGCCATCTGGTCCCACCATTTCGACATCGAGCCGATTTCGGTCTACGGTCCCCTGATCAACGCCGCCGACGCCCTTTCCGCCGCCCGCCCCGGCGCGCGTCGGGAAAATGTCGAAACCTACATCAAACGGCTGGAACAACTGGAAGCGGTGGCCATGGAGTTTCCGGGGGTGGAGAAGGCCTTCGCCATCCAGGCCGGGCGCGAATTGCGGGTGATGGTCGCCTACGACCGGGTGAAGGACGAAGGGGCCATGACCCTGGCCAGCGAAATCGCCACCCGGTTGGAAAACGAAATGACCTATCCGGGTCAAATCCGGGTCACGGTGATCCGCGAGATGCGCGCCACGGCGGTAGCCCAATAAGATTTTCACCAACGGGGTCCAGGGGCCATTGGCCCCTGGTGGGATCCAAGGGCAAAGCCCTTGGGACTTTAAAAAACATAAAACTTTCCAAGAAATATTATAATTTTTATCAGATAATTAATATTTTTTGTTTTTTTAAAGTCAAAACCCTGGGGGAAGAATCCCCCAGACCCCCGCTTTTTTTTCAAAAGTTGACATCCTTCTTCACTCCTCCAGAATCCGTGCGCACGCAATGACCACCCTGGAAGATCTGCGCCTGACGCTTTTTTTCACAGCCGGTCTCTCCCTCACGGAGTGGGAGCGTCTGGGCATGCTGGAACGGGAAACCGCCCTGTATCGCGCCCTGCGGCCCCATCTGGGGGGAATTTCGTTCGTGACCCATGGAGACCGACGGGATCTGGCATACCGCTCCCGCCTGAAGGAGATCGATATCACCTGCAACCGCTGGGGACTGCCGGATCTCTGGTACTGGCGCTGGCTGGCTGCGGTCCCGGCCCGCTGGAAAACCGGTGCGGTGATCTTCAAAAGCAATCAGGTCTCCGGCGGAGATACGGCGTTGGCCCTGGCGCGACGCTTTCACAAACCCTTCATCGCCCGGTGCGGCTATCTGCATTCGGATTTCACCATCCGCCGCTTCGGTCCAGACTCCCCGCAAGCCCAACACTCCTTGCGACAAGAAGGCCACCTGTTCCGGGCCGCCGACCGGGTGGTGGTGACCACTCCCCTCATGGCCCAGGTGGTCAACGACATCCACGGCGTGACCATCGACCGGATACGGGTGATTCCCAACTATGTGGAGGTGGATCGCTTTGCCCCGGCCCAACCCGGCAGCGTCCACACCCCTGGCAAGCGCGTGCTGTACATCGGTCGTCTGGACACCCAGAAGGCTCCCCTGCTGCTGCTGCGCGCCCTGGCGGGCACATCGATGGAATTGGTGATGGTGGGAGATGGACCCATGCGCCCGCAGGTGGAAACGTTGGCCTGGGAGCTGGACGTACAGGTGACGCTGATGGGGGTTCAACCCCACGCCGCCCTGCCGGACCTGATGCGCGGCGCGGATCTGTTCGCTCTGCCCTCGGACTACGAAGGCCATCCCAAGGCCCTGCTGGAAGCCATGGCCTGTGGCATGGCGGTGATCGGTCGCGCCGACGCCCCCGGCGTGCGCGAGGCGATCGATCACGACTCAACCGGTCTGTTGTGCGACGCCACCCCCGAGGGGATGCGGGCAGCCATGACGAGGATTCTGTCGGATCCGCCACTCAAGGCCCGTCTGGGTCGCAACGCCCGCGCCCATGCGGTAAACCATCTCTCCCTGGCGCGCACCGTGGAACGGGAACGGGAGTTGCTTACCGAACTGCTGGCCGAACCCCGCAGACCGTCTCCCGCCAGCAAACCGGATTGACAGACCCGCGAAACCCGTCTAAAATTTTCGACATGAAAAACAATTACCGCTCCTCCATCCCCGAACATTGGCACGCCACGTCCAAGGTGTTCATCGCTCTTGGGGATGAACACCGTCAACGCATCCTGCTGCTTTTTGAACCCGGAGAACGGCTCAATGTGGGCCAGATCGCCGCCGTCTCGACCCTGGCGCGCTCGACGGTTTCCCATCATCTCAAACTGTTGCGGGATGCCGGCGTGCTGCGCTCCGAGAAGATCGGCAAGGAGGTGTGGTTCTGGATCGACCGCAACTGGCTGCTGTCCGTGATGGGCAACGTGACCGACTACATCCGGGAATCCACCTGACCTTTTTTTTGGTTTTACATATCGATCTTCTTCGATATATGATTATATCCAATTCAATCGCCTCTCACCACCGGGAGTCTCCTCGATGCGTCCACTGATCCGATTTGTCTTGCGTTTCCTGGCCCGACTGCTGTTTCGCGTGCGGGTGGAGGGCCACACCCGCTCCTTCGACACCCACCGGTTGCTGATCGTGGCCAACCACGAATCCTTTCTCGACGGACTGCTGCTGGGACTGTTTCTGCCGGTGGATCCGGTTTTCATCGTCCACACCAGCGTGGTGCGCTCCTGGTATTTCCGGATGATTCTCTCCCAGGTGGATTATCTGGCCGTGGACACCACCCGTCCCATTGCCATGAAACAGATCATCCGCCTGCTGGAGTCGGGACGACCGGTGATGATCTTCCCGGAAGGACGCATCACCATCACCGGCAGTCTGATGAAAGTCTACGACGGACCCGCCTTCGTGGCGGCCAAAACCGGAGCCACGGTATTGCCGGTGCGCCTCGACGGCACGGTCCGCAGCTACTTCGCGCGGGTCTCCGGCAAGGCGCCGCGCCGGCTGCTGCCCAAAATCACCATCACCATCCTGCCTCCCACCCGCATCCCCATGCCCGAGGATCCCCTGGCCAAACAGCGCCGCCGCAAGGCCGGAGAGGCGTTGCGGCGATTGATGCAGGAGATGTTGTTCGCCGCCCGTCCACCCCAGACCCTGTTTTCCGCCCTGTGCGACGCCATCGAGATCCATGGCCGAGGCCATCGTCTGCTGGAAGACATCAAACAGATCGAATACCGTTATCAGGATCTGCTCAAAATGTCCCTGATGCTGGCCCGACTGGTGGAACGGGCCACCCCGGAGGTGGCTGCCGGTGATCGCATCGGGCTGCTGCTGCCCAATCTCGCCCCCACCCTGGCATTGATCTTCGGACTTTCCGCCCGGCGGCGGGTTCCGGCCATGCTCAACTACACCGCCGGCAGCGACGGTCTGCAAGCCGCCTGCACCGCCGCCACGATCACCACGGTGATCACCGCCCACGCTTTCGTGGAACAGGCCAATCTGGGCGAAAAACTGGCGGCCCTGCGGAATATTCGCATCCTGTACCTGGAGGATCTGCGCCAAACCGCCACCCTGACGGACAAATTGTGGCTCATGGGTTACGCCCTGTGGTTTCCCCGCCGCTTTGAAATCCCCGTCTCTCCGGAAGAAGCGGCGGTGGTTCTATTCACCTCCGGCTCGGAAGGCAAACCCAAAGGGGTGGTCCTGCCCCATCGCGCCCTGCTGGCCAACATCGCCCAGATCCGGGCGGTGATCGACTTCTCCCCCGACGACAAGATTCTCAATGCCCTGCCGATCTTTCATTCGTTCGGGTTGACGGCGGGATCCCTGCTGCCGATCCTCAGCGGCACCAGCCTGTTTCTCTACCCGTCGCCGCTGCACTACCGGATCATTCCGGAGTTGGCCTATGACCGGGCCTGCACCATTTTATTCGGCACCAACACCTTTTTGGCCAACTACGGGAAATTTGCCCATCCCTATGATTTCTTTCGCCTGCGCCACGTGATCGCCGGAGCGGAGAAACTCTCCGAACCGGTCCGGAGCCTGTGGGCGGAAAAATTCGGTCTGCGCATCTTCGAAGGCTACGGCGCCACGGAAACCGCCCCGGTGTTGTCGGTCAACACCCCCATGGCCTGCCGCTCCGGAACGGTGGGACAGCTCCTGCCCGGCATCGAATATCATCTGGAACCGGTGCCGGGCATCGAACGGGGGGGGGTGTTGCATGTACGCGGACCCAATGTGATGGCGGGATATTTGAAGGTCGAGCAACCCGGCCGGTTGCAACCTCCGGCTTCCAGCAGAGGAGCCGGCTGGTACGAAACCGGGGATATCGTCGAGGTGGACGATGACGGCTTTCTGCGCATCGTGGGTCGGGTGAAACGTTTCGCCAAGGTGGCCGGGGAGATGATCAGCCTGGAGTCGGTGGAACGTCTGGCGGCCGCCGCCTCTCCCGCCGCAAGCCATGCCGCCTCCAGCCAGCCGGACGCCGCCAAGGGGGAGGCGTTGGTACTGTTCACCACCGACCCCGGACTCCACCGCGAAACCCTGCTCGCCCAGGCCCGGACCATGGGATATCCGGAACTGGCCGTGCCGCGCAAAATCGTGTCGCTGACCGCCCTGCCCCTGCTGGGCACCGGCAAAATCGACTACGTGACCCTCCAGCGTCTGGCCCTGGAGACCCCATGAACTCCACGCGCCGCACCTGCGACACAGGCAAATCGACGACACGACCCTCCAGCGTCTCACCTTGGAAGGAGACCCCATGAACCCCACGCGTCGCACCCTGCTGACCGGCCTGACCGCCCTGTTCGGCTCCCTCGCGGCAGGATGCGCCTTGCCGCGCCTCTGGAATCCCTGTCATCCCCGTCTGCCCGACTCCCTGGCCCACCATCCACTAGTCACCGCCGCCTGGGAGGGGATCGACCCGGCCCAGGTGTGGGACTGTCACGCCCACATCGCCGGCATTGGGGATTCCGGCAGCGGCATCGTCTTGTCGCCGCAGATGTCCAGCCTGTTTCATCCGATCCAGTTCATGCAACGGCGCTTCTATCTCAACGCCGGTTGTGTCCAGGAGACCCCGGGCCGGGTGGATCAAAGCTACGTGGAACGGCTGCGCACCCTGATCGACGACCTGCGCCCCGGAGCCAAGATGATGCTGTTCGCCTTCGACCGGGCCCATGACGCCTCGGGCCGCCCCCTGCCGGAACAAAGCACCTTCTACGTGCCCAACGACTACGCCCGCTCCCTGGCCAGCGCCTATCCGCGCCATTTTGAATGGGTGGCATCCATCCATCCGGCCCGTCGGGACGCGCTGGCCGCTTTGGAACAGGCCAAGGAACACGGGGCGCAAGCCGTGAAATGGCTGCCGCCAGCCATGGGCATCGATCCGGCGGATCCGGTGTGCCAACCGTTCTATCAGGCTCTGGCACGGCTGGATCTGCCCCTGATCACCCACGGGGGCGAGGAAAAAGCGGTCCACGGCATCGGAAAACCGGAGTTCGGCAATCCCTTGCGTCTGCGGCGCGCCCTCGACAGCGGCGTGCGCACCATCGTGGCCCACTGCGCCTCCATCGGCACGGACCACGACACGGACCATGGAGACCAACCGATATCCAGCTTCGCCCTGTTCACCCGCATGATGGAACATCCGGATCATCGGGAACTGCTGTTCGGGGATCTGTCCGCCATCACCCTGCGCAACCGGGATCCGGAGGTGGTGCGCACCCTGCTGAAACGCCAGGAGTGGCATGGACGGCTGCTCAACGGCACCGATTATCCGCTGCCGGGCATTCTGCCGCTGATCTCCCCCGCCGCCCTGGCCCAGGCCGGATTGCTCCACGAAACGGCGGTGCCGGTGCTGAAAGAGTTGCAAACCTACAACGCCCTGCTGTTCGATTTAGTCCTCAAACGCCAGCTTTCCGCCCACGGCGCGCGACTGGCGACCCGCGTGTTTGAAACCCGCCGCTTTTTTACGAGGAAACAGTCATGAACGCCCATTCCAGTCCATCCGACCTGCTGCGCACCCGTCGTTTTCTGCCCCTGTTCGTCACCCAGTTCCTGGGAGCCCTCAACGACAACGTGGCCAAAAACGCCCTGGTGGTGCTGCTCACCTTTCACGCCACGGAGTGGACCTCCCTCATGCCCGAGGTGCTGGCCAATCTGGCGGCGGGAATTTTCATGCTGCCGTTTTTTCTCTTCTCGGCCACGGCGGGACAACTGGCCGACAAGTTCGACAAGGCCAGACTGGCCCGCTGGGTCAAACTGCTGGAAATCCTCATCGTACTGGTGATCGGACTGGGATTTGTCTGGCACAGCATCGAAATCCTGTTTGGTGCCCTGTTCCTGCTCGGGGTCCATTCGACCCTGTTCGGACCGATCAAATACGCCATTCTCCCCCAGCATCTGCAACCCGAAGAACTGGTCGGCGGCAATGCTCTGATCGAGGCCGGCACCTTTGTCGCCATTCTGCTCGGCACGCTGCTGGGGGGTCTGCTGGCCGGCAGCGCCGGAGCCAGTGGGATCATCACCCTCACCGGCCTGATCATCGCCGTGGCGGGTTATCTGGCCAGCCGCGCCATTCCCACGGCTCCGGCCCCGGAACCCACCTTGCGCATCAATCCCCAATTCCTGGCCGAAACCTGGAAAACCCTCCAACTGCCCCGGACCAACCGGGCGGTATTTCTCTCGATTCTGGGAATCTCCTGGTTCTGGCTGTATGGCGCCTTGTTCCTGGCCCAGTTTCCCACCTATACCCGCAACCTGCTCGGAGGCGACGAATCCGCCATCACCTTGCTGCTGGCCATCTTCACGGTGGGCATCAGCATCGGCTCGCTGCTGTGCGAACGGCTCTCCGCCGGACGGGTGGAACTGGCACTGGTGCCCCTGGGATCCATCGGACTGACGGTGTTCGGACTGGATCTGGCCCTGGCCTCTCCGGCCAGCAACGCGGTGGTCGCCACCCCTCTGGGAGCGCTCACGCTGCTGGCCCAACCCGGCACCTGGCGCATTCTGGCGGATCTGGTGCTGCTCGGCACCTTCGGCGGACTGTTCATCGTGCCCCTCTACGCCCTGGTGCAACAACGCTCCGAGGCCAGCCACCGGGCGCGCATCATCGCGGCCAACAACATCTACAACGCCTTGTTCATGGTCTCCGGCGCCCTGGCCGCCGCCACCATGCTGGGCAAAGGCTTGACCATCCCGGCCCTGTTCGCCACCGCCGCCCTGTGCAACGCAGCCGTGGCGGTCTACATCTACGGCTTGCTGCCGGAATTCGTGACCCGGTTTCTGATCTGGGTGGGGTTGCGCAAGGCGACGGAGGGGACGGGTGAAAAGGCTTGAAGAAACCCGAAAAGGTCGTATAATTTGAGCGAAAAACAAAGGAGGTCAAGCCATGAAAATATCCGAGCAGATCAAACCTGTCCGTTATCTGAAGAATCACGCTCCCGAGATCATGCGTGGCTTGGCCGAAGGCAACGCTCCGCTCATCATCACCCACCACGGCGAAGCCAAAGCGGTATTGCAAGAGATCGAGGCCTACAATCAAACCCAAGAGACCCTAGCGCTGCTCAAGCTCCTGGCCATGAGCAATCGGGAAATCGAAAACAAAGAGATGATGCCGGCCATGGAAGTGATCCAACATCTACGCAAGGCATGATCCCATGCGCTTTGAAGTCTTGATGACCAAAAGCGCCGCGCAGGATCTGGAAGAACTGCACGATTATATCGCCCACCACGACTCAATGGAAAAGGCGGTCCATGTGCTGGATGCCATTACGGGGATAGTGGAAAGACTGGGAGAATTTCCCGAACGTGGCCCACACCCTAAAGAGCTACGCATGCTGGGAATTCGGGAGTTTCGCGAGACCTATTTCAAGCCTTATCGGGTGATCTATCGAATCCAGGGGCAACGGGTTTACATCCTGCTGATTGCCGATGGCCGTCGGGATTTCGAGTCGCTGCTCAAACGTCGTTTTCTCAGATAGCCCCAACACCCGACGCATCCGAAATCCTCAAAGCCCGCCTCACGGCACCTCCCCAATCTCCATCCGCTCCACATCCGCCAGCGTGATGCGGCGGCCATCGAGTGTGTGGAAGGTGCGGCCCTGGATCTTGTTGCGTTGGGCCTGATAGACCGTGGTCTGCATGGTCTGGACATGGATCACCCGCACCTCCACCACCTGATGGGCCGTGTTCCAGTCCTGATACAGAAACCAGGCCATCCAGATGAGGACGATGGTGACCAGCGTCAGCGCGGTGGTGCGGAAGGAGCGTTGATGCACCTCGCGGAAACGCAACATCGCGCTGCGCTCCGGGGAGGGAGGCAGGTCATCCATCTCCATGGCCCGTCGGGCCTGACGTCTGCCCATGAAATAGACACCGAACAGCATCAACGCAGGAAGCCAGAATTTCCAGAACATGGTTTTTGCCTTTCCCCTTTCGCGATAGCCCAAGGAACCCATTGCCCGATTCCCGCAATCCAGAGTAACATGGATCATTCTGGAATTCGACCACGCTCGACACCAAACAGGAGAGATTGCGGTGAAGGCCAAGGATATCATGGTAACGACAGTGATCACGGCTCCCCCGGAGACCCCGATTCACGATCTGGCGCGCCTGCTCACCGAAAAACGGATCGGCGGCGTCCCCATTGTGGAGCAGGGACGACTGCTGGGCATGGTGACGGAAGAGGATCTGCTGGCGCGGATCAAGACGATCCACCCCCCGACCCTGTTCACCTTTTTGGACGCGGTGATTCCCATCGCCGGGGAACGCCGCTTCGAGGAGGATTTGCGCCGCATGGCCGCCTCCACCGCCGAAGAGATCATGACCACCGATCTGGAGGCGGTGGACGAGGAGACCGATCTGACGGAAGTGGCCACCCTGATCAGCGATCGGCATGTGTGTCTGCTGCCGGTGCTGCGGGGAGAGGAGTTGGTGGGGATCATCGGCAAGCGGGACGTGATCCGGGGCATGCTGGCGGACGGCGTGGCGTGAGTCTGGAGACATCCCCGACATTGATTTATGTCACCGGTTCCGAGGCCGAAACCGAAGCCTTGGCCTCAGAGTTGGCCCGTTGTCTGATGCCGGGCATGGCGCTGCTGCTGACCGGGGATCTGGGCAGCGGCAAAAGCGTGTTCGCCCGTGGCGTCTTGAGAGGACTGGGGGTGGAAGAGGCGTACATCACCAGTCCCACCTTCACCTTGGTGAATGTGTATGACGAGGGACGCCTGCCGGTGGCCCATTTCGATTTGTATCGGGTGACCGATCCGGAAGAGTTGGAACTGGTCGGCATCGAAGAGTATGTGGATGGCAAGGGTGTGGTGATCGTGGAGTGGCCGGAGTTGGGAGCTGGACACCATTTCGGGGCCGCGCTCGACATCCGGCTGACGGACGCGCCGGAAAAACCGGAGCAACGCCGCATCACCCTGACCCCCCTGGAACCTTTGAGTCGGGAATGTTTGCATGTCTTCAAGCGACAACGCGCCCCCAGCGGGCCCTGAAACCCTGGTCGCCCCCTCGGCTTTGCGCTTCGTCGAGCCGATTCTGGGCAGCGGGATCACCCTGACCCAGGTGGCGGGGGACGCCTCTTTCCGCCGTTATTTCCGGGTCGAATCCCCCCGGGGACGCTTCATTCTCATGGACGCCCCCCCGGACAAGGAGGACTCGGCGCCGTTTGTGGATATTGCCCATTTTCTGCGCAGCCATGGGGTTCCGGCGCCCGAGGTGGTGGCGCAACGACTCGAACTGGGCTATGTGTTGCTGGAGGATTTCGGCGACCTGACCTATCTGAAGGCTCTGGAACAAGGAGAAGACGCGGAGACCCTCTACCGGGCCGCCGTCGAAACCCTGATCACCCTGCAAGCCACCCCGAAAGATGAGCGCTGCATCGCCCACCAGCGCCCCTACGACCGAGAGATGCTGCGGCGAGAACTGGCGCTGTTCACCGACTGGTATGTGGAAGGCATCCTGCGGACCTCGATCACCCCGGAGGACCGGCACGCCTTCGACGCGGCCTTTCACCGCCTGATCGACGCCATTCTGGAACAACCCTGGACCCTGGTGCATCGGGACTATCACAGCCGCAATCTGATGTGGCGCGCCGAGGGTGTGGGGGTGCTGGATTTCCAGGATGCGGTCATGGGACCGATCACCTACGATCTGGCCAGTCTGCTGCGCGACTGTTATGTGGCCTGGGACGCCCCGTTCCGGGAAAAGGTGATGGGATGGTGGTTTGCCGATCCCCGCATCCAGGCCCGCTATCCGGTGGACGAATCGACCTTCCGGGCCGATCTGGAACGCATGGGCATCCAACGCAATCTCAAGGCCATCGGCATCTTCGGACGCCTCTCCCTGCGGGACGGCAAACACGGCTACCTGAACGACATTCCCCGCACCTTGGGGTATGTGCGCGAGACGTTGCCGACCCATCCGCAACTGGCGGAGTTGGCGCGCCTGATCGACCGCTACGCGCCGGGTTGAACCACGGGCAAGGAAACCCATAAAACGCCATGCACGCCATGATCCTGGCCGCAGGCTACGGCAAGCGGCTGCGCCCTTTGACCGATACGGTGCCCAAGCCCCTGGTGGACATGGGTGGACGCCCCTTGTTGGATCACACCCTGTCGCGGGTGGCGACTCTGGGAATCCGGCGGGTGGTGATCAATGTCCACCATCTGGCCGAACAGATCATCGCCCATGTGGAAGATGGCGCGGCGTATGGTCTTGACGTGATCTGGTCCCAAGAAGCGGTGCTGCTGGAAACCGGCGGCGGCGTGTGTCAGGCGTTGGGGTTGCTGGGGGAGGAGCCTTTTCTGGCCATCAACGGGGATGTGGTCTGGGACATCGACTTGCAACCATTGATCGCCGCCTTCGATGCCACACGCATGGATGGTCTGCTGGGACTGGTACCGGTGCGCCGGGAAGGATGCGGGGATTTTGTCGTGGATGCGGCCAGTGGCCGTCTGCGACGCGCCGCAAGCGGGGATGAGGGGTGGATCTATTCCGGTTTACAAATGCTGCGGCCCGCCGCCTTGCGGGGGTATCCGGCGGAACCGTTCTCCTTGAACCGCTTCTACGACGACGCCATCCGACGTGAACGGCTGTACGGCCTGCCGCTGACCGGTTTCTGGGCCGACATCGGCACCCCGGAACGATTGGACGCCACGCGCCTGGAATGGAAAAACCGGTTTGCAATCGGCGCGGGGTTGGCATATAAAGATTGAGGGTTTATGGACCGACTAACCAAGAGGAACGATGCGATGGACTTCACCCAGGCGCGAGTCAACATGGTCAAATCCCAGGCAGTGCCGAACATGGTGCGTGATCCGGCACTGCTGCAGGGACTGCTGAGGGTTCCCCGGGAGGATTTCGCCACCTCCGCGTACCGGGAATTCGCCTACTCGGATCTGCCCATTCCCTTGAACGACGGTGGACGGCGCGCCCTGACCCCTGTGCAGATCGGGTGGCTGATCCAGGAGTTGCAGCTTTCGCGCGGGGATCGGGTGCTGGTGATCGGAGCGGGCAGCGGTTACGAATGCGCCGTGCTGGCGGGCATGGGCATGACGGTGTTCGCGTTGGAGTCCGATGCCGATCTGGCGGCGCGGGGCCAACAACTGACCGATCCGGAACAGGTGCAATGGCGGGTCGGACCCCTCGCCGACGGATGGAACGAGGCGGGACGCTTCGACGGCATTCTGCTTGGCGGAGCGGTCACCTCCATTCCCAACCGGATCGTGGGACAGTTGCAAGAAGATGGCGTGCTGGTGGGGATCGTCGGACAAGTCGGAGAGGTCACCATGCGCGCGGTGCGCGTATCGGGGATTCCGGTGCGTCAGGAGACCCTGTTCGAGACCGTGGCCTCTCCATTGCCGGGTTTGGGCGATGACGGGAGTTTCCGGTTGTAGTGACAACGTTTATCGGGATGAGACGACCGTGAGTTTGATTGTTCAAAAATATGGCGGAACCTCCGTTGGCACCATCCAGCGGATCCGCAACGTGGCCGCCCGTGCGGTCGCGGCCCAGCGGGCCGGAAACCGGGTGGTGGTCACGGTGTCGGCCATGTCCGGCGAGACCAACCGTCTGGTGGCGTTGGTGGAAGAACTCTCCGGCGGCACCTACAGCCAGCGGGAATATGACGTGGTGGTGGCCACCGGGGAACAGGTCTCCACCGGACTTCTGGCCATCGCCATCGAGTCCCTGGGCGTGCCCGCCCGCTCCTATCAGGGGTGGCAGGTGCGCTTCGTGACCGATGGCGTCCACGCCAAGGCCCGCATCCTGGATGTGGAAGCCGACGCGATCCTGCGGGATCTGGACGCGGGGCGCATCGTGGTGGTGGCCGGATTCCAAGGCGTGGACGACCAAAACGCCGTGACCACCCTGGGCCGGGGCGGTTCGGACACCTCGGCGGTGGCGTTGGCCGCAGCCCTCAAGGCCGATTTTTGCGACATCTACACCGACGTGGACGGGGTGTACACCACCGATCCCCGGGTGGTGCCCAAGGCGCGCAAACTGGATCGCATCTGCTACGAAGAGATGCTGGAAATGGCCTCCCTGGGGGCCAAGGTATTGCAAACCCGTTCGGTGGAACTGGCCAAGAAATACAAGGTTCCCGTGCGGGTACTCTCTTCCCTGGAGGAAGGGACCGGAACTCTGTTGACCGAAGAGGATGATGTCATGGAACAAGTCGTGGTTTCCGCCATTGCGTTCAACCGGGATGAAGCCAAGATCACCATCTTGGGCGTGCCCGACAAGCCCGGCATTGCCGCGTCGATCTTCGGCACTCTGGCCGACGCCAATGTCAACGTGGACATGATCGTGCAAAACATCTCCGCCAGCAGTGGCGGCACGGATGTCACCTTCACCGTGGCCAA
Organism: Magnetococcales bacterium; assembly: GCA_015231375.1. Taxonomy (GTDB): domain Bacteria; phylum Pseudomonadota; class Magnetococcia; order Magnetococcales; family Magnetaquicoccaceae; genus Magnetaquiglobus. The sequence continues at coordinate 13,828 of JADGBT010000032.1, read as the reverse complement.
GGGGGATTACAAGCAGGCCATGGCGGTCCTGAAAGAACCCGTGGCCGCCCTGGGCGCCCAGAATCTGTTGGGAGATCCGGATATCGCCAAGGTGTCGGTGGTGGGCGTGGGCATGCGTTCGCATTCGGGCGTGGCCCAGCGCATGTTCAAGGCGTTGAGCGCGGATGGCATCAACATCCGCATGATCTCCACCTCGGAGATCAAAATCTCCGTGATCATCGACGAAAAATACATGGAACTGGCGGTGCGCTCCCTGCACCAGGCTTTTGAATTGGACAAGGACGCCGGAGATCGTGTCAGAGGCTGATTCCCACAAGTCCGGCAAGGGATCGACCACCGGACGCGCCAAATCCGCCAAGGGGGGTGTCTGTCGGCCCGATTCCTTCGTGGCCGTGTACGACACCACCCTGCGGGACGGCTCCCAGAGCGAAGCGGTGCAGTTTTCCGTGGAGGACAAACTGCGCATCGCGCGACGGCTGGATCTGCTGGGGGTCGATTTCATCGAGGGGGGCTGGCCGGGGGCCAATCCCAAGGATCAGGCGTTCTTCGCCAAGGCCAAAGAGCTGAAACTGGAAAACAGCCGTCTGGTGGCCTTCGGTTCCACGCGCCGCGCCCATGTGGCGGCGGAACAAGACACGGTGCTCAACGGTCTGCTGGCCGCCGAAACGCCGGTGATCACCATTTTCGGCAAGTCCTGGCCTTTGCACGTCACCCGCGCCCTGGGGATCAGCACCCAGGAGAACCTCGAACTGGTGTTCGATTCGATCCGCTATCTGAAATCCCGGACCGATACGGTCTTTTTCGACGCGGAGCATTTCTTCGACGGCTTCAAGGCCGATCCGGACTATGCCCTCCAGGTGCTGACCGCAGCCCGGGACGGAGGGGCGGACGCCTTGATCCTGTGCGACACCAACGGCGGCACCCTGCCGGCGGAGGTTGCGGCCATCATGCGTCAGATCGCCCTGCCCGACACCCGTCTGGGGATCCATTGCCACAACGACGGGGGGGTGGCGGTGGCCAACACCCTGGTGGCGGTGGAATGCGGCGCGGTGCAAGTGCAAGGGACCGTCAACGGACTGGGGGAGCGGTGCGGCAACGCGGATCTGACCTCGGTGGTGCCCAATCTGCTGCTCAAAATGGGACGCTCGGTGCGCATGGGCGCGGAGGGACTGCCCCGCCTCACTGGGGTAAGCCGCTTCGTAGACGAACTGTGCAACCGTCCTCCCCAGAAGAATCAACCTTTTGTCGGGGCTTCCGCCTTTGCCCACAAGGGAGGAATCCATGTCTCGGCCATCCTCAAGGATCCCATCACCTACGAACACATCGATCCGGAACAGGTGGGCAACGAACGGCGCATCGTGATTTCGGAGCAGTCGGGACGCAGCAATCTGTTCTACAAGGTGCGGGAGTTGGGCATCGAAGGGGTGAACGCCGAAGATCCCCGTCTGCAACATCTGCTGCACCAACTCAAGGAGTGGGAGTTTCGCGGCTATCAGTTCGACGCCGCCGAAGCCTCGTTCGAGTTGCGCATCCGCAAGGCCCTAGGTCTGCTGCCGGAGTTCTTCCGGGAACAGGGGTTCCGGGTGATCGACAACCACATGGTGCGCGATGACGGGGAACGGGTCATGGGGGCCGAAGCCACAGTCAAGCTGGTGGTGGGGGGTCAACCGGTCCATTTCGTGGGAGAAGGCAACGGACCCGTGGACGCGTTGTACACGGTTTTGCAACGGGCCCTGGAATGGCACTATCCGGCCATCAACGCCATGAGCCTGGTGGATTACAAGGTCAGAATCCTGGGTCATTCGGCCACGGGACGCTCCGGAACCGGTTCCATGGTGCGGGTTCTGATCGAGTGGAGGGACGAGGTGCGCACCTGGGGAACCGTCGGGGTGTCGGAACACATCATCGCGGCCTCTTACGCCGCCATCGTGGACGCCCTGACTTTCAAGCTCTTCAAGGACGGGGCAACACCCGCCGTTTGATTGGTTGTTTGCACATTATTGCTCTTGGCGCATCGGAAAACACAAAGGGAAAGCCGAATCATGAAAAAAATCGAAGCGATCATCAAACCCTTCAAGCTCGACGACGTGAAGGAGGCCCTCTCCGAGGTGGGCATCCAGGGGATCACGGTCACGGAAGTGCGCGGCTTCGGTCGTCAGAAGGGCCATACCGAACTCTACCGGGGCGCCGAGTATGTGGTGGACTTCCTGCCGAAACTGAAAGTCGAAGTGGTCTTGGAAGAAGATCGGGTCGATCAGGCTCTGGAAGCCATCGAACGGGCGGCCCGCACCGGGCGCATCGGCGACGGCAAGATCTTCGTCAGCACGGTGGAACGGGTGGTGCGCATCCGTACCGGCGAGCGGGACTCCAATGCCCTGTAATCGGAAACGGGAACGCCGACAGATGTTCCCGCCGCGCGCATGAAGAGCGGTCGGGAACTCGGCACACGATTCGAGCCTGGCGAGGTGATTTTCAGGCAG
>JADGBT010000032.1:0-11249 GCA_015231375.1 Magnetococcales bacterium | reverse complement strand
CCGGCGAGCGGGACTCCAATGCCCTGTAATCGGAAACGGGAACGCCGACAGATGTTCCCGCCGCGCGCATGAAGAGCGGTCGGGAACTCGGCACACGATTCGAGCCTGGCGAGGTGATTTTCAGGCAAGGGGAACCGGCACGCTGCATGTACGTCATCCAGAAGGGCCGGGTGGAGATCGTGATGGAGTCGGAGTTTGGGCCGCGCCACCTGAATTCCTTGAAAGAGGGGGATATTTTCGGCGAGGTCGCCCTGTTCGCCGAAAAGGCCCGCATCGCCACGGCCCGAGCGATCACCGAAGTGCGGGCGTTGCAACTCGACGAAAAAACCTTCCTGAGCCGACTGCATCAGGATCCTTCGATGGCGTTCCGGCTGATTCGCAAGCTGGCCCAACGCATCCACGATCAGGATCACGAGTTGATGCGTGATCACGCCAACGAAGTGGAGATCTGCCCGGTCACCGGATTCACCAGCTACATCGACCTGGCGACCTTCCTGGAAACGGAAGTCAAACGGGCCAGACGCCTCAAGCAGACCATGGCGTTTGCCATTCTGGTCATCGACGGGTATGCCGGCATCGTGGAACAGTCGGGCGAAGAGAGCGGAGCCACCGTGTCGCGACATCTGGCCGAAGTGATCCGGGAGCATGTGCGCCGCACGGATGTGGCCGGTCGTTTTGGCGCGGACCGTTTCGGCGTGTTCCTGTACGAGGCGGACGGCGCGTCGGCGGTGCATGTGTGCGAAAAGATCCGCAGCATGTTCGCCGAGGTGAACTTCGAGGCGCAGGGAAACCCTTTTTCCGCCACCTTGACCTGCGGTGTGGCGATTTTCCCGGAACATCAGCAGTCGGCCGCGCTCAATCAGGCGGCGTTCAAGGCGATGATGAAAGGGATGGCACGGGGCGGGAATCGCGTGATCCTGGCGGAACCGGGGGCAAAGCGGCCACAAACCGAACGGTGAGCAGCGATGAAACTGGGGGATCAATCGCGGGTGGCCGTGGTGGGGGGAGGACCGGCCGGAGCGCTGGCGGCCTATTTCCTGATGGAAATCGCCGCGCGCGTCGGACTGCGACTCCAGGTGGATCTGTACGAACCCCGTGATTTTTCCCGGTTCGGTCCAGCCGGATGCAACATGTGCGCGGGCGTGGTTTCGGAATCCCTGGTGCAAACCCTGGCCGCCGAGGGAATCAATCTGCCGCCGCTGGTGGTGCAACGGGGCATCGACTCCTATGTGCTGCATACCAGCGATCAGCCGCCGGTGACCATCGCCACCCCGGTGGACGAACTGCGCATCGCCACGGTCTACCGGGGCGGCGGTCCCCGCGCTCCCATCGGAGAGCAGAAATGGATCAGTTTCGACGGTTATCTGCTGGAGATGGCCCAGGAACGAGGCGTGCGCATCCTCCCCAAACGGGTGGCGGAACTGTCTTTCGGAGCGGATGGCCGCCCCAGAGTGGGCACCGGCAAAGAGGAACCGGAACACTACGATCTGCTCATCGGCGCCATTGGGGTCAATTCCGGGGCCTTGAAACTGTTCGAGGGACTGGGAATCGACTTCCGACCCCCACCGGTGACACGGGGGTTCGTGTCCGAAATTCATCTGGGGGTGGAGATGGTTCAGAAATATCTGGGCAACTCCATGCACATTTTTTTGTTGGACATCCCGAAACTCAAGTTCGCGGCCGTGATTCCGAAGGTGGAATACGCCACGGTCTGCCTGCTGGGAGACGATATCGACAAGGAGTTGGCCGAACGGTTCATGAACGATCCGGCGACCAGGAGCTGTTTTCCGCCGGATCTGGATTGGCGCATCGGCGAAAAAAAAGTCCTGTGCGGCATGACGGGTCAGGCGTGCCAGTGCGGACCCCGCTTGAACGTCGGACCGGCGATACACCCTTTCGGGGACCGGGTGGTGCTGGTGGGAGACGCGGCGGTTTCCCGGCTGTACAAGGACGGCATCGGCGCGGCCTACATCACGGCCAAGGCGAGCGTGGTGACGGCTTTGTTCTTCGGCGTGTCGGCCAACGACTTCCGGCGTCGTTACATGCCGGTGGTCAACGGCATCGATCGCGACAACCGCATCGGCACGGTGATCTTCTGGTTGACCGTGTTGTATCAGAAATTCCTGTTCTTGCGCCGGGGCATGGTCCACATGGTACGCCGCGAGGCGGGAATGGACGGACCACGACGCGACATGAGCCGGGTGTTGTGGGATACGTTCACCGGGAGCGCCACCTATCGGCAGATTCTGATGCGCGCCTTGCATCCCCGTTTCATGGCCCGGTTGACCCTTTCGACGCTGCTGTCTCCTTTCAAGCGCTTTCGATCGGGCTGACCGCTGTGAATTTTCGACTTCGGCATGGTTTTGGTGTAGGCTTCCATGAATCGGGTCGCACCCCGGTTCATGATACAAAGAATTGAGATCGAGGCCCAATGATCAACCCGTCTGACACGAAAAACCCGAAAAAAGTCAACAAGGATCTGCGCCAGGATGCCAAACTGCTCAAGATCCTGTTGGAAAACACGGACGATGCGGTCTTGCTGCTGGATCGTCGGGGGATCATCAGCCGCGTCAACGACGCCTTTTCCCTGCTGACGGGTTACGCCTCGCGGGAAGTGAAAGGCCGTCATGTGCGCCGTTTCTGGTCGGACATCTCAGCGCGCGAGCAACTGCCGCTGATCAACGAGGCCCTGTGGGATTGCGGCTACTGGATGGGCCAGATCGACCTGCCGCTCAAGCGAGGCGGTCACGGCGTCTTTGCGGTCAAGGTGCTGGCGGTGTTGCCGGATCAAGGGCGGGTGCGTCTGCTGGTGGTGCAGATGGCCCGAACCGAACTGATCGCGCCTCTTCGCGAGGCCATGGTCGAAGCCGACGATTCGGCGTGGGATCACCTGACCGGCCTGCCCACCCGCGCGCTGTTCCAGGACCGGTTGCGCCAGGCCATCTCCCAGGCCACGCGCCGTCACTATGCCGTGGGCCTGATCTCCATGGATCTGGACAACTTCACCTTGGTCAACGACTCCCTGGGACGGGAACGGGGTGACGAGGCGCTGCGGGTGGTGGCCCAACGACTGGCCAAATGTCTGCGGACCAGCGACAGCGTGGCCCGGATCGGCGCCGACGAATTCGCCCTGCTGCTGGTGGACATCGACGACGTTTCGGCGGCGGTGCGCAACGTCGGGGTGGTGGCACGCAAGCTTTACGAACTGCTGGACGAACCCATCACGCTCGGAGGCACGGAGATTCGGCTTTCAGCGGCGATGGGGATCACCATCTCCCCCCAGGATGGCCAGGATCCCCAGCAACTCATGAAGAATTCGGCCACGGCCCTCTCCCACGCCAAACGCAAGGGACGCAACAACTATCAATTCTTCTCCCAGGAGATGACCGAAACCGCCCGCCGCCGTTTCGCCATGGAAAACAGTCTGCGTTACGCGGTGGAACGGGATCAGTTGGTGCTGTTTTATCAGCCCCAGGTGGATCTCACCAGTGGCCAGGTGGTGGGCGCCGAGGCGCTGGTGCGCTGGAATCATCCGGAACGGGGGCTGGTCTCGCCTTTGGAGTTCATCCCGGTGGCCGAAGAGACCGGTCTGATCCTGCCCATCGGCGAATGGGTGTTGCGCACCGCCTGCCGTCAGTTGGCCGCCTGGAAGGCCATGGGACTGCCCATGATCCGCGTGGGGGTGAACCTGTCCGCCTTGCAGTTCCAAAGACAGGATCTGGTGAAAATCGTCGAATCCTGTCTGGAAGAGACCGGGATCGATCCGCAATATCTGGATCTGGAGATCACCGAAAGCGCCATCATGGAAGATGTGCAAAAGACCGTGGCCGTACTCAACCGGATCAGCGCCATGGGGGTGAAGCTCTCCATCGACGATTTCGGCACCGGATACTCCTCCTTGAGCCAACTGCGTCATTTTCCCTTCAAGACCCTGAAGATCGACCGCTCCTTCGTCCGTTCCATCGAAGACAACGCCGGGGACGCGGCCATCGTCAGCGCCATCATCGCCATGGCCCACAGTCTGGATCAGACCGTGATCGTCGAAGGACTGGAAACCGATGCCCAGTTGAGCATCATGCGGCGTCTGCAATGCAACGAGATGCAAGGTTATCTCTTCAGCGCGCCCACCCCCGCCGATGTGTTCACCGAAATGTTGCGTCTGGGCACCTCCCTGCCCGCCAAGGAGAAGGCATGAACAGTTGCCATCCCCTGGTCAAGGTGCCGCTGGAGTGGACCCGGAAACTGTCACGGGAAGAGGTCAATCAGCTGCCGGTCAAACGCTGGAACGGACCGATCCGTCTGATCCGCACCGACGCGGAAGCCGAAGAGGCGGTGCAACTGCTGGCCCACGAATCGGTCCTGGGCTTCGACACCGAAACCCGTCCCTCCTTTCGCAAGGGGGAGAACTATTTTCCGGCGCTGTTGCAACTGGCGGGTTCGGAGACGGTGTTTCTGTTTCAGCTCCGGGCCATGGAGCAGTTCACCCCCCTGGCCGCGCTGCTGGGCAATCCAGAGGCGCGCAAGGTGGGGGTGGGACTCGACTATGACGTGCGGGCGTTGCAGACGCTGTTTCCCTTCGAGCCGCGAGGATTCGTCGATGTGGGGGATGTGGCCCGACGGGCGGCCATCGCCAGTCAGGGATTGCGCGGACTGGCAGCCCATCTGTTTGGATTGCGCATCTCCAAACGGGCGCAATGCTCCAACTGGGACAATGCGGAACTCAAGAAATTCCAACTGGTCTACGCAGCCACCGATGCCTGGATCAGCCGCGAGATCTATCTGGTGATGCAGGAAAAAGGGATTCTGCCCCAACCCCTGAACCGGACGACCCCGGTGGCAGCCAGCCGCTCCTGAGATCCGTCCTGACCAGACGGGCGTCCTGACCAGGCGGGAGCAAGCCGGAAGGGATCAGGATCCATCGGGCAAAGCGAAGCGACCCTGGATTGCGCCTCCCTGGTTGTTAATGCAGCGTCACCGAAGGGGGCTTGTGGATGTTGCGCGGCCACTCCTCCACTTGCAAGAGTTCATCGGACAACAAACGACGCGCCCGATGGTGAATCTCATCCCACATCAGGGTCAGACGACCCAGTTGGGCCACCATCGAGTCGGTATCCGGCAAGGGGGATTCGGCTGGAACAGGCTCCTCTCCGCCCCGGATCGAGGCGATCCCGATCAACAGCGAACGACGGGCCTGAGCGGCGATATGGGCGATTTTTTCCAGGGAGTGATGATCCAGATGGGTCAGATCGGCTTCAAACAGTTTCAGCTCCATGATTCATCTCCAGACGCGAAGAGCGGTCCGACTGGGAAGGAGATCCGAATGGAATGCATTCTTCCACCCATCCGACACTATAATCCGGTTTCCATTCAAAGACCATGAAAAATACCCACACCACCCCGGATCGATCAGCGACCGAAAAAAAGCCGACCCGCACGGCGCGGACCTGGCTGCTGGCCATGCTGCTGGCCCTCGGACTGGCGGTTGAAGAGCTTCAGAGCCAGGAACGCATCCCGTTCACCGGTCCAATTCTGCGGGTGGAAAGCGGCATGCATACCGGTCTGATCCGCCGCATCGCCCTGGATGCCAACGAACAATATCTGCTGTCGGTCTCGGACGACAAAACCCTGCGGATCTGGTCGCGCGCGGACGGCAAACTGCAATTGACCATGCGGGTGCCCATTGGCCTGACCCACAACGAAGGAGCGCTTTACGCCCTGGCCTTCTCCCCGGACGGGCGGACCGTGGCGGTGGCCGGTCAGACCGGGCCGGAATGGGAGGACTCCTTTTGCATCTACCTGATCGACATCCGGGGAGGTCAGGTGCGACGCCGGATCCTCAACCTGCCCGAGGCGGTGACCCATCTGGCCTTTTCCCCCAACGGCTCGTTTCTGGCCGCCGTGTTCGGAGAAAAGGCGGGACTGCGGGCCTACACCATTCCCAACGGCACCCAGATCTACGCCAGCGAACCCTATGACGCCCCGGCCAACTGGATCGATTTCGCTCCGGACGGACGCCTGGTCACCACGGCCTACGATGGGGGGGTGCGGCTGTACGACGCCAATTTCCGCCCACGTCTGGCCATGCAGATGGCCAAGGATGCCAAACCTCACGGGGTGGCCTTCTCCCCGGACGGCAAACGGATCGCCGTGGGTTTCCGGGATCGTCCCACGGTGGCGGTGCTTTCCGCCGAAGACCTGCACTTGATCTATCTGCCGGATGTCTCCGGGGTATCGGACAATCTGTGGACCGTAGCCTGGTCCCACGACGGCAAAACCCTCTACGCCGGAGGAGGACACCACGACAAGGGGCGCTCCCTGATCCGCTGGTGGAACCAGGGCGGGGAAGCCGATGCCAGTGGCCGGGGGGATTATGTGGACGTGGCCGCCTCACGGGGCAACGTGATGCAGATTTTGCCTCTCAAGGAGGGAGGATTGGTATTCGCGGCCGCCGATCCGGCCCTGGGCATTCTGGACGGGCAAGGTTTTCCGATCTCGCTGCACGAACGCACCATCGCCGCCTTTCAGGGCAGCGCCCGGCGTCTGATGGTCTCGGATCACGGCGAAACGGTGGAGTTCGACTACGACGCCTCGGGTCAAAACCGTGGACGATTCGTGGCCAGCAAGCTGCTGTTGCAAAATGCCGGCACCTCCGGCGCCGGTCTGCACGAACCCCGGCTGCAATCCGAAGAGCTCCAGGTGACAGGGTGGTGGAGCGGCGAAAACGCGCCGTTGCAACTCAATGGACAAGACATCCCCCTGCAAGAAAAAGAGACGCCCCTCTCCCTGGCCCTGGACCTGAAAGACCGCTTCTTTGTCGTGGGAACCTCCTTCAATCTGCGCATGTACACCCGGGACAACACGCTGCGCTGGAAAATCGCCACCCCCGGATCGGTCTGGGCGGTCAACATCTCCGGAAATGGTCTGTGGGTGATCGCGGCCATGGGGGATGGCACCATCCGCTGGTTCGACACCATGCGCGGCGAAGAACGCATGGCCCTGTTCGTCCACAAGGATCAACAGCACTGGGCGGTGTGGTCCCCGAAAAAATATTTTGCCGTCTCCTCCGGCGCGGACACCATGATCGGCTGGCATCTCAACCGGGGCAAGGAACAATTGGCCGAATTTCACCCGGTGGCGCAATTTCCCCAATTCATGAATCCGGAATTCTTCATGAATTTGTTTCATTAATCAGAAGTCAAGAGCATGGCATGAATCATGCATTTTTGAAGATCAAGGCCTTCCCATGGAAGCCTTGCACTGTTCACCCTTCAAGAACGCATCGGAGACATGCCATGAAATACGTGGTGGAACTGTTCGACGGCACCAGAGTACGCGGACTGCTGCTGGATCAAAAACACAAGACCCAACTGCTGGCCGCATTGGAGCAACTGGACCCGGCCCTCGGAGTCGTGGTATTGGACATCACGCCCGAACCCATCTGGAAGGCCAGCAAACGGGCCGAACAACAACGCAAAAGGACAGTACCCTGGATGGATCGGGACCGCACCCTGCCTCTGGATCGCATGATGGCCTGACGCCGGGCAACGGTCTCACCCCCTCTTCGTCGCATCGGGCTTGTCGCATGGAGTGGAGAACATGTCACCCTTGACCTTTTTTATCGTTGACGACGACCCGTTCTCCATTCGGCTCCACACCAGTCTGCTGGAAGGAGCCGGTCACCGGGTTCTCTCCACCACCGCCAGCAATGAAGCGGTGCAGCAACTCCTGGCGCAACCGGTGGATTGCGCCATTTTGGACATCATGATGCCCGGCCTCGACGGCATGGCGCTCCTCCAGAAACTGCGCAACGAACCACGCCTGAGCCATCTGAAAATCGTCATCGTCTCCGGCAAGCAGTTCGAATACGACCGGGAACGGGCCTACGCCTTCGGGGTGGATGGTTATCTGGTCAAACCCGTGGATCCAGCCACCTTTGTCTCCAGTCTTCAGACCATCATCGACGATCCCATCGAGGTGCGCTATTGGGGCGTGCGGGGCACCCTGCCGGTCTGTGGGTCCAAGGCGCTGCGATACGGCGGCAACACCTCGTGCGTCACGCTGGAATTCGCGCGCGGGGATCTGCTCATCTTCGACGCGGGCAGCGGCATCAAACGGCTTTCGGATCATCTGGTGGCCCAGAAACGGTCACATCTGGAAGGCAAAATCTACATCTCCCATCCCCACTGGGACCACATCAACGCCTTGCCGTTCTTTCGCCCCCTGTACCAGCAGGGCAACGCCTTCGAAATCTGTGGCGCCTCCCACGGCGACATCGACATGCGCGAACTGATCGTCGCCCAGATGGACGGCGTTTATTTCCCGACCAAGATCAATGAATTCGCCGCCAGGGTCTATTTCCACAACCTGCAAGAAGAAAGCTTCCCGGTCACAGACCGCATCACCATGCACACCATGCTCCTCAACCATCCGGGCAACTGTCTTGGCTATCGGGTCGAATATCGGGGACGCTCGGTGTGCTACATCACCGACAACGAGATCTATCCCAAGGAAAGCTCCTACCACAACACCCATTACATCGGCAAACTGGCGGAATTCGTCCACAAGACCGATCTGCTGATCATCGACACCACCTATACCGACAAGGAATATCCCGGCCGCATCCACTGGGGCCACTCGGCGGTCACCCCGGTGGTGGAACTGGCCCATCTGGCCCGGGTCAAGGCGCTGCACCTGTTTCATCATGACCCGGACCAAAACGACGAGGCCATCGCCGCCAAGGAACGCTCGGCGATCGCCCAACTGCAAGCCCTCAATCCAGAGATTCTCTGTCTGGCCCCCGCCGAAGGCCAAATCTTCCGCATCTGAAAAATCAAAAACCGAACCCGGATCCGAACCCGGATCCGGTCGTTGCAACCGGCAACCCTGCGCTCTAAAACGCCTGCATGGTCTGCAACAGCGGTTGCACGTTCCCCAGATGCATGTCGCCCATGGGATAGAGCATCTGTTCTTCCTTGATGTTATGCTGACGCATCAACACCATCAACGTGCTGGCGCCCCGGGTGACCCCCGATCCATCTCCCTGATCCAACGCCTGACGCATCTGGGCGATCACGCCCAGCATCTGACGATGCTCCATGCGCATCACCATGGTCGGTCCCTGGGTCATGCCCGTGGCCTGCTCGAACGCGGGAAAGAAAACGGTCTCCTCCATGTTGAAATGATGCGCCATGCCCACCTCGAACTCCCCGAACAGCCCGCGCGCCTTCTCCATATCCCCGCTGATCGCGGCATTTTCCATGGCGGCGTACAAGGTGTCGCACCACTCGTGATCCTCGCCCAGAAACGCCCCGATCCCCCGAGGCTTGCCTCCGGCGGCCACCCGGCTCAACCGGACCCGCCAACGCTCCGGACCCTTTTCCAAAGGACGCCAGTCGAACGCGCCCCAGCGGCTCTCCTGCAACGACCGCAACTCTGCGGACATCGCCCCGTCACACACCACCTCCAAAGATTCCCCCGCCTTCAAGCCCTCGAACGCCCCCGTCAACCGTTCCTGCCGCGTCTCGGGATTCAATCCCGTCAGATCCAAAATCGTGTTGTCCATGTCTTGTCCTTGTGCTGTTTTCCATACGGTCACAATGACCACTCTCCCCGAGTCACCCGGCAAAGATAACCCTCCCGAGGCTCGGCCGCCTTGACATCCATCAATCCAGATTTCAGGATGGGAAAAAATCTCCCCGCCCCGCTCACCCCTTGAAAAAAAGAACCACATGCCATGCTGCCCACCGCCGGACTCCGCATCGATCAGGCTCCCCCTTTGCACCTCCCGTTCCGTTTCTTCGGAACCGCGCCGCTGTTCGCCCTGCTCACCGGCGGCATGCTGATCTTCCAGGGAGGAGATCTGCTGCTCGCGCCGCTGCTTCCGGTCACGATCGCCACCGCGCACCTGACCGTGCTCGGCTGGCTGCTGATGGTGATCTGCGGAGCCATGATCCAGATGATCCCGGTACTGGCCGGCATTCCGGTCCCCTGGCCCCGACTGGTCCCCTGGGTGCATGGCCTGCTGACCCTGGGCACCCTCTCCCTGTTCGCCGGACTGACGGCGGATCCGGTGTCGCCCCTGCCGCTGGGCCTCTCCGTGGTGGCCCTCACCCTGGGAATCAGCGGCTTTCTTGTACCCATCGCCATCGCCCTGGTCAAGGCTCCAGCCAAACATCCCACGGTCAACGGCATGCGACTGGCCATGATCTGCCTGACCGGCACCCTGCTGCTGGGAGTCGTGTTCCTGGGAGAACACGCCCACGGATTCCTCGATGTGGATCGGCGTCTGCTGCTGGGCATCCATCTGTTCTGGGGGCTGATCGGCACCATGGGCACTCTGATCATCGGCGTATCGTTTCAGATGCTCCCCATGTTCTACATGACCCCGGCCTTCCCGAATCGGACCGCCAACCGCATCCTGGCCGGAATCGCCCTGTCGATGCTGCTGGTCCCCCTGGCTCTGCTGGCCGGAGGGGTCGATCATCCCTGGCTGCCCCTGGCCGCCGCCCTGCCCGGCATCGCCGCCTTGATGCTCTACGGCCATCAGGTGCGCCAGATGCTCCACAACCGCAAACGCAAATGGGTGGATACCACCTTGCGCCTGTGGCTGTTCGGTTTCGCCTGCGGCACAACCTCCCTGCTGCTGATGGCCCTGTGGCCCTTCACCGATTCGGAGCCATGGCGCTTCCTGACCGGCATCCTCTACCTGTTCGGCTGGGTGGCGCCGGTGATTTTAGGCATGCTGCAAAAGATCATTCCCTTCCTGGTTTGGTTCCATCGTTTCAGCACGCTGGCCGGTCTGGTGGAAATCCCGATGATGGACGACCTCTCCCCGGAAAAACCGCTCCGGGCGCAGATGTGGCTGATGATCGCCAGCGTGGCCAGCCTGATCCTGGCCACGCTCACCGGCTGGGATCCCGTCGCCCGCCTGGCAGGCGTCGGATTGATCGGCGTGGGGGCCATCTCGGGCTACGCCCTGTGGTTCGCCCTGCGCATCACTCCCCCAAAAGCCCCGGAGATGCCCGACTTCGCCAGTTTCTTCAAGGATTCGTTCCCACCTCCTCCACAAGGCCAAGACGGGACGAATCCGTAAACACCATTGAAATCGGATCACAATCCGCTTTATGCTGAAGTGGTCTGAAAATGAGAAAAAACCGACACCTCAAGGATCCAAACAGGTGTCAGACTCTCATCACGATTCGATATCAACAAAAGAATGGATCATTGCCATGGCCAGTCTCTCTTTGGAA
>JADGBT010000031.1 GCA_015231375.1 Magnetococcales bacterium | reverse complement strand
TCATGCCGGTTCTTGCCCTGCCCGAATTTGCCTTCGATGGGAATCCTCTCCAGATGATCCCGGCGGCGCTGTCGCTTGGCTTCACGAAGTTCTTCTCGATTGGTCTCGGTCTCCCTTTCTGGAGCGACCCAATAACGGCCTGATGCATCCATCCAGCTTTATCAAGGCTCCAACAACTGCTCCCGGAACAGTTCCAGCCAGGGGGGAGGCGTGCCGGCAGAGGGGGGAGCGGCTGGTTTGACGACGGCGGCGGTAACCCCCTTTTTTCCCTCTTCCAGGGGAACCGCGCAGTGGCCCATGGGCAGATCCGGCGGGGATTTGGGTTTGGCCTCGTCGCCGACGCGCCGGAACTCCAGACGCACCTCCACCCGTCGACTCTCCTCCGGACTGGACTTGATCGCCGTCACCGAAGCCCCGTCGATGATCAGCAACTCCTGCAACCGACGCCGCTTCTCCGGCGGAAGCTCCACGGAAAGCAGGGCGCACAACACCGATTGGGCCCGTTTGAGGCTCAGATCCACATTGTAAAGGTAACTCCCGACCGCATCGGTATAGCCTTCGATGTGCACCCGCTCCATCCATCGATCCCCCTCCTCACCAGCGCGGGCCTCCAGCAACACCGGAACAAAAGCGCGCAGAATCTCCACCGCCTCGGGGGTGAGTTGATAACTGTTGAAGGCGAAACGGGCCTTGTCGCCAAAGTTGATCGAGTGGTCCTCGTGATTGACCCGCAGATCCAGCCCGGCCTCTTCGGCCATCAGGTCCAACTGGGTGAGGATCATGCGGATGTCGCCAGCGCGTTGTTTCTTTTCCACCATGGGACGGGAGGCGATGGCCACCATGGAAATGCTCATGACCACCAGAAACAGCATCACCAAGGCGGTCATCAGATCCGCGTAACTGATCCAGAAGGGATTTCCCGGTCCTTCGTCCACACCCGGACGGCGCAGTCGTATCACTCTCAGCATGATTCAATCCCGAACAAAGGGGGCGGGAGCCGCCAGAAACGCTTCCCACGCCTGCCGAAACCCTGCCAGCGCGCTCTCCAGTTCCGCCCCCTGCCAACCCCGAAACAGATGAACCACCGGATCAACGGACCCAACGGGAAAACGTCGATGCCACAATTGTTGCGCCTCGTGCAACCCCACCACCACCCGACAGCCCCGCACCAACTCCGTGACCACCAACCGATACCCCACCAGATTGCCGCCCTTGCGCTCGCCCAGCAATCCGCCGAACAGCCCCAACGCCTGCTCCAGCCCTTCGGCCAGAGTCAACAGGCCGGAGACCTCTTCGGCAGCCACCCAGGAACCCGGCTCCTTTTTGCCCGCGTCGCTCAAAGAGCGGTGCAAACGACGCATCACCTCCCGCGACATCCCCTCCAGAGGCGCGCCAAGCCGCTCGCGGGTCACCACGTCACTCTCCATCACCGCAGCCTTGACCCCTTCCTCGCCACTCAACCAGATGGCGAATCCCATGAACAGCCGGGTGAACCGGACCGAATCCACCGCCCGTCGCGCCTGACGCAACGCCAGTTCCCAATCTCCCATGGCCAGCGACAATGCCTCCGGCAAGCGCGGATAGTCCGGAAACCGCGCCCCCATGCGCGGCAGGATCACGCGCGTCAACTCCGCGCCCACGCACACCGGAGACAACGCCCCGCTCAACCAGGCCAACTCGCTTTCCATATCGCGACGCAACGCCTCGGGCAGCACCTCGCCAAACCAGGTGATCAAACGACGCAACCCGACAGCCGCCTGCAACAACCGGGAAACCGCTTCCAAAGCCATCCCGTCGGAGCCATAAGACAGGGGCGCCAATTGGCTGCGCATCTCCCGCACCCACGCCTCTCCGGCCCGGACCAGCCCCTGGGAAACCCGATCCCCCGGCAGACAGGACACCTCCTCGCGAAGCGTCGGCGCGAACCGGCCCGGATCCAGCCGACTCAACCCGCGCACCACGGGAGACCATGGCTCCAGGGTGGCCGAAAAATGCCGTCCCACCGCCAGCGCGGTTTGCAAGAACCGTAACGGCACCCCTCCGGAGGCTTCCAGCACCACATCATGAAAAGGATCCTCCCCCTCGGGACCATCCAAAACTCCCCGGATCTCCCGGATGGTGATCCGGGAGCCGTCCGGATACTCCAGACGCCACCGCTCCTCCCGCTGTTCGATGCGAAACACCGCTTCCAGGGACTTCGCCTTGATCCCCTCGGCCAGCAAGACGTCGGGCAGATGCCGCTTGAGTTCCGACCAGTCGGGTCTCTCCTCGCTGCCGCACTCCCACTCCCGCGACGCCTCGCCGCTCTCCCTTCCCGGAATCCCCAGCGCCCCCAGCCATTTCGATCCCTGTCGATGGGCGGTCAAGGTCACGCCAGCGCGCCACAGTTTCCGGTCCGGCGTGTCGAAACAGGTTTCGCTGCGCTCCACGAGACGGGATTTGCCGATCAAGGCGGGCCGCACCACCGGATGAGCGGACAAAGGCATCCGACCGCTCCCGGTTTCGTCGCCAACCCGCATCCGCACGATCTCGAAGGTCATGCCGTCACCTCTCTTGCACCCGATTACGCTACTTGACCCGCAAACGCCGCCGCAACGAATCCAACCGCTCGCCCAGCATCTCGATGAAGACGCTCTGCTCCCGACCCAGACTGGTCACCACCCCCTCCAGCAACTGCCCCAGCTCGGTCAGATGCTCCTCCACATGCCGGGAAGACTCCTCGTTTTTGTGATACAGACCATCGCGCAACTGTTCCAGATCCTGCTCCAACCCACGACCCAACTGGTCGATCACCCCGATCACCCCTTGATGGCGCTCGTCGAAATGACTCTGCACCTCCATGAGCCGCTGCGCCAGAACCCGGTTCTCTTCCATCGTGGAGCGGGAAGCCTCGTTCACCCACGCCTGCAAAGAGTTCTCCATGGCCTTCTGCTCGGCCACCAGACGTCTGCGCATCTCGGCCAACTCCTGGGCCACCCCGCCGAAAGCGGTATCCATGCGCTCGGCGATCCCATTCACCACATCGCGGGTCGTCTCCTCCCGCGACCGGACCAGCTCCTCCCCGGAAACACGCAAATGCGAGGCAATCTGCCTGGCGGTCTCGTCCAACTCCCCCAGCACCGCCATCTTGACCCCTTCGACCTGCTCGGCGGTCTGACTCAACAGCCGCTCCATCAACGCGGAATCCCGATCCCCGTCCAATTGCGACCGCTCGTCGGCCAACGTGGTCAAAGCGCTCTTGAACTCCTCGGAAACCCCACGCATCAGGGTCTGCAACTTCTCCTCCCCCCCCGCGCCGCTCGACAACAACCACTCGCGGGTCTGAAACGCCACCTGTCCGGCAGATTCCCGGATCTGACGCCGCATCCGCTCCATCTCCCGGCCCATCTCGCCAAACAACAAGGCCATCCCCTCCTCTCCGGAACTGGCCATCCGTTCCACCCGCGCCAGCAACTCCTGCAACGTGGCGTCCATGGCGCCGCTCACCTGAGAAACCCGACCGGCCAGCTCCACCATTCCCTCCTGCCACCCCCCCTGCATCATCTCCAGACGCCGGGTCACCCCCTCCATCAGACGCGACAAAGCCGCCTCATCGGCCCGCACCCCCTCGATGGCCGCCACACCCGCGTCCACACGGGCCAACAGCGTCCCATGAGCCACCCGCATCCCCTCGACCAGTCGCGCCTCGCGCCCCTCCAGAGCCGACGACCACTCCACAGCCGCCTCACGGATCCAACCCGCCACCTCCGCGCCCGCAGGCATGCGGCTGGTCAACTCCGTCATCCCCTGCCGCAACCACTGGGCGGACTCCAGGGCCTGTTCCCGGAACAGACGGCTCTCCGCACCCCCGGCCTCGATCCGGCCCGCCATCTCCCGCAACACCCCCAATCCCTCTTCGGACCGCCTGATCCACTCCCCGTGACCGGCCACGAGAGATTCCAGGCTGGCCGCTTGCGCCTCCAATCGACGCTCCAGACCGCTGCGCAGCTCGGACAGATGCTGGCCTATCCCGGCGATCCCCTCGCGATAAAGGCCCGCTTCGCCTGCCATCACCGACCATTGCCGATCCAAGCGGCTGCCCAAAGCCTCCACCCCCCCGGTCAATCCACCCAGGGACTCCCGATGGGCGACCGTCCACTCCTGCCACAACGAAAGCTGTCGCGACAGTTGCTCGCGCACCCCCTCGATACCGTCGGTCAACGCAGACCAACCAGCCTGACGCCCCGCAGACTCCTCCTGCCACAGCGGCAGATGTCGCGACAGTTGCTCGCGCACCCCCTCGACGCTGTTGGTCAACGCCTCCAGGCCGGAACGACGCCCCGCAGACTCCTCCTGCCACCCGGCCAATTGTCGATGCAAGCCCTCGTCCAGGCTCCGCAAAACACCCACCATCCGCTCCACGCCGTCGCGACGACTCTCCCGCTCTTCGGCCCACAACGCGCTTTCATGGCCCAAACGACGCTCCAGAGTGTCCAGACCGCCGGCCAGCGCGCCCATCTCCTGACGACGGCATACCGACTCGGCCTGCATCCACTCCCGTTGCTGGCTCCATTGACCATCCAGCCTCTCCAGCCTCCCCGCCACCGCCTCGAATTCCTCGCGCCGGGAGAGCTGCTCTGCCCGCATCCAGGCCACCTGCTGCTCCCGTTGTCCCTCCAGACGATTGCCTACGCTCTCCAGACCCTGCGACACCCCCTCCAGAGCGACTCCCAACTCCGCCGCCCGCTCCCGCATCCACGACGACTGCGCCTCCAGAGGCCCGGCCAGACGATCCCCCAGCGCCACCAGTTGCGCTCCGGCCTCCTGACGCGCCTCCCGACTCCGGCGCGCCTCTTCTTCCAGCCAGCCGCCCAGCCGCTCCAGCCGGACCACAAGCCCCTCCCCGGAGTCCGCCAGACGCCGCATCCCCTGGGTCAACGCCTCCTGCCGATCCGAGCCATCCCCGGCCAACGTGGACAGACGCTGCTCCATCACCCCGGCCAGACCCGCGCCCAATCGCTCCAGGGCCGACTCCAGCCGAGCCGTGTGACTCTCCTCGCGTCCCACGACCCGCTCCAGCACCCCCTCCAGGTTGGCCAGACGCGACTCCAGACGCTCCTGGAACACTTTGGCCCGTTCGGTGGCCCGTTCCGCCTCTTCTTCCATGCCGGCCAACTGGCGGGTCAACAGATTCTCCACGCCCCGTCCGATCGACACCAGATCCCTGGACAGGCTCCGCATCGCCTCTTGCTGTTTGCTCTCCCGCGCCGACCAGGTGTCGAAGGCCCGTTCCACCGTGGCCATCACCCCGCTCAACCCCAGCGAAACCCCCAGGGTCGCCTCCTCCCGATCATCCCGCTCCCGCAACAACAACGGCTCCAGACGCGATACGCAAGCCACGATCCGCTCCACCGGCTCCTCCCACAGCGCCCGCGCCGAAGCGTCCCGCGACACCGCATCCCCGGAGAATCCACCGCTGACGAATCGCCGGTTCAGCTCGCCCTGAAAGGACAAGACCTGGGCATACCGCCAATGCAGCAACACTTTTTCCACCACCGTGACCAGCATGGCGGTCACAATGGCGAAAAAGGAGGCGGAAAAGGCGGTGGAAACCCCCATGAACAGCCCCTGAAGCTCCCGCGTCACCTGATCGGCCCCCACCGACGGATCAAACCCGGTCAATCCCATCAAAATTCCGGCAAACGTGCTCACGATCCCGGCACCGGTCAAAATCCCGGGCAAGTGCCGAAAAAACTCCACCCGCATGGGCACATCCACCAGGGATTGATGGCTGAACACCATTTCCGGAGGCAAGGAGGCGACCAGACGGGTACGGGGGGCGCCGGTGGACGGATCCGGCAAAGACTCGGCCTGCAAACACAAGGCGAACTCACGCCACAGACGGGTGAAGCGACCATAATAAAACCAGCGCCACTGCTGCGGGGAGGTGGTGCGGGGATCGTCCAGACGCCGGACACGTTTTTTGATGGAGCGGACCACCAGACCCAAACGTAGGGCGTCGAGGATGGATTGAAGCACATACCCCAACAAGAACAACACCAGGAAACAGGCCACCACTCCGGCCAGGGTGGCGATGATGGCATTTTCGCCCTGACGCTGCAAAGGCACGCTCAAAAACGCAGGCAGCGAGGCCCATTGGGACAAGGCCACCACATCCAGCTCCTGCGCGACCCGAATCCCGCCCAGTGCCGCGCCTCCGACAAACAACGCGGTCCACACCCACGAAACCAGGGTCGAAAAAAAGCCCGCCGAACCATCGCGCATCGCCACTTCCCCCACTCCATTTCGATCTTTGCCTTGGCAACACCACCCATGGAGACCACAGGTCCAACCCGAACCGATAAAGAAACTATCCGCCCACCACCGCGCCGATCTGATCCCAATACTCCGGAGGCAGTTCGGTGGCCAGCTTCAAGGCCCCCTCGGCGCCCGCGAAATCGGCGTCATCGACCAAGGAGACCCGCGCCTGGCCATAATCCTTGAGTTGCGCTTCGATCATCGCACCCAACCCCCGGATGCGCGAACCTCCCCCCGCCAGCACCAGATTGGCCAGGGCCAGGGACTGGTTTTCAGGATCGAACAGCAACAGCATCCGTTTGATGCTTTCCACGATATCTCCCACGATGGTTTCGCAGGTGATGCGGATGGAATCGGTCACATCCACCTCCGCCGGCTTGCCGTGAATGCGCAACGGGACGATCACCCGCCGGTCCGCCTCCCCCACGAAACCGTGACGCTCCTTGATGGCCTGAGCCAGATAACGGTCCATGTGCAATCCGGCATGGGCGTCACGCAGCGCCGATTCCAGCAGTCCATCGATGTAGTGCCCCCCCTTGAACACGCTCACCTGACTCTCGGGACCGGGAATGGTGCCCCGCATGGCGCACAGATCGATGGTCCCCGCGCCCACGTCGATGATGATGGCGTTGTGAAGCCGATTCTGGCCATACGCCACCATGAACGGCGCGGACACCACCATGGCGATGTCCATCAATCCGTCGAGGATGCCGAGCAACTGCCCCGTGTTGGACAGGGCGGCCCGGGCCGGCACGCCGACGATCCCGCACACCCGCTCGCCGGGGGCCGGTTCCGCCAAAGCGACCACCTGTTTAAGCAGCGCGCGCGCCGCTTCCAGATCCCGGTCGCTGGCCTCTTTCAACACGCCGTCTTGCAAGGGATGGTACAAATCCAGCAGGGCCCGTTTCTCGATCGCCTCGGAACCGATCACCTGGGTGCGGTTGAGAATCTTCACCCCGATGATATCCTTGGGATATCCCACCACGGAGTGGACCAATCCCCGGAACTGGCGGTTGCTCGTCACGGCGGTGCGCGCCGTGCCCAAATCGATACCCAACAGCAAGACTCTTTCGGTCTTCTTGGTGATCATGGCTTCCTCCAGCAGATAACAATCGCCCACCTGTTGCCTTCAAGGATGCGGGCGGTTTTATGATTTTTATGGATTCTCACTGAAATCGCGCAGACTTCGCCGTCGGGGAAACGCAAAGAAAGAGGTTGGCGCCAGGCATCCTGTGGAGCGGGTCACACGGGAGCGGGTCGCACACCGGCCACAGCCGCGCGCGACTGGCACGACTCAAACGTTGGAGCGCGTCCACTCCAGCCGGATCGACCCGAAAAAGCCGTCGCTTCCGACCGCGTTTTTTGTCGAAAGCGCAACGACCTTCCACCGTCCCCCTTATCCGCGCACCATCTGCGCCCAGTGACGGGCCTCGTCTCCGGGAGAGTGTCCACCCTCCCGAACCGGACCATCTGGAGGGGCCAGCGCGTAGGTTGCGGAGGCCTCTTCCGGGGCACCGGTCAACGGATAGGCCCTGGCCAACTCCCGACGGATCTCCGGCAGACGTTGCGGATTGCCGAAATCGCCGAACAGCCGCTTCAAAAAAGCCTCGGGGGTCAGATCGCGGGTGAACGAGGCGGCGTAGGCGGCATAAGCCCGTTCCACTTCGGGGCCGATGGCGTGACGGATCCGATCGCGCATGGACTCGAACAGACCAAACCAGAACAACTGTTCGGCATCGGCGAACGCCTTGCGCAACGCCGGAATCTCCCGGCTCAACAGGCGAAACTCACTCTTGGAGGCTTCCATGAGGGTTTCCAGATCCTCCATCTCCTGCCGGGTGCGGGCCACCCGCTCCCGCGCTTCGCTCAACTCCTCCTGCAACGACTCGGAGCCGGAATGGGTGGCATAGGCGGCCAGGGCCCGGTCCTTGGCGTGTTCGGCCCGTGACAGGTCAATGGAGAGATGAATGATCTTCCTCTTGATATCCTTGAACCGCTCCTTCAAATCCCGCGAACGCTCTTCGGCCTGCGCCAGGGCCGCATGCGCGTCGTTTCTGACCGTGATCCACTCGTCCATTTCGCCATCACTCCCGCGTGCATCGATTTGGGGATTTCATCCCACCTTTTACGAGCCAATAACACATATTCCCTTTCCGCACAACAAAAACGGCAAAAGGTCCGCATCAATCCCGGTTCAAAAGTCGAGCCGACTTTCCCAAAAATGAACGGATTGGTTGATTCCTTTGCCAGGTATTCGGGATCCGGGATCCGGTTTTGCGCTTTGCGGTCGCTTTTTTTCAAAGAACGCCCGCCGTCTCCCCATAGTGGACCCGCATCAGATAAAGTCCATGGGCCGGAGCCATGGGACCGGCGCAGGTGCGATCCCGACCGGCCAGCACCTCGGCGAACCGTTCCGGAGTCCATTTGCCCCGCCCGACCCACACCAGACTGCCCACGATGTTGCGCACCATGTGGTACAAAAAGGCGTTGGCGCGGATGACAAAATGAATCTCGTCCCCTTCTGGACGCAGTTCGGCCAGGATCACCTCGCGCACCGGGGTCAGGGATTGACAGTGGGCAGCGCGAAAGGCGGAGAAATCGTGTCGGCCCACCAGGAATTCCGCCGCGCGCGTCATCGCCTCCAGATCCAGACGACCCGGATGATGCCACGCCCGACCCCGGTCCAACGCCGAAGGCGCCGAGCGGCGCAAGATCCGATACCGATACTCCCGCCACGCCGCCCGACGGGCATTGAACCCCTCCGCCACCTCCCCGGCCTCCAGCACCGTGACATCCGCAGGGGTCAACACATTCAAGGCCCGTGGAAAGACCCCCGCGTTGCGGGGACGGGTGGTGTCGAAGTGGGCCACCTGTCCCATGGCGTGTACCCCGGTATCGGTGCGACCCGCTCCCACCAGCAACACCGGATGGCCGCACATCCGTTCCAGGGCCTGTTCCACCACCCCTTGCACCGTGACCACTCCCGGCGCCTGACGCTGCCAGCCGGAAAAACGGCTCCCGTCATACTCCAGGGTCAACCGGTAGCGGGTCGCGCCGGGCAGACGGCTCACGACTCTCCGGCTCCCTCCTCCGCGCCCACGGACCCGGCGGCGCTCTTGACCGCCCGCTCCTTCTTGGGCGGCTTGCCCTCGGCGGGACGATAGATCTCCACCCGGTCCCCGTCCGACAGGCGATGATCCAACGGCACCAGCTTGCTGTAGATTCCGATCTTGTTCACCCCCAGATCGATGCGCGGATAACGCCCCAGAATACCCGATTGCCGAATCGCTCCTTCCGCCGTGATCCCCTCGGTCGCATCCACGTTCAGCACCACCTGCCGTTTCGGTTCGGCGTATGCAACGGATACTTTCATGGTCTCTCTCCTCCCAATGGACCTTCTTCCCATTCCCAAGACCGGCGACTCCCGGACTCAACCTCTGTTAGAATACCCGCATTATCGACTTTCTTTCAACCGACAAAGCCGATATATTCTTCCGCTGGGATCACCGGCTTTTCGATCCGATCCTCACCACCCCGCAAGGAGCGCTGAATCGCCCATGAAGATTTTTTCTTTGTATAACATCAAAGGCGGCGTCGGGAAAACCACCACAGCCGTCAATCTCGCCTATCTTTCCGCGTCGGAAGGGGCCAGAACCCTGATCTGGGATCTCGATCCCCAGGGAAGCACCAGCTATTATCTGTGCGTCAAGCCCGTCATCAAGGGCGGTTCCAAAGAGCTTCTCGGCAACCATCCGGATCCCCAGTCCTCGTTGCGCATGACCGGATTTCCCAATCTCGACCTGCTGCCCGCCGATCTCACCTATCGACACATGGAAGCCCAGATCGATCATCAGTCCAAACCCCTGGCGGCCCTGCAACGGATCCTCAAACCCCTCCAGAAACAGTTCGATCACGTCTTCGTGGACTGCCCGCCGGGCATCGGCGCCGTGGCCGAAAACGTCTTTCACATGTCGGATATTCTGCTGGTGCCCCTCATCCCCACCCCGCTTTCGCTGCGCGCCTACAACAGTCTGGTCCAGTTTCTGGTCAAACGCCGCGCCAACCGGCTCCAGGTCATGCCGTTTTTCAACATGATCAACGACCACAAACCGATCCACCGGGTGGTGACCCGCAACATCTTCGGCAAACACCCGATCTTTCTGCAATCCATCGTGCCCGAATCCAACATCATCGAGGCCATGGGCGTGAAACGTTCGCCGGTCTTCTCCTTCGCGCGCGAAAGTCAGGAAGCCAACGCCTATCGCACGCTGTGGAACGAAATCAAACAGCGGGATGTGCGTCGGCCTCAAACCACCGCCAAAAGCTGATCCGGAAAAAACGGCCTCCCCGCCATTCCACACCACCGCGTTCGTGTCGCTCGCCCGGCACGGCCACCAAAGGGTCTTGAAGCCATGAATACCTCATTCCAATCGACCCATGCGCCCCACTCCGCGCCTCCCAAAGGTCTTCTGAAAGGCTTGACCTCCTTTCTGACCCGACGGGAGGCCGCCCGAAACCAGGCGGAAGAATGGAATCAATGGGTCTTTTTGCGCACACATGGCTTCGAGGTCCATATCGCCGGACCCGGAGTGCCCTCCGACCCCCTGGCTCTGGCTACCTGGCAACCCCAGAGCGAAGAGATTTCAACCCTGGAGTTCCGTCCCTGTCCCCGCGACGCGGACCGCTCCCACCCCAACGGCGACGAGAACGCGCAACTGGCCCAGGGCATGACCTCCCTGCTCGACAAACTCGGTCCCATTCTCGCCTCGGATCAAATCCGCTGGGTGCCGGGACTGGATCAACCGGAATCCTCCCCGATCAACGAACTGCTGGCCAAACGGTTCGTGGCCGAAAAGGTGATCCGGAATTATGATCTGGCGGAACGGCTGTTCCGTCAGGCCATCGACCTGGAACCGGAAAACCCCGATCTGCTGGGCACTTTCGCCTTGTTCATGCACGAAGTCCGCCACGATCCAGATCAGGCCGAAACCCTCTACCGCCAAGCCCTGCGGGTCAATCCCAACCACGGGGTCAATCTCGACAACTTCGCCGTCTTCCTGCACGAAGTCCGCAAAGACCACGACGAGGCGGAAACCCATTACCGTCGCGCCCTGGAACTGGAACCGGAACTGGCCATCCATGTCGGCAACTACGCCTTGTTCCTCCACGAGGTGCGCGGCGACCACGATCAGGCGGAAACCCTGTATCGTCGCGCCCTGCACGCCGGACCGCGCGACGCGATCGTGTTGAGCAACTACGCCTTGTATCTGCACGACACCCGCCGGGACGACGATCTGGCGGAAAGCCTCTACCGGCAGGCCGTGGCCCTCGACGACCGCGACGCCAACTGTTTGGGCAACTTCGCGCTGTTCATGAAAAACGTCCGCCAGGATCACGACGCCGCCGAAGCCCTGTTTCTCCAGGCTCTCGCGGTCGATCCCGATCATGCCGCCCACCTGGGCAACTATGCGCTGTTTCTGAAGAATGTCCGTCGCGACCCGGACAAAGCCGAGGCGTATTATCATCGCGCCTTGCAAGCCGATCCCACCGATCCCAACAATCTGGGCAATCTGGCCCTCTTCATGAATGAACTCCGCCACGACCCCGCCGCCGCCGAGGATCTGTACCGGCGCTCCTTGCACACGGAACCCAACAACGCCAGCCGTCTGGCCAACTTCGTGCAACTGCTGCTGTGTCAGGGACGCCACGCCGAGGCCATCCCCCTGCTGGACAAGGCCCTCGCCCTGCCGGGAACCGCCAATCCGGTCCTGACGCTGGAACTATGGTTTTATATCCTGGCCCACGATCCCAAACGTTTCGAGTTGGCCCTGGGTCGCGTCAAGACCATGATCCTGAACGGCATCCGCTCTCCGGGCTGGGATCTGCGCTGCAACTGTCAACGCGCGCTCCAGGACAATCATCCGGAACCCGCGCTGCTCACGGCCCTGGCCGAAGTGATCAACGAAAACCACGGGCCGGAAACCCTGGAACGCTTCCCGGTCTGGAGTCAAACCGCCACGGCCTGAACAGAAACAGGCTGGCCCGACGGCATCCCGACGATCCCGGCCCGACGATCGCCCGACACCCCGCGCCATGAAGCCGGGAAAACCCGGGATCACAGAACCTGTCAACGCTCAGACGTTTTTCACACTCCCAGAGATTCCAGACTGGCGGGCCGGACATCCTTGATGACGAATTGAACCCGTTCCCGATGGTTGTAGCGGTTGATGGACAAGGTTCCGGCCACGTCCACCCGTGATGTCGCCTGAAGCAGGCCCTCACCCAGTGGTCCGGGCAGCACTCCGAACGCGATGGCGTCCACCGCCGCATCCCTGGTGTCGGCCAACTGGCAACGGATATGCCGATCGCTCATCACCCGTGGATCCAGCACCCGCACATTGCGCACCACCCATACCGGCTCGGGATTGCCCCGACCAAACGGTTGCAACCGCTCCAGACGCCCCACCAACTCCAGATCCACATCCCCCAGGGGACACTCTCCATCCACCCGCAACACCGGCTGAAACAGCTCGACCGGATTCTCCTCGCGCACGGCCCGATCGAACGACTCGATCAGCGCCTCCAGCGCGCCGGGAATCAACGTCAACCCCGCCGCCGCCCGATGACCGCCAAATCCCAGCAGCAACGGCTCGCACCGGGTCACCGCAGCCAGCAGATCCACGCCAGGAATGGAACGGGCCGATCCCTTGCCACCCCCCTCTCCGTCCATGGCCATCACCACCACAGGCCGGTGATAACGCTCCACCAGCCGCGAGGCCACGATGCCCACCACGCCCTGATGCCATCCCTGACCCGCCACCACCAGTCCGAAACGCCGTTCCGCCAGCCCCTGGGACTCCACCTGTTCGATGGACTCCTTGAGAATCCTCTTTTCCAACTGCTGCCGCTCGTGATTGTACTGCTCCAGGGTTTCGGCAATCTCCCCGGCGCGGACCGGATCGTCGGTGATCAGCAACTCCGCGCCCAGCGCCCCCTGCCCCAGACGCCCCCCGGCGTTGAGGCGAGGACCGATCTGGAATCCCACCTGTCCGGCGCTCAAGCTGCCGCGCAGCCGGGCCACCGCCATCAGGGCGACCAATCCCTGTCGGGTATCCGTTGACGCGACCCGCAACCCCACGGTGGTCAAAGGACGGTTCAAACCGGTGAGACTGGCCACATCGGCGATGGTGCCCACCGCCACCAGATCTAACACGGTCTTGAGATCCGGTTCCACCCGAGGCGCCTGAAACCATCCCCGTTCCCGCAAGGCCCGGTTGAGAGCCAGCACCAGATAAAAAGCCACCCCCACCCCGGCCAACTCCTTGTGGGGAAACGGATCGTCCAGCCGGTTGGGATTGATCACCGCCACCGCCGCAGGCAGGGTCTCACGGGCCTGATGGTGATCGGTCACGATCACATCCAGCCCGATTTCGGCAGCCACCTGCATAGGCTCGAAAGCGGTGATGCCGCAATCGACGGTGATCACCACCCGGATCCCTTCGGCGTGCAGCGCGCGCAGAGCCGGTGCGTTGGGGCCGTAGCCTTCGCGCATGCGATCCGGAATGTAGATGCGGGGAGCCTGTCCCAACGCGGCGAAATAGCGATACAACAACGCGCAAGAAGTCACCCCGTCCACGTCGTAATCGCCAAAAATGGCGCACGCCTCCCCCTGTTCCACCATCCGCACCAGCCGATCCACCGCCTTGTCCATGTCCAGCAGACCCAGCGGATCCACCAGATGGCTCAACAGGGGACGCAGATAGCGCTCCACCTCCGACACGCTCTTCAATCCCCGGTCGGCCAGGATGGCGGCAAACAGCGCATGCAGCCCCGACTCCCGCGCCAATTGACGGTGGTGATCCGTGGTCACCGCCCGCAGACGCCATACCTTGCCGCTGAACGACCCCCCTTTCTTCCCCTCCCTCTTCTCTCCCCCCGACTTCTCCCCCCCCTGGTGATCGTTCATGTCAACCACGCACTCCGCAATCCATGACAGTCAAGGCTCTTTCCTTGTCCCAAAACACGACGTGACCAGAACCAGGGTCTGGCGATCAGTTGCCGTCCCTGCACCCGCGCCCAGACCCCTTGCGGAGTCCCGGAAGCTCCATCCCCCACCACCAGGACTCTCCCTCCGCCAGCCGCCAGCCGGGTGGCCAGCGGGGCCAGCAGATGGTCGTCCAGCCCCTTGAGCCACGCCAGCCGCTCCTCCCGCCCGCCAGAACGCAACAAACGCGTCGGGGCGTGCAGATACAAAACGCCGGGAACCGCCTCGGCCTGTTCCACCCGCGTCAAGAATGCCTCAAAAAAGGCCGCATCCGGCACCGCAGGCGCCAGTTGAACCGCAAATCCAGCACCTCGGGCCACACCCGCCCATTCAGGACGGGAACTCACGCAGACACCACCAGAGACCACAGACGGGCATGCCCCTCCTACGCGACCCGTGCCGATTCCCCAGATCCAGGGGGTATTGAGGGGCGGTTGCCGCTCCAGGCCGCGCTGCCGGTTGAGGGGATGACGGGCGAGCACCATCTGCCCGTGAGTGAGCAGAGCCAGCAGCGCGAGGCCATCGGGTCCGGAGGGTTGTCGATCCAGAAACGAAGCGCCCTCCAACTCTTCCAGGGGGATGGTGTGCGTCACCAGGGGATGGGGCGTGGAGATCAGAAGCGGGCCATCCAGGGTTTCGGGCAGGGGATGGAGGCGCCATCCGGCCTCTTTCAGGGCGTCGCCCATGGCCTGGACCAGCACCACCCGCTCCGCTGGCGATGGCAGCGCGGGACCGGAGGTGGCGAAGATCAACCGGTCGCGGATTTGACGCAGATGGACAAAATCCAGCAAGGCCCAGAGATGATCCGGATCCGGATCAAGACCGGCGCCAAGGGCGGTCAGATATCCCAGCGACGCCGGGACGACTTCAGGGGCGCCGGGGAGCAACAGATCCCACGACACGCCCCGCACCCCCCGAGGCAGGACAACCGTTCCGGTGGAGCCGCGCGCCGCCCAACGGGCCAGGGTGGAGGATCCGACGCCCGGGGAGGGATCCCCGGGCGCGGTCAACCCCTCGATCAGGATCAATACGGAAGAAAGCGCCACAAACGGAAAAATCAGGCCAAACCGGATTCGATGCGGATCGACCGGGGCGGCTCCCGCACCGAGTCCAACTGCTCGATTTCCACCAGGGCCATGGCGATGCGCTCTTCCGTGGTTTCGTGGGTGACCATGACCAGGGGCACGGCCTCCACACGGGAGCGTCCTTTCTGGTGGATGGCATCCAGGGAGATGGCGTGCCGGGCGAGAATCGCGGTGATCTCCGCCAAGACGCCGGGCCGGTCGGTCACGGCCAACCGCAGATAGAAGGTGCCCTGACGCTGGGACGCCGTCCGAATCGGCAAGGTGCGCAGATGGTGAACCGGAACCGAAAGCGCCGGAATCCGTCCTGTGGAACCAACGCGCAGATCGCGAGCCAGATCCATCAGATCGGCCACCACGGCGCTGGCCGTGGGACGCTCTCCCGCGCCCCGACCATGGTACATGGTGGTTCCCGCGTAGTCGCCATGCATGAACACCGCGTTGGAGACCCCTTCCACCGCCGCCACCATGGAGCTTTCCGGCACCATGACCGGACGCACCGCCAGTTCCAGCAGTCCCTCTTTCAGGCGGGCCATGGCCAACAGCTTGATGCGATAGCCCATCTCCTTGGCCCAGGCGATGTCGGTATCGGAGACGTGACGAATCCCCTCCTTGACGATACGGGCGAAATCCAGATGGGTGCCGAACGCGATGGCCGCCAGGATCGCCAATTTGTGGGCCGCGTCGATGCCATCCACGTCAAACGACGGATCCGCCTCGGCGAATCCCTTGTCCTGGGCATCGGAGAGCACCTGGGCGAAGGGCAGTCCTTTTTCCCGCATTTCGGTCAGGATATAGTTGCAAGTCCCGTTGAGGATGCCATACACCAGATCCACCCGGTTGCCCGCCAGACTCTCCCGCAACGCCTTGACCACGGGAACCGCCCCGGCGACCGAAGCCTCGAAGCCCAGTTGCACCCCTTTGGACTGGGCCAGGGCGAAGAGTTCCGAGCCGTATTCGGCGATCAGGGCCTTGTTGGCGGTGATCACGTGTTTGCCGCTCTCCAACGCGCGGTGGACCAGATCACGAGCGGGAATAAACCCGCCGATCAACTCCACCACCACATCCAGATCCGAGGCATTCACCACCCGGTTGACATCCCCGGTCAACTCCACCCCGCCCAGCGACAATCCCCGATCCCGTTCCGGGGTGCGGGTGGCGATGCGGACCAGACGCAACGGCATGCCGGCACGCTGGGAGAGGAGTTCCTGATGGTTCAACAACAGATCCGCCACACCCCGTCCCACGGTGCCGAATCCCAACATTCCAATGCGCAGTGCTTCCACAGTCGATCCTCCCAGGACCATCAAGAGGCGATGTCGCCGCCGAGATTCATGAACCGGCGGATGCCCCGCACGGCCTGCCGGGTACGATGTTCGTTCTCGATCAAGGCGAGACGCACGTAGTCATCCCCATACTGACCAAACCCAA
Organism: Magnetococcales bacterium; assembly: GCA_015231375.1. Classification (GTDB taxonomy): domain Bacteria; phylum Pseudomonadota; class Magnetococcia; order Magnetococcales; family Magnetaquicoccaceae; genus Magnetaquiglobus. The sequence continues at coordinate 28,562 of JADGBT010000031.1, read as the reverse complement.
CGCCGGGGCTGACCGCCACCTTGGCCTCCTTGAGCAGCATCTTGGAGAACTCCAAAGATCCCAGATGTTTGAACTCCTGGGGAATTTCCGCCCACACGAACATCGAGGCCTTGGGCTTGTCCACCCGCCAGCCGGAACGGCTCAGGCCATCCACCAGCAAGTCGCGGCGGATGCGGTAGGTTTCGCAATGTTCCTGGATGCACTCCTGGGGTCCGTTCAGGGCCACGGCGGCGGCGATCTGGATGGGCTGGAACATGCCATAGTCGAGATAGGACTTGATGCGCGCCAGGGCGTAGACCAGCCGGGGACATCCCACGCCGAATCCCACCCGCCAGCCAGGCATGTTGTAGGTCTTGGACAGGGAGTGAAACTCGATGCAACGATCCTTGGCACCTGGAACCTGCAACATGCTCGGGGCCTGATAGCCGTCGTAGCAGATATCGGCATAGGCGATGTCGGAGATGACGAACAGGTCGTGTTCCCGCGCGAACTCGTTGACCTTGTAGTAGAAATCCAGATCAACCACCTGGGCGGTCGGATTGGAGGGGAAATTGATTACCAAGGTCTTCGGCTTGGGCCAGGAGGTGCGCATGGCCTGGGTCAATTCCTCGAAGAAGTCGGAATTGGGCATCAGCGGCACATGACGGATGTCGGCTCCGGCCAGGACAAAGGCGTAGACGTGGATCGGATAGGTGGGATTGGGCACCAGCACCGTATCCCCCGGATTGGTCATGGCCAAGGCGAGGTGGGAGATGCCCTCTTTGGAGCCGATGGTGACGATGGCTTCGGTATTGGGGTCGAGTTCGACCTGAAAACGGCGTTGATAATAGGCACAGATGGCCTTTCTCAACCCATGGATCCCCTTGGAGACCGAATAGCGATGGTTGCGACCCTCCTGGGCCGCCTCGCACAGACGATCCACGATGTGCTTGGGAGTAGGCTGATCGGGATTGCCCATGCCGAAGTCGATGATATCCTCGCCCCTTTGCCGGGCGGCGTACTTGAGATCATTGACCGCCGCGAAGACGTAAGGGGGAAGTCTTTTGATTCGTTGAAATTCTTCCATGGCCGGATATCGACGAAGGGGGGTTGAGGGGCATCTTTAGAATCGATAATTCCACGCCGTCGAGCATACCCCATCGTCCGGCGCGGCAAAAGTGAAAATCGTCTTGCCCGTCATCGGCGTGACGCGGATGCGCCCTCCACCCGCCAACCCGATCTTTAGTACGCTTCCGATCATGACGCCTTGAACAGTGGATACCACCTCTGGCAAAATGTGAAACCGCGTGTTTGCCAAAAGGCGATGGCGTTTTTTTTTCCAGAGCGCACCGCCTCCATTACCCCATCGGGGATGACTACATGACCATTCGCATTGGCATCAATGGGTTCGGTCGCATTGGCCGGGCCATTTTCCGGGCTGCGGCCAGCGACCCCCTGTTCAACGATCTTCGGGTGGTGGCGGTCAACGATCTGTCCACGCCGGAAATCCTGACCCATCTGTTCCAGTACGACTCCTTCATGGGGCCATGGAAAGGATCCGTGTCCCTGTCCGGCACCACCCTGACCGTAAACGGACATCCCACCACCCTGCTGGCCGAACCGGATCCGGGCGCCATTCCCTGGCACCGCCACGGGGCGGACTACGTGATCGAGTCCACCGGACGCTTCGCCAATCTGGCCACCGCCTCCGCCCATCTCAAGGGGGGAGCGCGCCGGGTGGTGATCTCCGCTCCGGCCAAAGGAGAAGTTAAAACTTTGGTAATGGGAATCAACGAAGACGAATACGACCCGGATCAAGACCGGGTGGTCTCCAACGCCTCATGCACCACCAACTGTCTGGCTCCGGTGGTACGGGTGATTCTGGACCATTTCGGCGTGCGGCGAGGTCTGCTCACCACCATCCACTCCTACACCGCCGATCAACGTCTGCTGGACGCCCCCCACAACGATCTGCGCCGCGCCCGTTCGGCAGCCACCTCCCTGATTCCCACCACCACCGGAGCCGCCGCCGCCATCGGACTGGTGATTCCGGAGCTGGCGGGACGTTTCGACGGGCTGTCGGTACGGGTTCCCGTGGCCAATGTCTCGTTGGTGGACATGGTGATGGAGGTGGAACGTCCCACCAACACCGACGCGGTCAACGAGGTGCTGCGCGCTTCCCAGAGCCGCTACCTGGGCTTTTCCATGGATCCGCTGGTCTCCAGCGACTACCGGGAGGATCCCCGCTCCTCGATCGTGGACGGCCTTTCCACGCGGGTGATCGAAAGCACGGTCAAGATATTAAGCTGGTACAACAACGAATGGAGCTACGCCCACCGGGTGCTGGATCTGATCCGGCACATGCGGACCATGGAGCTTTGAAAAACCGACGGCCTTATCCGGTCAGCTTGTTTTTCCAGTCACCTTTTTTCCAGTCACCCGGTCACCCCTTTTCCCAGTCCCGTTTTGGCCCGTCGATCAGCGTGAACAGCGGATGGGGATCGGGTCGGATCACCCCCTGGATGGTGGCATAATGGGCCGGAGAACGGATCGCCACCTTGGCCAACAGATGGCGCCATTCAAAATCGAGCTGACCAACGCTCTCCGGCATCGTACCCGACCAGCGCTCCGGCCCCAGACGGGTCGGGTCGAAACGGTATCCCCGACGTGCCGCCTCTTGTTCCACCCCCCGCAAATAGGCCACCACCGCTCCGATCGGATCATCCGTCTGCCGAAAACGGATCAACTGGGGATGATGGCGATAGCCACGGGTCAAGCCACGCAACACCTTTTGCGCCAGCAATCCCTCGCGCCACACCGCCACCAGCCCCTGAGGGTCCAGACAGGCTGGATGCAGGGTCCACAGTCTCATGACGGTTACAGGGTCTCCACCTCCCCATCCAGCCCCATGAGCAGCAGTTCGATTCCCAGTTCCGGATATTTCTTCTTGACCGCAGCGGCCAGTTTTTCCAGCTGAGCCTTGTGGACCGTGGTCTCCTTCTGGGGATCCTTGGAAAGATCCTCCCCCAGGATCACCTTGTATGCTCCGCAATCCCGATGATCCATGATGATCACCGAGCGGATGTCGTGGAGCTTCTTGGCCACGTCCAGATGATCCCAGAAGGTCTGACCCCAGGCGGGAAACTTGTCGTTCAAGGCTCCCAGAGAGGCTCCGGCCAGGATCACATGGTCGTATTTGGTGCGCATGCAGCGCTTGAACATGTAATGCTCGATCTGATTGATCAGCCGATAATCCATGCAACTGAGCAACAGCGCATCGGTATGTCCCGCCGCGTGCAGCACGCCGGGCACGAAAGAGGAATAAAGCGCCACGCCACCAGCCGTGGCGGCGGTCAGGCGCAGAAAATGGCGGCGGCTGATGGTCAGGGAATCCGGATGGTGATCCCCGGTACGACATCCGTTCGGATGGGTCATGATGGTTCTCCTTGTCAAGGCAAACGGTCGTGGGATCACATGCGCTCGAATTCGTCGTCCAGGTTTGCGGCATGGGACGCGCGCCCCCCGCCGGACTGCCCCGGAGCCGGCAAAGCCGCCGGTTTGCGGGCCATCGGTTTGGCGGTCTGGCGCGTCCGGTCGGTCAGCGACAAGGATACGCCACCCGTTTCCAGCACCGTGGCAGACCGCGCCGAGCGGCCCGGCATGGCCGGATTGGCGCCGGTCCGGAAGAAACCAATCGCCTGCCTGAGTTGTTCGGCCTGGGAATTCAACTCCTCGGCGGTGGCGGCCATCTCTTCGGAGGCCCCGGCATTCTGCTGGATCACCCGGTCCAACTGCTGGATCGCCTGATTGATCTGCACCGCGCCCTGACTCTGCTCCCGGCTGGAGGAGGAGATCTCTTGCACCAGCTCCGAGGTCCGCTGGATGTCCGGCACCAGCTTGTTGATGATCTCTCCGGCCCGTTCGGCCACGCCCACGCTGGTGGCGGACAACTGGCTGATCTCACCCGCTGCGGACTGGCTTCGTTCCGCCAGTTTGCGCACCTCGGCGGCCACCACGGCAAAGCCCTTGCCATGCTCCCCGGCCCGGGCCGCCTCGATGGCGGCGTTCAAGGCGAGCAGATTGGTCTGACGGGCGATCTCCTCGATGATCGAAATCTTGCCGGCGATCTCCTTCATGGCCGACACCGCCTGCGACACCGCCTCTCCCCCTTCGGCGGCATCCTGGGAGGCCGAAAGGGCGATCTTTTCGGTGGTCATGGCGTTGTCCATGTTCTTGGCGATGGTGCTGGTCATCTGCTCCATGGCCGAAGAGGTCTCCTCGATGCTGGCCGCCTGGGAGGTGGCCCCCTCGGAGAGGGTCTGGGCCGACGAGGAGAGTTGCAGCGAACCGGAGGTGACATTGGCCACCGATTGGGTCACTTCATCGACCACCTCGCGCAATTTCACCGCCACCGCGTCGATGGCCTTCGACATGCTGCCCAACTCGTCGGCGCGGGTGGTGACACAACGGATCGCCAGATTGCCCTCGGCCATGCTCGACATGTTGCCAATGCACCCGGTGACCGCCTTGACCAGACTCAAAGAGAAGAAATAAGCGATCAGCGTGCCCACGAGGACCGCGATCAGACTGCCGACCAGAATGAAGGATTCCGCAGTCATCACCTCGGCCTCCAGTTTCTTCTGTTGCCCGTCCACCACTTCGTCGATCACCTGGGTGAGTTGCTGACGACCGGCGACCATGGCCTGTTCATCCTTCTCCTGCTCGTGCAACTGGGCCAGCAGGGCGTCGAACGCCACCAGATAGACCCCGAATGCCGCCTCGACCTTTTTGCCGACCTCCTGATCCTTGGGATCGGTGAAAGAGGCGGTCATGTCGGTGGCGAGCTTCAGGGCCTTGGCCACCTCGGAACGGGTATGCTCGATCACCTTGGCATCCTCGCCCATGGTGTTGATCACCTCATACTCCCCGATCCGGGCCGCCATGAGCAGCATCCCCATGTCGCTGCTGCTGTTGATCTTCCTGAGACGATTGTCCATCTGGGACTGAAGATCCTTCAAGCACGTGAAGGTGTTCAGCGTCTCTCCGATGGCGCGCAATTTATCGGTTTGCGCCTGTTTCACCGTATGAACCGCCGCGATCACCGTCTCGGAAGCCTGTTGCATCCGCGCCTTGGCCACAGTAATCTTCCGGCTCACCTCGATCAGCGCGGTGAACAACCGGCCATACTCCGCAGCCACCTGGATCACCCGGTTCATGCGCTCTTTGTCCGCCGGATCCTGGAAGGCCTCCCGGACCTCGGCGGACTTGCCCTGAATGGCCGTCGCCGCCTTGATGGCCAGATCCAGATGCGCCTGGTCCTGATCTTCGAGAAAATTCCGCTCGGCCCGCAAAATATTGGTCGCCTCGGCCTGGATCCTGGCAATCGTGGTCGTATTGTGAACCCGTTTGCTCACCCCATCCAGACCACGCCACCCATTCACAGCAATTATAATAGTGATCAACAAAACCGAGGCGAAAGCCATCGCCACTTTTGCCATAAGATTGAGTTTCATCTTCCCCCCCCACCAGTCGGTTCATCGATAACAGCAGTCCGCACGATAACACGCACCCGATCCTGAATCAATCCTTAACCATAAGAAATCACCCGCACAAACGCGCCTCAAAATGAAACGTGCTGCCCTGGTTGGGCACGCTTTCCAGCCAGAGTCGTCCCTCGAAATAACGGGCCAGGGCCTTGCGGCAATAGGCCAGTCCCAACCCCAATCCCCCCTGATGCCGGGTCATCACCCGCTCGACTTGGGTGAAGTATTGCAAAATGAACTCCCGATGCCCCTCCTCGATTCCGATCCCGGTGTCCGAGACAAAACCATGCACATAATGGGGCCGATCCTCCACAACCTCCACCCCGACGACAATCCCGCCGGTGGTGGTGAATTTGATCGCATTGCGCACCAGATGATCGACGATCCGGTCGAAATGCCGCGCACTGCCCGCCACCTCGGGCAGGGTATCGAACGCGCCCCGCAACTCCAGGGTCAACCCCTTCTCCCGCGCCGCCCGCGTGTGCCGCTCCAGCACTCCGTGCAAGGTGGCTTTCAGATCAAAGGGTTCCAAAGAGGTGGGACGCGCGTCGAGTTCGATCTGCATCAACTCCAGGATCCCTTCCACCATGTCCGCCAACACATGAGAAGAACGGCTGACCACCGAGAGATACTCCTTCTGCTCCTCCGTGACACCCGAGTTCACCAAAAGATCGGTAAACCCGATGATGCCGTGCAACGGGGTGCGCAATTCATGGCTGAACAGCATCAGCAGATCGCGCTTGGCCCGCTCTCCCGCCTCGGCGGCCTCCTTGGCCAGACGCAGTTGCGCGGTCTGCTGGGCCACGATCTGTTCCAGATGGTCTCGATGACGCTTCAACTCCAGTTGATTCTGAATGCGCAACTTGACGATCTCGGGATGAAAAGGCTTGGTGACGTGATCCACCGCCCCGAGCAGCAATCCGGCGGTCTCGAACTCCTTCAACTGCAACGAGGTGATGAAAATGACCGGAATGTTGCGGGTGCGTTCATCCTGTTTCAAACACCGACACACCTCGTGACCATCCATGTCCGGCATGACCACATCCAACAGCACCAGATCCGGCAACCGCTCGCGCGCGATCTCCAGACCGGCCCGACTCTCGATGGCGAACAGAATGCGATACTCATCCCGCAGCAGCTCGTTGAGCACCTTGATGTTGGCCGATTGGTCGTCGATGATCAACAAGGTGGCCGGCTCGGAAACAGTCGTCATGCGACAGACTCCTCGTCCAGATCGATGGACAAAGTGGAAGCGATTTGTACCAGCAGATGGCCAGCGGATCGATAATCCAGATCGTTCATGGCGACAAAAAACGACTCGACCAAAGGAGCGCGCATCCCGTCCACAGGCAAAGCGCGCAGAAACTCCGCCTGCACGCGGGCATCCATATCGTGACCAGCCAGCAGCCCCCGCAAACGACGCAACAATCCTCCCACTTCACTCTCCAGGGGCGCGGGACCGTAATCGGCCTCTGTCCGACCATTCCGCGACAGACTCTTTTCCACAAGCGCGGTGGAATGGATCAAAGCGGGCCAACGGCTGTCGTAATGGTTCAAGGTGAGGATCAACTCTCCGTCGTCCCGCTCATCCCCACGCTCCAGAATCCGTTGTTCCAGCTCCCTGGCCGCCTCCCACAGCTCGCGCGCGCCCAGATTGCCCGCCGGACCTTTGACCGCATGGGCCAGACGGGACGCAGCCTGCCGCTCACCGGCCGCCAGCAGCTCCCGGATCCGTTGCGCCGACCCGCCATGCTCCCGGCAGAACGCGACCAGCAACTCTCCCAACAACCGTTCGTTGCCCTTGACCCGCGCCAAGGCCTCGCGCAGATCCAGACCCGGCAGCCAGGCAGGCAACAGACGCGACTCCCCGCCGGAAACCGAACGCTCCCGCTCCTCCTGCTCCTTTTCCCGCCCGCTCTCCAGGGTCGGAATCCGGCAACGGGGGGGCAACCAGCGTTCCAGCGTGGCGTGCAACTCCGCCAGATCGATCGGCTTGGCCACATGATCGTTCATTCCCGCCGCCAACGAACGTTCCCGATCCCCGACCATGGCGTTGGCGGTCATGGCCACAATGGGCAGATCCCGGTAACAAGACTGCTCCCGGATCGCCCGCGTGGCCGTGAAACCGTCCATGACCGGCATCTGCAAATCCATGAAAATCAGCTCCACCTCTCCGGGAACCATCCGACTCATCCGCTCCACCAGCTCCCGGCCATTCCCGGCCAGGATGACCGTCAAACCGCAATCCTCCAGAATCTCCCGCGCCACCTGCTGGTTGATGGGACTGTCGTCCACCACCACCACCCGCGCCCCACCGATGCGCTCCCGCAATCGCGCCTCGACCACCGCCAGCGAATCCCCGGTGCGACAGGTGCGCAACGACTTGCCCGCCCGCAACTCCATCAACGCGTTGACCAACTGGGATTGACTGACCGGCTTGAAAATCAATCCATCCACATGGATCCGGTCCACCTGATGGAGAATGTCTTCGCGCGCGTGGGCGGTCACCAGAATCGTGGCCGGCATGAGCGGCAGATCCAACTCCTCGCGCATGCGGCGAATCATCTCGATGCCATCCATCTCCGGCATGTTCCAGTCCACGAACACCAGATCATAACCCGCCCGGCTCCCGCTGGCATGACGCAACTCCAGCAGCGCGGCCTTGCCGGAAGGCACCGTCACCACCTCCCGCACGATGGGCGCGAGCAGGTCTTTGAAGATCATGCAGAATGGACCATTGTCATCCACGATCAAAGCCTTGGACTCGCGGAAATGGGTCAGGGTCAACGGCATGCGCTCCGGCTCGTGCTCCTGGAGCGAAAAACCGGCCCGGAAACTGAAATCACTGCCCTTTTCCGGCGCGCTGCTCACCGTGATGTCCCCGCCCATCATGGTCACCAGCCGCTTGCTGATGGCCAATCCCAATCCCGTCCCCCCGTACTGACGGGTGATGGAACTCTCCGCCTGACCAAACGCCTGAAACAGCCGTTCCTGCTGTTCCGGAGTCAAACCGATCCCCGTATCCCGCACGGAAAAACGCAACCAGACGAAAGTCGAACCCAGATGCTCCGGACTCACGGAGATCACCACCTCCCCGCTGTGGGTGAACTTCACCGCGTTGCTGGCCAGATTGATCAGGATCTGACCCAGACGCAACGGATCCCCGATCAACCAGGGCGGGGTCGAAGGAGCGATGTGCAGCAGGAACTCGATCCCTTTCTCCTCGGCCTTGCCCACGATCAGATCCGCCACATCCCGCAACACCGCCTCCAGCTCGAAGGGGATGGGATCCAGATGCAGCCGGTTGGCCTCGATCTTGGAAAAGTCCAGAACGTCATTGATGATCCCCAGCAAGGTCCGGCACGCGGTGGTGATCTTGCCCACATAGTCCATCTGCCGGGCATTGAGATCGGTCTTGGCCAACAGATGACCCATGCCGATGATGGCATTCATGGGGGTACGGATTTCGTGGCTCATGTTGGCCAGAAAGTCGCTCTTGAACCGGTTGGCCGACTCCGCCTGCTCCTTGGCCCTAGCCAACTCCTCCTCCTTGCGATACCGCTCGATGATCCCGGCCAGGGTGTGGGTCACGGTCCACAGATACTCCACCTCGTCGGCGCCCTGAAGATGATCCCGACGCATGGGAATGGCCAAAACCCCCAACGTCTGCCCCTGTCCCTGGATCGGCAGACAATACAGTCCATCCGCCACCGACAGCGCCGCATCGTGGGCGGGACGGCAACGGTCGCACCCGTCGAACATGGCCATGCCGCTCTTCAAGGCGCGCGCGCAGGGACAATCGGCATGAAAGGCGATGCCGTCGCACAGCATCTCCGACCCGGAAACCAGTCCGACGTGGGCCACCAGCCGCAACGTCGACGCACCCCCCTGGGCCAGAAAAATGGCCCCGCTCCCGAAACTGAAATGATCGCAACCGTTCAGGGCCAGGGCGATATCCTGACGCAACTCCTCGTGCAAGGAGCGGCTCTCCAGACCGGAGTGCAGAATCCGGTTGATGTTGGTGCGATAGGTGTGGGTCAGACGGTTCTTCTCCCACAACCGGGTGAAGACATCTTCCAGCAAGGTCAACTCATCCCCGCCGGAGGCCACCGCCAGCGGAGAATCCAGCTCCTTCCGGGACAAGAACGCCATGCGCTGAATCAATCCGCGAATGCGCCGCACCTCCCGCAGCGCCAACCACAAAAAGGCCATCACCAGGATCACGCCCATGGCCAACTGCATCTGCCGCTCCACCACGAGCAGTTGTTCGCTGAACAAGGTGGTACGCTGTTTCTTGACGAAGACCGACAGATTGATCCGCGCCTCGGTATCGCCGTCGTCGTCGTACTCCTTGCCCAGCATCAGATACTCCCCCCGGCCACTCAGGATCTGGTGCGGATCGTCCGCATCGTCGTCCGCATCCGCATCGACACTCCGCGGCACGCTCCCCGGAATGTTGTCCGCCACCACCCGCGCCGGAGAGCCGACCAGAATCGCCACCCCGAGATCATCCTGGCTCATGAAGGGATAGATGCTTTCCAACAGCGCGTCGTCAAGAGCGCTGATCATCATCAAATGGGCCGCCACCTCCCCCCGAGGAGGCAGATTCACCCGCGTCGTACTCAACAAATACAGCCGACGATCCTGCTCGATCACCAGGATCTGACCCAGACTCTTGGCCAGCAGCAACGGCAGCGACTCTTCCAGCCAGGCGGGAAGCAGTTCTTTTCGCTTGTCCACCTGAAAAGATTCCCGAATGCCACCGTCGCCCCCCAGCAGTAGCATCCATTCGGCGTGCAGATGGTGCCAACTGCTCGGCGGGGGCAGCCAGGAGGGAGGTTTCTGGTGGACGATCCGCTCCGAGGTGGCCGGCGGGCTGACCAGATGATCGATCAGCCTGCGGTGGTGCGCCAGCAAGGTCATGGTGTCCGGGATCTGGTTCTTGAACTGCTTGAGCCGATGGCGCACGGTGCGAATCTCGCGCGCCAGCTCGGCGTTGAGGGCGCTGGAGCTTTGGCTCATGAAAAAACGGGAGTGGAACTGATCCAGCACCACACCGGCCACCAGACTGATCGACAGGCCGATCAGCACGGTCTTGACCCCCAGAGTCAGTCGGGAAAAAAAGAATCTCATGGGAGCGCTCTAAGGATGCCCCGAGGGCACACGGCCCCTTCGGGGTGTCATCGATCCATGGCCCGGTTGGGGATTCCGATCAGTTCGTTGCCGTCGAACGGCCACCCGTGACGCCTGAGCGCGTGGGCATGGACAATGAACGGCGCGTCCCGGGTCGGATCCGCGCCGTTGAGCAGATGATCGATGAGCCGATCCGCCCGGGGATTCGCCCCCGCCCCTTCCCAGGTAGTCATGTTCATCACCTTGAAATACGGGTATTTCCCCTCGGCCACGGACCGGGTATCGTCCGGGTCGATCCCGTCGAGCTTCAGCCAGCGGACCCGTTTCTTGTTGGCGGGTTTCTCCACCACCCAGCGGGAGACCCAGCCGAAGGCATGGGGATTGGAAGCCACGGTATCCACCATGTCGGGGATGGAACTGACGAACAGGGAGTTTTGGAAAAACAAATTCTTGTTGTCGAGGATCTCCCGCCAATGGCCCGGACGGGTTTCGCAGTGCAGCCGGGCCACCGGCTGAATCGCGCCCGGCATCTCCCGGGCCGCCGGATCGGACAACTCCCGCCATTCACGCAGTTCGCCGCTGTAGATCTTCTGCACCTCGCCAAAGGTGATCCGGGTGACGGGATTGGAAGGATGGGTGATGAAAACCGTAGGCACGATGCCGATGGTATGAAACACGATCCCCGGCAGACGGTCGTAGGAGGCCGGCGGACAGCAAAATCCCGCCATGTCCGCCTGTTTCTTGGCCAACGGGCCGGAACTGGTGCCACAGGTTCCCCGATTGATCCGCACCTTCAACCCATTCCCGGCGGCATACTGTTCCACAAGGGGGGTCAAGGCGTCGTAGAGGTTCTGATCCATCTCGATGTGCAAATCAAACCGCTGCCCGTCGGATGGATGGGTGATGCCTTTCCGGATCCACTCCGGAGTCACCAGTCTGGGATCGGGCTTCCCCGGTTCAAAGGAGGGTCCACGCAAGGCGAAATCCAGATCGGACTGCCCGGCCTGCGCGGAAACGGACCACAACATCAGAAACGCCATCCACAAACGCATCCAGGGACAAGTTGACATGGCGCGACTCCTGGTCATGACAATAGCATGGAAGAAAGGGTCCGTTCCTGCCCGATTTGCAAAAAATACAAGATAACAGACCCACTTGGCTACATGAGAGCATCATAGCACGATGACACGCCCTGGCAATACCATTGGGATTCGCTCCCGCTTCCGGCATGCCCGATTTTGATACAATCCTGATATGTTGCGCCATCAACTTGATCCCATGCTGATACGCTTCCGTTTATTTTGAAAAACCATCCTGGCCGCCAGGAAACCGCACGAGGGAACGTCATATTCATCATTTCAGGAACGGAGCAGTCAGACATGTCGGCGCATTCGGAAGATCCACACACCAATCGGTTGTCCACACTCATGATCGGCGCCCTGGGCGTGGTCTTCGGGGATATCGGCACCAGTCCCTTGTACGCCATCAAGGAGTCCCTGGCCGCCTCGTCTGGACATGGCGGCATACCCACCCAGGCCGATGTGCTCGGCGTGTTGTCCATGATCTTCTGGTCGTTGGTGGTGGTGATCACCATCAAGTATGTGCTGTTCATCATGCGCGCCGACAACAAGGGCGAAGGGGGCATCATGGCCTTGACCGCCCTGGCGCTGCGCTCCCCGCATGCCACCCCCCGCTGGCGCGTTCTGATCCATTTTCTGGGCATCTGCGGACTGGCCCTGTTCTTCGGCGACGGCGTGATCACTCCGGCCATCTCGGTGCTCTCCGCCGTCGAAGGGCTGGAACTGGCCACACCGCTGCTCAAACCGGTGGTGGTGCCTTTCACCGTATGCATTCTGATCGGTCTGTTCCTGTTCCAGCGCCGGGGAACCGAAGGGGTCGGCGCCCTTTTCGGCCCGGTGGTGATGGTCTGGTTTGTCGTCCTCGGAGGGCTGGGCATCCATGGAATCCTGAAAAATCCCCAGGTGCTGGCCGCTCTGGATCCAAGTCATGCCTGGCACTTCTTCGTCGTCCACAAAGGACAAGCCTTCATCGTGCTGGGCGCAGTCTTTCTCTCCGTGACCGGAGCCGAAGCCCTCTACGCCGACATGGGCCACTTCGGATGCCGTCCTATCCGACTGGTCTGGTTGATACTGGTCTTTCCCGCTTTGGTGCTCAACTATTTCGGCCAGGGGGGATTGATCCTGGAAAACCCGGAAACCGTGCGCAATCCCTTCTATCTGCTCGCCCCGGAGTGGGGACTCTATCCGCTGGTGGGACTGGCCACCGCCGCCACGGTGATCGCCTCCCAGGCGGTGATCTCCGGGGCCTTCTCCGCCGCCCGTCAGGCCATGCAACTCGGTTTCCTGCCCCGCATGGAGGTGATCCACACCTCGGAACGGGAAGAAGGACAGATCTATGTCCCCACCATCAACTGGATCCTGCTCGGCGCGGTGCTGCTGCTGGTGCTGGGATTCAAGAGCAGCAGCAATCTGGCTGCGGCCTACGGCATCGCCGTCACCGGCGCCATGGCCATCGACACCACCTTGGCCTTTGGACTGGTCCTGCGCGGCATGCTGGGCTGGGGGACGGTCGTGACCCTGGTGGCGACGGTGTTCTTCCTGGTGTTCGATCTGGTCTTCTTCGCCGCCAACGCCCTCAAAATCCCGGATGGAGGATGGTTCCCCCTGCTTCTGGGCGCCGTGATCTTTCTGTTGATGTCCACCTGGAAAAAAGGACTGGAACTGGCACGAGAAGCCATGCGCAAAGAAGAAATCCCCCTGGAGCCGTTCCTGCGTCAATTCGCCGCCAACCCGGTGCCCCGCTCCCAGGGAATCGGGGTCTACATGACCACCCACGCCCACACCGCACCCCGTCCCCTGGTGCAAAATCTCCAACACCACTGGATCATCCACGAAACCGTGATTATCCTCACCACGGAATTCGTGGATACGCCGTATCTGATCAAAGGCGATCGGGTCACCGAAGAGGATCTGGGCAACGGCTTCCATCGCATGACCCTGCGCTTCGGTTTCGCGGAGACCCCCGACATCCCCCGCGCCCTGATCCAGGGAAACCTGTTCCGGGACTGGTCCAATCCGGATGAAACGTCGTTCTTCCTGGGCCGCTCGGTCTTTTCCGCCGCAACCGGGCGCAAAGGATTTCCATTGTGGCGCATCCGGCTTTTCCTGGGCATGCAGCGTCACGCCAGCAGCGCGGCTTCCTGGTTCCACCTGCCCCCCCACCGGGTGGTGGAAATGGGAGGACGCATCACCTTGTAATCCGACCACCCGGGGAGCTTAAAGGGATGAACGACGCGGGAAAATGGCCGTACCGGCAACCGGATCGCCTCCCGGTCCACACCGCCTCCGGTCCTCCCTGGTCCGGATACGTCATCGGTCTGATCGCGGTGCTGCTCACCACCGCTCTGGCACTCGGGGGGAGAACCTGGCTGACTCCCCCCGATCTGGTGATGCTGCATCTGCTGCCCGTCATGGCCGTGGCCTCGCGGTTCGGACAGGGGCCATCCCTGGCCACGTCCGCCCTGGCGGTGGCGGCCTATGACTTTTTTTTCATCCACCCCTATTTCACCCTGTCGGTTTCGGATTCCCAATCCATCCTGACCGTGATCATTTTATTCACGGTGGGACTGGTGATCAGCAGCCTCATGACCCGCATCCGCAGACAGGAACAAGAGGCCAGAGAACGAGAACAACAAACCGAAGCGCTGTACCACCTCAGTCGGGACGTGCTCTCCACCCTCGACGACCAGGAGGTGGCCAGCATCATCACCCGGCACGCCTCCCGACTCTTCCGGGGCGAAGCGGGCATCTGGCTGGAAGACGGCAACGGCGGATTGACTCTGGCGGCGGTCTGTCCAGAGTCCTTTCATCTGTCCGGGCAGGCCATGATGGTGATTCGCTGGTGTTGCGATCATGGTCAATCCGCAGGACGGGGCACAGGCGTCTTCCCCAACGAAGCCTTCACCGTTCTGCCCATCGCCACCGGACGGCTGTATGGCGCATTGGCCATCCGGATCGGCAATCGGGCGCTGCTGCAATCGGAACGTCAGGAGTTGCTGTCGGCCTTCGCCCGACAGGCCAGTCTGGCCATCGACCGGGCCAGACTGGGAGAAGAGGCCCGCTCCGCCGCCGTGCGGGTCCAGGCCGAAGAGATGCGCGCCACCTTGTTGAGCATGGCCTCCCACGATCTGCGCACCCCTTTGGCCGCGATCACCGGTGCCGGCACCACCTTGAAAGATCACGACACCCCGCTCGCACCGGCCCAGCAACACGAACTGCTGGAAACCATCTGCACCGAAGCCGAACGCATGGAACGGCTGATCACCAATCTGCTCGACATGGTACGGCTGGAATCCGGAAGCTGCACCCTGCATCGGGAGTGGATCCCCTTCGAGGAGTTGATCGGTTCCACCCTGGTGCGACTGGAAAAACGTTCCCTGGGCAAACACATCACCCTGGAGGTGGACAAAACCATATCCATGCTGTACGTGGATGCGGTACTGTTCGAGCAGGTGCTGGTCAATCTGCTGGACAATGCCCTCAAACACGCCCCTTTGAACCTGGAAATCACCTGGAAGGTCCACCAGGAGGCCAACCGGGTGATCCTGCGCGTCGGAGACCGGGGGCCGGGGATCCCGCCGGGGCAGGAGGAGCGGATTTTCGAGAAGTTCATCCGGGGGGAGTGCGCCGGGGTTCCCGGTTCCGGATTGGGACTGGCGATCTGTCGCGGGGTGGTCCAGGCCCATCAGGGGACGATCCGGGCATTGAACCGGGCCAGGGGAGGGGCCGAATTCCGCATCGAACTGCCCCAGCCCGCCATGCCCCCTGAGCTTTTTTCATCCGAACTGGAAGAGACCTTGATCCCGGAGGCGCACCCGCCATGAACGATCTCCCCGCAACCCGACTGCTGCTGGTCGAAGACGAACTGCAAATGCGCCGTTTCCTGCGCACCGCGCTGACCGCCCGGCAATTCGAGGTGATCGAGGCGGTCAACGTGCGGGAGGCCAGACTGGCGGTCACCGCCCATCCGCCGGAGATCGTGCTGCTGGATCTGGGACTCCCGGATGGAGACGGCATCGATTTCACCCGGGAGGTGCGCGCCTGGAGCCTGATCCCGATCATCGTGCTGTCGGCCCGGGGCCGGGAGGACGACAAGGTGGCCGCCCTGGACGCAGGCGCAGACGACTATCTGACCAAGCCTTTCGGGGTCAACGAGCTGCTGGCCAGAATCCGCGTGGCCTTGCGCCACGCCGCCCAAAGCGCGGCGGGATCATCCAGGGAAACCATTCTGACAATCGGCCCCTTGCGCCTGGATCCGGAACGCCGGGAAACCCGCATCCACGATCAACCGGTGAACCTGACCCCCATCGAATACCGATTGTTGTGGCATCTGGCCAGAAACGCGGGCCGAGTCCTCACCCACCAGCAGATCCTCAAGGCGGTGTGGGGCCCCCATTACACCCACCAGACCCATACCCTGCGGGTCTTCATGGCGCAACTGCGCCGCAAACTGGAACCCGATCCCGCCCACCCCCAACTGCTGATGACCGAAATGGGGGTCGGATACCGGCTGCGGGATGACGACCCGCTCCCAGGTCTGGAAGGATAAACCTACCCCATCATCAGCAGCATCAGCCCCCGTTTCAAACTCATGGCCCCCATGAAAATGATCAAGACACCAGCCAGTTGCATCACCAGACGTCTGGCCTTCCGGTCGAGCCAGGTGGACAGCAGGGCGAATCCCCACATGGCGGGCAACGTGCCCAGTCCAAAGGCCAGCAGGATCACCACCCCCTGAAGCGGCGAGCCGGTAGCGAACGCCTTGGCCTGAAAGGCCCAGTGCATGGCGCAAGGAAGCAATCCGGTCAAGATGCCCATGCCCAACGGGCGCAACGCCGGACGTGATGCGGTGATGGTCTGGGTCCAACGGGTAAAAAACGCCCCGACTCCCGGCCCACCCCTGGTCATGGAGACCAAGCCGATGGTATCGATGCCCATCAGGATCATCACCACGCCCACCGCCAGATGGGGCAGACCGTTGAGCGCCGTGGGACGGGCGAGAAACAGCGCCATGGAACCAAGCCAACCGCTCACCGCTCCAAGAACCATGTATGTGCCCACCCTTCCCAGAGTATAAAGAAGAGGCAGCCGGATCCGCTCCCAATGCCAGAAGGGACGATCCGTGGCGATTCCCGCGCCGAGTTGGGTGGAGACCGCCAGGCCGCCGCACATGCCGATGCAATGGCCACTGCCCAGCAGGGCGGCCAGAAAAGTGAGCCAAGGCTCGATCAAAGAAGAAGGCATGCGTCAGGCTCCCACGAAAATGGATGAACGGGGTTGGTGAACGATATGGGCTGTTATCATTGTGGTCTGGAGATTCCACCCGACGCTTTGATCGTGGACGAAGAGCGAAAGTTCTGCTGTTCCGGCTGTCTGGGGGCATGGCGCGTGATCCGGGGCATGGGGCTGGAGGACTATTATCAACGCCGGGATGGCGGCATCCTCGGCACCCGTCCCGGCGAGACCGACCGGCAGGCCCTGGAACCCTTCGACGATCCGGACTATCAATCCCGTCTGGTCTCCGAAGTCGAAGGCGGACGCGAGGTGTGCCTGTTGCTGGATGGCATCCATTGCGCCGCCTGCGTGTGGTTGAACGAACAGATGTTGCGCCGTCTTCCCGGAGTTTCGGAAGTCTGGATCAATTTTGCCACGCATCGGGCGCGGGTGCGATGGAATCCGGAACAACTCCGACTTTCCGAGATCATCGGCACGGTGCGGGGCATCGGCTACCGGGCCGAACCCTATGATCCAGCCCTGGGAGAACAAAACCGGGCGCGACGGGATCGGGAACTGCTCTCGCGCATGGGCGTGGCGGGATTCGGGGCGGCCAATGTCATGTTCATCGCCATCGCCTTGTACGCCGGTTATTTCCAGGGCATGGACGCGGAAGCCAAAAATTTCTTCCACTGGGTGTCTCTGGTGCTGGCCACACCGGTGATTCTGTACAGCGGCGGGGTGTTCGTGCGCGGCGCCTGGAACGGGTTGCGCCTGGGACACTTGAACATGGATCTGCCCATCGCCCTCGGGGCCTGGGTCACCTATGGCTACAGCGTGGTGGTCACCGTCACGGGCAGCGGGGAGGTCTATTTCGATTCCGTGACCATGTTTTTGTTCGTGCTGCTGACCGGGCGATTCCTGGAATCGATTGCCCGAGGCAAGGCGGCCGGCTCCATGGAACGCCTGCTCAATCTGGAACCTCGACACGCCCTGGTGCTGCGGGATGGGGAACCGGTCAGCGTGCCGGTGCGGGAGGTGCGGGTGGGAGAACGGGTACTGGTCAAGCCCGGAGAGCGGGTGCCGGTGGATGGCCTCATCGAATCCGGCATGACCAGCGTGGACGAATCCATGTTGACCG
Organism: Magnetococcales bacterium; assembly: GCA_015231375.1. Taxonomy (GTDB): domain Bacteria; phylum Pseudomonadota; class Magnetococcia; order Magnetococcales; family Magnetaquicoccaceae; genus Magnetaquiglobus. Next base: position 10,473 of record JADGBT010000031.1, on the reverse strand, counting down.
GAGAGAGTCTGCCCGTGACCCGTGGACCCGGGGAGATCATGATCGGCGGCACGCTGAATCTGGAAGGTGGCGTGGTATTGATCGTCGAACGGGTGGGCGCAGAGACCGCCCTGGCGCGGATTCTGCGCTTGGTGGAGACCGCCCAGGCGGAACGCCCGCCGATTCAAGGCGTGGCGGACCGGGTGGCGGCCCGTTTTGTGGGCATGGTGCTGGTGCTGGCCGCCGCGACCCTGGGTTTCTGGCTGTGGCGCGACCCCTCGCGGGCTTTGGAGAACAGTGTCGCGGTCTTGATCATCACCTGTCCCTGCGCTCTGGGACTGGGAGCCCCGGCGGCCATGCTGGTGGCCATGGGGACGGCGGCCCGCATGGGCATTCTGCTGAAAAGCGGCGAGACCATCGAACGACTGGAGCGGGTCACCCAAGTGGTGATGGATAAAACCGGAGTATTGACCCTGGGCACCCCCCGGGTGGAACGTCTGGTCCCGGTCTCCGGAGTGGACGAACGCACCCTGTTGACCCTGGCCGCGACCGTGGAGCGACATTCGGAGCATCCGGTGGGACGGGCCATTTTCCGGGAATTTCAATCCCGGGGATGGGGGCAGGTCGGGGACGCGCAAGCAGCCCGCAACGTGCCCGGACTGGGCATGGAGGCCTGGGTGGACGGTCGGCTGACCCGTGTGGGACGCTCAGGGTTCGTGCTGGAAGGAGGAGATCCGAAACAAGACGCCTCTCGCCCTCCGGAAGATCGGGATCACGCCGCCACCTGGAGCGCCTGTGGTCAGGACGGGGTGTTGCTGGGCTGGATCGGATTGGGCGACACCCTGAAACCCAAAGCCCAGGAGGTGGTTGCGGCCTTGCGGGCCATGGGACTGCCGGTCACGGTGCTGTCCGGGGATCGGCGGGCGGTGGTGGATCAGGTGGCGCGTCTTACCGGAGTGGAGCGGGCGGAAAGCGATCTGCTGCCCGAAGACAAGGAGCGAATCATCGCCGATCTGCAACGCGGCGGCGCGGTGACGGCCATGGTGGGAGACGGGGTCAACGACGCCCCGGCCCTGGCCCGGGCGGATGTGGCCCTGGTGGTGGCCAATGCCACCGATCTGGCGGTGGCCTCGGCGGATGTGATTTTATTGAACCGGGATCTGGAGACGGTGACCCGGGCATTCGCCCTGGCGCGCCGCACCCTGGGGACCATTCGCCAGAATTACGGTTTTTCCCTGTTCTACAATCTGCTGGCCATTCCCCTGGCCATGTCCGGACTGGTCTCTCCCATTGTCGCGGCCATCTCCATGCCCTTGTCGAGTCTGGTGGTCGTAGGCAACGCGCTGCGCCTGCGCCACCCCCCCGAACCGACCACCTCCCACACCCTCACCGTGAAGGAGAAAGACGCATGAACACCATCTATATTCTGCTGCCGCTGGCGGTACTGTTGAGTCTGGTCGGACTGGGCATGATGATCTGGTCGATTCGCCGGGGTCAATTCGACGACATGGAAGGCCCGGCCCATCGCATTCTCTTTGAGGATGATCAGGAGATGATTCCGGGGAAGAAGGCGGAAAAAACACCCAAGACAGACCTGCCACCAAACAAACACCCTGATAACTGATAATTATAATTAAGAGTTATTTAAAATCAAAACATAATAATATGTGACTTTCCAAACAAAACCAAGAGAAATAGACTGATTTGGATTGACGGCATGAGCAATGCACCAGACAATAGGCATCCATACCTAACCTGGACCCGTCTGGATCGGACGCAGGGTCCGTTTCACAGGCATTGCAACCGCTACCCAAGCGGGAGTTGAAAGGCAGGTCCGCAGGTATCCGGTGGTCCCTTCTCCACCCCAGCCGCCTCTTTATTCATCAATCCCCTCTCAACACGCCCCCATCCCGACCAATTTTTAATCACTTTCAAACCAATATCAGCACAAGAAACGATCTTTCTGTTTATAATTCAACGCATTAACCATTATGGTTTCATTATTGCTGAGTCTCTCATGCAAACGCGTGCCGATACCATAGGGATCCGACCGGACAAACCCGATACCGATTCAAACCGGATTTTATTTTTACACCGATACACACAAAAAGCGCCCCGCAAGCCTGGACCCCTCTACCCATCTGGAGACTGATTCATGAACAAAGATGACATGTTGAGATTTCTGATCAAGGATGACATGGCCCGACTCAGCGAAAAATCCACCCGTCGGGTCTTCAAGAAGGGCGACATCATCCTGAAAGAAGGGGTGGTGGCCCACAGTCTGTACCGGTTGATCAAAGGGTCGGTCAAAGTGGTCAAAGATGTACGCGGAGAAGATGTGGTGATCTCCCGCCTGGGGCCCGGAGAACTGCTGGGCATTGCCTCGCTGTTGAACGGAACGGCCATCATGGCCACGGTGGTAGCCAAAGAAGAGAGCGAATTCGAACTGATCGCCCTGCACGATCTGCAATCCCTGCTGGAATCCATGCCCGGACTGGCGGTACGTTTCTATCGTTCGCTGGGGGCCGTGCTGATGGATCGCCTGGATCTGATCGTCCATCAGGTGGTCTCCCCCGAATCTTCCTGACCGGTCGCGGACCCGCCGGGCTGTCCATCCGACCGCAGCACCTCGATGAATCCCGGTGGCAGGGAACCACAACCTCCCCCCCAGAGATCAAGGATCCCTGCCACCGCCTGTCTTCCCGCGCGTCATCACACCCGCGTCATCACACCGTCAACTCGACCAGCGTGATGTCATCGCGCTGATCGTCATCCCCCCGGAACTGTACCAACGCATGATGGATCGACTCCAAAGGGGCGCCCGACGCGGCGATGCCGGAGAGGACACGATCCAGATTCTCGCCGCCGAAAAACCGGCCATCCGGGGCCTGGGTCTCGTACACGCCATCGGAATAACAATAGATCTGATCCCCCGCCTCGACCGGAATCACCTCTTCCACATCGTCCATCGGGATATCCCGCACGATTCCCAACGGCATCAGACGCGAAGCCGGACCCGACAACCCCATCCCGCGCCGACACAAGAACAACGGATGCATGCCGGCATTGTAGACCGTCATCCGTCCGGCCTGCCGGTCCAAGGCGATGAAACTGGCGGTCAGAAACATGTCCACAGGCAGACGGTCGTGGATCTGTCGATTGATTCTTCGCAAAATCTCCAAAGAGGAGCACCCCTTCAGGACCATGCTGTGAAAAATGTCCGACACCAAAGGTCCACACACCGCCGCCACCAGACCGTGACCGGTGAAATCCCCCAGCAGCACATATTGAATGCCCGCCTCGTCGCGGGCGGAAAGCACCAGATCTCCGGTGGTCTTTTCCACCGGGGTCATGATGAAACGCATCGAGAATGGATCGAAACGGGAGTCCTTACGCATTTTCAGGATGACGTTCTCGATCGCCTCCCGATCCATGGCGATTTTTTCGGCCAACTCCACCCGGCGCAGCCAGGCGTTGAGACGGGCCTGCAAGATCACATGGTTGAACGGCTTGGAGATGAAATCATCCCCGCCGCAACGCAGACATTCGGCCAGCATCTCCTGATCCTCGACGCCGGTCAAAAAAATCACCGGCACCGGCACATCCGCGCCCACGGATTCGGCGCGGATCCGCCGCGTGGCCTCGTGCCCATTCATGATCGGCATCATCACGTCCATGAGCACCAGATCCGGAGACTTGGCGCGATACATCTCCAGCCCCTGCTGACCGTCAAAGGCCATCAGAACCGCATGTCCTTCCCGTTTCAAGAAGCGCTCCAGATGCAAGCGCGCCAACGGATCATCGTCCACCACCAGTACGGTGCGCAATTTTTCTCCCATTCCCGTGAATCCTCCTTTCCTTCTCAAGGCCCCACGGTCGAAACTCACCCGCTTGCCTCCTGGCGCACGCTGGAATACCCTCTCAAGATAAGCCGCGTGGCCGCCGAAAAGTATCACCAAGCAACCCCGGCACCGGCATCGTCAGCCAACCATATCAGAAACGGCCCAACCAAGCCATACCCCATACCGGCTTGCACAGCCAAACGAGGAGAATCTGCCCCATGAAACGCGTCTTCAATTTCAGTGCCGGACCCGCCGTTCTGCCCCTGCCCGTCCTGGAACGGGCCAGAGACGAAATGCTCGATTACCGGGGTTCCGGCATGTCGGTGATGGAAATGAGCCATCGCTCCAAAGATTACATGGCCATCATCGCCTCGGCGGAGTCCCTGCTGCGCGAAATCATGGGCATCGGTGACGATTACGCGGTGCTCTTTTTGCAAGGAGGCGCGTCGCTGCAATTTTCCATGATCCCCATGAACCTGATCACCGCTCCAGCCAGCCAGTCCGCCGACTACGTCATGACCGGAAGCTGGTCGGAGAAAGCCTGCTCCGAAGCCAAGAAAATCTTCACCGATGTGCGCGTGGCCGCCTCCAGCAAAAGCGTCAACTACAGCCGCATCCCCACCCAGCAGGAACTCACCCTCAATCCGGATGCCAACTACGTTCACATCACCAGCAACAACACCATCTTCGGCACCGAATACCCCTATCTCCCGGATACCGGCTCCGTCCCGCTGGTGGTGGACGCCTCCTCCAACATCCTCTCCCGGCCGGTGGATGTCTCGAAACACGGCATCATCTACGCCGGCGCCCAGAAAAATCTCGGTCCCAGCGGCGTCACCGTGGTGATCATCCGCAAAGACCTGATGGGTCGCCAAGCCAATCTGCCCAGCATGCTGGATTTCCAGGCGCTCGCCAAGGAAGGCTCCATGCTCAACACCCCCCCCACCTATGCCATCTACATCCTCGGGCTGGTGCTGGAATGGGTCAAAGAACAAGGCGGCGTCACGGCCATGGAACAACACAACATCCGCAAAGCCAACAAGCTCTACGCCGCCATCGACAACTCGGCGTTTTATCTGTGCCCCACCGAACCGCTCAGCCGTTCCCGCATGAACGTTCCCTTCACCCTGGCCAAGCCGGAATTGACCGACGCCTTCCTGGCCGGAGCCAAAGCCGCCGGACTGGTCACCCTGAAAGGTCATCGTTCCGTGGGAGGCATGCGCGCCTCCCTCTACAACGCCATGCCGGAAGCAGGGGTGGACGCCCTGATCGCCTTCATGCAGGAATTTGAACGGACTCAAGGTTAATCACGACTCAACGCCCGCGAGGTCGGAACGCATCCCATGATCGCCCATCACCACGTTTGCTCCCCTGGCGGGCCGTTTCTCCCGGCCACCCCCTGCCCCGCAACCCGCGACCACGGGGGTGGCCGATGAAAAATCCCTTTCTCGGACTGGTCCAATTCATCGACCTGCCCAAATATCTGCACATTCATTATCCGGGACCGCGCTGGGCGCTGGTGGCAGGCTATCTGCTCACCATCTACCTGACCCTGCCCCTCACCCCGATCGTCTCCCAGGCCGCCTTCAAGGTCATCGGCAGACGGGAAACCGGGTTGCTCATCTCGATGGTCCTGCTGATCATGCTGACCAGCGCGGTTTGGGTGATGTTCCGCCGCATCCATCCCGACATGCGCCTCAAGGCGTTGATGCCCTTCGTGGCCATCATCGGAGTCGCCACCTACATGGACAACCCGGCGGAACGGGTCCACCTAATGGAATACGGCATTCTGGCCTTTCTGCTCTTCCGGGCCATGGGACAGCCACGCGGCATCGGTCTGCTTTGGTGTTATCTCGCGGTGCTGGTGGCCGGTTTTTCCGACGAGACCATCCAATGGATCCTGCCCAACCGCTATTTCGATCTGCGGGATATCGGCATGAACGGCATCGGCTCGGCCTGCGGATTGTGGTTCGGGGTCATGATCCGACGCCCGGACGACACCCCTTGAACGCCGCATGATCCGCCTCACCTTCGATCAAGGCTCCCTGCTCGTCACCGGTCCGACCGAGGCGTTGCAACCGGCCGCCCCGATGCTGCGCTGGGATGAGCGCCTGGAGTGCCACCGGGCCGAGGCCCGTCACTACGGCCCCATCGTCCTGGCCCTGCACCGGGCGAAAGTCCCCTACGAAGACCGGGCAAGGGCCTTTCAACCCCGCCCGTTCCTCAGCCGCAACGATCACCCGCCCCGACCCCATCAGCAGGCGGCCTTCGACGCCTGGGTCAAGGCCGCCTCCCAGGGGGTGGTGGTCCTGCCCACCGGCGCGGGCAAAACCCTGGTGGCGCGCATGGCCATCGCCCGCATCCAGCGGGATACCCTGATTCTGGCCCCCACCATCAATCTGGTGCAACAGTGGCATGAACAGCTCGGTCAGGCCTTCGGCATTCCCATCGGCATGCTGGGAGGCGGAGAGTACCAACTGGAACCGATCACCGTCAGCACCTACGACTCGGCCTATATCCACATGGAACGCATCGGCGCCCGCTTCGGACTGCTGATCTGCGACGAATGCCATCATCTTCCCGCCACCACCACCCGTCTGGCCGCCCAGATGTGCGTCGCCCCCTACCGACTGGGACTGACCGCCACCCCGGAACGGGCCGATGGCCAGGAAGAAGAGCTGTTCCATCTGCTTGGCCCGCTGGTCTATCGCTGCGAGATCGCCGATCTGGAAGGGGCCTTTCTCGCCCCCTACCAGTTGGAACGGATCCCGGTCATCCTCGACCCCGACGAACGACAAGCCTACGACGCCGCCTATGCCCAATACCGGGAGTTCGCCCGTTCCACCGGGGTCAACCTCTCCCGTCCGGCGGGCTGGAGCCAGTTCATCATGGTGTGCTGCCGCTCCAAGGAGGGCCGGGCCGCCATGGCCGCCTATCGCATGCAAAAACGACTCGCCCGGGCCTCCCGCGCCAAGCTGCGCATGGTCTGGACCCTGATGCGCCGCCATCGCCACGAACGGGCGTTGCTGTTCACCGACGACAATGCCACCGCCTACGCCATCGGCGAGACCTTTTTTCTGCCAGTCATCACCCACAAGACGAAACTCTCCGAACGCAGCCGCTTTCTCGACGGCTTCCGGGCCGGGGAGTTCCCTTTTCTGGTCAATTCACGGGTGCTCAACGAAGGGATCGATCTGCCCGAGGTGAGCGTGGGCATCATCGTGTCGGGCAGCGGCTCGATCCGGGAACATGTGCAGCGTCTGGGACGCCTGCTCCGGCCCCGGGAGGGCAAACAGGCCATTTTGTATGAACTGGTCTCGCAAGACACCGCCGAGACCTTTACCAGCGAACGCCGCCGTCAGCACTCGGCCTATCAACGGGGAGACCAGGCGTGCTGAATCGGGAACTGCTGCGCTTCGATCATCGGGACGGCAAGATTCTGCCCCGTTTCGTCGATCCGACCAACGAACTGCTGCGCACCTTCGCCCGGGATCTCGCGTTGATCTACGCCGCCGCAGAAGGCCAAAGCCGCGAAGAACTGAGCGAAACCCTCATGCCGCGCCTCAACGGCTTCCGTTCTCCCCTGGTGGCCAAGGGGTTGAACAAGCTGCTGTTGGACCGCTGCACCTTCCGCGAATCCCTGGAAGGGCTGGAAACACGGCGTCTGGCCACCTTCGCGGCAGCGGCCACCCATCTGAAAGCGCCCGGCATGAACGATCTGGAAACCTTTCGTCAGGCCGTGGCCCGGACGATGCAAAGCGACGACCCGGATCAACTGGCCCTCGATCTTCACGCCGACCTCCCGGACCGTCAACCCCTGATCGCCTTCGACCCCATCGAACCCGAAGCCCTGCTGCATCGCTACAACATGGCCATGGCCCAGGGTCCACTTTTCTGGGCCGACCGGCTGACCATCCGCATGCAAGAGCCGGATCCAGGACGACAAAGGACTTTCTTTCAATACCTGAAATGGTTTCAACTGCTGGCCACCGTCACCCACGACCCCCACCATTCCGACCGTTTCATCCTGGAACTGGACGGTCCCTTGAGCCTGTTCGACGTGCAACGCAAATACGGCCTGAAGCTGGCCGCCTTTCTGCCGGCGGTCTGCGGCTTGTCGCGCTGGAAGATCCAGGCCACCACCCGCGTCGATGGCAAAAAAGCCTCCCTGGAACTCGACGACACCAGCGGACTGCGCTCCCACTTCAGCCGGGTGACGACCTGTATCCCCGAAGAGTTCCTCATCTTCGCCGCCCAGTTCCAAAAGGAGATCGCGGAATGGGAGATTCTGCCCCATTCCACCCTGCTGGATCTGGGGCGTCAGGAGTTGGCGATACCGGATTTCAGTTTCCGCCACCCAAACGGAACGCTGGTCCATCTGGAACTGTTTCATCGCTGGCATGCCAGTCAACTGCCCCGCCGTCTCAACCGGCTCGATGACAGCTCCACCCCTCCTCCCCTGGTGGTGGGCATCGACCGCGCCTTGAGCAAACGGGCCGAACTGATCCCGCTTCTGGAACGCTCTCCCTGGTTCCAGGCCCACGGTCTGGCCTTCAACCAGTTTCCCCCGGTCAAACGGGTGGCCCGGTCTCTGGAGGGATTTCTCTCCGGAAAAGAACCAATAAAGAAAAAATAATAACTAAAGAAATAAAATAGCACCTGAAAAAATCCCTCCTGCCAGCACATCAAGGGGATGGGTACAGGCGCGACCCGTGGGGTGAGCGAGACCTCACGAATCGCGCCACATTGGACAAAGGATCCCAAACGCGCCCCGGGGATATGGGGTCAGGGATTCGTCCAAACGGTGCGCGGCAACCGGACGACCGGACTGATGAAGCGGGCCAGGGCAAAGCCGTATTCCGCATTCATGCCTGAATACCGTACCATAAATCTATGCAAGATATGTGCTGGAAATGATCGCGCAGAACCAGAAATCCTGAATCTTGATTTTCCTGGAAGATTTTCTTCAAGAAAGGGTCCGGCCCGCTGGCATTTTTTTCCCGTCTGCCACCGCCACCCGGGCCAGACCGGATCCGTCACGCCTTTGATCGTTGGGCCGTGAGGATGAAAATGGGCTTGCGACCGGCATTCACCTGTTGTTCCAACTCTGCCGCCGATTTGCTGCACTCCACCGCGTAGCCTTGATGGCGCAGTCGCTCCGCGATGGTGGCGGAACGCCCCAGGCACTCCCGATTGAACAGATGCACCTCCATGGCATACCGATCGGCCCGCAGCAAGGTGGCATCGGTGGCGCCTTCAAACAGATCGTACTCCCCGCCTTCGATATCACATTTCACCAAGTCGGCGCGGTGCGCTCCGGCCTTGCGGTAGAGGTCTTCCAGGGAGATGGTGGGCACTTTTTCGACGGTGTTGGAGTTTTCTGCCGCATCCAGCAAAGCGGCGATACTGGAATTGCAACCGGTCTTGTTCGGGTCCGTGTAGATTTCCAGGATCTCTCCACTCTTCTTGCCGACCGCCAGTTTGTAGGCGTAGTCCAGCGGACGACCATTCAAGGACAGATTGGCACAAAGCTGACGATAATTGCCTTCCACCGGTTCCACCGAAATCACCTGACGCGCCTTGCGCCACATCATCGTGGAAAGCACGCCACAATTGGCCCCGATATCGAGCACGGTTTCCAGGGTATCCGGCATGGCGGCAATGGCATAACCATCCTGGATGACGATTTCGTCAAACACCAGAAAGTCCTGGGAGGTGGGACGCAGTTTGAAAGTGCCGAAAGAGGCATGACTCAAGCGCAGATGTCCATCCGAGTCGATATGGGACGCGACCCCCATTCCGGCCCCCTCCGCGCACAACCAGTCCCACAGGGTATCGTTGCGGCAATCACGCCGGGCAAAGGTGGCCATGCCGCCATCCTTGCCTTGCAACACAAAGGGATTGGCCTGCACAAAGCACAGTTTCACATGGGCGGTGACCGGATCCTTGAACAGATGACCCGCCAACGCAAGCCGTCGCCGATCAAAGAGCAAGGGGATTCTCGCAGGTTTCATGAGGAAGCCTCTCCAAGGATCATAACGCACATCCGCACGGTTGGAAACGGACCCATGATGGCCCACGTAACCGATTTCCGGTCACGTTTAAGGATACCAAGAGCGGTATGGGCAGGCAATGCCTGACAACAATCACACCTTCCAAGTGGAAGAGCAGACAACAAAAAACCTGGAACCCCCTTTCAAGACGGTTCCAGGTTTCAAGGCCATCACGCGGCAATCAACGACTGTCGCGTCCATCGGCGACAGAAAGAGCGCTCCGGCAATGTCCGAATCAGCGACGCTTCCAACTCTCTTTGCTGAGGAAGGTTTCGCCGTGTTCGATGCACTGTCCCTTCCAGCCCGTTCCATCCGGCTCCATCAGACACACGCTGGGCTTGTTCTCGCTGGAATAGGCGATACCCAAGACATTGCCCATGCCAAAAGCGATACCGGTGAACTTGCCTTCGGAATCTTCATACTTGACTTGATAGGCTTCACCCTTCTTGGTGACGAGGGCAACACCTTCAAAGCTGGATTTATCGACAGCACTGACACCGGACACATCATAACTTCCCGCAATCGCCGGGGCGGCGACCGGAGCGGCGGCGACCGGGGCGGCGGCGACCGGGGCAGCAGCGGCAGCCGGAGCAGCGGCA
>JADGBT010000030.1 GCA_015231375.1 Magnetococcales bacterium | reverse complement strand
CCCACGGCTTTCAGGTGTTGAGCGGGCGGGTGGATTTTTTGTACAGCGTCACCGACTACCGCTATCCGGAACACGAACGGATCCTGCTGTGGTCGGATCCCGCCCTGGCCATCCCCTGGCCCCTGAATGGCGCCTCCCCGATCCTCTCCGCCCGGGATCAGGCGGGCCTCTCGTTCGCCGATACGGTGGGGTTGTTGGCAGGGTGGATGGGGCAGGGATATTGAGTCAGACAGGATTTTGTCCCAAATTTATTTTATCCCAACTGTATTTTATTTTGAATAGATTGCCAATTTCTGTTGATAATACATCATCATGCTGCAAACGTCCGACCACAATCCCCGGCGCAATGCCGATTTCGTCGGCGAAACGGGATATGGGCTCCAAAGATCTTTTGTTCCATTGTGCGAGAAACTGATTCAGTTTGTCCGGTGGAATGAGCAGATCCTGGGAGAAAAGGTTTGCCTCTTCTTCTTCTTGTCCCCCCAGGCCTTTGCCTTCAATTAAAATACCCTTGCGTCCATGTTTCAGGATGTGTCCCGCCTCATGAAAGAACGTGAACCAGAGATGGTCATTGCTTTTATAACGAAGACTCAATTGAATCACCGCTTTTTTTCCCAACCAGCGGGTTGCGCCAGATATGCCGGTTTTTGGTAACTCCGGAACAAACACCACGGCCACGCCAACGGCAGCGCATTGCTGTATCAACAGCGGGTGAAAATCTTCAAGCTTCATTGTGGTCAACGATCGGAAATCTTGCAGTTTTTTCTGGAATTGTTTTTTGTCGAAAGGAGCGCATTCCAATTGCTGCGCTTGAATTTCTCCCTGTCGAAGCCAGGCCGACACCGCCTCGTCATGGGTTTCAAACCGTTGGGTTTGACGGTAGGCCACTTGATGGGTTTCCCAGACCTCTTTCCATTGCTCTGGAGATGCGATCCCAAAGAAACGCAAAACCGCTTCAAGTTGATCTGTGTCATCCTTGAAATGGTTCATCCAGCCATGCGCGATCATTTCCTTGACCGGAATGCGTTTGAGCCATTCCAGTGCGGATTGCAGACGAGAACGTTCTTTGATCCGCACATAATCTTCCTGGTACTGACTTTCCAGATTGTTCCAGAAGTGCGCTGGACGATTGAAAATGCGTTCCAGTTTCAAAGCCGTTTCAGGGGTGATGGGAGCAATGCCCTGAATGATTTCATTGATGGTCTTTCTGGTCAATCCCGTTCGCGTCGCCAATTCCGCCTGTGTCATGGAAAAGGCTTCAAGATATTCGTTTAAGACTTCACCGGGTGTCACCAAATAGTCAGGCAGGTATGGATTTTTTGTTTTTTTGTTCATGGGTATTCTCTATTCCGATAATTTGGATGATCGTCACTTTGGACCAGTCCAGTCCTCCATTTGGAAGCAGAGGAACCGGGTTGTGGTCTGGTTTGAATATCAGGCGATAAGGGTTGTCCAGGTCAACTGACATTCTCTTGTAGCGATACCCCTGAGAAATTTCGTGGCAACGGGCTGGAGGGCTGAATGGGGGCGCCAAATCTTGCAGGCTTTGTGCGGCACGCAGTTCCTTCAGGCGCGTCCGGATTTTTTTGGCGCGCAAAGGCCCGTGAGATGTTTCAAGCTGTGTTCCTTCATTGAAGGCTTTTGCCAACTTTGTGGTCTGAAAGTTTATATCCATGACATCAACCTGTCCAATCAATAATTAACCCATTGGGTTAATTCTGGCTTCGTTTCGTGTCCCGAATGCTGCTGACATTGTTTTGAGGCAAAGTTGGGAAGATCTGGAGGGACAATTGCCAAATAATAATTAAAGTAATTTTATGAAATCACATCTAAATCGTGAAAGATGATTCCAAACACACCAAAGCGCCGACCCGTCACCATCACGGGTCGGCGCTTTGCTTGGATTCACCCTTCGGGCAGGGCCAGTTTGCTGAAGTCGGCGATGCGGCTGAAGCTCTCCCGGATCGATCCCAGCAGCGCCAGACGGTTGCGGCGTACCGCCGTATCCGGATCCATCACCAGCAGATCGTCGAAAAAGCGGTCGATGGGAGCGCGCAGCGTGGCGAGGGTCTCCAGGGTGGCGCCGTAACGCCGCTCGGCCAGCAGCGGGGTGGTGGTGGTCACGGCCTGGTTCAAGGCGGTGAACAACTCGGCTTCGGCGGGTTGATGCAGCCCTTGCGGATTGACCGGGGTGCCGGTGTCGGCGGCCGGAGCCTTGCCCAGAATGTTGGCGATGCGCTTGTTGGCCGCCACCAGAGCGCCAAAGGCGTCGCTCTTTTTGAAAGCCTCCAGGGCCGCCACCCGCGCGGCCACGTCGGTCAGATCGTCCAGACGCAACGCCTGCACCGCGTCGATCAGATCATGGGTGAAATCGTGGCGCAAATGGACCTCCAGGCGGCCATGGATGAACTCCAGCACCGCCTCGCCGGTGGTGTGGGCATCCTGGTCCAGCACGCCCGGGGCGTAGGCTCCATGGGCCAGGATGAGAAGTTCCCGCAGGCCCAGGGTCAATCCCGCTCCGTCCAGAATCATCCGGATCACCCCCAACGCCGCCCGTCGCAGCCCGAAGGGATCCTTGGTGCCGGTGGGGGTCAGGCCGATGCCGAAACAGCCCACCAGCGTGTCCAGCTTGTCCGCCAGCGACACCATCCGTCCCAAAGACGAACCGGGCAGGGCATCCCCGGCCCCTTGCGGACGATAGTGTTCCTGAATGGCCAACGCCACCCCCGCCTCCTCACCGGCGTGACGGGCGTAATAGCCTCCCATCACCCCCTGCAACTCCGGAAACTCCCCGACCATGCCGGTCACCAGATCGCACTTGGCCAGCAGCGCCGCCCGGGCCGCCTGGGGGGCGGAAGCCGGATCGAGACGGGTCGCCAGGGCTTCGGCCAGGATGGAGATTCGTTTTGCCTTGGCCCCCACCGTGCCCAGCCGGGCCTGAAACACCACCTTGTCCAAAGCGGGCAGACGTTCCGGCAGCGGCAGACGTCGATCTTCCCGCCAATAGAAGGCCGCATCCTCCAGACGCGCCTTGAGCACCCGTTCGTAACCCCGCACCAGCACCGTCGGATCCGGCGCCTCCAGGTTGGCCACGGCCACGAAACAGGGCAACAGTCCCCCATCCGCTTTTTTGACCGGAAAATATTTTTGATGATACTTCATCGAGGTGGCCAGCACCTCCGGGGGGATCTCCAGATAGCCGGGATCGAAGCGACCGGTCATGGGGACCGGCCATTCGGTCAGTCCGGCGTTTTCGATCACCAATCCTTCGTCCAGCACCGCCGATCCCCCCTCCAGGGAGGAGAGCCGGGTCACCCCTTCCCGGATCACCCGCGCCCGCTCGTCCAGGGAGAGCATCACCCGGTTGGCTGCCAGGGTCGTCAGATACTCTTGCGCGTTTTTCACCGGAAACCGACCCGGCGCCATGAAACGGTGTCCACGGGTCTCGTGACCCCCGGAGACGCTCTCCGAGGCCCGGGCGGGCAGTTCCACCCCGTCCAGCAGGGCCACCATCCAGCGGATGGGACGCACGAAACGGGTCTGTCCGCTGCCCCAGCGCATGGACTTGGGCCAGGGAAAGGTTGCCAGCAGATCGGCCATCAGACCCGGCAGGATGGTCTGGGCGTCGCTGCCCGGGGTGCGCAGGGTGCAGGCCAGATAGGTTCCCTTGGGGGTTTCGAGCCGTTCCAGGGCCGCCACCGTGGTGCCGCAGGCGTGGGCGAACCCTTCGGTGGCCTTGGTGGGCCGACCCTCGGCATCGAAGGCCCGTTCCAGCGCCGGACCCTTGCGGGTCTCGGAGCGGTCCGCCTGACGTTGGGGAATCCCCTCCACCGCCAACGCCAGTCGTCGGGGGGTGGCGTGACACCAAGTCAGGCGGGTGTCGGTCGCACTCAATCCGGCCCCTTCCAGGGTGGTCATCATGGCCGTGCCGAAGTGACGAATCGCTTCGGTCAACATCCGCGACGGAATCTCCTCGCAGCCGATCTCCCACAACAGTTCACTCATGTGCGTTCTCCCCGCTGGATGAGCGGATGTCCCAATGCCGCGCGTTGCGCCACGAATCCTTCCGCCGTCACCTTGGCCATGGCCCGCACCCGACCGATGAACCGGGCACGCTCCGTGACGCTGATGGCCCCACGGGCATCCAGCAGATTGAAGACGTGGGAGCCGTGAATCACCTGTTCATAGGCCGGTCCCGGCAGTTGGCGGGCGGCCAGGGCCAGGGCTTCGGCCTCGAACATGTCGAAGAGCTTGAAGAGATTCTCCACGTTGGCGGCGGTGAAATTGTAGCCGGAAAAATCCGCCTCCTCCTGCTGGTGGACATCCCCGTAGGTGATGCCCGGGGTCCAGATCAGGTCATAGACGTTCTCCTTGCCCTGGATGTACATGGCCAGCCGTTCCAGGCCATAGGTCAACTCTCCGGAAACCAGGGGCAGATCGATTCCCCCCACCTGCTGGAAATAGGTGAACTGGGTCACCTCCATGCCGTCGAGCCACACCTCCCAGCCCAGACCCCAGGCCCCGAGAGTGGGACTTTCCCAGTCGTCTTCCACGAAGCGGATGTCGTGGGCCTTGGGATCGATGCCGATGGCCGCCAGGGATTCCAGATACAGATCCTGAATCTCGTCCGGCGACGGCTTGAGAATCACCTGGAATTGATAATAGCGTTGCAACCGGTTGGGATTCTCTCCGTAGCGTCCATCGGTGGGGCGGCGCGAGGGCTGCACATAGGCCACGTTCCAGGGTTCCGGCCCCAAGGAGCGCAGAAAGGTCGCCGGATGAAACGTTCCGGCTCCCATCTCCATGTCGTGGGGTTGCAGGAGGACACAGCCCCGTTTGGACCAGTAGGTCTGCAAGGAAAGAATGAGTTCTTGAAATGTCACGGTCCACTCCTTGTGGCGCGTTCCGGAATGAGAGATGATCGAGGATGAAGGGGTATGTACCCGTTCGCGATCATCTCTTCAAGGAGATTTCGTGCAAGCCATGTCCATTTACGGTCTGACCATCCTGGCTGCCCTGGTGTTGGGGTTTTTATTGGATGCGCTGGTGGTGTTTCTCAACATTCGGGCGTTGGGGGTTCCGCCTTCCGGAAAGGTGGCCGAATGCCTCGATCTGGCCACCTGGGAGAAAAGCATGGCCCATGCCAGGGCCAGGGCCATCCTGGATATCGTGACCTCCGGGAGCAAGCTGGCGGCCTTGCTGGTCTGGTGGTTCGCGGGAGGTTTTTTGTGGCTGGACCGGATGGTCGCCTCCTGGGAGCTGGGACCATTGGGCGGCGCGGTGGTCTATGTGGGTTTGCTGCTGGTGTTGTTCAAGCTCTTTTCCCAGCCGTTCAAGATCTACAGAACTTTTGTGCTGGAGGCCCGTTTTGGGTTCAACCGCACCTCGGCGATCACCTTTATGGAGGATCGGGCCAAGGGGTTCCTGCTGGCTTTGGTGGTGGGTGGACCGTTTTTGATCGTGGTGTTGTTCTTTTTTCATTTCAAGGGGGAGTGGGCCTGGCTGTATTTCTGGGGGAGCGCTGCGGCCTTCGTGGGATTGGTGCCGTATCTCGCCCCGGTGGTGCTGATGCCCCTGTTCAACCGTTTCACCCCTCTGCCCGATGGATCCACCCGGCAGGCCATCCAGGGGTATCTGGATCGGATCGGTTTGCCGTTTTCCGGGGTTTTCACCATGGACGGCTCCGGTCGTTTCTCCCGCACCCACGCCTTTTTGACCGGCTTGGGGCGTGGGCGGCGCATTGTGCTGTTCGACACCCTGCTGACGCGTCATGCCGATGCCGAGGTGGTGGCGGTGTTGGCCCGAGAGGTGGGACATCTGGTATTGGGGCACAGGCGACGGGTCACGCTGGTGGCGGTGCTGCATCTGGGGTTGATGAGCGCGTTGCTGGCTTTGGCCATGCGTCAGCCGGCGTTGCATCATGATTTTTTTATGGAACGGGTGACGCTCCACGGGGGATTCGTCTTTTTCGTGCTACTGGCCGTGCCGCTGGATCTGGTGACCGGGCCGGTGCTCAAGTGGATCTCCCGGCGGCATGAGTACGCGGCGGATCGTTTCGCCGTCTCCACCCTGGGGGATTCCGCCCCTTTGGTGACGGCTCTCAAACGGTTGGCGCGGGAGAACCTCACCGGATTGACCCCCCATCCCTGGCATGTGATCCTGCATCACACCCATCCGCCGGTGTTGGCCCGCATCGCGGCCATCGAGGCGGCGGCGTCCGCGTCGGTTCCGGACGATCGGAACCGTTGAACGCGAGAGTGGTGCCTTTGAACGGAGAATGGCGACCGCGCGTGCGGCAGGCCAAGTTTACCGTGGAACTCGTGCTTTTGGAGTTTCACGGTCGGGGGGTGAGGGGGTTCTCCCCCCATCATGCCAGTTAGTAGTGATCCATGAAGGCGTAAGGATTCCACTCCAGGGGCGGGGCCTGCATGAGCAGCACCTGTTCGCGCAGGGCCAGGATGTGGTTGTCCCAGTAGCGGGGGGCGTCGAACCAGGGAAAGGCGCGGGGAAAGGCGGGATCGTCCCAGCGGCGGGCGATCCAGGCCGAATAGTGGATCATGCGCAGGGTGCGCAGGGCTTCCACCAGACGGATCTCGCGGGGGTTGAAGTCGTGGAACTTCCGGTATCCTTTGAGCAGGGCCGCGAACTGACTGCCCTGTTCTTCCCGTTCGCCTGAAAGGCACATCCAAAGATCCTGAATCGCCGGTCCCATGCGGGCGTCGTCGAAATCGACGAACAGCGGTCCGTTGTCGGTCCACAGGATGTTGCCCGAATGGCAGTCTCCATGCAGACGGATGTTTTTGGGAATGCCCGCCTGTTCGAAGCAGCGGCGGATCAGTCCGAGCAGATCCTCGGTGAGGGTGTCGTAGATGGTGCGCAGTTCCAGAGGGATGAATTGGGATTCCATCAAGAAGCGGTGCGGTTCCACGCCGAAGGTCTCCACGTCCAGGGTGGGCCGGGCCTGGAAGGGACGGGTCGCGCCCACCGCGTGAATCCGGCCCAATGCCAGTCCCAACCGTTCCAGATGGTCGAAATTTTCCAGATCCGGCGCCCGTCCTCCGCACTTGGGATAGATGGCGAAACGGAATCCCTGCCAGGGATGCAAGGTGCGTCCCGCCGCGTTGGCCAGTGGGGCCACCACCGGGATTTCCATTTCCGCCAGTTGGGTGGTGAAGCGGTGTTCTTCCAGGATGGCGGCCTGATTCCAGCGGCCTTTGCGGTAGAATTTCACCACCAGGGCTTCGCCATCCTCCACCCCGACCTGATAGACCCGGTTTTCAAAGCTGTTGAGCGCCAGCAGGCGTCCATCGCAGCGATATCCAACGCTTTCCACCGCGTCCAGGATCACTTCCGGGCTGAGGTTCTTGTATGGGGTTTTGTGCGAGTTTCCGGACATGCGCGCCTTGCATCCATGATTGAACAGTTTTTTGCCCGGCTTCGGATCGGGCGTGGGGAGCCTTCTCCAAGATCGATGTTGGCATTATCTCTTTTTTGTGGGGAATCGGAAAGGGTTGGCCAAGGAGAAACCGGGTCCGGCGGGTGTTCAACCGGATCCGGAAGTCACCCATGCACCCATTCTGGACGCACGAGAACGGCAAAGACGGGCTTGATGCGGGTGTGTGCAGCCATCACCCCGGACACGCACGACGTTGTGAAACCGGACCGGGGCGCGGGGAAGGTGTCGTCTTGATTCGGAACGGGCAGGGGGGCGGGGATCACTCCTGCCAGACCGGGTGGACCACGGCGGTGATCTGGAAGTCACGGCTCTCCTGGCCGATTTTGCCGGGGGATCCGGTGTGGTGATCACGGACCTTGTAGTTTTCGCGACCGTCGGAAAGAATGTACCAGCTCCTCCGGGTTTTGGCAGCGTTTTCTCGTGCCGCGACAACAGCTTCATTATACGTCATGGCGGATCCTCGATAATTTAAAGCGTTCATTTTCTATTCTTTTGTGTTACCGGTTTTTTATCGGGGTCGATTTCCCGTCTGGCCATGGTTTGGTTTTTGTGGCATGATCGCTGACGAAATGGGGGTTGTTTCCGATTGTTTCCGATCCGTTCCCAGGTAGCGTCCGCAAAGGTTGGTTTCAGGTGGCCGTCGTGTGGGATCGGAACATGCAAGGATGCATTAACTTTTTTTCCCCTCAAGCCACGGGCATTCTGCCTGGAATGGCGAAGGAGTTCAAGGGAAAAATTGATTTTTTCTTATGCTTTGTTTTAGCTTGATTTTTAGACTCATTATGCCGATGGATCATTCCAGGTGAAAGAGGTTGATCCGGAGTGTTTCGCTTCCGGATTCGACAGGGTTCAACCGGTTTTCGGGTGTGCGACAGCAACCGTCTTTGGAGAAGAAACATGAACAGATTCGCGGGCAAGCGGGTGTTGGTGACGGGTGGCGCGGGTTTCTTGGGATCTCATCTGTGCGAGCGTCTTTTGGCCGAAGGGGCGGATGTGCTGTGTGTGGATAATTTTTTTACCGGAAACAAAAGGAATATTTTAAATCTTGTCGATAATCCGTTCTTTGAATTGCTGCGGCACGATGTCACCTTTCCTTTGTATGTGGAGGTGGATGAGATTTTCAATCTGGCCTGTCCCGCTTCGCCGGTTCACTATCAATTCGACCCGGTGCAGACCACCAAGACCAGTGTGCATGGTGCCATCAACATGCTGGGTCTGGCCAAGCGGGTGCGGGCGCGCATCCTGCAAGCTTCCACCAGCGAGGTGTACGGGGATCCCAAGGTGCATCCGCAGACCGAGGACTATTGGGGCCATGTCAATCCCATCGGACCCCGTTCCTGTTACGACGAAGGCAAACGGTGTGCCGAGACGCTCTTTTTCGATTATCACCGTCAGCATCGGTTGCGCATCAAGGTGGCGCGGATTTTCAACACGTATGGTCCGCGCATGCATCCCAACGATGGTCGGGTGGTCTCCAATTTCATCGTGCAGGCGTTGCGGGGGGATCCCATCACGGTGTATGGCGATGGTTCCCAGACGCGTTCTTTTTGTTATGTCGATGACATGGTGGAGGGGTTTTTGCGGTTGATGTGTTCCGGGGATGATTTTCTGGGGCCGGTCAATCTGGGCAATCCGGGTGAGTTCACCATGTTGCAGTTGGCCAGCAAGGTGGTGGAGATGACCCATTCCAGATCCCAACTGGTGTTCGCCCCTTTGCCGACCGATGATCCCAGGCAGCGTCGTCCGGATATCGGTCTGGCCATGGAGAAACTGGGTTGGAGTCCGACCGTGGCGCTGGATGAGGGATTGCGCCGCACGATCGATTATTTCGACGCCATTTTGTCCGACAACCATTGAAAAAAAAGAGGGGGCCTGGGGGATTCATCCCCCAGGGTTTTAATCTTTTAATCTTTTGACTTTGCGGCCTTAAAAACAAATAAAATTTTTTATTTTTTAAATAAGTAAAGTCAAAGTCCTGGGAGATGAATCTCCCAGACCCTCTCTTTTTTTTCAATGGTCAAATCTGTGTCATGCCACGGGGGGGAGTTTCGGTCTCTTTTTTGTCCGGCTGACGGGGCAATCGCTCCTCCAGCTCCTCGATCAGTCGCTGGGTCTCCTTGATCGCTTCCTCGGCCTTTTCCTTCAAAGCCGGAACCTGACTCTCATAGGTGAGACGCCCCGCCTTGCCCAAAGAGCGCATGGCATCCATCAGATGATCTTTGGCCTGTCCCAAAGCCTCTTCCCGTCCCTTCTCCTCCGGCTCTGCGGCCAAACCCGGTACCGCCGCCAACGCCAGAAACACAGTCACCAACGCCTTGCCCCAGATGCAACGGCTTTGGGCGTCCACCGCCACCGGCAACCCGTCCGGTCTGGCCTGCCAACCCAGACAACCGGTCTGGGTGCGCATCTGGGGATAGGCGAGCTGACCCTCCCGGTCCAGCCGCCAGAAGGTCTCCTCATCCACCCAGCAGGTCTCCAGAATCTCCCGGCTCCTGACCTGCGGGGTTCCGTTCCACGAATCACACAAAAAGATGAAGCCGATATTCGGCGACTCCACCAGCAACAAAGGCACGGTCTCCAGATAACGACACTGCAACAGCTCCAGACCGATCTCCTCGGAGACCTCCCGCTTCAAGGCGCCCTCCAACCCCTCGCCCTGGTCCACGAAACCGCCGGGAAAGGACCACTTGTTCGCGCGATGATCCGTATAGGCCAGTTTGGCCAACAACAGCTTGACCCGATCCTCCGGCTTGACGGGTCGGTCCACGATCAACACATGAGCCGAAACCGTCACCTTGAAACGGGCTGCGGGAATGAAATCATGTTCAGGGGATGCGGTCATCCGGGTTCACCACGCCACAAAGTAAAGAGAAACCGAAGAGCGTCACACAAGGGGGAATCCCTCATTCGTTGGCATACTCGCGGACAATTTTCCAGGATTGGTTCTCACGCTCCAAAGAGAGGGTCTTTTTGACCCGATCCCGATAGTTCTTGGCCGTGTAGTTCTGCTGGAAGGTGGCCTGGGCGCGATTGGCGTTGAGCATGGTGATTTGCAGGTCGGAGACGTGAATGTTGATGGATCCCGCCTTGCCGATGACCTCGCGACGGTTTTTTTCCCACGCCTCGCGGGTTTTCAGGTTTTTGAGGATGGGCTGGAAACGCGGCGAATAGATGTCGATGTACCGGTCGATCTCCTTGGCCGACCAGGCGGCGGCCCAGTCCAGTACCACCTGCTTCACCTCGTTGGCACTGTTGGGATCGGGCTTGGCGACAGGCTCCTCGCTTTTCTTGGCGGCGGCCTCCGCATCCGGCTCCGGGGCCGGGGTTTCCGGCTTGGCGCCCTCTGTCGCCGTGGGCGCGGCGGGCGGAGTGGAGGAAATCGTGGCCGCAGCGGCCTCCGCGCTTTTGTTGGATGCCTCGGCGGCAGACTTGGTGGCAGCCGGAGCGGCGGCGCTCTCGGGAGGGGTCGGCATGGCCGGCTTGGGTGGAGCGGCCTCGCTCTTGGCGGGTTCCGCCTGGGCCAGGGTGGTGGGGGTGGGGGTCGCGCCTTTGGCCGGAGCGGTCGGGGACTTGCCGGCGGCAGAAGCGGCCTGACCCTGCTTGGCGGTGGTGGCCTGGGTCTCGGCATGGCCTTCGGCAAAGAGGGTCTTGACCTTGTTCAACTTGCTGGCCAACACCTGATTGCCCTGATTGAGCTTCAAGGCCCGCGCGTAGGACTGGGAAGCCATCTTGGCGTGGATGTCCCCGAGGTTCTCATGCGCCGTGGCATAGTTGGGATGCGCCTTGACCGCCTGGGTCAACGCCTCCTGGGCCCTGTCGAAATGGCCCTGTTCGGCGTACAGCACCGCCAGATTGTTGTAGGGTTCCGGCAGTTCCGGGAAGTCCTTGCTCAATTGCTGGAAAACCGCGATGGCCTGCTCCCGCTGTTTGGTTTCGGTGAGGATCAATCCTTTGAGAAAACGACCCTGGGCATCCTGGGGATGCTCGGCCAAAAAGGTGTTGAGCCGTTTGAGGGCCGGATCGAACTCCTTGCGGTCCGCCATGGCATAGATGTCGTCAAGGGAGTCGGCCGCCAGCAGGGGGTCGGGGAGGATGAGTGACCCCGACAGCAATCCAAAGGCGCAGACGAGGAGATGCAAACGGTTCATGAAAGCCACTCCGCAGGAGAATGCGTTAAAAAATTGACGGTCACAGGGTCGTTTCTCGGCCCTGCCCGGTTCGCAGGTGTAAGAATAGCGATCATTGTGCCAGAAAATCGTGGGGAGCCGCAAAGAGTGATGATCGGGGTTGGACAAGGCAAAAAAAAGACACCTGAAGCGTGGACGGACCAGGGCCTCAGGTGTCTGGAATTTCAAAGAGGGGCGTGCCCCTTGGGGATTTCAGTGTTTGACTTGATCCCGTCTCATTTGCAGATAGGCGTCCCGCAAGGCGATGTAAGGATCGATGGCCGCTTTTTTCAGATCCTCGTACTCGCCGATGCGCATGGAGGTTTGATTGACCACCTTGCCGCCGAAGATCTCCATGCGGGTCCAGGGATTTTCCGGATAGTAGGTCAGCGGATTGAGCACAGAGTCGCCGGCCAGTCCAAAAGAGTCGCGCAGGGTGGAGGGGCCGAGGATGGGCCATTGAAGATAGATGCTGTCGTCCATGCCCAGGGTGCCGAGGGTCTGCCCGATGTCCTCGTCGCTGCTTCTGAGATTGAAATGGGTCTCGGCCACATCGAAGAAGCCCAGTCCGCCCAGCACGGTATTGATGCCGAACCGGGAGAGTTCATGACCGGCCGCTTCCCATTTTCCCTGCAACAGCGCGCTGATGAAGTGTTTGGGCATGGCCAGGTTGTGGAAGAAGTTGCCCACCGCGATCCGTACCGGCTCCGGGAGGATGGCGGCGTAGATCATGGAGACCGGCTTGAGCAGTCCATGATAGAACAGATCGTTGAAGGTGAAGATGATCCGGTTCCAGGCTTCCAGGGGATCGGAGACGCTCTCCATCTCGAACGCGGCATCGGAGGAGCGGGGATGCTGCTGCGCGGCGAGAGAGCTGTCCACGGCGGCGATCGTGGTGGAGTCGTCGTGTCGCGCCGCACCATCGGCGGCGGAAAGGGCACCCGGCAGCCACAGGAATGCCCATACAATGATTGTCAGTATATATTTACGCATTCTCTTCAATCCTTGCTCGGGTTGTTTTCTTTAATCGGTTTCCTTCCCTTGCCAATGCCCAAGATGATGGGCGATAATCACCGGGTTTGCAACGCATTTGAGAAAATTTATGCACGGATGGTTCCTTTCCGTTTCTTTTCCATTTGAGCCATCGCCCCTGGAAGACGGATTTTCATGGTTGATTTTGTGAGATATATCGGATCATTGACCCTGGACGTCATCCGGGAGATGGGACGTTTGTTCCTGTTTTTATGGGAAGTGCTCCGTTCGGTTCCCACGCCGCCTTATCGGTGGGGCAACTTCTTGAAGCAGGTTCACTTCATCGGCATCCGTTCCTTGTTCGTGATCGCCCTCACGGCTGTTTTTACGGGCATGGTGTTGGCGTTGCAGGGCTATTACACCCTTTCCCGTTTTGGCTCCGAGGCGTTGCTGGGTCCGGCGGTGGCTCTGTCGATCATCCGCGAGCTTGGGCCGGTGCTGTCGGGATTGATGGTCACCGGTCGGGCCGGTTCCGCGTTGACCGCAGAACTCGGCATCATGCGCATCCGCGAACAGATCGACGCCCTCGACGTGATGGGCATTTCGCCGCTCAAGTTTCTGGTCACTCCCCGGATCGAGGCCGGATTGCTGGCCGTGCCCCTGCTGACCGTCCTGTTCGACGTGATCGGCGTCTGGGGGGGATACCTGGTCGCGGTACGACTGCTGGGCATGAGCGGAGGTACCTATTTCGGCGGGATCGAATCGGCGGTCGGAATGCACGATATCGTGACCGGACTGATCAAGTCCCTCTGTTTTGGCCTTATCGTCACATGGATCTGCACCTATAAGGGTTATTTCACCCGGCGCGGGGCCGAAGGGGTCAGTCAGGCCACTACCTCGGCGGTGGTCATGAGTTCGGTGTTGATCCTGATTTGTGACTATTTCATCACATCCATAATGCTGTAAGGAATACCGTCGTGTCTCGACCTGGTTCATCGGATGAGCCTTCACGGTCGGCCCGGGCCGAAGGATTCCCCTTGTCTTTGGGGGATCAGCTGGTGGCCAATGGCTGCGTCACTCCCCGACAACTCGATCTGGCGTTGCAGCGTCAGCGCGCCGGAACCGGCGGAACCCACGAAGCGCATCTGGTCGGGCGCACTCTGGTGGAGATGGGGTGCATCACCCAGTCCGCTTTGCTGCAATGTCTGTATCATCAGTTCGCCTTGGAACGGGACGCCTACACGGTGGATGAGACGGTCAGACCGGTCATCCGCATGGAGCGGGTGGTCAAGATCCTCGACAACCGTCGGGTGCTCGACGCGGTGGATCTGTCCATTCCGGCCAACCGGGTCACAGCCATCATCGGCATGAGCGGTGGTGGCAAGAGTGTCACCCTGAAACACATGGTCGGGTTGATGAAACCGGATCAGGGGACCGTCTGGGTCGGCGAGGAGGCTTTGGGTCGGCTCTCCAGTCGTGAATTGACCCGGGTGCGGGGTCGGTTCAGTTTGTTGTTCCAGGGCGGGGCGTTGTTCGATTCCATGAACGTTTTCGACAATGTGGCCTTCCCTTTGCGTGAGAAGACCGGGCTTGCCGAAGCCGAAATCCGACTGCGGGTGATGCGTTGTCTGGAGGAGGTCAATCTGGTCGGCATGGAGCGCAAATATCCGGACGAGTTGAGCGGAGGCATGATGAAACGGGCCGCGTTGGCCCGCGCCCTGGTGACTAATCCAGAGATTCTGTTGTTGGACGAGCCGACGGCGGGTCTGGATCCCATCATCGAAAACGCCATTCATTACCTGATCTGCGACACCTTCATGCGCACCCGGTACACCATGGTGGTGATCAGCCACGCGGTGCCGGAGATTTTCAATTGGTGTCATCATGTGATTGTGTTGCACCGGGGCAAGGTGCTTTTTTCGGGTCCGTCCCGTGAGGTCGTCACGTCCCGTGATCCTGTCATTCGACAGTTCATTCGTGGAGATCTTGACGGTCCCATTCAGGTGATTTAACGGTTCGCCCCCAAGGAGATGTCGGTGAGAAGCGCCCGGTTGGAATTTGCGGTGGGTCTGTTCGTTCTGGTTGGATTGCTGGCGTTGGCCTGGTTGTCGGTCCGTCTGGCCCGCATGGAGTTGTTGGGAGGAGGACATGTGCCTCTTTACGCCCAGTTCACCTCTGTGGCCGGGCTCAAGGTGGGGGCTTCGGTGGAGATTGCCGGGGTCGGGGTCGGACGGGTGGATCGCATCGATCTCAATACGGCGGATTACGAGGCGCGGGTGCGGTTGCTGGTGCGGCCCGAAGTGGCCATCCAGGAGGATGCCATCGCTTCGGTGCGCACCAAGGGCCTGATCGGGGACCGTTACATCGTCATCTCGCCAGGAGCTTCCACCAAGCTTTTGGTCGCGGATGGGGTGATTCGTCAAACCGAACCGGCGATCAACTTCGAGGAGTTGATTGGTCAATTCATTCATGGCAGTGTCAAATAATCTTTAGGTGTGGTTTAATCTTTGTGTGAGGAGTGTGGAAGATGGTGCGGCGTTTCATGGTCAACCGTCTGTTTTTCTGGGTTGTTTTGTTGGCTCCATTGTCGGTTTGGAGCGTGACGGTCGCCCAGGAAGGTGGACGGATGGATAAGTTGGCGGCGTCGGTTCAGCAGGCCATTTCCATTCTTCGGGATCCGGAGTTGGCGGTTCCTGCCCGGCGTGAGGAGCGTCGGGAGATGTTGCGTCGGGTCATCTATCAGGAGTTCGATTTCTCCCGCATGTCCCAAAGCGCGGTGGGTCGGGCCTGGGGCAAGTTTTCGCCCGGTCAGCAGCAGCGGTTTACCGAGCTGTTTCGCAAGTTGCTGGAAAACACCTATATGAACATGATCGAGCGGTATGACGGCGAACGGGTGGAGTTCCTCAAAGAGGTACCCAAAAGCGACGATCTGGTCTTGGTGGACACGCTCATTTATTCCAAGGGGCAGCAGTTCAAGTTGTCGTATTACATGCACAACACCGCCGGCCATTGGAAGGTGGATGATGTGGTGATCGAGGGGGTGAGCGTGGTGGCCAATTATCGTTCCCAGTTTCAGCAGGCCATCCGGACGGCAGACGACATCGAGCCGTTGTTGACCCGCCTGCAAGAAAAGGTCGCCAACCCCCAGCGGGGCGGTTGATCGCCACTATTGAAAAAAAAGAGGGGGCCTGGGGGATTCATCCCCCAGGACTTTTCCTTTGACTTTGATCTTTTAAAACAACAAAATGATTATTTTATAAAGCCAAAGATCAAGAATCAAAAAAGACCAAAAGTCAAAACCCTGGGGAATGAATTCCCCAGACCCCTTCTTTTTTTTCAATAGTCCAATCCAAAAAAAAAGCCCCCGCGAGGGGGCTTTTTGGGTCTTGGATCTGGAATCAATCCCGCATGACTACTCGACCTTGATTTCGACCTTTTCCTTCCATTCCTGACCCTTGGTATCCTTCCACGTCACGGACACCGGGCCGGACTTGTCGGCCTTGACGTAAAACGAGAAGAAAGGATTCTTGGAAACCGCACCACTCCAGGTGGCCTTCGCCACCGTGGCGCCACCATATTCGGCGGTCACGGTTTCGATGTAATGAGCCGGAATGGGCTCGCCTTCGGCACTTTTGCGCAACCCGCTCTCCATGGGATGCTTGATGAGAGTCTTGATGAGGGCCGCTTCCCCCTTTTTGAGGGGTTTTTCCGGGCCGCGCACCTTGGGTTCTCCGATGTCCGCCATGTATCGTCTCCAAACGCTGAACGTGAGATGAAATCCGTACTCTTAACCGGCGCAACCGCCCTCGGCCACTTCGATCTTCAGGATTGCACCGTACAGATTGCCCTTGTTGGACTTGGCAATGGCACGGACCTGGGAAGCCTTGGCCATTTTGATGCGCATCTCCACCTCGGCCTTGCCGGAAGCGGGCGTGAATTCAAACATGCCCACCAGCGGCTTGGGATTGTCATCCACATAGATGGCCAGATGCGAAATGTAGTTGTCCGCCTCCATGGGATGGTCCACCGCAATCGGCATGCGCACGAGAGCGCCATTCTCGGCTTTGGGAGGGGTGTCGATCTTGACCTTTTCCAGGGCCACCTTGCCGGGGCCCAGATCCTTGGCGATGATCTCATCCATGTTGACAGCCGCCGCCGGAGCCGGAGCCGGAGCCGCCGCCGCTGGGGCATCCGCTGCCGCCGGGGCATCCGCCGCCTGGCCGAGCGATGGCATGGCCACCAGACCGGCCGTCACGCACACCACACCCGTGGCGCCCATGGCCCCCAGAAATTTCCTGCGCGTCAGCGCGCTTTCGGACTGGATACTCATTGGTTCATACCTCCAGAATCGACTCTCGGTAAATGTTGAACGTCTTTTGCGACAGACTATTTTTGAGCCTTGGGCCCCTCGGCAGGAGCCTCGGGTTCTTCCGGCATCTTGTGGGCCACGCCGGTATGACAGTCGATACAGGTCTTGTCTCCGCTTTCCATGGCTTTTTTGTGCTTTTTGGAGGCCGATTTATCCTGTTCGTCCAATTGCATGGCGTCGTAGTTGTGACAGGCGCGACACTCCTTGGAATCCCGGTTCTTCAGGGTCTTGATGACATTCTGCGCCAGATCCCAACGGGCCTTTTCAAACGTGGCCTTGTCCGGATAGGTTCCGATCAGATGATGGTAAATATCCTTGCTGCCGATTTCCAGTTTGGCGAGGAACTTGTCGATCCAGTCTCCGAAGGTCTTGCCGTGGGGCACATGACAATCGGCGCAGAAGGCGCGTACACCCAGACGGTTGTTGTAATGCTTGCTTTCCTTGTATTCCTGATAGACCCCCTCCATCTCATGGCAGGAAATGCAGATGCTCATGGAGTTGGTGGCGTTCATCGTGAAGTGAAACACAATGAAGAAAATCGATCCGGCCAGGAAGCCAACGATCAGGATCAGACCAACAGCTTTTTTACTGGGGGCGCGCAGCCAATTGAAGAGGTTTGCGAACATGAGTGCCGGTTCTCCGCGTTGTTAGGAAAATTGGGAAGGCTCACACCTTCCACCACAGCGTATTCGTCGTGCCAATCCCGCGATAATAAGCATGTTTTTTGAGGCACGCAAGGAAGTTTCATACAAACGCGAGCGGATCATTGCAAGGTTTTGAGATAGGTGATGAGATCCTTGCGATTTCCGGAGCTTTGAATGCCGTCGAAGGAGACCGGATGGTCCTTGGAGTTCTGGGCCATGCGGGTTTGGGGGATGAAGCCCATGGGATTGGTCAGCCAGCGTTCCAGGTGTTCGTCATCCCACAAGAAAGGCTGCTCCTCGGCCAGTTTGCGGAAGGCGGCGCTGAACGGGAAATCCACCACGCCCGCCGGACGCCGGTAGATTTCCCACAGATAGGGCCCTTTGCCGTTTTTGCGGGTGGCGGTCATGTCGTGACAAATGCCGCAATTGTTTTCCGCCAGCCGTTTGCCGACCTCCGCGTCTCCCTTGAAGCGCTGGTAGCCGATGACAGCCAGCAGCGCCAGCAGCAGCAGCATGATCAGCGAAAGCACATGGGCGATTTTCATGACTCTCAAGCCCCTTCGGATGCCATATCCGGATGATACATCTGATAATGATTGCGTCCGCCCTTTTTGACGGCGTACAAAGCCTGATCGGCTTTTTTCAACAGTTCTTCAGCGCTTTCGCCATCCATGGGAAAGAGGCTGATGCCGATGCTCGCTCCGATCCGACACTCGTGACCGTGCAGCAGAAACGGCAGGGAGAGACCGTCGATGATCTTCTGGGCCACGATGGCGACTGAATCCGGAACCAGGGTCTCGTCGGCCAGGATGACGGTGAATTCGTCCCCACCCAGGCGGGCCACCACATCGTTTTCCCGCAGACAGCCGCGAATGCGTTGGGCCGCTTCGGTGAGCAGCAGATCGCCCACATCGTGGCCGAAGGTGTCGTTGACCACCTTGAAGCGGTCCAGATCCATGAACATCACCGCCAGTGGACGGTTGTGACGCCGACTGCGCGCCAGTGTCTGCTGCAAGAATAACATGAAGAGACGCCGATTGGGCAGGCCTGTCAAGGCATCGTGATGGGCGATGCGTTCCAGACGCTTTTCGGCGATCACCCGATCCGTGACATCGATGCCGGTGGCCAGAAAATTCTGCAATCCGCCACCCGCGTCGAGCAGAAAGCTCAAGGTCCAGGCGATATGATGAATCTGGCCGATTCCGGAGAGCCAACGGCTTTCGAACGCCACCGTGGACGGATCTCCCGCCGCCAGGGTGAAAATCTCCCGGAGATGTTCCCGTTCCGTCTCCGGGGTCCACGCGTCATGCCAGAAGGGGTTGCCGATCCAGCGTTCCGTTGCGAGTCCGGAGAGCATTTCGCAGGCGGCGTTGATGCGCAGGATCTTTCCGGCTGGATCCAGAACCACCACCAGCGCCGACGTGGTGTCCAGAATGGTGGAGATGAAACGGCGTTCCTCGGCTAGGGCCTGTTCGGTGCGACGGTGACGGATGATGCCCGCCAGGGTGTTGGCCAGCGTGGCCAGCAAGGCGTCTTCGTCCGGGGAGCGGGAGTGGCCGTGGGCCACGTAGAGATTCAAAACCCCCAGCAGCTCACCCAGATGCAGAATGGGCGTGCAGTAGTGGCCATGGGGATGAATCCCTTCGAACTGGATCACGTGATCCGCATCCAGTTCGCTGCGGAAGAGAATTTCGCGTTTTTCGGCCGCCTGACCGCACAGGCAGTGTCCCAGCGGCAGTACCGCGCACATCTTGAGAAGCGGTGCCGCCAGATTGCGTTGCGCCGCCAGTTCCAGTTTGTGGGTGGCCGGATTGAACAGATGGATCGAGCCTTTGTACTCCACCGCCAGCCAGGGAATGGTCAGGATGATATCCAGGGCGACGGTCAACTGCTTTTTCAGCGGCAGGGGTTCCAGGGAGGTCTCAAGCAGGGCGCTGATGGCCAGACGGGATTGAATCGCCTTGATTTCGCGACTCTGCTCCACCGCCAGACGCCGTTCGGCGTGAATGCGGTCCATGTGACTGCGAATGCGCGCCTTGATCACCGCCGGACGAAAGGGTTTGGCGAAGTAGTCCAGGGCGCCCAGGGCCATGCCACGGGAGACATCCTCGGCTTCGGTTTTGGCCGTGACGAAGATGACGGGAATGCCACGGGTTTTGGGATTGGCTTTCAGACGGCGACACACCTCGAAGCCGTCCATGTTGGGCATCATGATGTCCAGCAGGATCAGATCCGGCTTGAAACGCAACGCCAGATCCAGCGCGACCGGTCCGCTTTCTGCCTGGGAGATGTCGAAGTCCTCGATCAGCAATTCATACAGGAGCGCGAGATTGATGGGAACATCATCAACAATGAGGACTTTTTCCCTGGGTTTCCCGTCGGTCATGACGCAACCTGTCTGCTTGGGTTGGCTGGATGCAAGAAAGCGGAGCCTGAAGCTCCGCTTTCTTGTGACATCCCACTCGACAGCCGATCGATCAACCGAACGTGTCGGCCATGATGCTTTGATACCAGCTCTCGTTGTAGAGGGCCTCTTGTTTGCGCACGAAATCCTGGGCCTTGTCGGAAGAGACGCCGCCGGAGACTTCGACGATTTTGCCACCGTTGAGCTTGTAGACACCGGCCACGGAGATGCCGTAATCCGGGCTGATCAGACTGTAGCAGGTATTGACATAAGAAGGAATACCCACCGGTTTGCCCGTGAGCAGATTCACCACCGCCGCCGCGCACACCTTGGCTTCGGAGTTGGCCGCATAGCCGGACTTGGGCAGACCCACCGCCGCGCTGGCGTCGCCGATCACATGGATGTTCTTCTGCTTGGTCGATTCAAAGGTTTCGAAATTGATCGGGCAGAAACCCTTGTCGTCGGTCAGTCCGGC
The DNA here is from genome assembly GCA_015231375.1 of Magnetococcales bacterium. Classification (GTDB taxonomy): domain Bacteria; phylum Pseudomonadota; class Magnetococcia; order Magnetococcales; family Magnetaquicoccaceae; genus Magnetaquiglobus. The sequence goes on along the minus strand of JADGBT010000030.1, from coordinate 29,942 downwards.
TTTTTCGGCGACGACACCCGCCTTGTTGGCTGGAATGACATTGATGCAGGAGCTTTTGTATTCGGCCATGTCGGTGTAGACGGTCATGGTCTTGGCATCGACACGGGTCACCTTGCCGCCCTGGGCGCCGGGAATCCATTCGATGAGGCTCTTGTCGGTCTCGTAGCCGTAAAGATTCTTCCAGCCGCTGATGAACAGACCCATCTTGGAGAACTTGTCCTTGGGATCCAGGATGATGACCTTGGATTTGGGCTTGTTCTTTTTCAGGTAATGGGCAACCAGGCTGGCCCGTTCGTAGGGACCGGGGGGACAGCGGTAGGGATCCGGCGGGGCGACCAGGACAAAGGGATCGCCATCTTTCAGTTCCTGGAGCTGTTTGGTCAGCAGGGTGGTCTGCTCGCCGGCGATCCAGGCGTGGGGCATTTTCTTGACGGCTTCGTCGTCATAGCCTTCCAGGGCCTTGAAACCGATACCCGGAGAGAGGATCAGACGATCGTACTCGAACTTCTTGCCGCCGGCGGTGCTGACGCTTTTGGTAGCGGGATCGATACCGGTCACCTGATCGATGACCACTTCCACGCCGTGTTTCTTGAGTCCCTCGTAGCCCCATTTCTGGACTTCGAGCTTGCGGAATCCGGCGATCACCCAGTTGGAGAGGGGACCGGAGTAGTAATCCTTGTTTTGTTCGATCAGGGTCACCTGGATGTTCGGATCCGCCATGCGGATGTACTTGGCCGCCACGGAACCACCGTAGCCGCCACCGACCACCACCACACGCATCTTGGCCGCAGCCAGGGAGATGCTCGGTGCCGAAACCAGACCCAGGGCGGCAACTCCGCCCGTCAATTTGACAAAACCTCTGCGCGTGCAATTCATCATGGTCATGGCCTCCTGTTAGCCCCGATCAACGCTTGCTGGCGTAAAAGTGGGCGATATCCTCCAGCTCCTGCGGCGAAAGCTTGTCGATGGCTTTCTGCATTTTTTCAGGCTGGGGAACGGTCAGATGCTGATTCTTGAAATCCTGCATCTTGATCAGCAGATAATCCACCCATTGTCCGGCCATGCGTGGGGTATCCTCGTCCTGGGTGAGGCCATCGTCTTCGTGGCATTTGCCACATTTTTGCGTATCGACCAGCTTTTTGCCTTTTTTGGCTCTGGCGTCATCCACCTTGGTGGCCAACTGGGAGTTGGCGTGACTGGCGACATTCTGCCATTTCGCCTTGGAGAGGAAATCCGCGATGCGGGAGGTCTCTTCTTCGGTGTAGCCTTTGGCGATGCGGCCCATGATGGTGGAGGGACGCTTGCCGCTTTTGAATTCGGCCATGACGTGTTTCAGGTAGGGAGCCGGCATGCCCGCGATGGAAGGCATGCTGGGACCAGCCGAGACACCGTTGGTGCCGTGACAGCCCGCGCAGGTGTTGGCGAGCATGGCCGCATCGGCCGGAGGCGCGGCGATGGCCGCAGCGATGGCCGCTTCCTTGGCGGCTTTTTCCGCCTCAGCCGACGTGGGCGCCGCTGCCGCCGGAGCCGCCGCCGCCGCTGGAGCCGCTGGCGCATCCGCCGCCATCACGGGTGCGGCAAGGGCCAATCCACCCAGCAACCCCCCCGCGAGAACCAACATGTGGATTCTTTTTCGTTGCATGTTTCCCTCCGCACTGTACCAATTATGATAGGGTCGTTCTTTGGAAGTCCGATTCCGTGTGTCTGACCGATGATTGAAGCACGGTACGACACCCTCGTCCGTCTTTAGAGGGCAATCAGAATTCCCCCTTGGCGGCTCCCGCCATCAACTCCTTGATGACGTTTCGAATTCTGATGGCCTCCTTTCTGAGTTCGGGTGGCAGCTGCTTGCCGCCATGGATCATCATGTCCAGATTCATCGAGTACAGCCACAATTTCCCCTGCTTGTCCCGCACCAGCGCGATGCGGCAGGGCATGAACGCCGTATAGGCATCCTGGTAATCGGCCATCATCTTGCCCACCTTGGCGTCGCAGAACGACAGAAACTCAACGTGCCGATAGGGCTTCCCGGTGGTCGCTTCCACCTGCTTGTAAAAAGGCGCCTCCCCCACGAACAGAAAATCTTTCGCCGAAGCCAGGCTCTTCAGGGACTCCTTGATGTCCGCCGGGGTCAGATCCGGATTTTCCACCGGCACCGCCCAGGTCATGGCCACGCCCGGATCCAGGGTTTCCAGCAGACGCCCGGCAAACTCCAGGTACATCGTCTGATAATCCGGGTCCATTTGACTCAGTTTGGGTGCGATTTTGGCGTAACCGTATCCACATCCCAAGAGTACCAGGATACCCAGGACGGCCAGTATGTTCTTGATGGTCCCCATGTGCCCCTCCGTTTGCTGCAGTTGCGAGGAACTTTCCCCGTTCCCGGATTGTCTTATTTCGATCAAACTACGTGACAGTTTGTCGCCAAGAGCATGAAATGCGACACACCTTCCTGTCAACCCTATAATTTAAAAATTGTTTATTAAATAATGGTCAAATTAGAATATTCTAATTTATTGTCAATGTGAATTATTGCGTTGCCACAGCCTGGATCCGGCATGGATCATTGTATGGTTACCTCTATGAAAATTCAATCTTTTTTCTCCAGGATTCCGAATCTTCACATCGCGTGTTTCCGCCTTTTGGGTCGGACCGGATATGGAGAAGAAAACATCCAAAACGCATTCTTGACTTGTTTGGTGTGAAATCCAGGAAAAAATATAGGTCTGGTTGATCTTTTTTTCTTTAAAATGATTGAATCACAATTTAATAATGTATTTATCGGAACCAGGGTTGCTCGATCGGTCCCAGATGTATGGGAGCTGGATGGCCTTTGAGCCAGGCGGCCAGTTCCGCTCCGATGGCCGGATACAGTGGGGCGTCGGACAGGTCTGCCAGGGGCATCCAGAGGAGTTCCGTGGCCTTGACTTGTTGGGGATCCAGGCAGGGTTCGCCGGTGAAGGTGACGCGGAAGACCACGTGCAGTGTGGCCCGGTCGGTACGGGTTTCGGCAAGGTGGAGCAATTCTTGCGGGGTGATGGTCCAGTGTAGCTCTTCCCGGAACTCCCGCCGCAGGCAATCGTGCAGGGTTTCGCCCGGCTCCAGGTTGCCTCCGGGCAGGTTGAAGCGGTCATTCTGGCCATACCGATAACGCATGACCAGAATGGATCGATCGCGGATGGCGATTCCGCAGGGTCGAATGACGGGCGTGGTCATGGGGTGGTTTTTTTGCACGCATCGGGTTTGAGGGCCACTTTCCGGTCTCCGAAGAGGATGGTCTTGAGCCAGTCGAAGGCGAATTCAAGCACGGCCTCATCATCGGTGCGGAGGCGTTCGATGGTCTCTTCGGACAGGTCGAACCGTTTCAGAAAGCTGGATTCAAAGACGAATCGGCGGAATTCATCCGGGTTGGTGCTGGCCATGTAGAAGAATTCCGACAACTGCAAGGAGGTGTTGACCTCATCTCCGGCGGAGCGGCGTTTGAGGATCAGATCCATCCAACCCTGGTTGCGTTCGTCGTAGCCGTCGGAACCTTGATCTTCGCGCCAGGAGTCGATGGTCCAGTTCTGGTTTTCCTGGTGGCCATGACAGAACGATTCTTTGATCAGGTAGTAAAACGCCTCGTTGCCCTTGCTGTTCTGCTTGTGCATGAGGGCCAGGCCAATGGGGTAATAGCGGCAGGTGACCGGGCGATCCTCGTAGACCGAGCAGCCTTCCGGAGTGTTGAAGGGACATTTGCCGGTTTCTGGATCCAGGCGGACCAGGGGCACGGGGAGTTGGCCTTTGGTCAGGGTATAGGGGGTGGCGTATTCATAAAGAAAGGCTTCGGCTGATATCTGGAGTCGCTTGCGCAGACGCAGAATATCGTAGGGAGTCAGCATGATCTCGATATTGGAGCAGCAGGTGTTGAAGCAATCAATTTGTGAATGGCAGCGGAATTGGAAGGATGAATCCCCTTCCATGCGTACCGGTTGCAGAATGTTGCGTACTTCCCGGGGCATGGAACGCATGTCGGGATCGAGGTGGAGGGCCTGATCGCGGTCGTGATGGGGATTTTCTTCGGACATGGGTGACCTTTTGCTTTCACTATTAAAAATAAAGAGGGGGTCTGGGGGATTCATCCCCCAGGGTTTTGTCTTTGAATCTGAAAACCTGCGTCGCCTCGACCCCTCAGATCCGGTCTCGCGGTGTTTCGGATTCATTGAAAAATCTGTTCAATCCGTTCCGCTCCGAAGACTCTTTTGCTCCAGACTTTCAGCGTATTCAGATCCGCTGCGGCCAGCCGGGTTTGGACCCAATCCGGCAGGGCACCAAAACGTTCCTGGAGCAGGTCCAACAGAATTTCGGCGATGCCTTCCAGCTTGCCTTCCAGTTTGCCTTCCAGCTTGCCTTCTTGTTTGAAATTCATCGCCCACTGATCAATCCGTGCTGTTAACATGATCACCATCTCCTGAAGATCTTCGGGAATGGCAGGCAGGGGATCCAGTTTGAGTCGTGTCATCCCTGCCAACATCAATTCCAGGAACAATTGTTTGACCGGCGGGCCATCCGGGTGTTTGTTGAACCAGTGGGACACATCCTTGCCCGCTTGCACCACGCATTCCGGATTTTTGGGGTGTTCCAGGCGGAAGAGAATGGCGGTCAGGCTTGGGCTGTCTTCCAGGGTTTCTTTGGGATAGGCTCCTTCGTCGATTAGATAATAGCGCAGTTCCGGTTGGAATTTCCACAAGGAAGAGCCTTCCGGCAGGTGAATCAGATCCCGCAGACTGGTGGCGGCGTGCCAGCGGGGTTCGCCGTTGTAGAGTACGATGGGCAGTACCGGGGGCAGGCCATCGTGAGGTTTCAGTTTGCGTTCGTCCACCAGTTGTTGATAGAGCAGACCGGTGTAGACATCGACGCGCAAGGCCATCCATTCGGCCACCTGGGATTGGAACTCCAGAAGCAACAAGACGAACAGGCTGCCCCCGTGATGAAAGGGGACTTCCCAGATGACGTCGCTGCGGCGTCGTTGACCTTTGCGGGTGGTGAATTTGCTGTTGTGTCTGCGCAAACGATCCAGGTCAAGCTCTTTGAGCAGGGAGGGGTCCAGAAAGCCCCGCAGCAGATCGACCACCATGCCCGCATGGGAAAAAAAACGGTGGTAGAGCGAGTCTGAGGCGTGGATCGAGTTGGGCATGGATGATTGACTTGTCGGACCGCACCCTGGGCATCGACACTATTAAAAATAAAGAGGGGGTCTGGGGGATTCATCCCCCAGGACTTTGACTTAAAAAATTCAAAAAATTAAAATTTTATTATTTAAAAACAAAAAACAAAACCTTGGGAGATGAATCTCCCAAACCCTCTCTTTTTTTTCAATAGTCAAAAAAAGGGAGCGCGGCCCTTGGACCGCGCTCCCCCGGAACGGCTTACTTGGGAACCAAGTCCTTGTGGGCGCGCTTGAACACGGACCACTCACCCGTCGCCGGGTTGATGGTGCTGTTGACAAAGCACTTCCAGTTGACTTCGTCCACGAAGTTGTAATCCATGTTGTAGTAGAAGCCCGGATAACGGGTCTCCTTCCGGAACAACATGTGACGCAGATGAGCCTCACCGGCGAAGATACGGTGATAGTTCTCCCAGGCGCGCATCAGTTCGTGCAGATCGCGGGCCATCATCTTCTCGGAGTCTTTTTTCAGCTCGGTGAGCTTCTTGACCGCGATTTCCATCATGGTGACGTTGGTGGTGTACATGGTGCCGACACCGGCCACATACTCGTCCATGATTTTCTGCAAGCGGGCTTGCAGCATGCGCGGGGTGATGTAGTGAGGATTGACCTCTTCCGCCGTGCTGTAGTCCTTGTGCTCCATGTAGGTGCGGACCGGCTTGTAGATCTCTTCGGCCAGTTCTTTGGCGTCCTTGCCCAGGGTGGGGGTGTAATCCTTGTGATCCAGGACCCACTGCAGCACGGACTTGATGGCGATACGGCCTTCGGCATGGGAGCCGGAGGAGAACTTGTGGCCGGAGGCGCCCACGCCGTCACCGGCGGTGAACAGACCCTTGACCGTGGTCATGCGGTTGTAGTTCTTCTGACCGGGCTGGGGATCTTCACCCGGCTTCGGGGGATGATCGCCCCACTGCCATTCCTGGGGAGCCAGGTCGGACGGACCCGTGGTCCAGATGCCGCAGCAGCCGGAGTGGGAGCCGAGGAAGTAGGGTTCGGTCGGCATCAGTTCGGAGGGGGTGATCTCCGGCTCGATGTTTTCGCCGGCCCACACACCCGCCTGACCGATACACATGTCGAGGAAATCTTCCCAGGCTTCGGCTTCGAGGTGTTTGATTTTCTTTTTGGCTTCCTTGGGACCGAACTCTTCCTCATAGGAGGCGGCCAGGGCCTGGAGGGCGATGTCGGTACGCATCAGGATGGGGCCACGGCCTTCGCGCATTTCTTTCATCATCAAGTGGTTGCGCAGGCAGGTGGCGGGGATTTTGGCCAGACCGTAAGGAGGATAGTCCTTGAGCATCTCCTTGTTGGTGTCCATGTAGACTTCGCCGCGACCGTTGGTGGCCTTGGCCTTGAAGAGCAGGAACCAGGCACCCACCGGGCCGTAACCGTCCTTGAAGCGGGCGGGCACGAAACGGTTTTCCATCATGGTCAGCTCGGCGCCGGATTGCAGGGCCATGGCATAGGTGGAACCCGCGTTCCAGACCGGATACCAGGTACGACCCATGCCTTCGGCCACGGAGCGGGGACGGAAGACGTTCACCGCGCCACCGGCCACCAGCAGGATGGCCTTGGCGGAGTAGACGTAGATTTTGTCTTCACGATTGGAGAAGCCCACGGCACCGGCGACGCGATTCTCTTCTTTGGCGTCGAGCAGCAGCTTGACGATGAAGACGCGCTCTTGGATGTTCTCCATCCCGAGGGCTTTCTTGGCGGCTTCGGCCACGATGGTCTTGTAGCTTTCGCCGTTGATCATGATCTGCCATTTGCCGGAACGGACCGGTTTGCCGCCGTCTTTGAGGGTTTTTTCCTCGTCGCCGGGTTGCTTCCAGATCGGCAGGCCCCACTCTTCGAACAACTGCACGGAGTTGTCCACGTGACGGCCCACGTCCATGCACAGATCGTCGCGGGTGATACCCATCAGGTCGTTGGCGACCATGCGGGCGTAGTCGGCGGAATTCTGCTCACCCAGATAGGTGTTGATGGCGGACAGACCCTGGGCCACGGCGCCGGAGCGCTCCATGGCGGCCTTGTCCACCAACCGGATGCGGGTGCCGGCCGGGGCCCAGCGCATCACTTCGTAAGCCGCGCCACAAGCGGCCATGCCACCACCGATGATCAGGATGTCGGTGTCAACGGTCTCGATATCGGGATTACCAAAGCTTCCCATGTTCAACAGTCTCCTCTAACGGGTTCTATAAGTAAGATGCGTGTGAAAGGTCAAGACGGGCTTCAGGCGCCGACGCTCGGAAGATCGGAGGTCGCGAGATTGAAGAAGCCGGGATCGTTCAGCTTGGACAGATCCGGGGTCGGCTTGCCGCCATACAGATCGATAGAACCCTCGGCCGTGGTGCGGATCGGGAACTTGAACCGCTTCACGTTGCCGTTGCGGAACTGAATCGTCCACATGATGGAATCGGAACCGCGCAGCGGAATGACCGCGCCGCCCATGGGCACGACATCGGCATAGGCGCGCACTTCGATGGCCTGCTGCGGGCAGATCTTGACGCAGGAGTAGCACTCCCAGCATTGATCCGGCTCCTGGTTGAAACCCTTCATCCGCTGCTTGTCGAGCTTCATGAGGTTGTTGGGGCAGATGTACATGCAGGCGGTTTTATCCTGACCTTTGCAGCCGTCGCACTTGGCACTGATGACGAAACTTGGCATGGATGATTTTCTCCTGATTGGTTTGATGACAAATAATAACGTTTCGTTACCGACGGGACCTCCCCGTCCTTTCGGTCATGTCAGCCGGTGGCCGCCTTGTGCAGCTTGACTTCCACCTTGTCGCCCTCGTTGAGGGTGGCGTAATAGGCCTGAAGAATTTTGACCACTTCAGGACGACTGAATTCGGCGGGGGGCTGCTCCCCGTCGGAGAGCATCTTGCGCAGCTTGGTTCCCGACAAAAGCAGCCGGTCATCTTTGCTGTGGGGGCAGGTCTTGAGAGAGGCCATGCCCTGACACTTGTAGCAATAGAAGGTCCAGTCGATCTTCAGGGGACGGGTTTGCAGATCGCTCGCCGGAACTTTGTCGAAGATGTGCTGGGCGTCGAAGGGACCATAATAGTCACCCACACCCGCATGGTCGCGACCCACGATCAGATGGCTGCATCCGTAGTTTTGACGGAACACCGCGTGCAACAGCGCCTCGCGGGGACCGGCGTAACGCATTTCCATGGGATAGCCGGCCTGGATCACCGTATCCTTGACGAAATAGTTGGCGGTCAAAGAGTCGATGGCTTCGGCGCGCACTTCGGCGGGGATGTCGCCGGCCTTGAGCTTGCCCAGAATCTGATGGATCAGCACGCCGTCCATGGTTTCGATGGCGATCTTGGCCAGAAACTCGTGGGAGCGGTGCATGGGATTGCGGGTCTGGAAGGCGGCGACCTGACTCCAGCCTTTTTCCTCGAACAGGGCGCGGGTCTGGGCCGGACGCATGTAGATGCTGGCGTATTTGGTGGGGAACTCCCCTTCGGACAGCACCTGCACCGGACCGGCGATGTTGACTTCCGGCTGCTCCATCACTTTCTGCACGCCGGGATGCTCCAGATCCTCGGTGCCGAAGATCGAACGGCACTCCAGACCCTTGTCGATGGCGTATTTCTCGGTGATGGTGATGATGCCACGGATCTCTCCGCTCTCTTCGTCCACCAAAGCCGCTTCCTGACCGATCTTCAGGCTGTTGGCCTGTCCCTGGGTGGTGGAGAGGGTCACCGGAATGGGCCAGAAGACACCACTGGTCAACTTCATGCGCTCGCAGACACCCTGCCAGTCGGCGTGACCCATGAAACCATCCAGCGGGGTGAAGGCGCCAATGCCCAGCATGATCAGATCACACGCTTCCCGCGAGGTCATTTTGATCTGGTCCAGCTCCTTGGCGCGCGCCTTGGCCTGGCTCAGAGCGTCTCCGGAGAGCAGCAGGGGCTTGAGTTCACCTCCACCATGGGGGGGGACGAGTTTGGACATGTGGATCGATTCTCCTTGGCGAATGAGCGGCTTTGGGTCAGGGTGATGTATCAATCAATTCTTGGTTGCAGAAGAATTTTTTATTTCTTTGGCCAGCGCGGCCAGTGCGGCTCCCCGGTGGCTCATGGCATCCTTGCTGGCTGCGTCCATGAGGGCGAAGGAGGTGTCGTATCCCACGGGAATGAAGATTGGATCATAGCCGAAGCCGTTGTGACCTTGGGGTTGATCGGCGATGCGGCCTTCCACGGTGCCGGTGAAGCGGGTGCAGCTCCCATCCGGCGTGGACAAGGAGAGGACGCATTCAAAGCGGGCCGTGCGGGGCGCATCGGGTCGAGCGGCCAATTCCGCCAGCAATCGATTCACGTTGGCCGCGTCGGAAGCCCCTTCCCCGGCGTAGCGGGCCGAATGGACTCCGGGTGCCCCATCCAGTCCATCCACCACCAGGCCGGAATCGTCGGCCAGGGCGGTCAGACCGGTGAAGCCGGCCACGGTTCGGGCTTTCTTGTCGGCGTTTTCCAGAAACGTCAGTCCATCCTCGATCACCTCTGGACAATCGGGAAAATCGTCCAAAGAGAGCAGATCGCTTTCCGGAAGAGCCAGAATGCGCCGGATCTCTTCCTTTTTCTTGCGGTTGCGGGTGGCGAGGACAAGTTTCAAGGGTTCTGCCCGTCAATCGGAGCCGTCTTTGGGGTGATGATGTCGCCGACATGGTGCCCCAATCGGCATGTTGCTGTCAAGGATTCTCTGACCATAAACGAATTTTTTTCACGCAAAGTGTATCTTATCCTAAAAAGGCCTGAAATCGTGGCCCGTCGCAGACGCTTTGTTGCGGTGCAACATGAATCATATTTCGCAAAGATTAACACACCTCAAGAGGGACTGCCCGGAAAAATCATGTCACGGCCTCGGGTTCTTCCCGGAACTGCAAGGCGTGCAGCGTGGCGAACAGCCCCTGTTGCTCCAGCAGTTGCTGGTGGGTGCCGGACTCCACGATCCGGCCGTGGGAGAGCACCACGATCCGGTCCGCGTGGCGGATGGTGGAGAGGCGATGGGCGATGATCAGGGCGGTGCGGCCACGCATGAGCCGTTCCAGGGCGGTCTGGATCAGCCGTTCGCTCACCGCGTCCACCGAACTGGTGGCTTCATCCAGCACCAAGATGGGGGGGTTGTGGGCGAAGATGCGGGTCATGCCCAGCAGTTGCCGTTGTCCGGCGGACAGATTGTTGCCCCGTTCGGTCAGACGGGTCTGGAGTCCGGCAGGCAGGGCGCGGATGAAACCCATGGCGCCGGTCTCCTCGGCGGCCTGCTCGATGCGCTCCAGACTGATGGCCGGATCGAACAGGCCGATGTTTTCCGCGATGGTGCCGGAAAACAGGAAGGTCTCCTGACGGGCCACCCCGGCCATGCGCCGCAGCGGGGCCAGAGGGATGCGGTTCACCGGGATGCCGTCGATCCGGACGCTGCCCTGTTGGGGTTCGCAGGTGCGGTTGAGCAGTTTGATCAGGGTGCTTTTGCCCGCGCCGGTGGGGCCGACCACGGCGATGCGCTCTCCCGGGGCGATGTGCAGTTCGATGCCCGACAGCACCGTCTCCTGGCCATAGCCGAAGGTCACGCCTTGGAAGTGGATCTCGCCTTTGGGGTGGGGAGGGGGGAGGATGGCCTGGGCGGGAGTCGGATCGGCGATGGCCGGGGGGGTGTCCAGCAGGGTGAAGACCCGTTCCAGGGCGCTCATGGCCGATTGCATGGTGGTGAACTTGCCCGCCAGATCGCGGATCGGAAAAAACAGGCGTCGCACCGCGTCGATGAAGGCGGTGAGCACGCCGATGGTCAGGGTCTGTTCGGCCATGAGCAGACCGCCGTACCAGAAGATCGCCGCCACCACCATCGTGGAGGCGGCCTCGACGAAGCTGAACTGGAAGGCTTCCAGGAAGTTGCTTTTGTCGGCGTTTTCCCGGTGCGCCCGGTTGAGGCGACCGAACTGGACCATGGCGTTTTGTTGTTGATGGAACAGGCGCACCACATCCCGGCCTTCGGTTTCTTCGGTGAGGCGGGCGGTCATGCGGGCCTGGAGCAGGGTGCCGTGGCGCTGGATCACCCGCATGCGTTGGGTGACCCGGAAGGCCACGAAGATCACGGCGGGCATGAGGATCAGCACGGCCAGGGAGAGTCGAGGCGACAGCAGCGCCATGCCCACGGCCACGGAGATCAGCAGCAGCACATCTCCCACCAGATTGATCAGGCCGGCGCTGACCATTTGGCTGATGGCTTCGGCGTCGTTGGCGACCCGGTTGGTGAGGGCGCCGCTGGGGTTGCGGGCGTAGAAGGCGGCGTCCAGGGTGAGCAGATGGGCGAACAGTTCCTGGCGCAGATCGCTGATCACCCGTTGTCCCAGCATGGCGTTGACCGTGGATTGCAGGTATCCGGTGACGAACTGGACCACGCCCAGTCCGGCCAGCGCGGCCAGCAACCCGAAGAATCCGTCGAGCTGGCCGGTGACCAGGTGGCGATCCACGGCCATTTGGATCACCAGCGGTTGGGCCAATTGGGAGAGGGCGCCGATGGGGGGGAGGATCATGGCGAAGGCCAGCCAGCGGCGGTGGGGTTTGGCGTAGCCGAAGAAACGGGCCATGAGCCGGGCGTCCAGGAAGGCGCCGTAGCGGGTCTCTTCGGTATCGGAGTTGACGGCGGGCATCATCGGGCCAGGGCCTCCAGGGCTTCGGCGCGGCTCATGGTGTTGTGGAGATCCCGATACAGGGGCGAGGTTTCCAGCAGGGTGTCGTGGGTGCCGGAGGCCACGATGCGGCCTTGATCCAGCAGATGGATCCGGTCGGCCCGTTGCAAGGCGGCGACGCGGTGGCAGACCATCACCACGGTGCGGTGACGGCTGGCGGCGCGGAGGTTTTCGAGGATGCGCGCTTCGGTGCGGGCGTCCACGTGGGAGAAGACATCATCCAGCAGCAGAATCGATGGATTTCCCACCAGGGCGCGGGCCAGGGCGGCGCGTTGGCGTTGTCCGCCGGACAAGGTGATGCCCCGTTCGCCGATCAGGGTTTCCAGTCCCTGGGGAAAGCGTTGCACCTCTTCTTCCAGGTCGGCCAGACGGATGGCCTCGCGGGCGCGGAAATGGCTGGGATCCGGGCGGTCGAGGAGCAGGTTTTGCAGCAGGGTGGAAGAGAACAGGAAGCTTTCCTGGGGGACCATGGCCAGTTCCCGGCGCAGTTCGGCTTCGGGGAGGGTGTTCAGGTCGCGGCCATCGATGCGGATGGTCCCTGCCGGGGCGGGATGGAGCCGGGCCAGCACCTGGAGCAGGGCTGACTTGCCGGAGCCGATCCGTCCGGCCAGACCGGTGAGACTGCCGGCGGGGATTTCCAGGGAGAGGTCGTGGAGCACCGGGGTGTCGGGCCGAAAGGCGAACGACAGATGATCGAGGGTGATGGCGCCGGTCCAGCGTTTTTCGGCGGCGGGGGCGGCGGCCACGGCGGGATCGAGAAAGGGGTGGGCGTCGAGCACGCCGCTGATGCGGTCCAGGGCGGCCAGTCCGCGTTGCATCACCGTGAGAATCCAGCCGAAGCCCACCGTGGGCCAGATGAGCATGGCCAGATAACCGGAAAAGGCCACGAAGTCTCCCATGGTGAGGCGTCCGGCTGCCACCTCCCGGCCCCCGTGGGCCAGAATGATGAAACCACCGATGGCGCCGCCCAGCACCACCATGGGTCCGAAGAGGCTTTGCAGCCGGGCATGGCGCAGGGCGGCGCGGGAGAGTTCTTCGGTTTCTGCGGCGAAGCGGCGGTTCCAGTCGGTTTCGCGGGCGTGGGCGTGGATGGCGGCGATGCCGGCGATGGACTCCTGGATGAATCCGGACAGGGCGCCGAAGCGATCCGCCACCACGCGGCTCAGGCGGTACATGCGCCGGGTGAGCAGACGGGAGACCCCCAGCACCAGAGGAATGGGGGCCAGGGCCAGCAGGGTGAGCAGGGGGTCGAGTCCCAGCATGACGGGCATGGTGGCGGCGTAGGCCATGAGGGCGTTGGAGATCTGCAAAAAGCCCGGACCGACGAACATGCGTACCGCGCCGACATCGGCGGCGGCCCGCGAGGCCAGTTCGCCGGTTTTTTCCTGGTCGAGGAAGGGGGCGTCCAGGGAGAGCAGTTTGGCGTGATAGCGGCTGCGCAGGGCGAACTCCACATCCCGGCCGATGCCGAAGATGAGGGTGCGGGAGCGGATGCGGAAGAAGGCGTTGACGATGGCCAGGACCACGAGGGCGAGGATGAGCGTATGGGGAACCTTCCGGAGCATCAGCTCTTCGGTGGCCAGTTTCATCACGTAGGGAATGGCGGCTGCGCTGGCGTTGGTGAGGGCCAGCAGCGCGAAACCCAGGGCGAAGGCCCGTTTCTGACCGGCGAAAAGGGGCAGCAGATGGCGCAGGCGGGAGGGGGCCGGGGAGGTGGTCGCGTTTTTCATGGGAGAAGATGATGAAAAACGGTTTTTATTGGTGGCAAATTTTGTATCATGCGAAAAGAGAGTACTCAACCGTCAGCGCGACAGCGTTACCATGGGGACAAAAGTGAGCTTGATTCAGGATGCACCCGGTCTGCTCCGAGAGCAAGGAATCTCGCGCGTTGGCAGTGTGGATCGTCGCACTGTGTTGCGGTGTCTGTTGGGTGTTGGGGTGGTGGCGTCGGTGTCGGGTGGCGTGGTGAGCGCGTGGGCTGCGGGCGGAACCGATGAGGGGTGGCTGGCGACCCATGCTTGGCTGTCGTCCTGGATCGAGCGGGACGGTTTCGAGCGGGGCTGGCTGGTGGGTCTGCTGGCTCCGTTGGAGCCGGACTCCAAGGTGTTGTTCTTGATGAATCACCAGACCGAGGCCAAGCCTTATCACGAATACCGTTCCCTGGTGATCAACTGGCGGCGCATCCGGGTGGGACGGACCCTGATGCGGCGTCACCGGGGGATCCTGGACGAGGTGGAGGGGTATTTTCAGGTGCCGCCGGAGATCGTGGTGGCCTTGTGGGGACTGGAGAGCGATTTCGGCAACAACATGGGACGTTTCAACGTGTTGCGCACCCTCTACACGCTGGCGGCCCACTATCCCAGGCGCGCCGACTATTTCCGCAGCGAGTTGCGGGAGTTTTTGTTGTTGTGCCGGGAGGAGGGGTGGGATCCCCGCACTCCCACCGGTTCGTATGCCGGGGCCATGGGTCAGGTGCAGATGATGCCCGGCAGCATGCGCCGCCACGCGGTGGATTTCAACCGGGATGGCCGACGGGATGTGATCGGGAATGTGACCGATGTGCTGGCGTCGATCGCGTCGTTCTTGCATGGTCATGGCTGGTGCGGCGGGGGGCGTCTGGTGCAGGTTCTGGAGTTCAGAGCCGATCTGGCCACCCTGGTCACGGCCTCGGCTGGAGCGCGCAAACCCTGGCGGGAGTGGCGTGAACTCGGTATCGACTGGCCATCAGGAGGGGATCCGCCGGCGCCGGAGGAGCGGTTGGCGCTGATTGTCCTGGAAGAACGGGATGGACCTCGTTATTATATGACCTTCATGAATTTTTGGGTGATCACCCGCTGGAACCGTTCCAATCGGTTCGCCATGGCGGTGTGCGAGTTTGCCCGGGAGTTGCGTCGGATGGAGAAAGCATGCGGACACGTCGCGTTGAGGGTCTGAAACGTTGGGTTGCCATGGTCGGGTTGTGTTCCCTGACGGCCTGTAGCACGCTTCCCCCGGAAAAACCGGAGCCTGGATCGGGTCAACCGTCGCAGCCTGCGGTCAAGCGGGGCACCTCCCGTCCTTATGAGGTCTTCGGCAAGATGTACTATCCGTTGACCGAAGAGGAGGCCTCCGGATATGTGGAGGAGGGATTGGCCTCGTGGTACGGCAAGGAGTTTCACGACCGTCCCACGGCCAACGGCGAGCGTTACGACATGTACAAGGTCTCGGCGGCGCACACCACCTTGCCTTTGCCCATGCTGGTGCGGGTGACCAACCTGGAAAACGGGCGTACCCTGAACGTGCGGGTCAACGACCGGGGGCCGTTCATCGACAATCGTCTGATCGACCTCTCCTACGCCGCCGCCGAACAGCTCGGATACGCCAACCGGGGTCTGGCGCGGGTGCGGGTGGAAGCCGTGAATATGCTGGCCAAAGCCGATGCCGCAGACTTGTACCGGGCCCGTCCCGGCACGCCGCCGTCGCCTTTGGCCAGACCTGATCCGACCCTGAGCGCCGCCTGGAAGGATCGGATTAACAAGGAGTCTGCGGGCAGGGAGTCGGCCTGGAAGGATCGGACCGGCAAGGAGTCGTCCTGGAAGGCGTCTTTAGGCGCTGCGAGCGGCGGTGGCGTTCATTATATTCAGCTCGGCTCTTTTGGGCGCTACGAAAATGCCCAGGTGATGGAACGGCGGGTGACAAAGGTCGGCAAGCCGAAGATCATCAAGAGTTCGGTGGGTGCGCGGATCCTGTACCGGGTGCGGCTGGGACCGTTTCCCACCGCCGAACAGGCCGAACAGGTGGTGCAGACCCTGCGGAAAATGGAGATCAGCGAGTCCGTGATCATTCGGGAATGAGGGGCTGAATCCTTGCGAGGGGTCGGTCGGAAATGGGAACAACCGTGTGTCGTTAATGGACGCCATGAGAACACAGTGTAGAATTCAGCCTGGGGTGGTTGTTCTGTTGTGGTTGCTGTGGCTGCCCTGGATGGTGGGTGGGGCGTGGGCTGCGGACGAGACGCCTCCCAAGGTGCGGGGTACGGCCGGGGTGTTGGGGGATCTTGATTCCGGGCGGGTGATCTACGCCCAGGAGGCGGATGTCCGCTTGCCTCCGGCCTCGCTGACCAAGGTGATGACCTTGTATCTGGTCTACGAAGCCCTGGCGGCCGGTACCATTCAACTCGACGCGGAGTTGCCGGTGAGCGAAACCGCTTGGCGTACCGGGGGGTCGAAGACCTTTGTCAAGGTGGGGGACCGGATCCGGGTGGAGGATCTGATCCGGGGCATTGCCATTCAGAGCGGCAACGACGCCTGTGTGGTGATGGCCGAACACCTGAGCGGTTCGGAAAGCGCCTTCGTGGCCTTGATGAACGCCAAGGCCGTGGAGTTGGGCATGGTCAACACCCATTTCACCAACGCCACCGGTCTGCCGGATCCGGAACATTACACCTCGGCTCGGGATCTGTTTTTGCTGGCGCGGTCGCTGATGCTCAAGTTTCCGCAGTACAGCCACTATTCGCAGGAAAAGCAGTTCACCTACAACAATATCCGTCAGCACAACCGCAACAATCTCTTGTGGCGGGATCCGATCATCACCGGGTTGAAGACCGGTCACACCCGGGAAGCGGGTTACTGTCTGGTCGCCACCAGCGACAAGGACGGACAGCGCATGAGCGCGGTGGTGCTGGGAGCGGCCACCCGCAAGATTCGCGAGGATGACGCCTTGCATCTGATCCATTACGGGAACAGGATGTACGAGACCGTCAAGTATTTCGACGCCAACGCGTCGGTGCGCAAATTGCGGGTGTGGAAGGGAGATGTTCGGGAGGTGGATGGGGTGGTTCCCGAACCGCTGGTGGTCACGGTGTCGCGCAAGGAGCGGAGCGCCCTGGAGGTGGGGGTCTCTTACGACGAGCCTTTGGTGGCGCCCATCGCGGCCGGACAGAAAATCGGCACCGTGGTGGTCAAGTCCGGGGGCAAGGATCTGTTCACCCGCGATCTGGTGGCCGGCGCGGCGGTGGAGCGTGGCAATATATTCCGGGTCATGTTCGATTCGTTGCGCATGACTGTGGGCTGGTGATGCGCTTGAGCTAAGGTACGGGGCGATGTCGGGAAAAAAGTCGAAGAAACGGGAGTCCCAGTTGGAGTTGTTGGGGGGACCGGTGGACATGGGATCCCTGGATGACTTTCCGGGAGCCGGAAGCGTGCGCGGTCACGAGGATCACGATGGTCCTTCCATGGAAGAGATTCTGGCCTCTTTGGAGGATCTTTTGGATGGGGAGGATGAAAGTGCCCTGATGGAGTCCGATGCCGGTCTGGCGGATGCGGGGAGTTCCGGTGATGAGGAGCAGGCGTATCAGCCGATCGAGTTGGAGTCGGTGGTGGATGAGGGGGATTTGACGCAAGAGGGGTGGACCATGGGTGAAGCGACCGAGGAGGTTGACGAGGCGCCTGGAGCACTCTCCGGGTCTGCCATGGAGTCGTCCGGTGACGCAGAGGACGAAGAGCCTTTGGATTTGTCGGGCATGGAGGTGGCGTTGGCCTTCATGGATGACGAGTCGGAGTCCGACGACGCCCATGACGACGCATCAGACCAGGGACACGACCACGATCATGGCCACGACCATGGCCATTCCCATGGCGCCGGGAGCGTATCCGAGGTGGATCTGGACGAGGCGTTCGAGTCGGATTCGGAATTTGGCGCCGAGGATGCGGAGGATGTGGTGTCTGTGGCGGAGGGCGAATACGAAGCGGATCCGGATTTCGAGTCGGGCGGGGATTTCGAGTCCGAGGATGAGGGGTCGTTGACTGCGGATGAGGCCTCGGAAGTCGATGCGATGTTGGAGTCGGAGCTGGACGAGGTATTGGAAGCCGAGCTTGAGTCGGTGGTGGATGCGGAGTTGGCCGAGGGTATTGTCGAGGAAGAGTTGACCACCGGGGCAGGGGCCGAAGCGCTGCTCGAAGCGGAACTCGAAGCCGCGTTGGAGGGCGAGGAGGATCTCGGGGAGGAGGTCGAGCCCGAGCCTGAAATCGAGGAAGAGCCCGAAGTCGAGCCCGAAGCCGAGGAAGAGCCTGAAGCTGAAGCCGAGCCCGAGCCTGAAATCGAGGAAGAGCCCGAAGCCGAAGCAGAGCCCGAAGTCGAAGCCGAAGCCGAGCTCGAAGCCGAGGAAGAGCCTGAAGCTGAAGCAGAGGAAGAGCCCGAAGCAGAGGAAGAGCCCGAAGCCGAAGCCGAGCCCGAAGCCGAGGAAGAGCCTGAAGCAGAGCCCGAGCCCGAAGCCGAGCCCGAAGCCGAAGCAGAGCCCGAGCCTGCAATCGAGCCCGAAGCCGAGCCCGCAATCGAGCCCGAGCCCGAACTGGTGTTGGCCCTGGGTCCGGCCCCCACGCGGGCGCCGGAGCCGGAATCCGCCTCCGAGCCCGAGTCTGCGCCTGAATCGGCGCGGGAGCCGGGAGCGGCCTCGTTTGTTCAAGGGGTGATGGAAACGGGTTCCGTGCGTCAGGCGATCCGGGATCAGGTGGAGGCCGTGGCCCGCTCCTGGATCCGGGAGGTGTTGTCGGAACGGTTGCCGGTTTTGCTCGAAGAGGTGATCCGCGAAGAGTTGGAACGCATCAAGGGCGGTCGCTGACCGCGTTCGGCGTACACGCCTTCCCACACGCAGGGTCGGTCGGGGCGTTTTTTTTGGAACGCGTCTTTGGCGTTTCGAGAAAGCGTCCCGACCGTTCCTTTCTTTCATACAACCTTTTGAAATCAATCAAACATGTCCGAGCCATCCCTGCCCAAATCCTACGATGCCGCCAGTGTGGAACGGCGCTGGTACCCCATCTGGGAGGAGAACGGTTTCTTCACTCCCGCCGGCAATCCGGACGCTCCGGCTTATTGCATCATGATTCCGCCGCCCAATGTCACCGGCAGTCTGCACATGGGCCACGCCTTTCAGGACACCATCATGGATGCCCTGATCCGTCGGAAGCGCATGCAAGGCGCCAGGGTGTTGTGGCAGACCGGCACCGATCACGCCGGCATCGCCACCCAGATGCTGGTGGAGCGTCAACTGGAAGCCGAAGGCAAGAGTCGTCACGATCTGGGTCGTTCCCGTTTTCTGGAGCGGGTCTGGCAATGGAAACAGCAATCCGGCGGTACCATCGTGCGTCAGATGCGCCGTCTGGGCGCCTCGTGCGACTGGAGCCGGGAGCGGTTCACCATGGATCCGGAGCTTTCCCACGCGGTGCGGGAGGCTTTTGTCCGTCTGTACCACGAAGGGTTGATCTATCGGGGCAAACGGCTGGTCAACTGGGATCCGGTGCTGCTGACGGCCGTTTCGGATCTGGAGGTGGTCTCCGAGGAGGAGCGGGGCCATTTGTGGCATCTGCGTTATCCTCTGGCCGAGGGGGAGGGGCAGATCGTGGTGGCCACCACCCGTCCGGAAACCATGCTCGGAGATGTGGCGGTGGCGGTTCATCCCGATGATGAACGCTATCGGCATCTGCTGGGCCGGGAGCTGATCCTGCCCTTGACCGGACGCCGCATCCCGGTGATCGCCGATGAACATGTGGATCCGGCCTTCGGCACCGGTTGCGTCAAGATCACGCCAGCCCATGACTTCAACGATCACGAGGTGGGCCAGCGTCACGGATTGCCGCTGATCAACATTTTCACCCCGGATGCCCGCATCAACGATCAGGCCCCGGAACCGTATCGGGGATTGGACCGCTTCGAGGCCCGCCAACGGGTGGTGGCCGATCTGGAACAGGCGGGATTGCTGGAACGGGTGGAAGAGCATCGCTTGATGATCCCGCGTGGCGACCGCTCCAAGGCGGTGCTGGAGCCGTATCTCACCGATCAATGGTTCGTCAAGGCGGCCCCTTTGGCCGCAGAGGCGATCAAGGCCGTGGAGGATGGCCGCATCCGTTTCATTCCCGGCAACTGGGACAAGACCTATTTTGAATGGATGCGCAACATCCAGGATTGGTGCATCTCCCGTCAGATCTGGTGGGGTCATCGGATTCCGGTCTGGTACGGACCGGATGGCCATCCGTTCGTCTGCAATTGCGAAGAGATGGTCTACGAGATGGCCGCCGAACACTATGGCGAGGCGGTGGAGCTGACCCGCGATCCGGATGTGCTCGACACTTGGTTTTCGTCGGCCTTGTGGCCGTTCGCCACCCTGGGCTGGCCGAAACAGACCCCGGAACTGGCCCGGTACTATTCCACCGACGTGCTGGTCACCGGCTTTGACATCATTTTCTTCTGGGTGGCCCGGATGATCATGATGGGGTTGAAATTCACCGGTCAGGTGCCGTTTCGGGAGGTGTACATCACCGGTCTGGTGCGCGACGGTGAAGGGCACAAGATGAGCAAATCCAAAGGCAACATCCTGGATCCTTTGGACCTGATCGACGGCATCGAGCTGGAATCCCTGGTGGCCAAGCGTACCCGGGACATGATGCAACCCCAACTGGCCGCGCGGGTGGAGGCGGCGACCCGCAGCGAGTTTCCCAAGGGGATCGGGGCCTTTGGCACCGACGCCTTGCGGTTTGCCATGGCCGGGCTGGCGGTGCAGGGCCGGGACATCAAGCTGGACATGGGCCGGGTGGAAGGGTATCGGAATTTTTGCAACAAGCTGTGGAACGCGGCCCGTTTTGTGTTGATGAATGTGGAAGGTCATGCCCTGGACGGAGCCGGCGCGGCTTGCACCCTGCCGGATCGCTGGATCCAGTCGCGGCTGCAAAAGGTGGTGGCCGCCATGGACGGGGCCATGGAACGGTATCGTTTCGACGAGGCGGCATCGGCGTTGCACCGGTTTTTGTGGGGGGAGTTCTGCGACTGGTATCTGGAGATGGTCAAGCCGGTCCTCTACGACGAAACCCTGGATGACGCCGCGAAAAACACCACCCGCCGGGTGATGGTGGAGACTCTGGAAACCGCCCTGCGACTGCTGCATCCCCTGATGCCCTTCATCACCGAGGAGCTGTGGCAGAAGGTGGCCCCGCTGGCCGGTCGGGGTGGGGAGACCATCATGCGGGCCGACTGGCCGATGGTGGATGCCGCTCAAGAGGATGAAGCGGTCGAGATCGAGGCCGATTTCGTGATGGAACTGGTGGGAGCGGTGCGCACGGTGCGCGGGGAGATGGACATTCCCCCGGGACGGCGCCTGCCGCTGCTGGTGAGCGGAGAGCCTCGGGGCATCGAGGTGTTGCGGCGTCACGAGGGCCTGATCGGGGTTTTGGCGCGGCTGGACTCCTGGGCCGAGTTGGAGGGTCCGGTGCCCGAAGGGGCGGCCACCGCTGTGCTGCCGGGTCTGCGGCTGTTCATTCCGTTGTCCGGGATCATCGATCCGGTGGCCGAGATCGCCCGATTGGAAAAGAATCTGCAAAAGCTTGAAGCCGATCTGACGCGGGTGGAGGGCAAGTTGGCCAATGCCGGTTTTCTGGCCAATGCCAAGCCCGAGGTGGTGGCGGCGGAACAGGCCAAGGCGCGCGAGATGGGCGAAAAACGCCATGGGGTGCTGGAGGCCTTGGAGCGGATGCGTCGTTTGCAAGGTGCCGCATGATTCCCCGCTCCTGGGCGGAGATCGTGGCTGGGGCGTTGGCTTTGGATGTGGGACGGGGGGATCTGACCACCGATACGTTGGTGGAAGAGTCCCGTCAGGCCCAGGCCACCTTGTGGGCGCGTCAGGATCTGGTCTGCTGTGGCGTGCCGGTGATGGTGGCGGTGTTTGAACAGGTGGATCCCGCCATCCGTCTGGAGGCGCTCCACGGGGAAGGGGAGCGGGTGGAGGCCGGAGCGGCCATTTGTCGGCTGGAGGGTCCGGCGCGGGGCATTTTGACCGGTGAGCGGGTGGCGTTGAATTTTTTCCAGAATCTTTCCGCCGTGGCCACGGTGACGCGCCGGTATGTCGAAAAGGTGGCCGGCACCGGCGTGCGGGTGGTGGATACCCGCAAGACCACGCCGGGACTCGGCCCCATGCAGAAATACGCGGTGCGGGTGGGGGGGGGGCATAACCATCGGTTGGGGCTGGATGACGGCATTTTGGTCAAGGAGAATCACATCGCCGTTTCCGGGGGGATCACGGCGGCGGTCCAGCGTTTGCGAAGCCATGCGGGTCATTTGCATCGCATCGAGGTGGAGTGCGAAACCCTGGAGCAGGTGGAAGAGTCCCTGGCGGCGGGAGTCGAGGTGTTGCTGCTCGACAACATGACTCCGGATCGGTTGCGTCAGGCGGTGCGTCTGGTGGCAAGACGGGCGATGCTGGAGGCCAGCGGCAATGTCACGCTGGAGACCATCCGCGCGGTGGCGGAGACCGGGGTGGATCTGATTTCGGTGGGGGCGTTGACCCATAGCGCCGGTTCGGTGGATGTGTCGTTGCGCATCACGCTGTGATGGAGGAGGGCCGGACATGGGAGCCGGGGAAGAGTTGACCCGTGCGGCCTTGGCCGGGGGATTGACCGGTGGGATGTTCACGCCGGAGCGTTATCATTTTCATCCGGTGCTGGATTCCACCAATCGGGAAGCCATGGCGCTGGCCCAGGCGGGCGCGCCGGAGGGCACGGTGGTGGTGGCGGATGGCCAAACCCGGGGCCGGGGACGCCTGGGGCGGGAGTGGGAGTCGCCGCGTGGAGAGAATCTTTATGTTTCCATGGTGTTGCGTCCTGCGATGCCGGTATCCCACGCGGCGCGTTTGACCCTGGTGGCAGGTCTGGCCACGGTGGAGGCGGTGGCGGCCATGGGGGTGGAGGGCGCCCGCCTGAAATGGCCCAACGACGTGCTGGTGGCAGGTCGCAAGCTGGCGGGGATCCTGACGGAAATGGCTGCGGATGGCATGCGCATTCGTCATGTGACCGTGGGGGTGGGGGTGAATGTCAATGGTCGCGCCGCCGCCTTTTCTCCGCAAGTGGCGGCCCGGGCGGTGACCATGGCCGATATTTTGCATCGAAGCTGTGATCGCGGCGTGTTGCTGGCGGCACTGTTGGCCGGATTGGAACGGTGGTATGGTCTGTATGCGCAAGAAGGCTTTGCGCCGGTGCGTCGCGCCTGGAAAGAGTGGGCGCTGCTGGAGGGTCAACAGGCTCGCATCGATACCCCGGCCGGGGTGCAGGAGGTGTGGCTGGAGGATCTGGACGCGGAGGGTTTTCTGCTGGTCCGCAGCCAAGACGGAGAGCGGATGCGGGTGCTGGCCGGAGATGTGGTGCTGTTTTGAGTGGCGTTTGCATGGCAACAGAAACGAAGGATCGGATGGCATGCTGCTGGTCATTGACATCGGCAATACCAATATCGTACTCGGGGTGTACCAGAAGGAGCGTCTGACCCATCATTGGCGGATCGGGACGCGGGCTGGCGGCACGGCGGACGAGTATGGAATTTTATTGACCCAGTTGTTCCAGATGGCCGGTTTGGAGCCGCGCAAGGTCACGGGGGCGATTGCGGCCAGTGTGGTGCCTCCGGTGGAAACGGCGGTGCTGGGGGGCGTGAAACGTTATCTGCGGGTCACTCCCATGGTGGTGGGACCGGGCATCAAGACCGGCATGGCGATCCGCTACGACAATCCCCGTGAGGTGGGAGCGGACCGGATCGTCAACGCGGTGGCCGCCTATCACCGTTTGCAGGGCGCGGCCATTGTGGTGGATTTCGGCACGGCCACGACGTTTGATCTGATCGGTCCCCAGGGGGAGTATCTGGGCGGGGCGATCGCGCCGGGTCTGGGGATTTCTATGGATGCGCTGTTCGAGCGTACCGCCAAACTTCCCCGGGTGGAGTGCGCCCGTCCCGTGAGCGTGGTGGGTCGGGATACGGTGGGAGCCATGCAGTCGGGTCTGTACTGGGGCTATGTGGGTCTGGTGGAAGGCTTGATCACCCGCATGGTGGCGGAAGCCGGTTTCGCGCCGGTACGGGTGCTGGCCACCGGTGGTCTGGCGCCCTTGATCGCCCGCGAAAGCGCTTTGATCGAGGAAGTCGATGAGTTCCTGACCCTGACCGGACTCAGAATGTTGTACGAACGCAACCGTTGAGGGTGCTTGCCGTGGCTCGAACCTCCCGTCGGATGACCCGTTTGGTTCCCATGTTGGTGGTGGGTTTGCTGGTTGTGCTCAATGTGCTGGTCCAGGGCATGGGTTTCATGGGGATGGGATTCAAGACACCGGAGAACGCCCTTTGGCCCGGACCGGTGATGCCGGACAAGCAGTTGGCGTTGCCGGATCCCGCCACCGCCCGCGTGGTGGCCCAGCCCACCGCCCCGGCAGCCGAAAAGCCCCCGGAACCCAAAATCGAGCCCAAACCGGAACCCAAAATCGAGCCCAAACCGGAACCCAAAATCGAGCCCAAACCGGAACCCAAAATCGAGCCCAAACCGGAACCGAAAATCGAACCCAAACCGGAACCCAAGCCCCCGAAGCCTCCTGCCGCCCCGGCGAGCGTACCCGGAGAGCAGTTCATGGTGCAGGTGGGCAGTTTCGCGTTGAACATGGGGGTGGATTCGCTGGTGGAGCAGTTGACCCGTGTCGGTTTGACTCCCCGGGTGGAGACGGTGCAGGAGAAGACCAGCCTCAACACGGTGCAGGTGGGGCCTTTCGCCCGTTTGGATCAGGCCAAGGAGGCGGAGGCCAAGTTGAAGGCGGGCGGCATCACGGCTCGGGTCGAGGAGAGTTGGGAGGGGTATGTGATGGTGTTGGGCAAGTCGTTGCTGTTGGGACACGCCATGGAGGAGCTGGAGCGGATCAAGGCTCTGGGTGCGGTGCCGGCGCGACTGGTGAAGGTGGAGAGCGATCTGACGGTACGCAAGGTGCTGCTGGGTCCGTATGAAAGCAAGGAGCGGGCACGCAAGATGAGCGCCCGCGTCGCCGAACTGGGCATCGCCTCTCCGGTGATCAAGACCTGGCCGCTCTCCAACGCCTTGCCGTAAGGCATTGGATGCGGACTGTCGGAGCTTCCTTCCCTGGTCCCGGGATGGTGATCGCCATGAATGGACTTGACACCATGGCCTCGACGCTTTTAGAATGTCTGCTTGATCAAGGCGGGGTAGCTCAGTTGGTTAGAGCTGCGGATTCATAATCCGTGTGTCGGCGGTTCAAGTCCGCCCCTCGCTACCAAAATTTTCCTTACAAATCAAGCGGTTATCGATTAGGCGATGCCGCTTTTTTTGTGGGTGCCGAGGCCTGTGTGAGAGTTCGTGTGTGACTTTTCCCCATCAGCCTCATCCACACCCACGTTTTCCACCCTCGTTTCACTGATCTCAACTCACCGCCGCCGGGCTGGCCTCCGTGCTCCTGCAAGCCGTGTGAGAGTTCGTGTGTGACTTTTGCCGGGCCGACTCGAAGGCCTCCATGGCATCGCGCTCGGAGCTGCCGATGCTGTGCAGGTAGATCTCGGTGGTCGTCCGGTTCTCGTGGCCCAGGATGCGCTGGATGGCCCCAATGGAAACATTGCTGGCATCCATGGTCGAGGCCCCGTGGTGGCGGATCGGGTGGAACCGGAAATAGGGAACCTCAGCCTTCGCACACAGGGTTCTCATGACCTTGCTGCGATTGAGGAACGGTCCCTGGCATATCTGGCCGGTCCTGGTGCTGCGGTAGGTGTGCCAGAAGACCCAGGGCTTCGACGGGTCACGGTCTTGGAAGCGCCGTGACAGCACCTCGAACAGCTTCCCGGTCATCGGCACCTTTCGGGGCGTCAGGTGGCCCCCGGCCTTCTTCCGCGTGTACAGCACCACGTAGCGCTCTTGCAGATCCACATCGTTCCAGATCAGTCGGTTGATCTCGCTGACCCGTCCCATCGTATCCCGGATGGTCCAGAGGTAGTCCTGGGTGTCCGGGTCGGCCACGGCGATCACCTGGTCGATGTCGCTGGCCGAGGGAATGGCCTTGACCGTTTTGACCGTCGGGAGGAACCCCATCCCCTCCGTAGGGTCCACCTGGATCCACTTCCGCCGCTTCCCGAAGTTGAAGGTGGCGCGCAGATAGCGGATTTCCTTGTTGGCCGTGGTCTTCGAGACTTTGGAACGCATCAGAACGAACTGCTCGACCATTTCCGTGGTGACCTGATTTGCCTTCAGCTTGCCCCACCTGGCGATCCAGCGCCTGGCCAGGTACAGGTAGTCCTGATAGTGCCGTTCAGAGTTGTAGGCTTTCACGTGGTCAAGCCGCCGGTTGACCAGCTCCAAGAAGGCCATGTCGGTTAGGGTTTCCACCCCCGTCTGTGGATTGTCCAGCTCCTTTCTGCGTTGGGCTTCGGCGCGCCTGGCCTCTGCCTTGGTTCGAAACCACGCCTCGGTGTGACGGGTTCCGTTCTTGGTGAAGTCGAACCTCCACCCCTTGTCCTTTACTGAATAAACGCTCATAGAGATCCTCCTTGCTTGGGAACAGCAGAGAACCCCCGAGCTTCACACCACCCAACTCCCGCCAATTCTTGTAGACCCACGAGGGGCTTTTCTTCAGGAATTGGGCTACCTCCTCAACCGTAAGAATACCGGTAATGGAAGTATGATTCAAGGATATGACGCCCATGATTGTTCTCCGCTTGTCCCAGCATCGTGATGCAGGGAAAAATCGATTTGCGGTGTTTGGCGACAGCGCATCCGCTGGCCGTCCACCTTGCCTGACGTTCTTTACAGAAACCGCGTGAACACCACGCGACGGGCCGCATACATGGTTTGCTGAACGCAACATGGCTGTGGTCCGTAAAGTGGGGTCGATACGGCTTTACAGAAAACGCCCAGGCGGTTACGGCTCTGACGCCAAAACGTGCAACCCACCAAGTGCTGAAGCGAACTGGTTCAGCACATCCAGGGAGGTTTACAGTTTTTGTTCGGGGTGCTATTGACGTGTGATCGGCCTGGATTGTGAACGCTGCCGCAACGTGGATTGACGCGGGTATGACCATGAGGAACGGACCAAGATGGAACCACGGCCTCGCTGTGGCTGGGTGAACCCGGCCAAACCGTACTACCTGGACTATCATGATGTCGAATGGGGAGTGCCGGTCCATGATGACCGGCGCCATTTCGAGTTTCTGCTGCTGGAGGGCGCCCAGGCCGGTCTGAGTTGGGATACCATCTTGCGCAAGCGTGAGGGATACCGACAGGCGTTCGCCGGTTTTGATCCAGCCCTGGTGGCGCGCTTTGACGCAGCCCAGATCGCCGCCCTGCTTCAGAACCCGGACATTGTGCGCAACCGGTTGAAGATCGCGAGCGCGGTTCGCAACGCACAGGTCTTTCTGGCCATACAGGAGGCCTTCGGCAGCTTCGATGCCTATGTCTGGCGCTTCGTGGATGGCTCGCCCCGCATCAACCATTGGCGCGAATGGCAGGAGATCCCGGCCACCACCCCGGAGAGCGATGCCCTCGCGAAGGATCTGCAGAAACGCGGCATGAACTTCGTCGGCAGCACCATCATCTACGCCCATATGCAGGCCACCGGGCTGGTGATGGATCATACAGTGTATTGCTTCCGCCATGCGGAGTTGTCGATTCCCCCTGTCGTCGCCAATCCACCGACTTCGAGGTGATTACGCCATGAGCCAACCATCGTTGCTGGAGCACCCGAGCATTCTGCGCTTCTTGTTCCATCCCAGGCGCGAAACCCCGTTCGATGTCACCAACGATGCGGTCGTGGTCCGCTTCCCGGTGGATCGGGATCTGTCGTTGGGCGGACGGCTGCACATCGCCGCGCCGGAGGCACCAAGCATCCTGTTCTGGCATGGCAACGGCGAAATCGCCGCCGATTACGACGAGATCGGTCCCGTCTACACGGGGATGGGCGTCAACCTGCTGGTGGTCGATTACCGGGGCTATGGCATCAGCGATGGGATGCCCGCCGGTTCAGCGTTGCTGGCAGATGCCGTGGCGGTCTACCGGCAGGTCCGTGAAGTCCTGGCGGCGCTCGGAGTCCGCGACGACCGGCTGTTTGTGATGGGGCGTTCCCTGGGGAGCGCTGCGGCGCTTGAGACGGCCAGCCACGCGCAAACGGAGATCCGGGGTCTGATCCTCGAAAGCGGTTTTGCGCAAACCATCCCGCTGCTGGAATACCTGGGTGGGGTCTCACTCACCGGCGTTGGCGAGGAGGCCGGATTCGGCAACCTCGGCAAAAGCGCCCGGATTCCAGTTCCGGTCCTGATCATCCATGGGCAGGAGGATCAATTGATTCTGGTCGAAAACGCCGAAGCCCTGTTTGCCAGTGTGCCGCATCCCAACAAGCGGCTGATCACCATCCCCCATGCCGGGCACAACGATTTGATGATGTTTCCAAAGCTCTACTTCGAACCGATTCGCCGCTTCATCACCGACCATTCCTGAGCCTCGTCCGCAGAGAATGAGGGTCCGCGCACCAGGCCAGCAGCTCTCTGGCCGGTGTTTCCGGTCTGCAATCATGGGGCCATCGATAGCACGAGCATTGCCATAGCCAAAACGTGATCTACCACGGCTTCGGTCAGATAGGCATGCCAGCGAACATCACGCACTGCTCGTCGCTGGCGGCTCTGTGCAGAAAGCACTGATTCGGCGTCGGCGCTACGCCGCAGCACCGAACCGCAGTCCACCCACATCCTCCGATGGCCGCTTTGGCGGGTTAGTTTCTTGAGAGGGTTAGGCTGTGTCGCACGCATGGGTCAGAGTGATGAGCCATAGGCTCTGTCGGCTTTGTGAGGTTAACCGTCTTGAATAATATGGGGGGTAATTGGATTACCCAAAACAACACGCACCTTCCTTCCACGCTTATCATCCAGCCTCTTCAAATCGACATAGACCTCACAGGTTGTTCACTGCTCATGTTGGTCTGAGCAATCCCTTCGTATTGCATAGATGAAGTCACCCCGAAAAGTGGAGTCGCCCCGCCCTGATTGGAGAAGCCAGGCTTGATGGTGAAAGCCGTCTCCATCTTCATGGGGGAAGCCAGACTGGATGGTTGAGTTTCCCACCAGTGCAGATCCCATGGTGAGCGGAACCATCCCCAACAGTGAAGCCGTCATGGTGGGTTGAGATGTTCCCAACGGTGAGTGGAACCATCCCCAACGGTGAAGCCATCATGGTGGGTTGAGATGTTCCCAACGGTGAGTGGAACCATCCCCAACAGTGAAGCCGCCATGGTGGGTTGATCTATCCCCAACGATGAAGCCGTTATGGTTGGCTGACCACCAACTGGATTCTCCCACAGGCTGAAGTCCAGCTTGGATGGTTGAGTTCCAGACGACCCGAAGAACTGTTCACCCGGCGGCACGAAGAAATGACATCCCCTTCGAAATGGAAGAGATCGGAAAACCTGTAAATAGGTTCAACTCATCAACAACCATTTCTCAGGAGGTATCAGCATGAATACAAGTGTCATCAATCAGTACAGTCAGGTGAGTCCGAAGATGGTGGTGCGCATCGATTGGGCCTCAGTGACCTTCTTCCCAGAAGACGGTCCACAGATTGATTTGGTGAAAGGGATTTGCCAGGAGATCTTTGGGTGTAACCGTTCAGCCCAGTAAAACGCTTCAGGCGGTCTGAAGCATCAAAACAGCCTACCTGGGCAGGAGAGAAGGGGCAGTTTGACCTCGCAAATTCGCATGGATTGCCTGCATCAGGAATTCGAGGACATTGCGTTTCTGTTGGCGACAGGTGGCAGCCACAGTCATGATCCGTTCCGCGAAGCGACTTCCCGCCTCGCTGTCCGTGCCAAAACATCCCTTGCGCCAAAGCACTCCATGACGCACCGCCCGTTCCGCCGCATTATTGGTCGGTTCCGCGCCGGGGATGCGGTCAAAGGTCCACAGAGCCGGGGCCACGGTAAGGATCTTGGCACATTGCCCGGATACTTTCTCGTCAAGGCATACGGAACCTTGCGTCAACAAGTGCTCCACGGTCGTCCGAACAGAGGCCATCTCTTCCCGAAACACGGCCTCCTCCAGGAGACCTTCCTGGAACCGATGCCACTTTTCAAACAATTGGTGAGACGCCTCGAACAATCCCTTGCCAATCATGCCGCCAATCCCGGATCGTTCGGACATCGCCTTGAAATCCCGTCGCAAATGTGCCCAACATACTTGGCGACGCTCCAATGGCCATGGATGGTAGGCGCTGTAGCGATCAGAGACCAAAACTCCG
>JADGBT010000002.1 GCA_015231375.1 Magnetococcales bacterium | reverse complement strand
CGGGTGAACGGGGCTACGCTGGAGGTGTTGGACCTCTGGCTTGGTCGAATTTTTTTGGCGCAGGATCTGTCCGAGGTGTTTCAGTAGTTTGCCCAGTGCAGCAGAATCGCATCCAGCAGAGGGGTGCGTGTGCGGCCGAGTGATGAGGAGATCCGGGCCTATGAGCGGTTCAAGGCGGCTTGCGCGATGGAAAACCATTGAAAAAAAAGAGGGGGTCTGGGGGATTCATCCCCCAGGATTTTTCTTTAAAAAAATAATTTTCTCCCAATCCTTTCTTCCAAAAAACATTTATTCTGATCTTTTTCCATCCACTCCTTTCAGGCCAATGGAAACACTTTCGATGATCAAACGACGTTTGATCAGCTTTGACTGGGCCTTGAAGCGTCTGTTGCGCAGCAAGGCCAATTTTTCCATTCTGGAAGGTTTTTTGAGCGAACTGCTCAAAGACGATGTGCGGATTCTGGAAATCCTGGAGAGCGAGAGCAACCAGCTCAGTCGCTACGACAAGCAGAACCGGGTGGACATGAAGGTGCGCAACGCCCGGGGAGAGTTGGTGCTGATCGAACTGCAATACGAGCGGGAGTTGGATTATTTCCAGCGTTTGCTGTATGGCGCGGCCAAGGCGATCACCGAACATCTGGACGAAGGACAGGCCTATTCCCGGATCGTGAAGGTGATTTCCATCAGTATCTTGTATTTCGATCTGGGCCAGGGCAACGACTACATCTATCAGGGTGCGACCGTTTTCACGGGATTGCACACCCACGACGAACTGAATCTGAGCGAAAGCCAGAAGACGCTGTTTGCCCGGGAGTCCATCGCGGATCTATTTCCGGAATATTATCTGATCAAAGTCAACCGCTTTGATAATATCGCCCGCGACACGCTGGACGAGTGGATCTATTTCTTGAAAAACGCGGAGATTCGGGACGAGTTCACGGCTCGTGGTCTGCGCGATGCCAAGTTGCATCTGGACCTGTTGCAACTGCCGGAAGCGGAACGTTTGGCTTATGAAGCCTACAAGGATGATCTGCACTATCAGGCCAGCATGGTGGAGTCCACTTACGGCATCGGCAAGCTGGAAGGGATCGAAATTGGCAAAGAGGCGGGCAAACAGGAAGGCAGACAGGAAGGCAAGGCCGAAACCCTGATGCAGTTGTTGCAGGCCCGGTTTGGCGTATTGCCGGAATGGGTCGGGGAGCGGGTGAACGGGGCTACGCTGGAGGTGTTGGACCTCTGGCTTGGTCGAATTTTCTTGGCGCAGGATCTGTCCGAGGTGTTTCAGTAGTTTGCCCAGTGCAGCAGAATCGCATCCAGCAGAGGGGTGCCGGTCGAGGTGAGGCGGATGTATTCCGCGTCGACTTCCACCAGATCATGTTGCAGTAGAGTATCCATTTTTTCGCCGTAATGGGCCACCGGATCGTTGCCGGTGAGCTGTCGATAGCGGGCTCGGCTCATGCCTTTTTGCAGACGCATGCCCATCATCAGGCACTCCAGGCCGGCCTCCTCGGAGTCCACCGGAATCGGTGGTGCAACGGATCCGGTGTGGTATGCCGTCAAGTCGGCAGGATTGGCCGTGCGCCAGGTCTGGCCTGATCCGTCGGTCCACTTGCCGTGCGCCCCCGCGCCCAATCCCAGATAATCGCCGAACTCCCAATAGTTCAGATTGTGGCGACACTCCTGGCCTGGAAAGGCGAAATTGCTGATCTCATAGGAAAGATAGCCGTGATCCGACAGGAACCGGCGCGTGAACTGGAACAGGGCCAGGGCGTGGTCGTCGTCCGGCAGGCTGAGTTGTCCTTGTTGGGCCAGGCGGTGAAACGGGGTGTCCGGTTCCACCGTCAGGGCGTAACAGGAGAGATGGCCGATTTTCCATTGGCACGCCTCGGCCAATTCTTCCTGCCATTCCGACAGGGTGTGACCGGGAGTGCCGTGAATCAGGTCCACGTTGATGCGGGGGAATTCGGCCTGTCGCAGACGTTTGAGAGCGGCCAGGGCCATGGCCCGGTCGTGGGGGCGTCCCAGTCGCTTGAGGCGCGCGTCGGATAGGGCCTGCACCCCCAGACTGATCCGGTTGACGCCAGCCGCGCGCCAACCGGTGATCTTGTCCGACAGGCAGGATTCTGGATTGGCCTCCAGGGTGATTTCGCAATCGGGTTCCAGTGGCCAGCACTGGCGCACGGCTTCCAGAATGGTCTGAATCGAACCCGTCTGCAACAGCGAAGGGGTGCCGCCCCCGAGGAAGATCGAACGCAAGGGTCTGGAATCGTGGCTCAACCCGTCTCGCCGGTGGTGCAGTTCTGCTTTCAGGCGGGTCAGGTAGTCGGTTTCGGAGACCGGTTGGCCGGGTACCGAATAAAAGTCACAATACGGACACTTGCGTACACAAAAAGGAATGTGGATGTAGCAAGACAGCCCACAATCGGCCTGCCCTGTCACGATGCGGTCATCTCGCCCAAAAAGGTCTTTCTTTGCATGGCGATCAAATCGCTGATTCCCTTGCCCGCCAGTGAGGCCATGGCATTGAAGTCATTCAGGGTGAAGGGAGTGGTTTCGGCGGTGCCCTGGATTTCGATGAATTTCCCGCTGCCGGTCATCACGAAATTCATGTCGGTTTCGCATTCGAAATCTTCCTTGTAGTTGAGATCCAGCAGCGGCTCACCTTTCACCATGCCGCAACTGATCGCCGCCACAAAGTCGGTGATCGGCAGGGATTTGATCATGCCCTGTTTTTCCAGCCAGCGACAGGCGTCCATGAAGGCGATAAAGCCTCCGGTGATCGAGGCGGTACGGGTGCCGCCATCGGCTTGCACCACGTCGCAATCCACCCAGACGGTGCGTTTGCCCAGTTTGGTCAGGTCGGTCACGGCCCGCAACGACCGGCCGATCAGGCGTTGAATCTCCAGCGTGCGTCCACCCTGACGACCCTGACTGGCCTCGCGGGTGGTGCGGTCGTGGGTGGCGCGGGGGATCATGCCGTATTCGGCGGTGACCCAGCCGCGATTCTGGCCTTTCATCCAGCGGGGTTGCTGCTCTTCCACCGAAGCGGTGCAGATCACCCGTGTCTGCCCAAAACTGATCAGGCAGGATCCCTCGGCCCGATGGTTGAAAGGGCGAGAGATTGTGACAGCCCGCATTTCATCAGGCTGGCGTCCGTCGTGTCGGCTCATGAGGGGGTGCTTTCCAGGGGGTAGGTTGATGATGAACTCAAGATAAAGAGAATCTGGGAGTGTCTTGTTTCAGCCAGAATCGATCATTGTAACACGCCCAGGATGCCATCACAATCCTTGCATCCAAATTCGTGGCGCTCAAAACACGCACACACCTGGAAGCGTCATGCCCCAGGTGTGTGCGGTGCGGATTGGTGTGTGTGGATTGTGGACAGTCAGGCGGGAGAGGAGGTCAGACCACGCCTTTTTTGGCGCCGAGTTGGATGGCGTTGCTCACCAGTTGATGCACCCCGCCGACCACGTCCATGGGGATGCCGTACATCGGCAGCACTTTGGAGAACTGCGCTTTGCAGATGGCGCAAATCAACGCCATGAAATTGACCTTGTCGGATTCCATCACCCGTTTCAAAGCGGTGACACGGGGCAGGGCGCCGCGAATGCGCAGATCCATCAACTCGTCGGTCAGCAGACCGCCGCCGCCGCCGCAGCAGAAGGTTTTCTCGTGGATGGTGTCTTCGTCCATGTCCACGAAATGGTTGCAACTGGCCCGGATCAGATCCCGTGGAATCTCGAACTGTCCACCGGCCTTGGGGCCCATGCGGGTGGCGCGGGCCACGTTGCAGGAGTCGTGGAAGGTGACCCGATAGTTGTCGTTGGCCTCCTTGTCCAGGGACAAGGCTCCCCGCTGCAACAGGTCGTGGGTGAACTCGCAGATGTGTTGCGGAGCCGGATAACGGGGATCGAGAAAATCGAAGGGTCCGTTGAGGGTGTTCCAAAAGGAGTAGGCCACGCGCCAGGCGTGACCGCACTCGCCGACCACCAGCCGCTTGACCTTCAGGTCGCGGGCCTGTTCCACCACCCGTTTGGCGATTTTCTTTTGATGGTCATACGAACCGATGAACATGCCGAAGTTGGCCGCCTCGGAGGCGTAGGAGCTGATGGTGAAGGAGATGCCCGCCTGATGGAACACCTTGGCATATCCCATCAGGGACTGGATGTGGGGTTCGCTGAAGAAGTCGGCGGAAGGGGCGACCAGCAGCACGTCCGCGCCGGGTTGGTCCAGGGGCAGACGTACATTGTGACCGGTGCTGTCGAGGATCTCTTCTTCCAGGAATTCCAGGGTGCCTTTCAGGGCCGGCTTGGGAATGCCCAGATTGTTGCCGAGCTGATGA
The DNA here is from genome assembly GCA_015231375.1 of Magnetococcales bacterium. Classification (GTDB taxonomy): domain Bacteria; phylum Pseudomonadota; class Magnetococcia; order Magnetococcales; family Magnetaquicoccaceae; genus Magnetaquiglobus. The sequence goes on along the minus strand of JADGBT010000002.1, from coordinate 186,854 downwards.
ACCTTGCCGATGATCTCCACCGAATATTTGTGGCCCACCCCGATGGCGTTCATGATTTCCCGGGCCGCCATGGTGATTTCGGCCGTGTCGATGCCGAAGGGGCAGAAGACCGAGCAGCGACGGCATTGGGAACACTGGTGGAAGTAGGTGAACCACTTCTGAAGCGTCTCTTCGTCGAAATCGACGGCGTTCACCAGACCGGGAAACATTTTTCCCGCCGGGGTGAAGTAGCGTCGATAGACGCTGCGCATCAGTTCGGCCCGTTGCACCGGCATGTTGTTGGCGTCCTGGGTGCCGAGATAGTAGTGGCATTTGTCGGTGCAGGCGCCGCACTTGACGCAGATGTCCAGGTAGACCTGCAAGGAGCGGTATTTTTTCAACAACTCCCCGAGTTTTTCCACGCCCTTCTGCTGCCAGTTTTCCACCCGCTCGCCGGGGAAACCCATGGGCTCCATGTGTTTGGCCATGCCCGGATAGGGGGCCAGATGGGCCATGCTGCCATCTTGCAGAGCCGGTGTCTTGATGTCATCCGCGACCGGAGGAACGTGATATTCAGCCACGCGAGGACTCCTGATTAAGGGTTGTGATCATCTCGATGGGATCCTTGCTGCCGGGTCGAAAAGGTGGCCCGGCGGGGTCAGTCCAGGGCTTTGGCCCATGGAGCGACGTGTCTTTTTTCCCTGGGGTTGTCCACCTGATTGCGGGTCGGGCTGAAGAACAGTCCACCGGCGTGCATCAGTTTGCTGAAGGGGAATATCACCAGCAGTGCCCCGACCAGCAGCAGATGCAGCAGAAACATCACATCCCCGGCGGAATTCAGCGGAGGCAGTCCGGTGACGGAGCTCCACATGGTCAGGAGTTGGGTCTTGATGGCCACGATGTTGGGACGCAGCACGAAATCCATCAACAATCCGGACAAGGCGATGCCCAGCAGCAGGAAGAGGATCCAGTAGTCGGCGCGGGAGGAGATGTGGCGTACCCGCTCGAACACCAGACGCCGCAACAACAAGAACGCCAACGCCGCAGCCATGACCACACCGGCCACGATGCCGATGATTTGCAACGGACCCACGAAGGCGGGCATGGGATCGACGAAATAACGGGCGTGACGAATCAGGACCACAGCCATGGCGGCGTGAAAGGCCAAGCCTCCGGCCCAGGCCAGTTTGTCGCTCTTGAAGAGACTGTTGAAGAACACCACTTCGGTGAACAGTCGCCACACCACACCCAGACGGGTGGTCGGGGCTGGCGTGGTGGGGATCTTCAGAGGGGCCGGGGAGCGGGCGTAGACGAAGATCCGGCTCAGAAAACCGACCAGAAAAACGGTCGCAACGAAATAGGCGAGGAAGGTCAACATCCGGCTTTTCCCATGTCACAAAAAGGGATGACGCGCGAAAAATGGTTGCCGATCGGCAGGGATCGGCAACCACTTCGACCCCGTCCGGACCAGGGTGGCCGGACGGATGGATGTCACGGAAAAAACAAGCCCGCGAAAATGGGGATTACACGCACCCGGTCGGCTTGGGGAGTCCCGCGATTTTGCAGGCCTGCTTGGCGGGTCCGCCGGGATAAAGATCGTAAAGATATTTGGTGTTGCCTTTTTCCTTGCCCAGCTTTTTGCCGATGGCTTTGGTGAGGATACGGATCATCGGAGCGATTTTGTATTCGTCATAATATTCGCGCAGGAAATTGACCACTTCCCAATGGGATTCGGACATGTCCACGCCTTCGGTTTTGGCGAGGTAGCCGGCGACATCCTGGCTCCAGTCATTCAGATTGGCCAAATAGCCGTCCTCGTCGGTTTCGTAGGTGCGGCCGTTCAGTTCAAAACTCGGCATGATTGCTTCTCCTCGTGTTGCGATGAAAGGGTGCGAAGGATTTCGCAGACATTTGATGATTCATGACCATTGGCCAACCGTTTGGCCCGGTGGTGCGCTTTGTGCGCCCCGTGAGTCGGACATCGTGCAGCCAAGCTTTGTTCCATGGCTCAATTTTCTCGTGTGTCACTTGGAACATTAGCATATCATAATTTTCCGGGACGGCAAGGCACATTCCCGTTCGGGTCCATTTTCAACGGCAGGGCGTCCGTCGGGACTCGGGGCGGGATCCTCTGGAAAAAAATCTCTTTTGATTGACTTTCATGGATTTGGCAACCAAAATCAACCCCAAATTTTCAATCAACCCCAATTTTTCGTGGGAGGGAATCTGGACGATGGAACTCAAGCATCACCTGTTTGTCTGCATGAATCAACGGCCTGCCGGTCATCCACGCGGTTCGTGCGGCGGCGCTGGAGCCGGATCCGTGTTCGAGGCGCTGGGGGCGGAAATCGAAAAACGTGGACTGTTCGCGCAGGTCATGGTCACGGGAACCTTTTGCATGGGGCCGTGCGACAAGGGACCGACCGTGGTGGTGTATCCGGACGGGGTTTGGTATGGGGGGGTCAAGCCCAAGGACGTGGCGGAGATCTTCGACGAACATCTGATCAAGGGTGAACCGGTGAAACGCCTGCGCTTCATGTAAAAAGGGTGTCCCCTCGGATAACGACGCAGGGGTCTGGCCGGCGGTCTGACCGAATCTTGAGTCGGGATCGGGTCGGGCGGATCGCCGGTTAAGACCGGAACGTCGGATGGTCGGTCACGCGCCGGATCGCAGCAAGACGGGGAAATCTTGCCACCTCGACCCGGACCGGCTTGACGGATCTTTTAGAGTTCCATTTGGCGAGGATCGCTTCATGAATCGAACGCTCAAGCGGTGGCTCCAATGGACGGTCGGGGTGTGTCTGTTATTGGTGCTCACTTTGTTGACGGTGCCGATGTGGGTGCATCCCAATCAATACCGGGCGCCGATCGCCTCTTTCGTGACCGAACTCACCGGTCGTCCGTTGACGATTCAAGGGGATGCGGGGCTGGTGTTGTTTCCCAACCCGGAGTTGATTCTGCGGGATCTTTCCTTGGCGGAGGATCCGGCTTTTGGCGTTGAGCCCATGGCTCAGGCCAAGACGCTACTGGTCGGAGTGAAGTTGTTGCCTTTGTTGCGTGGTCGCATCGAGGTGGAGCGGACCGAAATCCGGGGATTGACCGTGCGTCTGTTGCGGGACGCGCAGGGACGGCTCAACTGGGGGGAGGTCGTGGCGGCTCAGGCGGGGCCGCAGGGTGAGCCGGTGCGGTCGTCGGGGGAGGCGGAGGATCGGTTGTTGTCTCTGTCGGCGGTGGGCATCGAGTTGACAGGAGCGACCCTGATCTGGCAGGACCGTTTGACCCATGCGGATGGTCGTCTGGAGGGGATCGAGCTCAAGACCGGTCCGATTCATCCGGGTCGTCCTGTGGCGGTGACTTCTGCGTTTGGTTTCGTCGAGGAGGCCAGTCGGCTCCGTGGTCGCGCCGATCTGAAATATCAGTTGCGCGCCGCTCCCGGCGGGCGGTTGTGGATCGACGGGTTGGAAATGAATGCCCAGGCCGACGTGTCGGGTTTGGGAATCCGGGAGGTCAAGGCGCGTTTTTCGTCCGAGTTGGCTTTGAACTGGCGGGCGTTGCGGGCCGAGTGGAACCGGATGGATCTGGCGGTGCATGTGTGGTCGGATGTGGCGTGGGCCAGAGAGATGAATCTGGGTTTCCAGGGACGCATGGAGATGGATCTGACCAGTGGGCGGATGGCGGCCGAGAAGAGTCGGCTGACGGTGGCGCTCAAGGCCAACGATCTGCCTCCGGCGGGGGTGGAGGGCAGTCTGGTTGCGGATTGGGTGGTGGATCCGCATGACCGGTCTTTGGCTTTGGATGAGTTGGAGTTCGAGGGGCCTGCGGGGATGCGGGTCAAGGGGGAGTTGCGCTGGCGGGAGCGGTTGTCCGTGCTGGAAGGGAGTCTGGCGGCGGAGCGATTCGATTTCCGGGCGTTGTTGATTGCCCTGGGGCGGACCGTTCCGGCGAATACGGAGATGAAGTTCTGTTCGGGGGCCGAAGGCGAGGTGGATTTCGTGTGGCGCGACCGGGCGTTGACCGTTTCCCGTTTGGCGGTGGGGTTGGATGAGAGTCATTGGACCGGATCCGCGTCTGTGGCTCTGGAGGGGCCGGTGGTGCGTTTCGACGGGCGTGTGGACAGTTTGGCGTTGGAGCGGTTTCGTTCCGTGTTGCCGAATCGCGCGGCGGTTGGCGGTGTGGCCACCAGTGGCAGGGCGGTGCGGGTGGAAGCGGAGGTGGGGAGTTGGCCTTGGTCATGGTCGTGGTTGAGTCGTGATCTGGTGATCGACGGGCGTTTGCATGCGGGGGAGGTGACTTTGGCCGGGGGTCGGTTGGCGGACGTGTCCCTGGTTTTGGAGGCCGGGGATGGTGTGATGCGTTTGGATCCGCTTTTCTGGTCGGCGCATGGCGGGCACATGGCGTTGCGCGCGGTGGTGGACAATCGGGGTGACGCGCCTCGGATCGAGTTGGATCATGCGTTGGAGGGGGTGCAACTGGGGCCTTGGTTCCGGGAGTGGGGGGGATGGAGCGGTTTGGAGGGGGTGGGGGAGTGGATGGTGCATCTGGAGACCCAGGGGCGCACGCGGGAGGCTTTGATCCGTTCGGTTCGTGGTCAGGCGCAAGGGCGGGTGAGCGACGGAGTGGTATCCGGTATGGATGTGGTGGGCCGGATTCGTCAGGCGCACGCGGTGTTCGGTCGGACGACTCCGCCGGCTGCCGGGGTTGAGGAGACGGTGTTTTCCACGGTGACCGCCACGGCCGAGATACAGGACGGGGTGGTGATCAATGCGGATCTGGCTGCCGAGGGGGCGGCTTTGCGGGTTTTTGGTGCCGGGCAGGTGGATTTCGTCAATCGGCGGATCGATTATCAATTGCAGACCGATGTTGTGTCCGCGTTGCAGGGGGTGGTATCGGATGTCGAGCGGTATCAGGGGGTGACGTTGCCGTTGATGTGGCGTGTTCCGTTGGATGGGATGAAGCGTTTTGAAGCGGGGGTTCCGGAGTTTGCCCGTGGGAGTTCTGTGTTGCGTGAGGACGACAGGCAGGCTCCCTAGAGGATGGGGCGGGGTTGTGTGTGGAGGGCAAGGGGCATGCTGGTCGGGTATGAGGTCGAGTCATGACGGTGCCATTGATTGATATCATTGCCGGGGCGCGACCCAATTTCATGAAGATCGCGTCGATCGTTCACGCCTTGTTGGCGCGACCGGAGTTGGAGCGGCGTTTGGGATTTCGTTTGATTCACACGGGTCAGCATTATGATGCGCTCATGTCCGGGGAGTTTTTCACCCAGTTGAACATTCCCGAACCGGATGTCAATCTGGAGGTGGGGTCCGGCACCCAGGCCGAGCAGACCGCAGCCATCATGATGCGTTATGAGCGTGTGTTATTGGAGCGTCCATCGGTTTTGTGTGTGGTGGTGGGGGATGTCACGTCCACCATGGCGTGCGCGATTGTGGCGCAGAAGTTGTGCATTCCGGTGGCGCATGTGGAGGGGGGGATCCGTTCCGGGGATTGGACCATGCCCGAGGAGATCAACCGTATGGTCACGGATGCGATCACCAATCATTTCTTCACTACGAGCCGGGTGGCCAACGAGAATTTGCGGCGTATGGGGGTGGGGGAGGAGCGGATTTTTTTTGTGGGCAACACCATGATCGATACGTTGTTGGCCAATGCGTCTCGTTTGCGGCCTCCGGTGTTTTGGGAGGAGTGGGGATTGGAGTCCGGGGGATATTTTTTGTTGACGTTGCATCGTCCGGCCAATGTGGATGGTGGGGGAAGGTTGGGGCGTTTGTTGTGTGCGGTTGGGGAGGCGGTACGTGGCATGGTGGTGATTTTTCCGGTACATCCGCGCACGGCCAGGAGTTTGGCGGGTTTGAGTGGTTTGCCGGAGAATGTGCGTTTCGTGGATCCTCAACCATATTTGGAGTTCAATTATCTGGCGCGTCATGCGCGTGCGGTGATGACCGATTCGGGTGGGATTACCGAGGAGACCACGGTGATGGGGGTGCCGTGCATGACGTTGAGGGATACGACCGAGCGGCCTGAAACGGTGACGGTGGGGACCAATCGGTTGTTGGGGACCGATCCGGAGCGGATCAAACCGGCGATGGATGTATTGTTTGCCGGGGAGTGGCAGCGGGGGGGGATTCCGGAGTTGTGGGATGGTGGAGCCGGGGAGCGGATTGTCGGGATTCTGGAGGGGTTGTATGGCGGGGTGGGTGGTAAAAAGAAGGCGAACGATTGACCACTATTGAAAAAAAAGAGAGGGTCTGGGAGATTCATCTCCCAGGGTTTTGATTTTGCCTTTCATCTTTTGACTTTGGCGCGCTTTTCAAAAAAGCTTTTTTCGCGCCTTTCAGCGAAAAAAGCGCAAGCGCGCCGCCTGATATTCACCTCTGCACTATCCGTGATTACCTGATTTTCTTTTGATTGAATTACAGGTTCTTGATTTCAGAAAATTCAGATTTTTTTTGATTGAATTATAAGTTTATGATTTTATAGAATAATAAAATTTGTATTTTGACCGTCTCCACCGGGTCATCCAGAGCTTCGGGCGCGCTTTTACGAAGCGTTTTTTTTCGCCAAAGGCCGGCGAAAAAAAACGCTTCGTAAAAGCGCGCCAAAAGTCAAAAGATGACAGGCAAAGTCAAAATCAAAGTCAAAAGATGAAAGTCAAAACCCTGGGAGATGAATCTCCCAGACCCTCTCTTTCTTTTCAATAGTTTTGGATCGGATCAAATCAGCCGTCGCCGAGAATTTTCTCCAGATGCTGCCACAACTCGGCGACACCATCCCCGTTGAGGGACGAAACCGCTACCGGAGGCGCCATGGCCAAACGGGTGGATTCGCGAATCTGACCCGCCAACGCGATCAACGCCTGACGCCGGGGATTGGCCTTGAGCTTGTCGATTTTGGTGGCTACCGGAAGAAAACCAATCCCCCGTTCCTCCAAATAAGCGATCAACGCCAGATCGGAATCCAACAACCCGCGACGCGGATCCAACAGCAGAATCACACCGCGCAACGAACGCCGCTCGTTGAAATAAGACTCGGCCACCCGATCCCAAACCAAACGCTGATTGCGGGCCACCTCGGCGAAACCATATCCGGGCAGATCGACAAAACGTCCCTGAGTGCCAACCAGAAAAAAATTGATCTCCCGCGTTCTTCCCGGGGTGCGACTGACACGGGCCAGATTGCGCCGATTGAGCAACCGGTTCAAAATCGAGGACTTGCCAACATTGGAACGACCGGCGAAAGCCACTTCTGGCAGATCGTCCGGCGGAAAATGCTGACGCGATACCGCCCCGGCGATGAATTGCGATGAGAGACCCGCGTGAATCGGACTGGATGTATGCATGACGTGACTGGCTCCTCACAGGGCCGTTGGACTATCATTCAAGAGGAATTTCACCACCCTTTATGCAAGAGAACGCACAGGAATGCAAACCCGCGATCCATTGACCGCCCTTTTCGCCATCCGGGAAACCGGTCGGCCCCCCCTGATCCTGGCTCCCATGGCCGGCGTGACCGATGCGCCGTTCCGGGCATTGGCCAGCCGGTTCGGCGCGGATTTGACCGTGTCGGAAATGATCGCTTCCCAGGCCATGATTCGAGGCATCGCCCGCTGCCTCAAGCAATCGGCGCACGGCGATCCGGAGACCACCCTGGCCGTGCAGATCGCCGGAGCCGATCCCGAAGCCATGGCTCAGGCCGCCCGCATGCAGGTGGAACTGGGAGCGGAGATGATCGATATCAATATGGGCTGCCCGGTGCGCAAGATCGTCGGCACCGGCGCCGGAGCCGCCTTGCTGCGGGATGAATCCCTGGCTGGCCGGATCATGGAAGCCGTCGCCCAAGCCGTGCCGGTGCCGGTGACGGTCAAGATTCGCCTCGGCTGGGATCACCACACCCGCAATGGCGTGACCATGGCCCGCATCGCCGAGTCGGCGGGCATGCGCGCCATCACGATCCATGGCCGCACCCGGGCGCAAATGTACTCCGGCATGGCCGACTGGGAGGCGATTGCCGAGATCAAAAGCCGCATCACGATCCCGGTCATCGGCAATGGCGATATCACCTCCCCGGAACAGGCGCGGGAACTTTGGCAAAAAAGCGGAGTCGATGGACTCATGATCGGACGGGCCGCCCTGGGCCGTCCCTGGATCTTCCGGGAGATCGGCCACTTTATGACAACAGGTCGACTCCTCGAACCTTTGCCGCTGCGGGAACGTGGAGCCGTGATTGTTGACCATTTTCATGCGATGATCGCTCATCATGGTCCCAGGACCGGACATCTTCTGGCCCGCAAGCATCTGGGCTGGTTCACGCGGGGGTTTCCGGGAGGAGCGGCGTTCCGGGACCGGATCAATCACGCTCCCCATTCCGAGGCGGCTTTGGAGATGTTGGACGCATTCCTCGATACCACATTGGCATCACGGGCAGCATGACCACCTTGACCACCTTGACACGAGACCCTTTTTTCTCGCCGGCCACCCTGTGGGACCATCTGACACTGGGCGTGGTGGGCGTGGACGCCTCCGGTGTGGTGCGGGTGGTCAACGACGCTGCCGAGAAACTGTTCGGCAAACCCCGGGGCCGCCTGATCGGCCTGGAACTGGAAGTGCTGCTGCCCGGCCATCCGGTGGCCATGGACCTGCTGACCCGGGCGCGGGCGCTGCACATGCCCTGTCGCATCCGCGACGCCCGTCTTACCCCCTCCCCGGAACGGATGGTGGCCGTGGCCCTGACCGCCGTACCCCTGCTGTCGCCGGATGGGGCCTGGATGGGAGCCATGCTGCAAATGGAGGAGTTGGGCAGCACCGTGCGCATCGAGGAGGGCAAACGCATCCACGATGCCCTGGACTCGTTGGGGGATCTGGCCATGACCGTGGCGCACGAGGTGAAAAATCCCCTGGCGGGCATTCGTGGCGCCGCGCAACTCCTGGAAGGCCGGGCCACAGGGCCGGACGCCGACTGCGTGGAGTTGATCCGTACCGAGGTGGACCGGGTGAGCCGACTCCTGGACGACTTGCTGGGACTGGCGGAAAAACAGTTGTTGCGGGAACGGGATCTGAATATCCACGAAATTCTCGATCATGTGGCCCGCGTGTGCGTCAGCGCCGGAGAACGGCCCGCCCCGCAGTCGGATTATGACCCCTCCTTGCCGCCGGTGCGGGGAGATCGCGACCAGTTGATCCAGTTGTTCCTGAATCTGGTCAAGAACGCCATGCAGGCCGCCGGGATGGAGGGTCGGGTGCGGTTGGTGACCCGCTTTTCCCAACGAACCCGCATGGAACAGGGCCGCCGTCGCCGTCATATCGAAGTCGAGGTGCGCGACAACGGACCCGGCGTGCCGGAGGAGATGCGTCAACGCATCTTTCTGCCCCTGGTCTCCACCAAGGCGAGCGGCACCGGATTGGGATTGTCGATCTGCCAGAAGATCGTCCAGGCCCACGGCGGCCAACTGGAAATGGAAAGTCTGCCCGGCAATACGGTGTTCCGGGTGCTTTTGCCGGTGGGAACCCCATGAGCGCGACCCGGACCATCCTGGTGGCCGATGACGATCGGGCCATCCGCTTCGTGCTGGAACAGGCCTTGGTGCGGGCCGGATTTCTGGTGCGCTGTTTCGATTCGGGCCGGGCGCTGCTGGATTACGCCGCCGGCGGGGCCGGGGATCTGGTGATCACCGACATCATGATGCCCGGCGGCTCGGGTCTGGACCTCATGAAGACCCTCAAGTCGAGCCGTCCGTGGCTGCCGGTGATCGTGATCACGGCGCAAAGCACGTTGCGGCACGCGGTGCAGGCGTTCGAGGGGGGCGCGTTCGAATATCTGGCCAAACCGTTCGACATCCACCAAGTGGTGGAACTGGTCCAGCGGGCCTTGGAACAGACCCAGCGGGTCACGCCACGGGATCGGGATCCGGCCCACGAGATGGATCGCTTCGGCGGGGTGATCGGGGCTTCGCGGGCCATGCAGGAGCTGTTTCGCACCATCGGACGGCTGGCCAATTCGGACATGACCGTCTTGATCCATGGCGAGTCGGGCACGGGCAAGGAGTTGATCGCCCGGGCGGTACACGCCAACAGTCCCCGTCGCAACGGTCCGTTCATCGCGGTGAACATGGCGGCCATCCCGGCCAACCTGATCGAAAGCGAATTGTTCGGCCATGAGAAGGGTGCCTTCACCGGCGCCATCGCCCGTCATGTGGGCCACTTCGAGCGGGCCCGGGACGGAGCGCTGCTCCTCGACGAGATCGGTGATATGCCCCTGGAGGCCCAGACCCGGCTGCTGCGGGTGTTGCAGAATGGCGCCTTCACCCGCGTGGGCGGTTCGGAAACCCTGCGGGCCGATGTGCGCATCATCGCCGCTACCCATCAGAATCTGCCTGCGGCCATCGCCGCCGGACGGTTCCGCGAGGATCTGTTCCATCGGCTGAATGTCACGCCGCTGCATGTGCCTTCGCTGCGCTCCCGGGTGGAAGACATCCCGGTGCTGGCGGAATTCTTTCTCGCCCGCGCCGCCCGTCAGATGAACGCTCCCCTCAAGCGGTTCACGCCGGAAAGCCTGGAACGGCTCATGGTCTACGACTGGCCGGGCAATGTGCGCGAGTTGGAAAATCTGATCTATCGGCTCATGGCCCTGACGCCGGGCGTGCTGATTCATCCAGAGTATCTGCAACTGCCGGTCGCGGGCAGCAAGGGCGGAAGCGTGGTGCCCGCGTCCCCGCCCCAGGCTGGAGCGGACTCCGGTTCCGCCGCGTCGGTCTCTTTGGAAGAGGCGGTGGATCGGGCCATCACCCGTCATTGGGTCGCGCTGGCCGGACGGGAGCCGGATGACCTGTACGACGCCGTGATGGGGGAGGTGGAACGCTTTCTTCTGGAAAGAGTCTTGCGCGAAACCCGAGGCAATCAGGTCAAGGCGGCCCGCATGCTCGGGATCAATCGCAATACCTTGCGCAAGAAAATTCAGGAAGCCCGGTTGGGAAACCAGGATATCGACGATCGAATCCTTGACACGGAGGCTGAGGCTTTTTAGGATGCACTGCACACAAGGATGACAGGCATGAATGCAAACCCGCTGGAGCCTGCACCCGGAGGTCCGCCCTCCCCGAAACCCGTCGCGCCCCACGGGTTGGGCATGGCCATGCGCATGAGCACGGAGTTGGTCTCTGCGGTGTTCGTGGGCGGGGGAATCGGTTATCTGCTGGATTATTGGCTGGGATCCGGTCCGTGGTTGACCCTGGTGTTCTTTTCGTTCGGGTTGGCCGCTGGATTTCGTGATATGTACTGCTTGGCCATGCAAAATACCCCAGGTCGGGAGGGGGTGAAAGGAGACGGTTCGCCGCTCCGTCGTCCCAAGGAACCACGTTAACCTCAAAGAGGCCGGAGACCGGAACCGCTCATGGATTTTTCATTCATCGCCGCCGCGCATGCCGAGACCGCACACAACGTGGCGACTGCGGCCCCGAAAATGGATCCATTGCACCACTTTCAGGTGGTCAATTACATCAAGATCGCTCCGTTCGGTTTCGATATTTCCATTTCCAACTCGGTATTGTGGATGTGGATCGTGGTCGCGGTGGTCTATGGCCTGTTCCGGTTGGCGATGCGCCATCCCACCCTGGTGCCGGGACGGTTGCAAAGCGTGGCCGAGGCCGGATACCTGTTCGTGGAAACCATGATCAACGAAATCATCGGCCACGAGGGCAAGAAGTTCTTTCCGATCATCTTCACCCTGTTTTTCTTCGTCCTGTTTTGCAACTGGACCGGTCTGATTCCTGGTTCTTTCACCGTCACCTCCCAGTTGATCGTCACCGGCACCCTGGCGTTGAGCATCTTCATTTTCAGCATCGTGCTTGGGGCGTATCATCACGGCTGGAAGTTCCTGGGCTTTTTTGTCCCCCACGGCCTGCCTCCGGCCCTGCTGCCCTTGATGGTGCCCATTGAGATCATCTCGTTCCTGGCCCGTCCGATTTCGCTGTCGGTGCGTTTGTTCGCCAACATGACCGCCGGACACACCGTGCTGGGCGTGCTGTTCTTCTTCACCGCCACCATGGCCTGGTTCGGCGCTTGGCTGCCGTTCGGGTTCACGGTGGTGTTCACGGGCATGGAAATCTTCATCGGCTTCATCCAGGCCTACATCTTCACCATTCTGACGTGTGTCTACATCAACGATTCGCTGCATATGCACTGATCGCGAATGTGATGTCTTTTTGTCCCTGGGACTTGGTTTTATTTCGTTTGCATGAGGAGAGACAAAAAATTATGGAAAGCCTTCCCGCCTCTTTCATCGGAATGGGTTTGGCCGCCACGGGGTTGGGTGGCGCTGGCATTGGGTTGGGGTACATGTTCGGCAAGGCCATCGAGGCGTTCGCCCGTCAGCCGAGCGCCGAAGGCCAGTTGGCCAAATATGTGTGGATTGGGGCCGCGTTCGTGGAAGCCATCGCCTTGTATGGTCTGGTTCTGGCCTTCATCATCATGGGTAAGGGCTGATGATTGCCTCCGCGCATGCCTCGGCGGGGGGCGCCGCCGCGTCGTCGGGCTTGCCGCAATTCGAGCCCAGTGTTTTCGGGTCGCAGATTTTCTGGACCGTGGTCTCGTTTTTTTTGTTGATGCTGTTGCTCAAAAAGTATGTCCTGCCGGCGATCATCAATATCCTCGACAGCCGCGCCAGTCGTATCGCCGACGACCTGCAAAAAGCCGAACAGGCCCGCAAGGAGGGCGAGCGTCTACTGACCAACTATCAGGGGCAATTGGTGGCCGCGCGTCAAATGGCCGCTCAGACCCTGGAGGAGGCTCGTCAGGAGGCGATTCGTTATCGCGAGCAGGCCCTGGAAGATCTCAACAAGGATTTGGGCAAGAAGAAGGCGGCCGCCCTGGTGGAGATCGAACAGGCCAAGAACAGGGCCATGGAAGAAGTGCGCATCGCCGCTGTAGAGTTGTCCATGCTGGTGGCCGAGAAACTCATCGTCAAGTCGATGAACGTCGAGGATGCCAATCGCATGGTGCAAGAGGCCGTGAAGCAGCTTGGTCAAGGGGGGGAGACCCGGTTGCATTGAGAGCTTTTCCCATCGGGAGGTTACGATCTGCCCGTCCTTTGGGCGGTCAGTCGTCTCCCGAATGGGGAAAGATTTTCTTGAACTAAAGCCTGCCTGGATGAAAAGCCTGCCTGGATGATCCTGCTTCGTCTCCTCGTGTTCCGTTCTTGTGTGTTGTGTGTGTTCGCATCGTTTTGTTTCGTGACCTTGATCGATTCCTGCCGGTGACGCATTTTTGTTGCCAGTCAGTTCAGCCTTTTTTCCATTCTCCCCGTTTCCCATTCATCCCGTCTGCCGGTCTGGTGACCGGTTTGCATGCTTGCGTCGCGTGACCGATCTTTAAATGATGGGTTCCAGGTGATCTCTGTGTCGTCTTGATTTCGTTGTCGTGCCTCCCCGTCACGCTGCCGTTGATCCGCATGGTCGATTTCTGCGGCTTTTGCCGGGGATGGAACGGTTGGTGGTGATTCATTGTTAGATTCAAAAAGGGCGGTTCCGGGGTGTCGTCCATCATGGGATTGGCTTGCAAATTGCTTCAACCCTGTGCAGAACTCCTGTGCTTTAAAGTGTGCGGGGGTCATTGTTTCGTCTTCTTCAAGAGGAAAAAGGCATCCCATGGACCGTCACGACCCCATCGAATCCAAGGACTTAACGGCCTTCAGAAGCCCGACGATGGCAAGCCATGTCCGACGCACCGGCTTGATCCTTCTCGGTTGTCTCCTGCTTGCGGCCTGCGAGCCTGCGTCACGTATCAAGCAGTCCAGGGATCATTTTCTGCAACCGACCAATCCCGAAGTGGAGATCAGCGCCGGTCCGACCCCCAAAAAGGATGGCGCGCCACTGGCCAGTCTGGCGGAGATGTCGAGTCCGGAGGAGGTCTATACCATCACCGTCACGGAAATGCCGGTACGGGATCTGCTGTTCGCCCTGGCGCGGGATGCCAACAAGAATATTGACGTCTATCCCGGCATCCAGGGGCGGGTCACCTTGAGCGCCATCGATCAGCCCTTGGGCAAGATTCTGGACCGGGTGGCTAAGCAGGTGGCCATCCGCTATGAAATCCAGGACAAGACCATCGTCGTGACGCCGGATCTGCCGTTTCTGAAAATCTATCAGGTGGACTATCTGGGAATCGAGCGGGAGCTGGTCAGCACCAACAAGCTTTCCACCCATCTGTCCACCGCCAAGGGGAATGCCCTGTCCAACCCCCTGACCGGGGCCGACAACAACCAGTCGAACAGCACCCTGACCACGGCTTCCAGCAGCAAGTTCTGGAAAACCATCACCCAGAACATCCAGGCCATCCTGGGCGCGGATGTGGGGATCGAGTTCCAATCCTCACCGGAAGCGGCGTTGCCTCCCGGCGGGATGGGCTCACCCGGTGCCGCCGGCATCGGTGCGGCGGGTCTGGGAGCGGCTGCGGCCGGATTGCCTCAGGGCGGAGGGTTGGGCGGATTGGGTGGTCTCGGCGGCATCATGCCTCCCCAGGCTGGGGGCGTCGGTGCGGTTCCCGGCAGAACGGACAACAAGGGCGGATCCTCCAAGCCGGGTCTGGTCTCGGTCAACACCGAAGCCGGTGTCATGAGCATCGTGGCCACCGCCCAGCAGCACACCCGGATTCAAGAGTATCTGGACAGCGTGTTGGAAAATGTCCATCGTCAGGTGCTCATCGAGTCCACGGTCGTGGAGGTGGAACTGTCGGATCGCTTCCAGGAAGGGGTGGATTGGGATCTGATCTTCAACCGTTCGGCGGGCGTGATCTTGAAAAGTGCCTTTTCCGAAAGCGCAGGCGCCCTCAACGCCGCCAGCCGGACCGCACAGGGAACCTTGAATTATTTCACCCTGGGTCACACCGGCGGACCGGATGGCAATGCCAGAACCGACAAGGGACCGGTGAATGCCACCATCAAGCTGCTGGAGACCTTTGGAAACGCCAAAATTCTGTCGAGTCCCAAGATCATGGCGCTCAACAATCAGCCCGCGATCCTGAAGGTGGTCAAGAACAGCGTCTTCTTCACCTTGAAATCCAGTACCGGCAACAACAACTCTGGCACCAACAGCAACACCACCGGCACCGTGGCCTCGCAACCGGTGTTCGACACCGAAATCCATACGGTTCCGGTGGGGTTGGTCATGACCGTCACGCCGCAAATCTCCAAAGAGGGGATCGTCAGTCTCAACGTGCGGCCCACCATCTCCCGGATCAGCCGTTGGGTCTCGGACCCCAACCCGGCCCTGGTCGCCGGCAACCTCCAGACCGGTTTGACCGACTCCATCAACAACGCCATCCCCGAGATCGAGGTCAAGGAGATGGAGACCATGATGCGTGTGCACAGTGGTCAGGTGGCGGTCATGGGTGGCCTGATGCAGGATTCGATCAGCAACGGCTCGGCGGGTGTGCCCATGCTCTCCAGACTGCCGGGAGGTCTGGGCGCCTTGTTCAGCCATCAGGACCAGGGGGTGAGCAAAAGCGAACTGGTCATTTTCTTAAGACCGGTTGTCATGACCCATGGCCGACCCAAAGAGCAGGTGGCCGAACGTCCCCGCGAGGTTTCCCCGGCCCCGTCGGCCCAACCCGCAGCATCGGCTGCGTCGGCCCAACCCGCAGCGTCGGCTGTGTCGGCTCAACCCGCAGCGTCGGCTCCGGCCAAGTCCGCTGCGGCCGCCACCCCGGAAAAGAGCGCTCCGGCCAAACCGACCCCGGCCAACACGGACAAAGGAAAAACCGCCGGAGAGCGTCCCACCTCTGGAAACGAGGCCCGTACCGTGCCACCGGTGGAAACCCCGGCTCCCGCTGCGCCTGCCTCTTCCGCCAGCGCCGCCACTCCGTCGTCGTCGCCATCCCCCGCAGCGCCGACTCCTGCGAAAGCGCCGCCGTCCGCCGCCATCGCCCCGTCGGCATCGCCGTCCGCCGCTGCCGCCCCGTCGGTGCCATCGTCCACTGCTGCCGCCCCGTCGGCATCGTCGTCCGCTGCTGCTCCGTCGTCGGCGCCGCCATCCGTCGCCCCGTCCGTGCCGCCGTCCGCCGCTGCCGCCCCGTCGGCGCTTCCGGCTGCGCCATCCCCCAGAGGCAATGCGGCCAACGCCATGGCCGTGGGTTCTTATCTGGATTTCACCTCTCCCGAGGGACAGGCCAATCTGTCCGGGAGCAGCGCTCCGGCGTTTCCGTCCCGCGCTCCCCAGCCTCTGGATCCCCAGCCGTAAACGCCGGATCCCTGCGTTCTGGGCGGGTCGGGAGATGGTTCCGGGTTTTGCCCCGGGAGTCGGGGTCTGTCATCCATGCGCGGTCGCGCACCACCACAGCGTGGGACGTGACATCATGTTTCAAGCCGTCCTTCGGGACGGCTTTTTTGTGGAGTGAGGCCCGCTGTCGTTTTTGCAGGCGATACCCGTCAGCGCGGACCTCGAAAGGAGGTCAAGCTTCCGGTTATCGACGGTTACGATTTTTTACCCGATATTAATGGGATTTTTCGCAGAAATCGGTATACTGTAAACTTGGTGTGTTCCGCTTGCGTTTGCGGAGCAATGATTGCGTCCATTTCCTTGCAAGGGATTCTCACGATCCATGGGCAATCTTCTTCGGAACAAATGGTTGGTGGCGATAGTGGCCCTCGTGGTCCTGGTGGGCGTGGGCGGGTATCTGTTGCTCGTGCCGGATACCACGGAGAAAAAGAAGCCGATTGTCGTGGAACGGGCCAAACTGGCTCAACCCGAGAAAAAATCCCAGGAGTCCGGACCCAAACCACCCGGCGCGGAGGCCGGCGCGGATCAAGGCGCGCCCAGGCGGGAAGTGGTTGGCACGGTCAGCCAGTTCAAGGGGTTGGCGTTCGCCAACTTTGAAAATGTCAAACGCACCCTCTCCGACGGCGCCCCCTTGTTCCCAGGAGACCAGATCGTCACCGGACGCGAGGGACGCATCATCTTGAAAATGCGTGACGACGCGGTGATCGCTTTGGGTCCGGACAGCGAATTCCTGATCCAGGAGTATCAGTTCGCCCCCCGGGAACAGACCGGCAACGGCGCGGTCAACCTGACCCAGGGCATGATCCGTTTCACCTCCGGCAAACTCGCCCAAATGAAGAATCAGCCCTTCAAGGTGGTCACTCCGGTGGCGACTCTGGGGGTGCGCGGTACCGAGGGCTTTGCCCGTCTGGGGGATGGCAAGGGCAAGGATCGGGAGATCGAGGTCATCACCTTGCAAAAGCAGATCCTGGTGTGGATGGAAGAGGCCGCGCGCCCCGCGCCGGTCACCTCCTCGGCGTTGGGAGAGATCCATCGTTCCTGGGCCTGGTCCCTGATTGCCGAGGCTCATGCCGCCGATACGGCCAAACAACCCCTGTCGGTCAACCGCAACGAACGTCTTTCCGGCAGTCCCAACAAGGCCCCGGAGATCCGCAAAGCCACTCGGGATGAGCTGAAAGGCGCGCACGCGTCCACGGCTGTGCGTAAAATGAGCCCGTCCGCCGTGCAGTCGTTGCGCGCCCAAGCGGCCAAGGCCCTGGTCGAACAGGGGGCCGCCCCCGATCTGGCCACCGCCGAAAAATTGTTGGCCAAGGCGCCGGAGGCCATCCGCGAACTGGTGGACAAGGCCGAAGCCAAGCTGGAAAAAGAGCTGGAAAAAGACATCGACAAGAAACTCGATCAGGTGGAAAAGATCGATCAACTGGATAAGAAGCTCAAGGAGTCGATGGGAGAGGAGGCGTTCGACCGTTACAAGAAGGCCGAAGAGTTGCGGGATTCCCAGTCCGAGGCGTTGCAGCAGGAGCGGGATCAGAAGCTCAAGGATCTTTTGGGCGGTGACGAGGCCAAGCTGGAAGCGGTCAAGCAGATCGAGGCCGACAAGGAAGCGACCCGGGAGTCCCTGGTCGAAAAAATGACCGAAGAAATCGCCAAGGCCGAGGCGGAAAAGAATACCAAAAAGAAGGCGGCCCTCCAGGCGGAGTTGGACAAGAAACTCGCCACCTTGGACAAGGAGAGCGCGCAGACGTTGCAAAAGATGCTGGGCGAGGAGAAGGCGTCCCAGATCAAACAGGTGGAAAAAGACAACGCCTCCTTGCGCAGTCAGATCGACGCCGAGTATGCCAAACAGGTCGATTCGGTCGTGTCTGCCGAGGCCAAAGAGAGTTTCAAGGCGATTCAGCAACAAAAAGAGCGCATTCAGAATGAGCCGTCGGTCACGCTCAATCCTTTGGGGTTGAGTCGGGTTTCCGGGGTGGTGCAATCTTCCATTCTTCAGAGCAGCGCGTTGGAGGTGAGCGCTTTTGCCACCGCGATCGTGGGGGCGGTGAAGTCGGGTGCCTCCCTGGAGCAGGCCCTTCAGCGTTTGCATGACGCGGTGCAGTCACGGGAGCGGCAGGAGGCCAGTCGTTTGGGTTTGAAGGATCTGGATTCGGCCCGGAAGATCGAACAAGAGACCCGTCAGGCCCTCGAAGCCTCCAAACCGGCCACCGAGACCAAACCGGCCACCGAAGCCAAGCCGGCCACCGAAGCCAAACCGGCCACCGAGGCCAAGCAGGCCACCGAGGCCAAGCCCCCGGAAGAGGATGGCAAGTCCGCCACCGAAGGCAAGCCCGCCACCGAGGCCAAGAAATCCGAAGGGGATGCGGGCAAGGCCGCCCCGGTCCCCGATCCGGCGGCCACGGCCACCACAACCATTCCCGGCCTGGCGCCTACGGCGTTGGATCCTGCCGGCAGCAGCGGTTCTTTGGCCTCTTCGGCGGCCTTGACTTCCACCACCACCTCGATTGTGGTCAATCAGTCTCCTGTCGTCGAGACCCAGAGCTTTACCCTCAAGGAAAACGCGGCGGTGGGTACGGTCGTGGGCACGTTGATCGCCTCGGATGCCGATGCGGTCGATCAGAACAAGCTGACCTTCACCCTGGGCGGCTCCAGCGCCTTTGCCGTGGGATCCAAAAGCGGTCAGATCACGGTCATCGACTCTGCGCTGCTGGACTTCGAGACCACGCCCACCATCACCCTGACCGTTTCGGTCAAAGATGCCCGCAATGCCAGCACCACGGCCACGGTGTTGATCACGCTCGTCAATGTCAACGAGGCGCCGACCATCACCTCGCTGTCTGCCGCGACGTTTGCCGAAAACGCCAGCGGAACGGTCTATGCGGCCACGGCCACCGATGTGGATGCCGGGGATGCGAGCCGAAGCTGGAGTCTGTCCGGCAGCGATGCCGCCCTGTTCGCCATCAACGCCTCCAGCGGGGCCGTGACCTTTTTGACCCCTCCGGATTATGAAAATCCCAAGGATTCCGGCGCCGACAATACCTATGACCTCACCGTGAACGCCACCGACTCCGGAGGGGAGACCGGTTCCAAGGCTGTGGCCATCACGGTGACCAATGTCAACGAAGCGCCCAGCGTCTCTTCGGCGGCCAGCGCGAGCTTTGTCGAAAACGGCACCGGCAGCGCCTATCAGGCCACGGTGGCGGATCCGGATGCCAACGACACCTTCACCTGGACCCTGTCGGGAACGGATGCGGCGCTGTTTTCCATCCAGGCCGCCACCGGCGCCGTGAGCTTCAAACAGGCGCCGGACTACGAATCTCCCCAGGATTCCGGGGCGGACAATGTGTACGATTTCAGCGTGACCGTGACCGACGCAGGCAATCTGGTGTCCAGCAGCGCTGTCGCTCTCACCGTGACCGCAGCCAACGAGGCTCCGACGATCACTTCCGCGACCACGGCGAGTGTGGCCGAGAACGCCACCGGTACGGTCTATCAGGCCGATGCCACGGACCCGGATGCGGCAGATACCCGGAGCTGGACCCTCTCCGGCAAGGATGCGGCCTTGTTTGCCATCGACAGCGCCACCGGCGCGGTGACTTTCAGGCAGGCTCCGGACTTTGAATCCCCCAAAGACGTGGGCGGCAACAACCAGTATGACTTGACGATCACCGTTACGGATGCGGCGGGATTGTCCGCCAACCGCGCGCTGGTCGTCACCGTCACCGCTGTCAACGAAGCCCCGTCGGTGAGTTCCGCGTCTGCGGTAAGTGTGGCCGAAAATGTCACCGGTACGGTTTATCAGGCCAGCGCCACGGATGCGGATGCCGCAGATACCCGGAGCTGGTCGCTTTCCGGAGCGGATGCGGCCCTGTTTGCCATCGATGCGGCCACCGGCAGCGTCACCTTCCGGCAAAGCCCGAACTTTGAATCCCCCCAGGATGCGGGGGCCGACAATCTTTATGAGCTGATCGTGACGGCCACCGATGCGGGAGGCTTGAGCGGTTCCGGCGCGCTGTCCATCACCGTGACCGATCTCAACGAAGCGCCGAGCGTCACGTCGGCAGCGGGCGTTTCGTTTGCCGAAAACGCCACCGGTACGGTCTATCAGGCCGACGCCACGGATGCGGATGCCGCAGATACCCGGAGTTGGTCGCTCTCCGGGAAGGATACGGCCCTGTTTGCCATCGACAGCGCCACCGGCGCGGTGACTTTCAGGCAGGCTCCGAATTTTGAATCCCCCAAAGACGCGGGCGGCAACAACGTCCATGATTTCACCGTGACCGTCACCGATGCGGCGGGACTGACCGGTTCCAAGGCGGTGGCGGTCACCGTGACGGATGTCAACGAAGCCCCCACGGCTCTGGACGACAGCGCTGCGGGCACGGAGGCGGGCGGCACGTTGAATGGCACCGCCGGTGCCACGGCCAGCGGGTCGGTGTTGGGCAACGATACCGATGTGGACGCGGGCGCCAGCCTGACGGTTGCCGCCATCCGCACGGGCCGTGTCGAAAACGACGGCGCGGCGGGAACGATCGGCGCGCCTTTGGCCGGTGTTTACGGCACCTTGACCCAGGCGGCTGACGGCACTTTTGTCTATGTGGTGAATGAGGAGGATTCCGCCGTGCAGGGGTTGCCGGTGGGACAGAGCCTCACCGACCTGTTCAACTATACGGTGTCCGACGGGGCGTTGACCGATGTCGGGGTGTTGACCATCACCATCTCGGGGGCCAACGATGCCCCGGTGGCGGTGGACGACGCCGCTTCCGCCACCGAGGCGGGGGGAACGGCCAACGGCACTGCGGGGAGTCAGGCCGCAGGCAGCGTGTTGACCAACGATACCGATGTCGATTCCGGCGCCACCTTGCAGGTCACGGCGGTGCGTCTGGGAGGCACCGAAGGCAGTGGCGCCGCTGTTGCCGCCGGCAGTGTTCTGTCCGGCAACTACGGGGTGCTGAGTCTGTCGGCTTCCGGGAGTTACACCTTTGTGGTCAACGAAAGCCATGCCGCAGTCCAGGCCCTCAAGCCGGGCGAGAGTCTGGTGGATGCCTTCAATTATACGGTTTCCGATGGGACGTTGACCGATGTCGGGGTGTTGACCATCACCATCTCGGGGGCCAACGATGCCCCGGTGGCCGGGAATGACTCCGGCGTGGCCATCGAGGCCGGTGGCGTGGCCAATGGCACGATTGGCAGTCAGGCGTCGGGTCAGGTGTTGAGCAACGATACCGATCCGGAAAGCGATACCCTCTCCGTGACTGCGGTGGGCACGGGCAGTGTCGAAGGCGGTGGCACCGTCGGCACGCCGGGCAGCGCCCTGGCTGGCGCTTATGGTTCCTTCGTGCTGAACGGTTCCGGTGATTATATTTATACAGTCAACGAAAACGATGCCACCATCCAGGCGTTGCCATCGGGTCAGAGCGTGACCGATTCGTTTCATTATACCGTCTCCGATGGGACGTTGACCGATGCCGGTGTGGTGACCATCACCATCTCGGGGGCCAACGACGCCCCGACCATCACGTCCGATGCCAGCGTCAGCTTTGCCGAAAACGCGACCGGCACGGTCTACACCGCAACGGCCACCGATGCGGAAAACCATGGAATCTCCTGGAGCCTGTCGGGGACGGACGCGGCGCGCTTTTCCATCGTTGCGGCCACGGGCGTGATCCAGTTTGTCGCGACTCCGGATTATGAGTCGCCCACGGACGCCAATGCCGACCGGGCGTATGAGGTGGTGCTCACGGCCACGGATAACGGGACGGGCAATGCCGCCAGTTCCATGGCTGTGACCATCAACGTGACCGATGTCAACGAATCTCCGCTGGGTCAGAACGATGCCGCCATCGCCATCGAGTCCGGCGGCGTGGGGAATGCCGCCACCGGCAGTGACGCCAGTGGCAATCTGCTGAGCAACGATCTCGACCCGGATGCCAACACCACCCTGACGCTCACCGCCATCCGTCTGGGTGGCGTGGCGGGCAGCGGCAGTGAGGGCGTGGTGGGGTCTGCCTTGAGCGGCACGTATGGAACCCTGACGGTAAGTGCCAGCGGGGAGTATCGGTATGGGGTCAACGAGACCAATGCCGTGGTGCAGGCGTTGCAATCCGGCCAGACCCTGACGGAAAGCTTCAATTATACTTTGTCCGATGGCACCTTGAGCGCCACGGCGCTTCTGACCATCACCATCCAGGGGGCCAACGACGGGCCGGTGGCCGCCGATGATGCCGCCACCGCCACCAAGGTCGGCAACGGCGCTGGTGTGAGTCCCGGTACGGCTTCCGGGGCTGTGCTGACCAATGACACGGATGTCGAAGGCGACACCCTGACGGTGAGCGCCATTCGTACCGGCGCGGTCGAAGGCAGCGGCACGAGCGGCACCCTGGGCACGGCCTTGAGCGGCTCTTACGGCGCGTTGACCCTGGCCGCCGATGGCAGTTATCTCTACACCATCGACGAATCCGCCGCCGCCGTGCTGGCTCTGAGTCTGGGTCAGACCCTGACCGACTCTTTCAACTATACCGTCAGCGATGGCGGATGGACGGATACGGCGGTTGTGACCATCACCGTGGTGGGGACCAACAGCGCGCCGGTGGCCGTGGACGACAGCGGCACGGCCACCGAGGCCGGAGGCGTGGCCAATGCCACCACCGGCAGCAACGCCAGTGGCGAGCTGCTCGCCAACGATACCGACGTCGAAGCCAATACCCTGTCGGTCACCGCCATCCGTTCGGGATCGGTGGAAGGCAGTGGAACGGCGGGAACGGTGGGTGCGTCGCTGTCTGGAACCTATGGCGTCCTCACGGTGAGCGGGAGCGGTGCGTACACCTATGTGGTGACCGAAACCGAGAGCGTGGTCCAGGCGTTGCAATCCGGTCAGAGTCTGACCGAAAGTTTCAATTATACCGTTTCCGACGGCTCGATGACCGATACGGCGGTGCTGACCATCACCATCCAGGGGGCCAACGACGCCCCGGTGGCGGTGGACGACACCGGCACGGCCAGCGACGCCGGCGGGGTGGCCAACGCCACGGCGGGCAGTGACGCCACCGGGGCTCTGCTGACCAACGACACCGATCCGGAGTCCGACGCCTTGAGCGTCACGGCGGTGCGGACCGGAGCGGTGGAAGGCAGTGGAAGCGAGGTTGCCGCTGGTACGGCGTTGGTGGGCACCTATGGCACCCTGACCGTGACCGGCAGCGGGAGTTATACCTATGCGGTCGATACGGCCAACGCCACGGTCGAGGCTTTGACGGTGGGTCAGAGTGTGACCGAATCGTTCAACTACACCGTCTCCGATGGCCTGTCGAGCGATGTGGGGGTGTTGACCATCACCATTCAGGGGGCCAACGATGCCCCGGTGGGTGTGGCCGACAGTGGCACGGCTGTGGAAGCGGGCGGGGTGGCCAATGCCACGGCGGGATCCAATGCCAGCGGGAATCTGCTCACCAACGACACCGATGTGGACACCGGGACCACCCTGACCCTGACCGCCGTGCGCATCGGGAGTGTCGCGGGTGGCGGTACCGCCGGAACCGTGGGTGCCTCCGTGAGCGGCACCTATGGCGCTTTGACCGTGACGGCCACAGGGAGTTACACCTATGTGGTGGATGACACCCATGCCACGGTTCAGGCCTTGCAGGCGGGTCAGAGCCTGACGGAGAGTTTCAACTACACCGTCTCCGATGGCTCTTTGACCAGCGACGCGGTGCTGACCGTCACCATTCAGGGGAGCAACGACGCCCCGACGGCGGTGGATGACACCGGCAGCGCCACCGAGGCGGGTGGCACGGCCAATGGCAGCGCAGGCGTCAATGCCACCGGTGCCGTGTTGAGCAACGATACCGATGGGGAATCCGACAGCCTGACCGTCACCGCCGTGCGTACTGGCGGCGTGGAAGGCGGAGGCACGGCGGGAAGCGTGGGCGTCTCCTTGTCCGGCACCTACGGTTCGCTGGTGCTGGATGGCTCGGGCGCTTATGCCTATGTGGTCAACGATGCCGATTCCACGGTACAGGCGCTGCAATCGGGACAAAGCCTGAGCGATGTCTTCAACTATACCGTCTCCGATGGCACCTTGACCGATACGGCGCTGTTGACTGTCACCATCCAGGGGGCCAACGACGCCCCGAGCGTCACTTCCGCCACTTCGGCGAGCGTGGCGGAAAATACCGTGGGCACGTTTTACACCGGCACGGCCACCGATCCGGAAGGGGATGCCATCACCTGGTCGCTCTCCGGAACCGATGCGGACCGTTTTTCCATCGACGCGGCAACCGGCGCCTTGAGCTTCCTCATCGCGCCGGATTACGAAAACCCCACCGATTCGGGGGCGGACAATCTGTATGATGTCACCCTGGTGGCCACGGATGCCGGCACCGGCACACTCTCCGGCAGCCTTGCCGTCAGCGTGAGCGTCACCAACGCCAACGACGCCCCCACGATCACGGCACCCGCCAGCGTGTCGGCCACGGAGGATACGGCGGTCTCCATCGCCTTCACGGTGACCGACGGGGACGCGGGGACCAACGCCATCCAGGCCACCCTGGCGGTCGCCAACGGCACGCTCACCCTCAATGCCGGCTCCGGCGCGAGTCTGGTTTCGGGCAGCGACGGGTCGGCGGGCATGACCCTTTCGGGCACGGTGGACCAGATCAATACCGCGCTGTCGAATCTGGTCTATCAGGGCAGCAGCGATTACAACGGACAGGAGATCCTGACCCTGGTCGTGGATGACCTGGGCAACAGCGGCACTGGTGGCGCGATGAGCGCCACGGCCACGGTTACCTTCCAGGTCGCCGAGGTCAACGATCTGCCGGTGATCGGCGTTCCGGCATCGGCCACGGTCACCGAAGATGTCTCCGCCACCATCAGCGGTTTTGCCATCACCGATGTGGACGCGGGCACCGGTACGTTGCAGGCCACCTTGACGGCCACCAACGGCACCGTGACCCTGACTTCCGGTTCCGGGGCGAGTGTCACCTCGGGAGCGGACGGTTCGGCCAGCATGGTGATCACCGGCACCCTGACTCAGCTCAATACCGCCTTGGGCAGCCTGACTTATCAGGGCACGGCCCATTACAACGGGTCCGAGACCCTCTCTTTGACCGTCTCCGATCTGGGCAATACCGGTTCCGGCGGCGCCCAGAGCGCCACGGCCAGTTTCACCTTCACCCTCACGGCGGTCAACGACGCGCCGGTCATCACCCAGCCCACCTTGAGCGCCACGGAAGATACCGCCCTGGCGATCACCGGTCTGTCGGTGAGTGACGTGGACGCGGATACCGGCACGCTCCAGGCGACGCTGGCGGTGACCAACGGCACCCTGACGCTGGCGTCCGGCTCCGGGGTGAGCGTGACCTCGGGTGCGGATGCCTCGGCCAGTCTGGTGATCACCGGAACCGTGACCCAGTTGAATGCCGCCTTCAGTGGCATGACCTATCAGGGCACGTCGAACTACAACGGCACGGAAACTTTGACCCTGACGGTTTCCGATCAGGGCAACACCGGTCCGGATGGCGCCCAGAGCGCCACGGCTTCCATGGGCTTTACCGTCGCGGCGGTCAACGATGCCCCGGTGGTGGCCGCGCCCGCCTCGGCCACGGTTTTAGAGGATACGGCCACCGCCATCACCGGTTTTGCCATCACCGATGTGGACGCGGACACCGCCACCGTGCAAGCCACCCTGACCGCGACCAACGGCACTCTGACCCTGACCTCCGGTTCTGGCGTGACCGTCGCTTCCGGGGCGGACAGTTCGGCCAGCATGGTCATCACCGGCACCCTGACGCAGCTCAACACCGCCCTGGGGACGTTGACCTATCAAGGCACCACCGAGTACAGCGGTGCTGAGACCATTACCGTCACGGTGGACGATCAGGGCAATACCGGCACCGGTGGCGCCCTGACCGCCACGGCCACCCTGTCGTTCACCATCACGGCGGTCAACGACGCGCCGGTTATCGTCCAGCCCACCTTGAGCGTGAATGAGGATGCCGCGCTGGTGATCACCGGTCTGTCGGTGAGCGACGCGGACGCGGATACCGGCACGCTCCAGGCGACGCTGGCGGTGACCAACGGCACCCTGACGCTGGCGTCCGGCTCCGGGGTGAGCGTGACCTCGGGTGCGGATGCCTCGGCCAGTCTGGTGATCACCGGAACCGTGACCCAGTTGAATGCCGCCTTGAGTGGCATGACCTATCAGGGCACGTCGAACTACAACGGCACGGAAACCCTGACCCTGACGGTTTCCGATCAGGGCAACACCGGTCCGGATGGCACCAAGAGCACCACCGCTACGGTGAGCATCACTGTGGTGGCGGTCAACGACGCCCCGGTGATCTCCGGCACGCCCACGCCCACCATCACTGTGGATGTCTCCGGATCCATCACCGGTCTGTCCGTGGCCGATGTGGATGCGGATCCTTCCACGTTGCAGGCGACGCTTTCGGCGTTGAACGGAACCCTCACGCTGGCCACCGGTTCGGGCGTGACCATCACCTCCGGGGCGGAGGGGTCCGACAGCATGGTGTTCACCGGCACCGTGACCCAGGTGAATGCCGCCATCGCTACGCTGACCTATCTGAGTGATTCTGGGTATCTGGGATCCGAAACCGTGACCTTGACCATCTCCGACCAGGGCAATACCGGCTCGGGTGGGACGTTGAGCGCCACGACCACGGTGACCTTCACCATCACCGCTTTGGATGCGCCCACGGATATCACCTTGAGCAATACCATCTTGTACGAAAACGCCGATCCTGGTTCCCATGTCGGTTTGTTGGGGGCGGTGGATCCGGAGGTGGGGGATACGTTCACCTATACCATCACGTCGGACCCCGGCTCCCTGTTCGACATTCGCGTTCAGGGAACCAGCAGTTACCTGATCGTGCGCAGCGGCGCCGTACCCGCTGTGGGGAGTTATTCGGTCACGTTGCAGGTGGCGGACGCTGCGGCGCGCACCTTCACCAAGAGCTTCACCCTCACCGTCACGGCCGAACCGTTCGATCTGGATTCGGCGGCGGATGTGGACAGTGCGGCCACGGTGAAATCCAATGCCGAGACCTTGTTCAAGAGCATCATCTCCACCATGAACACCGCGTCTTCGTCGATGACGTTGAGCAACGCCAATCTGCGCACCTTGATTCTGGGCAAGTTGGGTCAACAGTTCACCACGGACGGATCGTTCACCTACGGCATCAGTGATGTGATCAAGCGCATGACCGTCGAGGTCATGCCGGCGGATGATCCCACCGTGATCCGCATTCTGGCGCGGGTCGGGGTGATCAACAGCATGTATTCGCGTCTGCCCGCTTCGGTGCAGAGCGTATTCGACGGACTGTTCGACACCTTTGCCCCCTATGCCACGAATTACACCACCGATGTGCGGATTCGACTGGTGCCGGTCGTGAACAACACGGCCAAGACTCTGGCCATCGACACGGCCAACTCCACCGTGGAGGTGTTGCATTTGCAGATGATGCCCAACATCAGCATGAGTTTCACCACCTTGCTGAGCGCCTACAACAGCGCTCTGACCGATCTGAAGAGCGACGGCAGCCTGACCTTCTTCACCGGGGGGGGTGGGAGCGGTCCTTCTGCCCATGTGCTCTCTTCGGCTTTGGGGACCACAGGGGCTGCGGGCGTCACCTTGCAAAAGAGCCTGCAAACCACGGCGGTTGCCAATGGCATTACCGATCAGTATGTCGAAGACGGAGACAGTCAACAGATTCCCACCAGTCAGCGGTTTGACTATTATCTGCCGGGCCTGATCACCTCCATCTCTTTGAGTACCGGTGGCATCACCTTGAGTCGGTGAGCGTTGTTCCTGCCGGATTGCGCCGGGCCTTCTTTCGGGAGTCGATCCTGACAGAAGGTCCGGCGCATGGCTTGAAGAGGCTCTTCCTGGCTTCCTTCCCCCCCGTTCCGTTTTCCTTGGAAAATTCTCGCTTC
This sequence comes from Magnetococcales bacterium, assembly GCA_015231375.1. Classification (GTDB taxonomy): domain Bacteria; phylum Pseudomonadota; class Magnetococcia; order Magnetococcales; family Magnetaquicoccaceae; genus Magnetaquiglobus. The sequence goes on along the minus strand of JADGBT010000002.1, from coordinate 158,665 downwards.
ATCAGGCCGTCTTTCGTGTGAGGACAGCAAGTCGGCAGGGCCAGGGCCGCAGGGCGCGCTACGCCGAGTGGCGTTGATTCCGCTTGCCTTGCGGCCTGGACGCGTGTCCGGATTGGTGCGCATCCGAACGTTTGTTTGGGTGGGGTTGGAGCGGGTGGTGTCGTGTGTGGTTTTGATCGGGCGACAGGTTGGGCCGGTTTGTCGGCCTGGAAAAGCGCGTAGCCGAAAAAACCGGCAGAAGGAAAGAATTCAGGTCGTGACGAGGCGGTCTTTTTGGAATGCCGGTGATTGAATTTTCGGCATGGCTGGTTGAACAGGGATGAAGTGAAAGATCTGTAGGTTTTTTAACGACAGAATGAATCGGTTTACAGGGGGAGTGAATCGATCTATAGTCTTGAAAGGTCTATGGAATACGGACATGATCTTGATTTGCTGGATTGATTCGTCATGTTTTATAATAATCTTAAAGCATTACAATCCGATCCCGATGCTCAACCAGGGGAGAACGCTGTTGTTTGACAGGGTGGTTGGCAATTTGATGGAAGTGCCTTTCCGCACCAAACTGATCTTGATTCTGCTGTTTCCAATGGTGGCTGTTTTTGTGTTCATTGTATCGGGAATCGTCGAGAAAACAGCGCAACTCAACAGCATGAAACGCATGGAGCAGATTGTCAATCTGGCCGTCTCCATTAGCGGTTGTGTCCATGAAATCCAGAAAGAACGGGGCATGACGGCCGGATATCTGGGCAGCCAGGGCCGACAGTTCAAGAGCGATCTGCTTGCCCAACGCATCGAGGTCAACAACCGGATTCAAAGCTTTGAGGCGCTGTCCGCAGAGATCATCGCCAGGAAAATGGGTCCGGAAACCATGTCGTATCTGGTGTCGGCCATGGATGATTATGATCGTCTGCATGGGGTGCGTCAGCAGGTGGATCGTTTTGAATTGACCAGTCACGACTCCATTCTTTTTTATACCAAGATGAATGCGGATTTTCTGCGCATCATCCGCACCTTGTCCGACATCTCTCCGACGGCCGGAATCGCGGCCATGACCTATAATTATAATACTTTTCTTCTGGGCAAGGAGCTGTCCGGGGTGGAGCGGGCGATCATTGCCAGCACCTTGTCGAGCAGACAGATCGAACCGCGCATGTATCGGCAGTTCAAGGAGGTCATTTCGGAACAAGAGATTCTGTTCCGAATCTTTCGTGGCATGGCGACCAATGATGACCGGAAAATGCTGGATGAGGTCATGTCGGATCCCATGGTGAAGAAGGTCCAGGAGATGCGAGACATGATCACCAGCAAGGGATATGACAGTTCGTTGTATGCCTTGTTGGGACAGTTGAATCAGAACATGGGATTGCGCGGGATCTATCATTCCGTCAAGAACCTGTTGATCCGGGGATCGTTATACGGCGTCGAAGATGACGCGTCCGATCCGGTGGCCTGGCAGGACCATTACAGAAATCAGTTCGAGGAGAGTTATCAGAAGATCTTGAAGACCATCGACCGTATCCGCGCGCTGCCGGCCACGGAAATCGATCAGAAGGAGCGGGAGGACGTGGAGACGATCTGGGAGAACATCCAGTCCTACCGCAACAGTATCGAGGTGATCATCGCGTTGCAAAAACAGGGCAAATCGCTGCGGGAGATCGATCAGGATGAGCGTTTGGGCGTCAAGATCGATGATCAGCCGGCGGAAGAGGCCATGCGTCGTTTGGTACAATTCAGTCTGGGTGGACAGTTCGGCGTGGATCTGCATGACTGGTTTCGGTTCATGACGATCAAGATCAATCAATTGCAGACCGTGGGAAACCGCCTGGAAGGGAACCTGGTGCTGGAAACCCATCACCTCAAGAGCGCGGCCCGGAATGCGTTGACGGGGTATGTGCTGTTCAGTCTGTTCGTGCTCGCGGTTTCGTTGGGGTTTGGTCTGTTTGTGGTGCGCGGCATCAAGAACAAGACCGAAACGATCTTCCATTTCAGCCGCAAGGTCGTTTCCGGGAACCTGTCGTCGCGCCTGCCGGTTGCGACCCGTTCGTTTCCGGACGAACTCGATCTGATCGCCCGCTCCATGAACGACATCCTGGACAGCCTGGAAAACAACAGACAGCTCAAGCAGCAAAGCATGCAGGCCTTGCAGATCAGCGAAAGACGGGTCCGTTCGGTGCTGGAAACCGCTGCGGATGCCATCATTTCCCTCAACGAGTCCGGCATTGTCGAGGATATCAATCTCGCCGGGAGAATCCTGTTCGGCTACGAGGCGTTCCAGCGTCAGGAATTTGAAATCGTCGGCAAACCGTTTGCCAATCTGGTGGTCGGTGACAGCCGGAGAATCCTGCAACAGACGCTGTTGGCGGTCGGCGTGGAAGGGGAGTCCCGCGTTGTCGGGGAAAAGGGGGATTTTAAGTGTTTGAGAGCCAATGGCAGGTTGTTTCCCGCCAAGTTTTCCCTGGCGGTCTGGACCATGAACCACAAGAACTATTTCACCATGATCCTGAACGACATCAGCGAGCATCTCGCCAATCGCAAGAAAATCGAGCGCGCCTTGGATCTGCGCTCCGCCACCTCCGAGATTTTGCAGCAGTCCTTGCAACCGTTGACGCTGCAAGAGCTGCTTGGTCGGGCGTTGGACATCATTCTGGAGGTTCCCTGGCTGGGCGTGGCGCAAAAGGGCGCCATTTTCTTGTATCGGGAATCCAGCGCGCAATTGGAGCTGGTCGTGCAGAAATCCTTGTCCCCGGAGCTGCTGGATCTGTGTCACACCGTTCCTCTCGGGCATTGTCTGTGTGGCCGGGCCATGGCTTCTGGAGAGGTGGTGATGAGCCGGGGGCTGGATGAGCGTCACGAAACCCGATTCGAGGGCATGACCCCGCATGGGCACTATTGCGTGCCGATCCAGTCGGATTCAACCCCTTTGGGTGTGTTGAACGTGTATCTGGTGCAAGGGCATGTGTTCGATGATGAAGAGGTGGTGTTCCTGATCAACATCGCCTGTACGCTGGCCAGTCTGATCTCCCGGCGCAAGGCGGAGGAGAAGATCGTGCAACTGTCGCGGGCGCTCGAACAGAGTCCGGTTGCGATTGTCATCACCAGCAATCAGGGCGTGATCGAATACGCCAACACGAGTTTCACGGGGTTGACCGGGTATTCATACGAGGATGTCGCATCCCGGAATATTCTGGATCTGAAATTTTCCGATGATGAATATGCCTATCATATCTTTCAGATGGTGATGACGCATGGCCTGGACTGGTCGGGTGAGCTGCACAGTCGCAGGAAGAGTGGCGCGTTTTTCTGGGAGTCGATCTCCTTTTCTCCGGTGATGGATCTGGAAAACAGAATCTCCCATTATATTTTCGTCAGTGAGGATATCAGCGACAAGAAAGACTCCGAGGAGATGCAGAATCAATTGCTGATCACCCTGGATTCCAAGGTGGAGGAGCGCACGCGTGAATTGAACCAGAAGATCACGGAACTGGAAAGAACCCGTCATGAGTTGATCGAAAACGAGAAAATGGCCTCCATGGGGCGACTGGTGGCCGGGATCGCCCATGAGGTCAACACGCCGATCGGGGTTGCCTATGCGGCGGCCACCCAGTTGATGGAAGAGACCCGTGCGCTGCTCTCCCTGCTTGAACACGAAGAGGTGGATGAGGCGGCGTTTGTGAATGCGGTCCGGATTGTCGATGAGGCGTCTGTGCTGGTGGTGCGCAACCTGAAACGCGCCTCCGAATTGATCCACAGCTTCAAGCGGGCCTCCATCGATCAATCTTCCGACGCGGTGCGGAACTATTCGGTATCGGAGGTGATTCACGATGTGCTGATGAGTCTGAACAGCCATTTCAAGCGTACCGCGATCACCATCCGGGTGGAGTGTCCGCCCGATCTGATCGTGTATGGCGTGCCTGGATATCTGTATCAGATTCTGACCAATCTGTTGATGAACAGCCTGATTCATGGTTTCGAGAAGGGATCCTTGCCGGGAACCATCACCATCCGTTGTGCCTGTTGTCAGTCCATGATCGATTTTCATTATGAGGATACCGGCGTCGGCATGTCCGAGGCGGCGCGGAATCAGGCCTTTGAACCTTTTTTCACCACGGCCAGAGGCAGTGGCGGGAGTGGACTGGGATTGTATCTTTGTTACAATCTGGTCACGACCAAACTGCAAGGCACGATCGCCATGGCGAACGTGCCGGGGCAGGGGGTGCGTTTTGAGTGTCGGTGGCCGGTCAGGCTGAAGCCGTGAGGCCGGAGGGGTGGGTGGGTTTTTTCTTCAGGAATGAGCGCGGAGCGGATTCATGTTGCCAAAGAGCATCAGGTTCAAAAACAAGGCGGAAAACCCGGAGCCGGATGCGGCGGAGCGCGTGGAGCCTTGGCTGGTGTTGGTGGTGGATGACGATCCGGACATCGTGGCCATTACCGGATTGAATCTCAGGAATTTTTCATTCAGCGGCCGCCGACTGGAGTTGATGACCGCCACCTCGGCCGCCGCCGCCCGGAGTCTGCTGGCCAGCAGAACCGGTGTTGCGTTGGCCATCATCGATATCGTCATGGAAACGGACGATGCGGGTTTGCAGTTGGTGCGCTTCATCCGGGAGGAGTTGGGGGATGACAAGATGCGTCTGGTGATCCGCACCGGTCAACCCGGTTATGCTCCGGAACGCTACATCATCGACAATTTCGATATCGATGACTACAAGGAGAAGGGGGAGCTTTCCGCCCAGAAGTTGTATACGACCGTCCGTTCCAGTCTGAAATCCTATCGGGATCTGATGACGATCGACGCTACCCGCAGGGGCCTGGAGGCTGTTCTTCAGACCATGCCGCAGATCTATCTGCACTCTTTGGATGGGTTTGAGCGTTTCTACGCAACCATATGGGATCGGATGGTGGCGTTGTGCGCTTTGGAGCACGCGGGTGGGGCGATCCTGCTCAGGGGGTGTCTGGCCGTGCTGGAATCCGGGGAGTGGCGGGTCAAGGCCGGGAGTGGTTGTGTCTGCGATGAGGCGTTGTGGCGGCGTGTGCAGGAGCGGACCGAGGCAGGCGAAACCCTGCTGCCGCTGCGGATGGAGGATCGACTGGTCGGTTGGGTGTATCTGGAGCATGCGCAGCCGTTATCGTCCGTGTCCGTGCATGTGTTGCGGATCTTTATGGTTCAGGTTGTGGCGGCCTGGCAGGTGTTGCGGGCGCAATTGGACCTGCGGGAAGCCAATGTGGCCGCGTTGCGGATGTTGGCCGAAGCGGCGGAGGTCAAGGACGCCGAAACCGGAGAGCATGTGTGCCGGGTGGTGGAGTGGACCCGGAGACTCTCTTTGGCCATGGGGTTGAGCGCCGAAGTGGCCGACGCGTTTGCCACGGCCAGCCGGTTGCACGATGTGGGCAAGATTGGCGTTCCCGACAGGATCTTGAATAAACAGGGGCCGTTGGATCCGGAAGAGTTTGCCGTGATCCGGACTCATGCCCAGGTTGGTGGCCTGATCATTCAGGATGAGAAGAATTTCCGGATCGCTCGCGAGATCGCTTTGTACCACCATGAAAAGTGGAATGGCACCGGTTATCCGCAAGGGCTGAAAGGGGAGGAGATTCCCTTGTCCGCGCGCATTGTGTCGGTTGTGGATGTGTTTGACGCCCTGATGAGTCGTAGACCTTACAAGGAGCCTTGGAAGGTGGACGATGCGGCCAGTGAGATCCGGCGGCTGTCAGGCGTGCATTTCGATCCTCGGGTGGTCGAGGCCTTTTTGCGGTTGTTGGCTCGGGAACAGCCGGAGTGCGGAATGGAGCGCTGAACCAAGGAGGCGTGGAGATGAGGAAATGTGGAGACGAGGAAAGATGGAGAAGAATGGTGCCCGGGGACAGAATTGAACTGCCGACACGAGGATTTTCAGTCCTCTGCTCTACCAACTGAGCTACCCGGGCAAACGGTTCGAAACGTGGTGAAATGTGGTGTGTCGCGCCGTGCCCATTCGTATACACGATTGCGGCGTGGCGTGTCAATGAACTCTTTGTCGTTTACAGGCCAAAACGGTTGCGGATGGCGTGCCGGTAGCGGGAGCGGCACCAACGCAACCATAGACTTCTCCAGGGCACCCAGATGTCAGCCGGGGGATAACCCGGTTGCACGCCGGAAGGCGCCCCCTGATCGCATCCGCGACACAGGGTCATGTTCCGGTCCTTCTGGGCCAGGCGTTGCCGGTACTCCACCAGCAGCGGGGCGTTGATCACCTCGGTCAGGCTTTGGGTGCGCAGGTCTGCGGCCACCACCTCGAAGCGCCAATCCATATTGCACAACAAGACCTGCCCCAGATAGTTGACATGCACCCGTCGGGTCGGGCGTTCACACGGCAGGGCCAGGGGCAGTTCCACCGGATCGGGTCGCTGGGAGGCGACGTGACCGGCCCAGTTCTTCAGGGTGAATCCGCCACCGTGAAAGGCCCTGACCCGTACCATGCGCCATTGGGATTTGGGAGCGGCGGGAGGGTGGCGCCATTGGTTCCAGTACCAGACGGGACCGCCCGCAAAGGAGGTGTGCAGCAGTTGCCGATTGAGTGCGGCCCATTGCGCGGGAGAGTCGTAACAGTTGATCAGAATCTCGTTGAGGCCGTGGTCGAACAGTTCACCCAGCCGCTCGATTTTCTTCAAGGCGTCGCCGTTGCTCTCCATGCGGATGAAAACCCCGGGAAGTCGCTGACGGAACAAGGCGATAATATCCATGATCTTTTTGTGCATCAGCGGCTCGCACATCAGATGCAGCCCGATTGTCTTGGAAAAACCGATGGTTTCCAGTTCCGAGACGATGCGTTCCACCGTGGACATGTCCATCCCCAGTTTGGGGGTTTCAAAGGTTCCTGAAGGACAGAACGAACAGGAGCGATTGCACCAGGAGGCGATCTGGATTTCCACCTGATCGACCTCGTTGAGCTGGATCAATCCGGTGTGGACGGTTGGGTTGAATTCACGTAACATGTTCAAATCCATGGTGTCGGTCGTAGAAGAGGGGGGATGACTCCAGATTACCGATGTCCGGGCATCATGGAGTGGTTGGCCGGGTTTGGCAAGTCCTGCGGGATTTCGAAGGAGCGCGCGCGGAAAAAAAACGTCCGTGAATGGCGGCCTTCCAGGCGCATCGCATCGTTGCAGTCAGGTGGAGTGATTCATGAAGATCAGCATCGGGATGAAGCTCCAGCCTGGCCCCTGGGGAGGCGGCAACCGTTTTGGCGCCGCCTTGACCGATCATCTGCGTCGTCATGGCCATGCGGTGAGTCATGACCTGGCCGCCGATGATCTCGATGTGATCGTGTTGGCGGAACCGGATCGCAAGCTGCGCATTTCGGCGTATGACCATGCCGATGTGCTGCGTTATCTGCTGTTTGTCAATCGTCGCGCGCTGGTGGTGCATCGGATCAACAACAGCAGCGAGGCGCGTGACGATCCGCAGAAACATTTCAATCGTTATCGTCTTCAGGCCAACCGGGTGGCCGATCACACCGTGTTCGTCAGCCGTTGGTTGTGGGAGTGTTACCGGGAGGCGGGTTTCGAGGATCGTCCGCATACGGTGATTCTCAATGGCGCCGATCAACGCTTGTGGTGTCCGGCTCCGGAAAGTCGTGTCGGTGAGCGCGTACCCTTGCGGATTGTCACCCATCATTGGAGTATGAACCCCAACAAGGGATGGTCGGTCTATCGGCAACTGGATGAGCTGCTGGGGCGCCCGCCCTGGTCCGAAAGGGTGCAATTCACCTACATCGGTCCTCTGCCGGAAGGGGTGACGCTGAAACATGGGCGTCATGTTCCTCCGGTCACCGGGTCGGCTCTGGTGGAGGCGTTGCGGGAGCATGATCTTTATATCACGGCGTCCCTGTGCGAGGCTGGACCCAATCATGTGTTGGAAGGGGCGTTGTGCGGTTTGCCTTTGCTGTACCGGGAGAGCGGTTCCATGCGCGAGTATTGTGCCGGATTCGGTCTGCCGTATACCCCGGAAACGCTGGAAGCTGTCCTGACCCGCATGATCCGGGAGCGTGACCAATGGGCGTCGCGCATGGCCGGATTCCCGTTGACGGCGGAGCGCATGTGCGGAGAGTATGTACGCTTGTTTGAAACGCTGGTATCACAACGGCCAGCCATTCTCGCGCAACGTCGTTTCGGCGCATCCTGGAGTTGGATGGTTCAGACTTTGCTGAATCGCCATCGTCGGGTTGGCACGCCATGAGGTGCGACAGGAGCTTTATGCTGGAGGATCAATGGTATTGGTTGGGGGTGCAAGAGGCCATGGAGTCGGTCAAGCCGATCACCTTGCGCGCGCCCTGGTGGTTGCGTCTCGGCCAGAAACAGTGTTTGCCGGTGGAGCGTTTTTTGGCGCCTCCGCCGGGGGTGTACATTCTGGTGTATCACAGCGTGGTGGATCCGGATCATCGTCAGGAGTGGGAGCGCCACTATCGCAAAGGCGAGGTGAGCGTGCAACGTTTCGCCAGACAGCTCGATATCTTAAGCGACATGATGACCCCGCTTCCGCTGAGCGCGGTCCCTGGTCTGTGGGAGCGGGGAGGGCCGGATCGTCCCTATTTCGTGGTGACCTTCGACGACGGCTTGAGCAACAATCTGCGTTTGGCTCATCCCCTGGTGCGGGAGCGGGGCATCTGTCCCACGGTGTTCGTGTGTGGCGACTATGCCCGTGGTGAGGTGTTCTATCGGATTCTGGCGTCGATTCTGGTGCATACCGGATGGGCCGAAGCCCTGGCCCAGGCTTTGCAACAGGTCATGCCCGAGATTCTCTGGAGCCGGGATCCGGAAACCCTGTTCATCCAGACCAAGCGGTACTACCGGATCGACTTCATGGAACAGGCGGTGGAGCGGGTCTTCACCACGTATGTGGGACCGGTCGAGGATCTCAAGGCCCACATGACGGTGGAGGAGGTGCGGCAGTTGTCCCGGGAAGGGTGGGAAATCGCCAATCACACCCTGGCGCACCGCATCCTTTCCGCCATGAATCTGGAAAACGTGACGCGGGCGATCCAGGAGAACATCGAGTTCTGGCAGCGTGCCCAGATTTCCCTGACGCCCTTTCTGGCCTATCCGGTTGGCCGGGCGTGTGATGTGGGTCCGAACGTGCAGCAGTTCATGCGCGCCAGTCCCGGTCTGCACGGCATTTATGCCGGTGGCGGGGTGAATTTGCATCCAAGTCACGCGGAATGGTTACGTTTTTCACTCGGCATGGCCGAAACCCGGGAGCAGATTCTGGAGGCGTTGCGGGTGGAAGTGGCCCGCACAAGAGCGGCTTTTGTACGCATAAATGGTGGACAATAATGCGTTGCGATACCATTCTTTTTCGTGACAATGCTTGAATATACATTTTTTTTGATCTGCCCATTGATCAGAGCTTGACCGGATCGCGTCAGGGTGGTAGAAATCCGCTCGACGCGAATGCAAGCTCGGTGGTCGAAAGGTCTGTGTCGTCCATAAAAGCGAGATCGGAACCCGCTTGGAGAATTACCGCAATGCTTGAGAACTACTTTCCGATTCTGGTTTTCCTGGCCATGGCTGGCGGCATGGCCGTCTTCATGCAAGGACTCTCCTTCGTGCTCGGGCCGCGCAAGCCCGACGCCAAGAAACGCGCTCAATACGAATGCGGCTTCGCCCCACTGACCGCTGTTCGTGTTCCCTTCGATGTGCGATTCTATCTGCTGGCCATACTTTTCGTGGTGTTCGACATCGAAGCCGCGTTTCTGTTTCCGTGGGCTGTGGCTTTCAAGCAGCTCGGCTGGATCGGCTTTGTGGAGATGATGCTCTTCCTGCTGGTTCTCCTGGTGGGATATGCCTACGTCTGGAAAAAAGGGGCGCTGGAATGGGATTGAACGAACAGTTTGTCCAGGGCGTGGCCCAGGAAGTGGGAGAGCGGGGTTTTCTGCTCACCTCGGTGGATACCTTGGCCAACTGGGCGCGCACCTCGTCCATGTGGCCCATGACCTTCGGTCTGGCCTGCTGCGCGGTGGAGATGATGCACGCCGGCGCCAGCCGTTATGATCTGGACCGCTTCGGCATCGTGTTTCGCGGTTCTCCCCGTCAATCCGACGTGATGGTGGTGGCCGGAACCCTCACCAACAAAATGGCTCCGGCGTTGCGCAAGCTCTATGATCAAATGCCGGAACCCCGCTGGGTGATCTCCATGGGCTCCTGCGCCAATGGGGGCGGCTATTATCACTATGGCTACTCCACGGTGCGCGGCTGCGACCGGGTGGTGCCGGTGGATGTCTACATTCCTGGCTGCCCCCCCACGGCCGAGGCGTTTTTCTACGGGGTGTTGCAGTTGCACAAGAAGATCCATCGCACCCATACCGTCTCTGCGGGATGGGGTGCGAACGGTATCCGTCGCGCCAATACGCAAGCAGGGTGATCCGATGAGTCCCGAGACACTCGACCAACTCGAAGCAACCATGGCCGCGCGTTTTCCCGAACTGCCCCGGGAAAAGTTGGCCGACGCCCTGATCGTGCGGGTGCAACCGGAGCGTCTGGTGGAAACCATGACCCGGTTGCGCGATGATCCGGAGTTGGATTTCAAGATGATGATCGATCTGGCCGGCGTCCACTATCCGGAGCGGGAACAGCCTCTGGAAGTGGTCTATCAGTTGTTGTCGGTCTACAAGAATCATCGCCTGCGGGTCAAGGTCGCCATCGGCGAAGGCGTGGCGGTGCCTTCGGTGATTCCGGTCTGGAGTTGCGCGGACTGGTACGAGCGGGAGGCGTATGACTTGCTGGGCATTCTCTTTTCCGGCCATCCGGATCTGAGACGCATCCTGAACGACTATGATTTCGATGGCCATCCGTTGCGCAAGGATTTTCCGGTCACAGGCCGGTATGAAGTGCGCTATGACGAGACCCTAGGCCGCATTGTCCGGGAACCGGTCGCCCTCGAACGGGCCAACCGCGAACCCTACCGCCACACTCTCTAGGAGCCGAGACGTTGGCGATGGAAACCCAATCGACAGAATTTCTCAACTACACGGTCAACTTCGGTCCCCAGCATCCGGCGGCCCATGGGGTGCTGCGTCTGCTGCTGGAACTGGACGGCGAAGTGGTGGAACGGGCCGATCCCCACATCGGATTCTTGCACCGGGGAACGGAAAAACTCCTGGAACACAAGACCTATCTCCAGGGCGTGCCCTATTTCGACCGTCTCGACTACATGTCGATGATGTCCGAGGAGCACTCCTGGGTGCTGGCGGTGGAAAAGCTCATGGGAATTCAGGTTCCCGAGCGTGGCCAGTACATCCGGGTGATCTTCGCGGAGTTGACCCGCATTCTCAATCACCTGCTCTTTCTGGGCGCGCATGGCCTGGATGTGGGCGCCATGACCATGTTCATCTACTGCTTCCGGGAACGGGAGCGGATCATGGACATGTACGAGGCGGTGTGCGGAGCGCGCATGCACGCGGCCTATTTCCGGCCCGGTGGCGTCTCCAGGGATCTGCCGGATGGACTGGCGGAAAAGATCCAGGCTTTCACCGAGGATTTTCCCTCCAAGATCGACGAATACGAAACCCTGCTGACCAACAACCGCATCTGGAAGCAGCGGCTGGTGGATATCGGGGTGGTGACGGCGGCCGAAGCCTTGGATATGGGCTACGTTGGACCCATGCTGCGTGGATCGGGCATCGCCTGGGATCTGCGCAAGGCCGAGCCGTATGACGCCTATGATCGCGTGGCCTTCGACATCCCGGTGGGCAAGAACGGCGACAGCTATGACCGGTATCTGGTGCGGGTCGAAGAGATCCGTCAGAGCAACCGCATCATTCAGCAGTGCCTGAAGCAGATGCCGACCGGTCCGGTCAAAACCGAGAATTTCAAGAGTTCGGTACCGTACCGCAAAGAGATGCAACAGGGCATGGAGTCCCTGATTCTGCACTTCAAGCAGTTCAGCGGAGGGTTCGAGGCTCCGGTTGGTGAGGTCTACGCGGCCACCGAATCCCCCAAGGGGGAGTTCGGGGTCTACATCATCTCCCACGGTGGCAACAAACCCTATCGGGTGAAGATCCGCGCCGCCGGTTTCAACCATCTGCAATCCTTGAAGACCATTCTGAAAGGACACATGCTGGCCGATGTCACCACCATCGTGGGAACTATCGACATCGTGTTTGGTGAAATCGACCGGTGATCGGCCATAACCGGACCTGCGGAACTTGAAGTCCTTTTCCACGGTTCGGTCGGGTTTTATCGACCTTTGCACGAGGCGTCGCGTTTGATGAACGAGCGGAGTACACGATCCACGGGGGTCACCCCCCGGTTTTCCGAGGAGTCGCTGGCACAGATCGAAGTGATCTTCCAGCGCTATCCGGCTGATCGGCGGCAATCTGCGGTCATGCCGATCCTCCATCTGGCCCAGCGGGAGTTCGGCGGCTGGCTCTCCCGCGAAAGCCTCGATTACGTGGCCGAACTGGTGGGCATGCCCCCGATCCGGGTGTACGAGGTGGCCACGTTTTACACCATGTACAACCTGCAACCCGTGGGACGCTACCACATTCAGGCGTGTACCAACATCTCCTGCTGGTTGTGCGGTTCGGATCAGGTCATGGACTCCCTGAAACGCAAACTCAAGCTGGAGGCGGGTCAGACCAGCGAAGACAAACGGTTCACCCTGGCCGAGGTGGAGTGCCTGGGGGCGTGTGTCAACGCGCCGATGATGCAGATCAACGACGATTATTATGAAAATCTGACTGCCGACAAGGTGGTCGAAATCATCGACCGTCTCCCTTGACCTGCGGCCATGCAAAACACGGCGGACTCCACAACGGATAACATCCCATGAAGATCGTCTATCAGAACATCCACCTCGCCAACAGCCACACCCTGGCCGTCTACGAAGCCAACGGGGGCTACAAGGCGTTGCTCAAGGCTTTCGACCTGGGCAGCGACGAGGTGATCGAAGAGGTCAAACGCTCCGGCATCCGGGGTCGGGGTGGCGCGGGTTTCCCGGCGGGCCTCAAGTGGTCCTTCATCCCCAAGAACGACCCCAGACCCAAATATCTCACCTGCAACGCCGACGAAGGCGAACCGGGCACTTGCAAGGATCGCGACATCATCCGCTACGATCCCCATCGTCTGATCGAAGGGATGATCATCTGCGGTTTCGCGGTCGGGATCCAGCAGGGCTACATCTACATCCGTGGCGAGTTCTACCGGGAGGCGGAACGGCTTCAGGACGCCATCGACGAAGCCTATGCCAAGGGCATTCTGGGTGAGAACGTCTGTGGTCGTGGCGTGCGCTTCGATCTGGCGATCCATCGCGGCGGCGGGGCCTACGTGTGCGGCGAGGAGACAGGACTGATCGAGTCCATCGAGGGCAAGAAGGGTCAACCTCGCCTCAAGCCGCCGTTTCCGGCCAATATCGGTCTGTACGGCTGTCCCACGGTGATCAACAACGTCGAAACCTTGGCCTCCATCCCCACCATCATCGAGCGGGGCGGGGCGTGGTACGGCGGGTTGGGCGTGGCCAAGTCCAGCGGTACCAAGATTTTTTCGGTCTCTGGACATGTCAACAAGCCCGGCAACTACGAAGTCGAATTGGGCATTCCCCTGAAAAGCTTGCTGGAAGATCATGCCGGCGGCGTGCGTGGCGGCTGGAGCAACCTCAAGGGGGTGATTCCCGGTGGTTCCTCCTCTCCGATTCTGCCTGCGGAGGTGTGCGCCACCATCACCATGGATTACGACTCCCTGGGCAAGGCGGGCACCATGCTCGGATCCGGGGCGGTCATTGTGCTCGACAAGTCGGTCTGCATCGTGCGGGCGGTTGCCCGGCTGTCGCGTTTTTACCGGCATGAGTCCTGTGGCCAATGCACACCGTGCCGAGAAGGGACCGGCTGGTTGGCGCAAATCATGACCCGCATGGAAGCGGGTCAAGGCACCCTCGAAGACATCGACCTGTTGCAAGACATCTGCGCCAACATCGGGGGCAAGACCATCTGCGCCCTGGGGGATGCGGCGGCAGGACCGGTGATGGGTGCAATCCGGGCGTTCAAGGAAGAGTTCATCTACCACGTGGAGCACGGCCGCTGCATGGCGGGATGAGGAGCAAGCTTGCAAAATGCCTACTCTGATCATCGACGGGAAGGAAATTGATGTCAAGCCGGGGACCTCCATCATGGAGGCCGCCAAGCTCCTGGGCATCTTCATTCCTCATTTTTGCTATCATCCCAAACTTCCCATCGCGGGCAACTGTCGCATGTGCCTGGTGGAAGTGGAAAAAATGCCCAAGCCGGTGATCTCGTGCGCCATGCCGGTGAGTGAAGGCATGGTGGTGAAGACCGAATCCGACATGGTGCGCAAGGCGCGCCAGGGCGTTTTGGAATTTCTGCTGATCAACCATCCGCTGGATTGTCCGGTGTGCGATCAGGGCGGGGAGTGTACCCTCCAGGATCTGGCCATGAAATATGGTCCGGACCGCTCCCGCTTCCACGATCACAAACGTGAGGTGCCCAACTATGATCTGGGCCCGATCATCGAAACCGAGATGAACCGTTGCATCCATTGCACCCGCTGCATCCGTTTTTCCGAGGATGTCTCCGGTGTCGAGCAGATGGGCGCGGTCTACCGGGGCGATCACATGCGGGTGGGACCGTTTGTGGAAGCCACCCTGGATTCGGAACTGACCGGCAATCTGGCCGAGATCTGTCCGGTGGGCGCCTTGAATCTCAAGCCGTTCCATTTCCAGGCCCGGGGCTGGGAACTCAAGCACGCCGATGGGGTGTGTCCCCACTGTTCCGTGGGCTGCCATACCCGGGTGGATCATCTGGATGGTCGCATTCTGCGGGTCATGTCCCGCGCCTGGAACGAGGGCAACGAAACTTGGTTGTGCGACAAGGGACGTTTTGCCAGCGATGGTCTGGGCGTCGAGCGTCTGCTCGCTCCCACGATCCGCTCCGGCGCGAACACGCCACCGAAGAAGGTCAGTTGGCCCGAGGCGTTGGATCAGGCCGCCGCCATCTTGAAGTCGGTCAAACCCGAGGAGGTGGCCGGTCTGGTCTCCGACGCCATCCAGGGTGGGGAGGAGCTGTACGCCTTCCAGGATCTGTTGCGTCACGTGGTGGGCACGCCCCATCTGGATCACCGGTTGCGGCAGCGGGATTTCAGTGGCGACGAGCTGCCCCTGACCCGGGCCGACTTGCTGATGAACACCCCCTTGTCCGATTTGAACCGCGCGGACGCCATCTTGCTGGTGGGGTGCGATCCCCGTTTCGAAACGCCGATTCTGAATCTGCGTCTGCGTCGCGCCACTCAGGGTGGGGCCCGTGTGATCGCGATTCATGCGAAGCGTTTGAACAGCAATCTGCTTCAGTTCAGCCAGATCACCGTGGCGCCGGGCGGGGAGGTGGAGCGGCTGCATCAGGCGCTGCGCGCTCTGGAAGGCAACGATACGCAGGATCCGGTGGCGGCGTTGTTGAAGTCGGCCAAGAAACCGGTGATCGTGTTGGGCGATCACGCCATTCATCATCCGGAAGCCGAGAGTCTGCGTCGTTTGAGTGTGGCCCTGCTTGATCAGGTGGGAGGGATCGGTTCCGACTGGAACGGTCTCAACCGTGTGGCGTCCCGTGGCAACAGCGCGGCGGCTCAGGATCTGGGTGTGGTGCCCCATCGTGGACCCGGATATGCCCGACTGGATGCGGTGGGCATGAATGCGGCCACGATTCTCGAAGCGGCTGCGGCCGGTCGGGTGAAGGTGTTGTTCCTGCTGGGCGTGGATCCGATCGAGGAGGCTTTGGATCAGGATCTGGCCAGACGGGCGCTGGAAAAGGCGCGTGTGATCCATCTGGGGGCGTTCGCCTGTCAGGCCGCGAATTTGGCCGAGGTGGTGCTGCCCGGACTGGCTCCGGGAGAAAAGCCCATGACCCTGACCAACGGCGAAGGTCGTGTGCAACGCAGTGCCCGCGCCGGTCAGGGGCCTTTGGAGGCCAAGGAGGATTGGCGTATTCTGCGGGGCTTGAGCGATCGTTTTTCCGCGCCGTTGGGTTACAACGATCTGGATGCCTTGCGCAAGAAAATGGCTGCCAGTGATCACCGCTACGACTTGTCCAAATTGGGCCCCAATGAATCGCCTCGGGCGTGTGATCACAGCCCGGTCACCCGTGGATTGCCGGTGAGCGTGACGGGGGCCGAGGTGGCTGGTGGCATTCATCTGGTGCTGGAGTCGTCGTTCTACCGGGATGATCCGGTGGCTTGGCGTTCCAAGGTCATGGCCAAGCTGGCGCGGGATGGACGCTTGCGGATCCATCCAGACGATGCGGCGGGTTTGGCGATTGTGGAGAATGGTCTGGTGCGGGCGCTGTACGGCGAGAAGCGGGTCGAGATGCGGGCCGAGTTGGACAAGAATGTGCCCCACGGGGTGGTTTTTGGCGACTTTGGACCGGGTGAAAGCTCCTTGCGCGGGTTGTGCGACTACACCAGCGGTTTCCCGAAAGTGAGCCTGGTCGCTCTGCCCGGATGATCGGGCGGGGGAGATCGGACATGATGCGGTATTGTGGCGTTTCAAGCGTGGACCGGGGACAAAATGCCTGAATTTCTGAATCCAATCTTGGGAACCATCCATGGCTTCGGGGCAGAACTCCTCGGAGCCACCCTGTGGACGGTGGTCTGGACCGTGATCAAGATCGTGATCCTTCTGGCTCCGGTGCTGTTCATGGTCACCTACATCACCCTGGCGGAACGCAAGATCATCGGGTTCATGCAGGTGCGCTATGGACCCAACCGGGTGGGCTTCTGGGGGATTCTGCAACCGTTGGCCGACGCGGCGAAACTGCTGTTCAAAGAGTTGCTGCTGCCGGAAAAGGCGGACAAGGTCATTTTTCTGCTGGCTCCGGCCCTGACCCTGGTTCCGGCCCTGATCGCCTGGGCGGTGATTCCCTTCGCGCCGGGACTGGTGTTGGCGGACATCAACATCGGCATTCTCTACATCCTGGCGATCTCTTCGTTGGGGGTGTATGGCATCATCATGGCGGGCTGGGGTTCCAACAACCGCTTCAGCTTTCTGGGTGGTCTGCGTTCGGCGGCCCAGATGGTCTCTTATGAAGTCTCCATGGGCTTCACGCTCATTCCGGTGGTGCTGCTTTCGGGAAGCCTCAATCTCACCGATGTGGTCAATGCCCAAAAGAGCGTCTGGTTCGTGGTGCCGTTGCTGCCCATGTTCGTGATCTATTTCATCTCCGTGGTGGCCGAGACCAACCGCTCTCCGTTTGACCTGCCCGAGGCCGAAGCGGAACTGGTGGCCGGGTTCATCACCGAATATTCGGCCATGAGTTCGGGGCTGTTTTTCATGGGCGAATATGCCAACATGATCCTGGTGTCGTTCCTGGGATCGATCCTCTTCCTGGGCGGTTGGCTGCCCCCGGCGGAGTTTCTCTCCTTCATTCCGGGAATCATCTGGCTGGGCATCAAGGCAGGATTATTATTGTTCGTCTTTTTGTGGATCCGGGCCACCTTTCCCCGCTATCGTTACGATCAACTCATGCGTCTGGGTTGGAAGGTTTTTCTTCCCATCTCGCTGTTGTGGATCTTTATCACCGGACTGGGTGTGCTTCTTTTCGGCAAGGCGTGAGGAGACGCTAAGATGGGCTTGAATTTCAAGGCGTTGGCGGATACGTTCGCCTTAAGGGAGTTGGCAGCGGGCATGGCCGTCACCTTGCGGCACATGTTCAAGCCCCACATCACCATTCAATATCCCGAGGAGCGCACGCCGCTTTCCCCCCGGTTTCGTGGCGAGCACGCCTTGAGACGGGATGAGTCGGGCCAGGAGCGCTGTGTGGCCTGCAAGTTGTGCGAGGCCACCTGCCCGGCCCAGGCGATCTATATCGAAATCGATCCCGCCAGTGTCGCCGCGCAGCGGTTGACCAAGGTCTACAGCATCGACGAAACCAAGTGCATTTTTTGTGGTTTCTGTCAGGAGGCTTGTCCCGTGGACGCCATCGTGCTGGGGCCCAATTTCGAGTTTCATGGATACAGGCGCGAGGATCTCTTTTATGACAAGGCCAAACTCCTGGCCAACGGCGAGCGTTGGAAACAGGAAATCGACGCCAACCTGGCCGCGGACGCCAAGTATCGTTAGGTGGAGTGCATAGATCATGGCAGCGGATCTCGTGTTTTATTTCTTTTCGGTCATCGTCGTGGGGGCAGCCCTGGGGGTGATCGTCAGCCGGAATCAGGTCCATTCGGTCCTGTTTTTGATTCTGGCCTTTTTCAACACCGCCGGACTGTTTGTCCTGCTTCAGGCGGAGTTTCTGGCCGCTTTGCTGGTCATCGTCTACATGGGGGCGGTGGCGGTGCTGTTCTTGTTCGTGGTGATGATGCTCGATGTGGACTTCGAGGAGTTGCGCCGGGGCGCCATGCAGCATCTGCCCATGGGAATCGCTGTGGGCGCGGTGCTCTTGGTTGAGTTTATCTTCATCCTCAATGGAGTCCATGTGGATGGACCGGCCCAGGCCGCTGGAGTCCCGGTCACGAACACCATGGCCATCGGTCAATTGATGTATACCCGTTTTCTGTTTCCGTTCGAGATCGCCTCGTTGATTCTGTTGGTGGCCTTGATCGGCGCGGTGGTGTTGACCTTGCGGAAACGCAAGGGGGTCAAGCGTCAGGATATCTCCAGTCAGATCGCCCGTACACGGGAAGAGGCTGTGAAACTGGTCCAGGTCGCCTCGGGTGAGGGAGCCAAGCCATGAGTCTGCATCATTTTCTGGTCCTGAGTGCCATTCTGTTCACCATCGGCATTGTCGGGATCTTTTTGAACCGGCGCAACATGATCATCATCCTGATGAGCATCGAGCTGATCCTGTTGGCGGTGAATATCAACTTCGTGGCCTTCTCCCATTATCTCGGGGATGTGTCGGGTCAGATCTTCACCTTCTTCGTCATGACCGTGGCCGCCGCCGAAGCCGCCATCGGTCTGGCCATTCTGGTCGCCTTTTTCCGTAACCGATCCACCATCGACGTGGAAGAGATCGACTCCCTGAAGGGCTAGAAGCAAAGATACCCCACCTGAAGCGGGATTTAAGACGACTATGAGCAAGAACCTCCTGATTATCCTACTGCCCCTCGTCGGCTCCATGATCGCCGGGCTCCTCGGACGGCGTTACCTGGGCAATGCGATGAGCCGTCTGGTCACCATCGTCTGCATGGTGGGTGCCCTGGCCCTGTCGATCCAGGCCTTTCTGGCCATCGCGGTGGGAGATGCCCCGACGGTGCGTGAGGAAGTCTTCTCCTGGATCGTCTCCGGGCAGTTCAAGGTCTCCTTCGCCATCCTCCTGGATCGGTTGACCGTGATCATGCTGGTGGTGGTCAATGGGGTCTCCACCCTGGTCCACATCTATGCCGTGGGCTACATGGAAGAGGATCCGGACCACTCCCGTTTCTTCTCGTATCTCTCCTTCTTCACTTTTTCCATGCTCATGCTGGTGACCGGAGACAACTTCCTCCAGCTCTTTTTCGGCTGGGAAGGGGTGGGGCTGGCCTCCTATCTGCTCATCGGCTTCTGGTTTACCAAGGAGTCCGCCTGCAACGCGGCCATCAAGGCTTTTCTGGTCAACCGTGTCGGTGATTTCGGTTTCGCCCTGGGCATCTTCACCATCTATATGGTCTTCGGCACTCTGGACTATGCCGAGGTGTTCCGCATGGCCGGAAGCGGACAGTTCCAGCCCACCGTGGATTTCCCGCTGTGGGGAACGGTGCCCACCATCACCTTGATCTGTCTGTTGTTGTTCATCGGCGCCATGGGCAAGTCCGCCCAGTTGGGCCTGCACACTTGGCTGCCGGACGCCATGGAAGGCCCGACCCCGGTCTCCGCCTTGATTCACGCCGCCACCATGGTCACCGCCGGTGTCTTCATGGTCTGCCGCGCCTCGCCGCTGTTTGAACTCTCCCAGACCGCCCTCAACGTGGTGACCGTGGTGGGCGCTTCCACCGCCCTGTTCGCCGCCACCGTGGGTCTGGTGCAAAACGACATCAAGCGGGTGATCGCCTATTCCACCTGTTCCCAGTTGGGTTACATGTTTTTTGCCGCCGGGGTCTCCGCCTATCCCGCCGCCATGTTCCACCTGTTCACCCACGCCTTCTTCAAGGCGCTGTTGTTCCTGGGCGCCGGGGCCGTGATCCATGCCATGCACCACGAGCAGGACATGCGTCACATGGGGGGACTGTTCAAGAAGATCCCCATCACCTATACGGTCATGATGATCGGCACCTTGGCCTTGACCGGCTTTCCGTATCTGGCGGGTTTCTACTCCAAGGACGCCATCCTGGAATCCGCCTATGCCGCCCATACCACGGTCGGCACCCTGGCCTGGATCATGGGCATGCTCGCCGCCATCCTGACCACCTTCTATTCGTTCCGGCTGGTCTTCATGACCTTCCACGGCGCGCCTCCGAAGGATCATCACGCCAAACACGCTTATGACCACGCCCACGAGGCCCCCTGGTCCATGCGTTTTCCGCTGTTGGTGCTGGCCATCGGCTCGTTGATCTGCGGCGTGCTGGGACAGTCCATGGTCCATGAAGGGTGGTTCAAGGAGGCGATCTTCATCGCCAAGGGACACGATGCCCTGGCCCATGCCCATCATGTGGCCGCCTGGGTCAAGTGGTCGCCTTTCGGCATGTTCCTCATCGGTCTGGCGCTGGCGTGGTTGTTGTATATCAAAACCCCCACCCTGCCTGCCATCATGGCGGGTCACTGGCGCAACATCCATCAATTCCTGCTCAATGCCTGGTATTTCGACCGGCTTTACGATCGGATCTTCGTGCGCCCCGCGCGTCAGATCGGACAGGGCTTGTGGCAGACGGGTGATGTGACCATCATCGATGGCTTCGGTGTCAACGGCGTGGCCGCCATGGTTGGACGCTTGGCCCAGGGACTCAAGCGGATCCAGACCGGCTATGTCTATCATTATGCCTTTGCCATGGTGATCGGGCTGTTGGTCCTGATCACGGTGTATGCTTGAACGGCGGGAGAATTTGGCGATGCTGAGTCTTGTGACATTCCTTCCGCTTGTCGGAGCCCTGGTCATCCTGCTCGCGATCCGTAGTGACGGCGCGGCGCGCACGACCGCCCTCGGGGTCTCGCTGCTCACCTTCGTGATCAGTCTGGGACTGCTGAACGGCTTCGATACCTCTACGGCCCGATTCCAGTTCCTCGAAGAGGTCGAGTGGCTGCCCGAGTATGGCATCGCCTATCGCATGGGGGTGGATGGCATCAGTTTGCCCTTTGTGCTGCTCACCACCTTCCTCACTCCCATCTGTCTGCTGGCCTCCTGGGAGTCGGTGCAGAAACGGGTGCGGGAGTACCTCATGGCCTTCCTCGCTTTGGAAAGCTTTGTGGTCGGCGTCTTCTGCGCTTTGGACTTCATCCTGTTCTATGTGCTGTGGGAAGCCATGCTGATCCCGATGTTTCTGATCATCGGCGTCTGGGGTGGGCCCAACCGGGTTTACGCGGCCCTCAAGTTCTTCTTGTACACCCTGGCCGGTTCGGTGTTGATGCTGGTCGCCATCCTCTCTTTGGGATATGCGGGCCACACCTTCTCCGTTCCCGCCTTGATGGCCTTGCCCTTGTCGTTTTCGTTCCAGGTCTGGCTGTTTCTGGGGCTGTTCGCCTCCTTCGCGGTCAAGGTGCCCATGTGGCCGGTCCACACCTGGTTGCCCGACGCCCATGTGGAAGCCCCCACCGCCGGATCGGTGATCCTGGCCGGTATTCTTCTGAAAATGGGCGCTTATGGTTTCCTGCGCTTCTCTTTGCCCATTCTGCCGGACGCCTCCCGCTTCTTCATTCCGCTGATCTTCGGTCTGTCGCTGGTGGCGGTGGTCTATACCGCGCTGGTGGCCCTGATGCAAAAGGATCTGAAGAAACTGGTGGCCTACTCTTCGGTTTCCCACATGGGCTTTGTCACCATCGGCATCTTCGCCCTGAATCAACAAGGGCTGGAGGGCAGCCTTCTCCAGATGATCAACCATGGTATCGTCGCCGGCGCCCTGTTTCTGGCCGTGGGGGTGATCTATGACCGGATGCATACCCGCGAAATCGCCCGCTTCGGTGGCGTGGCCCACGTGATGCCGGTCTATGCGGTCATCTTCATGATCTTCACCATGGCGTCGGTGGGTCTGCCCGGCACCAACAGCTTCGTGGGCGAGATCCTCATCCTGTTGGGCGCCTTCCTGGCCAACAAGGCCGTGGCCATGGTGGCGGCCACCGGTCTGGTCTTCGGCGCGGCCTACATGCTGTGGATGTTCAAACGGGTGGTCTTTGGCCCGATCGGCAACGACGAGGTGCGTGCCATGAAGGATCTTTCCGCCCGCGAGGTGGCGCTTTTTCTGCCCCTGCTGGTCCTGGTCTTCTGGATCGGATTTTATCCCGGACCCTTCCTGAACCTGTTCCACGCCTCGGTGGAACATCTGCTGACGCAAGCCGCCGTGGTCAAGACCGGTGCGGTGACGTTGGCTCCATTCTAAATCGATCTGCACGGTTTCATCCATACGGGGAGCTGCAAGAAAATGCCAGTCCAAATGCCGGATATCAACCTGGTTACGATGCTGCCGGAGATCCTGATCGCGATCCTGGGGCTGGTGGTGCTGCTCAAAAGCGCCTGGGGAGATGAGAATCGGGGTGGCAAACTGGTCCTGATGGCCATCGCCGGAGTGGCCGCCGCTGCCGCCATCACCTTAGGATCGGGCAACGGCTCCTCTTTTGGCGGCTTTTTCATCAACGACCCCTTCGCCCGCGCCATGAAGCTTCTGATGTTCCTGGCCACCGCTTTGGTGCTGTTCATGTCCATGGCGTTCATGAAACGGAACAAGTACGATGGCGGAGAGTATCAGGTGCTCACCCTCATGGCTCTGCTGGGTGGCATGATCATGGCTTCGGCCGGGGATTTCATCGTCTTGTATCTCGGTCTGGAGCTGATGTCTCTGTCCATCTACGTGCTGGCGGCTTGGAATCGGGATGATGTGCGTTCCAACGAGGCGGGTCTGAAGTATTTTGTCCTGGGCTCCATGGCCTCTGGATTTCTGTTGTACGGCATCACCCTGATCTACGGCACCACCGGCACCACCGTGTTCACCGGTGTGGCCACGGCTTTGGGGCACGGCCATGTCACCTCGGCCACGGTTCTGGGCGTGGTGCTGGTGCTGGCGGGTCTGAGCTTCAAGGTGGCCGCCGCGCCGTTTCACATGTGGGCTCCGGATGTCTACGAAGGGGCGCCCACCTCGGTCACCGCTTTCATGGCCGTGTTGCCCAAGGTGGCTGCCTTCGCCGCCATCTTCCGGGTGCTGCTGATCGCCTTTCCCTCGCTGCACAGCCATTGGAATCCCCTGCTGCAATTGGTGGCCCTGTTTTCGTTGGCGGTGGGCGCCATCGCCGCCATCGCCCAGACCAACATCAAGCGCATGCTGGCCTATTCGTCCATCGGCCATGTGGGCTTCATCCTGCTGGGGCTGACCGCCCATAGCGGATTGGGCTATCAGAGTGTCGTGGCCTATCTGGCCATCTACATCTTCACCAATGTGGGCGCCTTCGCCGTGATCCTGCTGCTCAATCGGGAAGGGGTGGGCGATGAGGTCGCCGATTACAAGGGACTGGCCCACAAACGCCCCATGGTGGCTTTCCTGATGGCGCTGTTCATGTTCTCCATGGCGGGCATTCCCCCCTTGGCCGGCTTCATGGGCAAGCTGTATGTGTTCATGGCGGCGATCCAGTCGGGCATGATGGCGTTGGCCATCGCGGGTGTGCTGTTTTCGGCCATTGGCGCCTTTTATTATCTGCGCATCGTCAAGGTCATGTATTTCGATCAACCGGCGGAAGGGGCTTTTGCCATGCCTCTCGATCTCCCCGCACGGGCGATTCTGGCGGTGACGGGCGTGATCATGCTCTTCTGGGGACTGTTTCCGGGATCGCTGCTGGCCTGGAGCGCGGCGAGCATCAAGGTGTTCTTGTAAAAATCAAGGCAGGGCGTCCACGATCTGAAAGAGGTCTGGAGAAGCACTTTCCAGACCTCTTTTGCATTTTCCGGTTGCGTGATTTCGGGTATGGCTGAGCAATCCATTCTGACCACCCTCATACGGCAGGAGATGATGGCAAACGGTGGGGTGATCCCGTTTCATCGCTTCATGGCGCTCGCGCTTTATCATCCCGAGCATGGCTACTACATGTCGGGACGCACCCGTGTCGGACGGGGTGGGGATTTTGTCACGGCCCCGGAGTTGACCTCCTTGTTCGGCGAACTGCTCACCTTGCAATGCATCGAGATCTGGCAAATCCTCGGTTCTCCGGCGTGTTTCGAGGTGGTGGAGATGGGAGGAGGCAGTGGGCGGTTGGCTTTGGATCTGCTGACTACCGCGCGTCGGTTTCCCGCCTTTTTTGCCGCCTTGACCGTGCGCATGGTGGAGACCAGTCCGGATTTCACGACCCGGCAGCAACAACGGTTGCACGCCGCCGGATTCGGGTCGGAACGGGTGAGCTGGCTGACCGACTTGCCGGAGGTGGTGGAGCAGGGAGTGATCCTGGGCAACGAGTTTCTCGACGCCTTGCCGGTCCACTGGGTGGAGAGGACGCCGGACGGCTTGCGGGAGATCGGGGTGGGTATCGATGGGGATGGGGCGTGGCAAACCCGTTTGATGGCTCCGACCGCTCCGCTACAGGCGGACCATTTCGCGCGTTTGGGCATCGAGCTGCCGGTGGGTTTCAAGGCGGAGCTGGGGTTGCAGGCCGAGGCGTGGATGGAACGGGTGGGTCGGGTGTTGCGGCGCGGCGTGGTGTTGATGATCGATTACGGCGAGGCGGGGCGGGACCACTTTTCCGGCAGGCGTCCGGAAGGCACTCTGGTGGGGCATCGGGACGGGGAGCGGGTGGATGATCCATTGCGGCATGTGGGAGAGATGGACCTGACCGCCCATGTGGATTTTTCCGCCATGGCCCGCGCCGGGGCCAGGGGCGGGCTGGAAGGGTTGGGTTTCACCACCCAGGGGTGGTTTTTGATGGGGTTGGGCATTCTGGAGCGGTTGGAGATGGCCTCCAGGAATATGACGCCGGAAGCGGTCGATGCCTTGCGCAAGGTGGCCATGCGTTTGCTGCTGCCGGACGAGATGGGAGAGCGTTTCAAGGTGCTGGCCATGGGTCGGGGGTGTGATGCCGGGGTTTTGTCGGGATTTCGGTTGAATGATCAGCGGCAACGATTATAGAATGTTTCGTTGAGGACGGGGTGTCATCGAATCGGAGTCTGGTCAAGAGTGTGATAAGGGACAAGTCATGGGTATCCTGAAGGGAAAGCGTGGTTTGATTTTTGGTTTGGCCAATGAGCGCAGCATCGCCTGGGGGATCGCGCGCGCCTGCCATCGCGAGGGGGCGGTGTTGGGTTTCAACTATCTGGGGGATGCGCTGGAAAAGCGGGTGCGTCCTTTGGCGCAGGAGTTGGGATCCGACTTCGTGATGCCCTGCAATCTCAACAATGACGAGGAGATCGATACGGTCTTCAAGGAGGTCGAATCCCGTTGGGGAGGAGTGGATTTTCTGGTTCATTCCGTGGCCTTCGCCAAGAAGGAGGAGCTGGACGGGTACTATTACGACACCTCCCGCGAGGGATTCCGCATTGCCATGGAGACTTCGGTTTACTCCCTGACCGCGTTGTGTGGCCGCGCCGCGCCGTTGATGCGAAACGGCGGTTCGATCATCACCCTGACCTATCTGGGGGCCGAGCGGGTCATGCCCCATTACAACGTCATGGGGGTGGCCAAGGCGGCGCTGGAGGCGAGCGTGCGTTATCTGGCGGTGGATTTTGGACCCAAGAACATCCGCGTGAACGCCATTTCGGCGGGACCGATCCGCACCCTGGCTGCGGCCGGCATCGGGGATTTCAAGCATATCCTCAACTGGAACCGGGAAAACGCGCCGATGCGGCGGAATGTGACCATCGAGGAGGTGGGGGAGTCGGGATTGTATCTGTTGTCCGACATGAGCAGCGGTGTGACTGGCGAGGTGTTGCATGTGGATGCCGGATATCACGTGGTGGGCATGAAAGCCGTGGATCACGACGCGCCATGAGGATGGTCTGATGTCGGGCAATGGGATCGGGATGCTGTTTCGCTTGACCACCTTCGGCGAAAGCCATGGAGCGGCTTTGGGGGGGGTGGTGGAGGGGTGTCCGGCGGGTCTGCCTTTGTGCGAGGCGGATTTGCAGGGGGATCTGGATCGGCGGCGTCCGGGGCAGAATCGTTTCACCACCGGGCGGCGGGAGCCGGATCAGGTGCGGATTTTGTCCGGGGTGTTCGAGGGGGTGACCACCGGAACCCCCATCGGTCTGATGATCGAAAACACCGATCAGCGTTCCCGGGATTATTCGGCCATTCAGGAACTGTTTCGTCCCGGGCATGCGGATTATGTCTACTGGCGCAAGCACGGGGTACGGGATTATCGGGGGGGTGGACGGGCCTCGGCCCGTGAGACGGCGATGCGGGTGGCGGGGGGAGCGGTGGCCCGCAAGCTGTTGGCCACGGTGGGCGTGCGGATTCGGGGCGCTTTGATCGCCATGGGAGAGGAGCGGATCGACCGTTCCGGTTGGGATTG
The DNA here is from genome assembly GCA_015231375.1 of Magnetococcales bacterium. Taxonomy (GTDB): domain Bacteria; phylum Pseudomonadota; class Magnetococcia; order Magnetococcales; family Magnetaquicoccaceae; genus Magnetaquiglobus. The sequence goes on along the minus strand of JADGBT010000002.1, from coordinate 132,084 downwards.
GGATCAGGTGGAACTCAATCCGTTTTTCTCGCCGGATGCCGGGGCTGTGGAGCGTTTCGCCGCCTTGCTGGATGGGGTGCGGAACGCGGGGGATTCGGTGGGGGCGATGTTGGAGGTGGTGGCCAGCGGTGTGGGTGTGGGCTGGGGGGAACCGGTGTTCGACCGTCTGGACGCGGACCTGGCCAAGGCGTTGATGAGCGTCAACGCGGTCAAGGGGGTGGAGATCGGCAGTGGCATGGAGATGGGGTCGGGGCGAGGTTCGCAGTTGGCCGACGAGATGTTTCCGGATGGACAGGGGGGGGTGACCTTCGGCAGCAATCATGCGGGCGGCATTCTGGGGGGCATGAGTACCGGGCAGGAGATCGTGGCCCGTGTGGCCCTCAAGCCGACCTCTTCGATCCGCATTCCGAGGCGGACGGTGGATGTGACCGGGCAGGCGCGGGAAGTGGTCACCGAGGGTCGGCATGATCCGTGTGTGGGGATTCGGGCGGTGCCGGTGGTGGAGGCGATGGTGGCGTTGACCCTGGCGGATCACTGGTTGCGTTGGCGCAGCCGGGAAGGGTGGCGTTTGTAAATATTGAAAGAAAAGAAGGGGTCTGGGGAATTCATTCCCCAGGACTTTGACCTTGATTCTTTAATCCTCTCACTTTTTCATCTTCTAAATTTTAATCATCAAAAAAATTCTCAGAAACCATTCAAATTCAAGAAAAGCTCACCCCTCCTTATTCATTTTCAGGTTTCGTTTCTTCCGGTTGCGGTTCCTGGGCATACCAGAAAACCAGGGTGTATTTCCCGAGACCGATCCGATCGCCATGCTTGAGTCCATGTTCGCGGATTCTGGCGCCATTCACCAACGTGCCGTTTTTGCTGCCCAGATCCTTCAGGAGATAGCGGTCTTCGGCGACCCGCAGGATCTGGGCATGGGTGCGGGAGACGGGGATGTAGTGCAAGGAAATGTCGTTGACCGAGGCGCGACCAATGGTGACAATCTCCTTGTCCAGATGATAATCCCGGACCAGCACCCCATTTTCCAGCAGGACGATCCTGGGATATCCGTCGGTTGACATGTCAGGCCGCCTGTCTGAGCAGTCGTTTCCAGGTCCAGCGGGGCCGGACCAGGGGATCGGTGGTCAGGGGGCGCACGGCCAGCAGGGTCTGACCCACCCGGATGAGGCTGCGATCCGGCAGAGGCATGGCCATCACCACCTTGAGCCATGGGGTGTGATGCGCCTCCGGTGGATGGAGATGGGTGCCGTTGGTGCTGCCCAGATCCTCGATCATCCAGAACCCTTTGGAATGCAGAAAGATTCGGCAATGGTTGCGGGAGACCCGACTGTCCTGCAAGGCGATGCGCACGCAGTTGGGAGGCAGTGGGTGATCCAGTCCGGCGCGTCCGATGAGGTATTCGGGTCGCTCCTGGAGGTGATAATGGAAATCGTATCCGCTGCAATCCGGCTCCTGAATGTGGAACAGAATCTGCGGAATGGTGGCTGTCCCCGAATGGCGCGAGCGGCCTGATAACCGATTCATGGTCATGGTTTCCTGTGTGATGGAGAGTGCTCCTTTGTTTGGCGTAACTAGCAAAAGATGTACCACTGGCAAGATGTGCATCCTTCTTTCCGTCGAATCCGGTGATGGTCGATGATCGCGGCCTTTTTCAAGGGTCTGGAGGGGCCGACGCGGCCTTTGTTCTGGCTGCATGGCACGGTGGATGGGCCGGTGGAGGTGGTGGATTCGACCCGGTTTCTGCACGAGGCGCGTCGCTGGGCCTGGCGATTGCGTCAATCTCCCGAGCCGGTGGTGGGCATTTTGGGGCGCATGACTCTTTCGATGACGGCGGCCTGGTTCGGGGCGATTCTGGCGGGGCGCTTGCCGGTTTTCTTGTCCCATCCAAGCCGCAAGATCACGGCGGAAGAGTACGCGCGCAAACTGGCCAACTATCAGGAACGGTTCGGCGGATGCGTGATGGTGGGGGAGGCGGTGGACCGGGGGGTCTGTCCGGGATTGCTTCTTCCCGAGGATCTGCGGGTGGATCCGGTGCCCGAAGCCGTGCCTTGGCCGTCATGGACCCCGGATCGAGCGCTTTTTTTGCAGTGCAGTTCCGGGACCACGGGGCTGCAAAAGGCGGTGGCCATCACCTCGGCCATGTTGACCGCCCAGGTGCGCGCCCATGCCCAGGTCTTGCAACTCGATCCGCAACACGACCGGATGGTCAGTTGGCTGCCTTTGTATCACGACATGGGATTGGCCGGGGTGTTTCTGCCCGCGCTGCTCACCGGCACCCCCTTGCATCTGCTGGACACCTTTGAATGGTCGGCCAATCCGGCGTGGCTGCTGGCGGTGATCGAACGGCAACGGGGTACCTTGTGCTGGCTGCCCAATTTTGCCTTTTCGTGGCTGGCGCGGGTGGGGGGGTGCTTCGATCTGGGTGCGATGCGCGCCTTCATCAACTGTTCGGAGCCGGTTTCAGCGGGAGCGTTCGACCGTTTTGTCGCGGCGTTCGGGGTGAGGGGGGAACAGTTGGCGGTTTGTTACGCCTTGGCGGAAAATGTCTTCGCCGCCACTGTGACCCCGTTGGGCGTTCCTCCCGGAGCCCTGGTGCTGGACCGGGCCGCGTTGGCGCGGCGACAGGTGCAGGTGCGGGGTCGGGGCGTGGCCGGTGGTGGTCTTCCGAACGATCAACCGGAAACACATACGGTGGTATTTGGTTGCGGAGCGGCCTTGCCGGGGGTGTCGATCGACATCGCCTGCCGTTCGGAAGACGAGCAGGTGGGGGAGATTCTGTTGGCCGGTGCGGGGGCGGTGCGGGGGTATCATGGTCAGCCTGCGCTGCGGGAGGATGGCTGGTTTCCCACCGGGGATCTGGGGTTTGTGCAAGACGGGGAGCTGTACGTCACCGGACGGATCAAGGATCTGATCATCCAGAATGGCAAGAACATCCATCCGGCGGATCTGGAAGAGGCCTTGGGGCGTTATCCGGAGGTGCAACCGGGGCGGGTGGTGGCTTTGGGGCGCATGGACGCGGAGGTGGATTCCGAGCGGATCGTGGTGTTGTTCGAGCCGGCGCAGGATTGGTCCCCGGCGGAGCAACGGCGGTTGCGGGATCGGTTGCAGCGGGCGCTCGACTCCGGGTTCGACATCCGTTCCGAGGTGGATTGCGTGCCGCGCCACTGGCTGAAAAAGACCTCCAGCGGCAAGATGGCCCGTCTGGAGAATGGGCGCCGTTACGAAAGCGCGCTGAAGACCGAAATCCAGTTGCTCGGAGACAGCCATGTGCGCCTTTTCTGGAGCGGTCCCACCAGCCATCACAACCGCTATCGACGCCTTCACGCCCATTGGCTGGGATTGATCTGGTCGGAGAACTGGCCGCAGGCGTTGCCGTATTTTTCCAATCTGGTGGAGCGCATGGGGCCGACGGATGTGTTGATTCTGGCCTGTGGCGAGCCGGAGTGCCGTTCGATCTTTCCGCAGGATCCGGATCCGGAAGCGCGCATTGGGCGCTCGGTGGAGGCTTACCGGGAGTGTCTGACGGTTTTGCGCCGCATCTGGCCGGGGCGGATGGCCTTCATGACCGGGATTCCCACCCATCCGTTGAACATCGACAACGGCGATGCCCAATGGCCCATCCGGGGCACTCCCGAGGTGCGTTATCACTGGCAGGCTGTGTTTTATCGGCGCATGCGGGCGCTTTGCACCGAACTGGTCATCCATTTCATCGATGTCTGCACCCCGCTGCTGGGCGCGGACGGGCGCATGGATCCCTCCTTGTTGTGCGACAAGGCCCATCTGGATCCGGTTCACGAGGGGGTGATTCTCAAGGCCATACAGGAGCGTTTTGGACATCTGGACCTTTCGGCCAACGATCCGGCTCCGGAAGATCGTCTCTGGGACGGCAGTTATGATCACTATGTCGCGTTGATGCGCCTGAAAGTGCGCTCCTTTTACCCCATGATCGAAGAGTCGGACTGGTCGAAGTTGATCTCCGGCGGGGTATTGGACTCATTGAGTCTGGTGGCGTTGATCGCCATGCTGAATCGGACGTTTCGTTTTCAACTCGATCCGGCCACCTTGCGGCGCGAGGATTTTGAATCCATCGACAGGATCTGGGAGCGGTTTGGGCCATGAGTGGTTAGAAGAAGGCGGATCATGACCTGATCACGGCGCCATCCACGATCCACTCCCCCATCACGAGGTGATCCAGGCCCATGGTCTGAAAGGCGGACAGGGCTTCTCGGGGGGTGTTGACCAGGGGGGCGCCGTGGGGATTGAAGCTGGTGTTGAGCAGCACGCCGAAGCCGGTGCTTTCCTGCATGGCTGCCAGCAGGGCGGCAAAAGGACCGGGCGCGTCGTCGGCGACCATCTGGGGGCGGCAGGTGCCGTTGGGTCCGATTACGCCGGCCAACGCGCTTTGGAACTCGGAACGGACGTGATAGAGACTGGTCATGCAGCGGTTTGGTGGACCGTGGTGATCGGCTAGCAGTCGCGCCGCTTCGCTGTCGCGCATGGCAGGACAGAAGGGTTGATACCAGGCCCGTTTCTTGAGGCGCAGGTTGAGGGTATCCCGAATGCCCGGCAGGTCGGGACGGGCCAGCACGCTGCGTCCTCCCAGGGCGCGGGGGCCGTACTCCATGCGGCCCTGGAACCATCCCACGATGCGACCGGCGGTGAGCAGGCGGGCGGCTTCGGTGACGGGATCGGTCAGATGGCGATGGGGCAGACCGCTGTTGCGCACGACACGGGCGATGGTCTCCGGGGTATGCTCCGGTCCCAGGTGCAGATCCGTCAGCCAATCCGTTCGGGGAGAGCCTGCCAGACATACCGCGCCCACCGCCAGTCCCCCGTCTCCCATGTGGGGAAAGACATGACACACCTCCACGCCGGGCAAAGCGCGGATGCGACCATTCAGCCGCACATTGGCGAACACCCCTCCGGCGAGGGCCAGCCGTTTGGCTCCGGTTGCCTGCAAGGCGTTGGTGACCAGAGTGACCACCCAGTGTTCCAGGGCCTGTTGGGCCATGGCCGCGAAGGGTTCGCAGGCTTGATGCCAGAACAGTCGACGCAGGTGCCGAAGCTGTCCGCTGGCGTGGTGACGGGCCTGAAAATCGACTCCCGAGACCTGAATCCAATCGCGCAGCGGGTTGTCTTGCGGCAGGATCGGGGGGGCGTAGTCTGCCAGGGCCATCACCTTGCCTTCGTCTTCGAGTTCCCGCAGGTGGAGCAGGGTGGTGACTTGCTCGAAAAAGATCCCCGCCGAATTCCGGGCCGCGATGGAGGCGATGGGGGTGAGTTGCCCTTGATGAAACCGATGCAGACTGCCGGAACGGCCATCGCCCACCCCGTCCAGGGTGACGACCAGGGTTTCATCCAGCCCCAGCCCGTGGGCGGCGGCGGCGGCGTGACAGCGGTGATGGTCGAACAGCGTCAGGGGGCGGTGGGCCAGCCCCAAAGGTTGCAACTCCCTTTTCAAGGCGAGGGTGGACAGCCAGCGGGTGGCCGGGTGGCCGGGCCATTCGGTGAGGTGGTATTTGACCTGTTGGATCAGCGGATCCAGGGGGGAGGGGGCGTCCAGTCGGCGGCGCAGCCGGTAGTAACGCTCTTTGCTGGCGGGCCACAGCCGGGCGATGGTTTTGGCCGGATCCGTGGTGCAGCCCACCACCCGCTGGACCTGATCCGGTTCGATCTGGCCTTGCCGCAGGCAGGCGAGGATGGATTGGCGCGGAAAGGCGTTTTCCAGTTTGCGCCGGGTCAGCCGTTCCTCGTTGACCGCGCAGACCAGACGGCCATCTCGCATCAAGGCGGCTCCGGAATCGTGTCCATCCCAGAGGCCGAGAATGTTCTTTCCGGAGTCGTTCATGGGCGTCCGTTAAAAAAAAGATCCCGGATCAGCACGTAACCATAGCGGATCCAGACCCGGGAGAGTCGGATTTTGGAGGTGCCGAAGATGCGGGCGTGTTCGTGGCTGGGCACTTCGGCGAGGCGATAGTTTTTTTGCAAGGTTTTCATCACCATTTCCTGTTCGATGGTGGTGATGTCCTCTTGCAGATCGAGTGCCCGCAACACCGGGAGGCGCAGGGCGCGAAAGCCGTTCTGGCTGTCGCTGAGGCGCACCCCGAAGCGCCAGTTGATGCAGGCGGTGATGAAGGCGCTGCCCGCCAGCCGGAAAAACTCTTGGAACGACCCGTGCAATTCGCTCGATCCTCCGGTGAGCCGGGAGGCCTGCACATGGTCGGCCTGGTTTTCGAGCAGGGGTCGCAGGAGTTTGGGAATGTCCGCCACGTCGTGGGAGCCATCGGCGTCGATGAAGACCACCAGTTCGGTTGTGATGGCCGGGATGATGGCGCGGATGGCGTAGCCCTTGCCCGCTTTGGGAACGGAGATGACCCGCGCTCCGGCCTGGGCGGCCAGGGTGGGGGTGCCGTCGCTGGACAGGGAGTCGGCCACCAGCACATGAGGGGTGAGTGTGCGGCAGCAGTGGACCATCTCCGCGATGGTTTCCGCCTCGTCGCGGGTGGGGATGACGATGGTGAAGGGGACTGGCGCATTCATGGCGGGGGGCGTCCACGGAACAAGGAAGGCAGAAGATTGCCCAGAATGGTGGGCAGGGCGTCGCAGGGGGTCCAGCAGCCCGGACAGCCGTTCTGGGCGATGGTCTCCCGGGTGCGGCGGGCCGAAGCGCTGGCAAGCAGGGCATTCAGGTCGCCGGCGTGATCCCGCAGGTGGCCGACGGGTCGATCCCAGATGCTGCATGGAAAACAGGTGCCGTCCGGCGCGATGAACAGCGAAGAGGTCAGGGCGCGACAGGGCATGGGATGGCGTGTTCCCTGGATGAAATCCAGGGCGTAGGTCAGATAGCGGCTTTCCAGAAAGGCGACGGGATCCGGCCACACGCGACGTTTCAGGGTGAGGAATCCGCTGATTTCGTCCTGGAATGCCTGCCGGTTTGCTTGTGATAGCGCGGGTGTGTTCAGGTTGCCGTAGTAGTGGGCCGAGTGGTGGGCGAGATTGAGATGCCAGACCTTGGGGCTGGCGTCTGGAAACCGTTCCCGGACCGCTTGCATGGTGCGGGTCAGGGTGCCCACGGTGTCGTCGGAGAGGGTGAAACCGAAAAACAGTTGCAGCCTGGGATGCGGATGGCGCTGAAAATGGTGATACACCTCCAGGCAGTGACGCCAGTTGCCCGGCACGCCCCGCAGGGTGTCGTGCTGTTCCGGGGGGCCGTCGAGGCTCAAGGTGATGGTCAGCAGTGGAGGATCCAGGGCCAGGATGGCGTGGATGCGCTGGATGGTCAACGTTGGGGAGACGGCGTTGGTGGGCAGATGCAGATGATAAAGCCGGGGAGAGTGCCGCAACGCCAGGGCCGCCAAGTCGGGCAGGTCGGGCCGCAGAAACGGTTCGCCGCCGGTCAGGTCGATCCAGCTGAAACCGGGGTATTTTTTGAAGAAGGTTTCAATTTCGGCCAGACAGAGGGGATCCGGGGGATCGGACTGGTTCCAGATGTCACAATGGCGACAGCGGGAGTTGCAGCGTCGGGTGACCACGAAGGTCAGTTTGTAGGGTGTGCGGGGTCGGTCCAGGTTGGAGCGGGCAATCGCGTGGGCAAGATGCAAGGATCGCAAAAGGCTCAAGTCAGGATCCGGACCCGGTGAGGACAAGGGATGGGGAGCGCATGGATCAAGAAAAATTGGAGCGGGTGAGGAGAATCGAACTCCCGCCTTAAGCTTGGGAAGCTTAGGCCCTACCATTAGACGACACCCGCTCAAGGGTCGCACCTGCGAAAAACAGTACCAATGGATGAATTCTAGGCGATTTATCGCAGCGGGTCAACCTGGAATATCGTGTGGTTGCGGCGGGAGAAAAAAGAGCCGTCGTGGACCAAAAGGGGTTTTCATTCGCGTTGGATCCGGGTAAAAGTGGGACATGGACACGCAACCCACTTCTTCTTCCACCTCTCCGCGTTCCGCCCATTGGCTCGACCGGATCTCCTGGCCCATCCTGTTGGTGCTGGCGGGATGGCTGGCTGTGGCTCCGCTGGTTCCGGAACCCCATCTGATCGAAAAGATCCGGATGCTGTTTGCCGGCACCCTGGTGCGTCTCATCGATATTTTCGATCTGTTCTTGCACACCACGCCGTTGGTGGTCGTGGCGCTCAAGGTGGTGCGCCAGTTTCACAGGTCGCCCTAAGGCATGAACATCGTGCTCATCGGACCACGGGGGGTGGGCAAGTCGAGCGTGTGCCGCGCCTTGTCCCGTCTGTCCCGACGTCCGGTGCTGTCTACCGATCTGCTCATCTGTTACGAAAACCAGGGGCGCTCCATTCCGGAGATTCTGCGGGAGAGTCATGGGGATTGGCGTCGGTTTCGGGATCTGGAGTTCGTCGTGGTGGAGAAGGTCTCCTGTCTGGACGAGATGATCATCGACGCCGGAGGCGGCGTGGTGGTGGATCTGGACGCGGACGGGAACGAGATCTACAGCGAACGCAAGATCAACGCCCTGAAACGCCGGGGACATGTGGTCCATCTGACCGGCGATCCGGTCCGGTTGGCCGCCCGCACGGCCTGGGATTCCAACCGCCCCGCCTTGAGCGGCGTCCACTCCGAAGAGGCGATCATGCGACGGCGCGAGCCGTGGTATCGTCGCGCCGCCGATGTGACCCTCGACACCACCCATGCCCGTCGTCTGGAGTTGGCCCAGTACATTCTCAACCATCTGCCCGCCTCTCTTTCCTCTTCTCTTTAGAAAATCAAGTCCGGCGTCAGGCCGATTGCGGTTCTGGGTCTTGCGATTGCGGTTCTGGTCTGTAAACGAGGGGGCGGGTGCTTTTGTCCATGGGGGCCGAGCGTCGGATCTTTCGTGGAGGATGGGGTGCGTAAAGAGGGATGGTCGAAGATCCTGGAGCATGATATCATGCGTTTCGGAAATTTCTGGATCGCAGAGGGAAAGATTGGGATCGTGACGATCGGTTATTGGATTGCGGAGTATCGGGAATGAACCGCTTCAGACTTCTTGGCATCACCGGCGCGTTGGGCCTGATGTGGGTCGCGTTGCCGGGTTCGTCGTTGGCGGCTGACGCCACCGGATATGATCCCAGGCAGGCGTGTGAACGTTATGCCCAGGAGGATGGGGTGCTGCCGCATCACAAGGAGGCCTATCTCACCCAGTGTTTGCGTGATCTGGCCCTGGATCGGGTCTACGAAGAAGAGGATGCGAACCTCGACCCGCTCGACGAAACCTTGAATGGCCATGCCGAGCCGACTGCGGGCAAACCGGCGGCCCAATCCGCCACCCCGGCCAAGACTCCGACCCCGGCCAAGGCTGCGTCCGCGACTCCGGCTGCGTCCCAGTCCGCCGCTCCGGCCCCGGTCAAGGCTCCGGCGTCGTCTGCGTCCGCGACTCCGGCCCAGTCCGTCGCTCCGGTCCCGGCCAAGGCTCCGGCGTCGTCCGCGACTCCGGCCCAGTCCGTCGCTCCGGTCCCGGCCAAGGCTGCGGCGTCGTCCGCGACTCCGGCCCAGTCCGTCGCTCCGGTCCCGGCCAAGGCTGCGGCGTCGTCCGCGTCCGCGACTCCGGCCCAGTCCGTCGCTCCGACCCCGGCCAAGGCTGCGGCGTCGGCCGCGACTCCGGCCCCGGCCAAGGCTGCGGCGTCATCCGCGACTCCGGCCCAGTCCGCCGCTCCGGCCCAGCCGAAGTGGCCCTGATTTTTCGGGTTGTTTTTTTATGTTGCGACATCAGTGTCAAAAGGAATGGTTCATCATGAGCGAGAAATTCAAGCTGTCCGCGCTGTTGGCCGGTTGTTTCCTGTTGGGTGCCTCTGCGGTCGGTGCGGCCGAGGCGATCCCCTCCGATGAGGAGTTGGTCGCGCAGTGCAAGCAGTTCGCAGTCGAGGATCAGGTTCCGGTCAAGGAGGTGGACGCCTATGTCACCCAGTGCGTTTTAGACCTCAAGGAGCAGTATCTGCCCATCGGCGGGATGGATAATCCGATCTTCTCCCCCCCCATCGATGCGAAGGATCTGCCCAAGGATTTGACGAAATCCCCGGTTGCCCCGGCTGCGTCGGCCCCGTCGGCCCCGGCTGCGTCCGCCCCGGCCCCGTCGGCTCCGGCCAAGGCTGCGTCCACTCCGGCTGCGTCCACTCCGGCTGCGTCCACCCCGGCTCCGTCCGCCCCGGCTGCTGCGTCCGCCCCGGCTCCGGCCAAGGCTCCGACGGCTCCATCCGCTCCGGCTGCCGCGACTCCTCCGGCGCGATGAGAAAGGGATGCAGGGGCCGTCGTCGTTGACGGCTCCTGGTGATCTTTGGATCGGGTCGGAGCGCCGGACCGTCCGACCGCCGGACCGTCTGTGTCTCATCCGGGACGTTTGACCACCTCCAGGCGTGTGTTTGCCCGGGTGGGCGACAGTTCATGGCTGACGCCGGTCACCACCCCCCGATAGGCGCGACCGAACCAGCCGTCGTGGACCTCCACCCCGGCTCCAGGCCGGATCTCCGGACGATGGAGCAGGGTCAGCTCCACTTTTTGCAGCCGCTCGCCGGCATCCAGTTCCGCCTCGCCACGGGCCTGCAACGCTACCGCCTCCGACAGCAAAGGCGACTCCACCACGCCGTCGCGCCAGGGGGGACCGTCGCCCCGCGTCATCTTGTGTTCCAATCCCTGGGATCGCACCACCTCTCCGCGCGCGGAAAACAGGGCCGGAAAACGGTCCGCTCCCGCCAGCGCGCCGGGTGCTTTGAAGGGATGACATCCCGTCAACGCCAGCGTCACCTGGAGGCGCGCCAGGGCCACACCCGCTCCGCTGGCCGTCACCGTGCGTCCATCCCGTTCCAGGGTCACTTCCCCCAAAGCGTTGCCCAGCCATTCCACGGCGTCGATCCGGGTCGCCGGACGGGACAATACCGCCCGGTTGGATCCCTTGAAACGCACGGTCTCCTCACGGGCGCGCCAGATCGGTTCGTCGGGCATCCGGGTGCAGGCGGAACCCTCCACCCCTTGCAGCGCCACCCCCGGCGAGGCCAGAGTCACCAGACGCACGGTCTGCTCCGTCGCGAAACGGGTCCGGGCTTCGCTGTCCGGATCGATCTCCAGCCACAGTCCCGGAGACTGGAGTTCCGGGGTCTGCTCTTGTAGCGTGATCCGGTTGACGCCGGTGCCGAAACGGCCCTCGTCCCGACTTTCCAACAGGTCCGCAGCATCGGTGAGGATGTGGTCCGGGGGATCGCGTTCCCACTCCGGCACCGGACGGGGATAACGTCGTTCCAGCACCAGCGTGCCGTCCGGGCGGGAGCGCACCACGCCGCCTGCCGCCTGGGCGATGCGGCGGGCCACCTCCAGAGGGGCGACCTCCCGCACGCTCAGACGACCCGCCGGCAGACGCCAGGCCGGAAGCCTCCAGATCACCGATTCGTTCAAGGTCTGTTCCACCGCGTCTCGCGCCCACACCGGGGCATCCCAACGGCGGGTGAAAGGCGGGGCGTGGGGCGTGTCGTGACGGGCCGGCAGACCCAGGGCGGTGATGATCCGTTCCGCGTGGCCGGGCCGGGTGCGGATCAATTCCTTGTGGACCACGAACAGGCGAAAGAGCGTCGCTCCCCAGGTCAGATCCAGGGGTTGATCCGCGTGCGTGGCGCCGAACACGGCATCGTCGGCGACCACCAGTCTGGCCACCCAGACCGACTGTTCCGGGGAGAAGGAGAGCGTGGCCCGGATCAGTGCCAGCGGCCTGTTGTTCCAGGAGACGGCGGGAAAGTTCGGAGTCGGAAGCGTTGCGGGGGGAAGCAGATCCCAGTGGGCGGTGACGCGGGCGCAGGCGGGATCGTGTTCCAGCAGGTCGCATAGCCGGAGCTGCCGGGCTGCGGGGGTGATGGTGGTGGTGTCGGCGCTGGGCTGGGTGTGATCGCGGTCGAGAGGGTGATTCAGGGACCAGTGGCTGGAGCGTCCGGCGTCGAGGAGGTCGTGCCGGGGTTGATGCAGATGGGATTCCAGCCGGATTATCCAGCGGCGGGTGCCATGGCTCTCCACGCTCAGGTCGTGGGGTTGCGCCAGGGTCTGTGTCAGCACGAATCCGTGAAACTGGGCATGAACGCGGGAGAGTGTCCAGGCAAAAGGGTGGGCGTGGCCGGTTTCCAGGAAGAGGCCAAAACGTTGTTCTGCCTGGTTGTGGGCGAACAGCCCCAGATCGTGGGCGCGGAGGTGTCGGGCGATCAGCGGCAGGTCATAGGGGTGCAGGCGCTGGAGGGTCACCACGGGCTGGTCGGGCGGTGGGAGCGTGAAGCTTTTCCAGATTCCGCCGCTCCAGGAGGTGATGTCGTTCCAGGATCCCTGCGTGTGCCAGGTGGAGCCGTCGTCCGACCATTGACACTGGAAGGCTTGCGGGGTCTGACTGGCGTAGCGGGGCAGGAACCACACCTCCCCGACCGCGACCGGATTGCCGGCCCCGAAATCGTACTTAAACCAGGAGTCCACGCCGGGACTGCCGTTGTTCCAGTAGTTGCTGGGGTTGTTGTCGAACAGTTTGGCGGCGTCCGCGTCCGCGTGGCTGGCTGAGGCCGTGCCGCCGGAACACAGATCCACGCCGCTTCCGGCAGCGCGCATTTCCACTTCGTACAAGGAGATGAGCATGCCGCTTGAGGTGGATTGGGTGATGTGGACACGCCAGTAGCGGTGGGCCATGGGGGATCACTCCGGTTGGGGTTTGAGATGGAGGGCGTCGGAACCGGGAGCGGGACTTTGTTCCAAGATGGCGATTTGGTTGACGTGGAGGTCGGGCCAGTGACCGGTGTTGTAGGTGAAGCGGTCGCTGTTCCAGACCAGATGATGGGTGCGGACATAATCATCCCCGAACAGGTTCGGCGGTCGGACTCCATTCAGGGTGAAGGTGTCGTTGAAGAAGCTGCCGGGGAAGTCCGAGAAGGGTATGATGGCTTCATAGCCGAAACTGGTGCCGATCTGTACGCGGGTGGCGTACCAGAGGTTGGCGCAGGAGCCGAGTCCGAGGGTCAGGATCAGGTTGGTGTAGACGGTCTTGACCTGATCGTTGTGGGAGCCGGGCAGGTGGAAGGGCGGCGTCAGGTTGGCGATGGTTTGCCGGGGCATGTAGAATTCGAGGCCGGGGCACTGGGGGATGAATTCCAGATCGTAGGTCCAGCCGGTCAGGGAGGCGTTGGCGGACCAGGTGACCGCCAGAATGGGAAAACGGAAACGTCCCAGGGCGTTGGCGTTGCCGATGGTGTAGCGGACGGTGTAGGGAACGCTGGAGAGGACTGTGGTGTGATGGACCGTGGTGTAGAGATCCGGATGGCTGGTGGAGGTGAGGACATCCCAAAAGGGGATTTGGATCTGGTAGCGTCCCGGCGGAATCAGGAGGGGATCCTGGCTGTTGGTGTAGAGTCGGGGATGGACGGTCTCCAGGGAGCGCGATCCTTCGGTGACCAGATATGCCTTGAAGTTGTGGATGGGCCGATCCAGAAAGGCGCGCAACGCCGGCAGGTTGAAGGTGATGGCGTAGTAGGGCGCCGCGTAGCTGAAACGGGCGATCAGACCGGTGGCGGCTTCGGTGAAGATCAACTCCGGGTCGGCCCAGGAGTCGCCCTGGAACAGGAATTCCCAGTTTTCGTCGTAGAGGGTCATCCCCATGCCTTCTGCGGAGTCGGGAGCGAACTCCAGGCCATCGTCTCGCAGGATGCGCAGATAAAAGGTGGTCGCCGGAAAGGAAAAGGCGGTGATCCGCGCGAACGGGCCGGGATCGATGAAGGGCAGGGCGGCGTCGGACATGGGGATGGATCGTTCCTGTGGCGGTTGTGGTCGGCTAGGGGGCGTTGGAAAAGCGCAGGGTCAATTCCGGACAGCAGCCGCTGGGGGTGTTGTGGTCGCACAGGCCGCCATCGGCCCGTTTGAGTTTCATGACCAGTTCCACGGGTCTGGCCACGTCGATGTAGAGTTCGGGATTGTCCGGGGCGAAGACGCGCTCCGTGCGCACCACGCGGGACTCCTCCACATAGTGGAATCTGGGGGTGTTCTGGGTTTCGACGCAGTTGCGCACCGCGATCATCTCCTGCTGGGTCAGCAGCGAGCTGTGCGGCTGGATGAGATGTTTGCACCGGTCCCAGCAGGTTTTGCCCGGAGTGGGCACATAGCGGTAGCCGCTTCCTTCCGGGGTGAACGGTTCGGGGGAGCGGGCGCGGTAGCCGGTCTGGGTTCCGGCGTGGGTTGGCCAGAAATCCCGGTTGAACGACAACTGATCGGCTGCGTTGGGTCCGATGGCGATCACCCGCACCATGGGAGGGGTGGCGTCGTGGATGTTGCCCGCCAGCCAGGCGAGTTTCAGCTCCCGGAACCATTCGGCAGGCAGTTGGGAGGCGCCGGTGTCGTAGGAGATTTCATACAGGGAGAAACCCGGCGCGTACTCCACCACCAACGCCCCGGTCACTTCGCGGGGATGGTGGAAGGTGCCGGACTCCGGATCGAACTCCGGCAGCGGGCACTCCTGACCCTGGAGGTCGTAGAAGCGGGTGTGGTCGAGGATCCGGGCCTGGGGACGGTCGTGGCCATAACGCAGCCGACGGGCGTGGCTTTGCACCCAGACCAGGGTTTCGATCAGGGGTTCGTGGCGGCGTCCCAGGGGGGTGGGGGTGCCGCCGTGGACCGTGAGCCGGGTGCGGGCGGCGGCGTTGTCGGAGCAGTAGAGCCGTACCCGTTTGAGTCCGGGACTCTCCTGGATCAAGGCCTCGTCGAGCCAGTCGGCGTAGGCTTCGAGGGCGTGGGTGCGGGTCCAGGAGGGGACCGTGGCGGGTCGGACCTGGACCGGTACCGAACCCCGGTCCTGGCTCAGGCGCAGCTCGAACGGTTCCTGATCGCTTTGGGCGTGCGGGGAGAAATCCAGGCGCAATCCGGCTTCCAGGATGGTCATGCGCTCTCTCCGCTGATGGCCACGATCACCTTGTTGCCGGAGCGGCTGTTGGCGCCCGCCGGGACCGTGCGTTTTTCCCAGATGGCGATGGCCGCCGGATGGGTGGCAAAGGTGATGGAGTCGCCGCTGGCCCAGGTGCCGCCCCAGGGGGGAGAGCCGCCGGATACGGTGAAATAGGGGCGGCTGAAGTCCGGATTGTTGGGGGCGAACGCGCTGCCGATGGAGCCACTGCCCACGGTGCCCACGCTGTTGCCCGCGCAGGAGAACTGGGTGGCGTTGGAGAAGGTGAGGGTCCAGGTCTCTTCCACGGTGCCGATGTGGTCGCAGACGACCGGGTGTTGGCTTTCGTCGTAGGTGCCGGAGGAGGTGGACTCCTGCCAGCCGCTGATCGTGGCGTGGATGTCGTCGGCTTCCAGTACCGAGGCGACCCGGGTGGAGGCGGCGGCATAGTTGAATCCCAACGTGGTTCCGGCAGCCAGGGTCAGGGTGGCGAGCGTGCCGTTCCAGACCACTCCGTTGACCGTGTTCAGCCGCAACATCTCCGTGTTGCCGCTCACCGCCTCCACGCTGGTTTTGTCGGAAATGCGGATCAGGTCGCCGTTTTGGAAGATGGCTTGTCCGGTGACGCCCTGATTGCCGGTTTCCACGGCCACCGTGAGGCTCGCATCCCCGCTCAAGGCGTCGGCGTCCAGATCCCCGGCCCCGTAACAACGGGTGTAGCCGCTCGCCTGGGCCTGGGTGTCGGTTTGAGTTCCGGCCATCAGCACCACGTTGTCGTCACCCGGGGTGTGGGTTTCGATGAAGACGCGCGGAGACAGCAGGGCCAGATCGTCGTCGTTGGCGATCTTGATGAAGGTTTTGCGGTATTTGACCGAACCGGCGGTGCGTTCCGCCTGGGGCACGTCGGGCCAGACGTTGTTCTTGACCCCGTCCGGGATCTCGTTGGCCGACAGGGGACCGCCGTTGCTGTTGCCGTCGTTGACGGTTTGAGATTTGTACCATTTGATGTCGCTGGTCTGGATGGCCATGGGCCTTGCTCCCGTTCATGGACGATTGAATCCACGGACTCAGGGGGCATGGAACGCCCCTTGAGTCCGTGGACAAATTAACGTTGAAGTGGCGGGTGTGGGGGTCGGGTTCACACCCGCAGCAGCCGGATGGTGGCGGTGAAACGGTCGTGACCCGGCCACAACGGGGTCACCGTCAGGGCGGGAGGGGTGTCGTGGCGGAACATCACGTGACCGCTCCACTCCTCCCAGGTCAGGATGAAGGAGGCCCCGGCCTGGGCCGCCAGCAGGGCCAGGGCCTCCACGGTGGGACGATCCAGCCAGGCCGCGTCGCTCTGGGCCACCAGGGTGACAGGCGTGCCACCGGTCAGGTTTTTGGCCCAGATCACCGGTTTTCCGCCCAGAGTGCGGACCACCGTCTGTTCGACGGGCGCGGCGTCGTGGCGGTCGCTCCACACCAGACCGTCGGGCAACACCACCTCCCCGAGCTGTTTCATGATCGATGATCTCCTTGATCTGTATTGAAGATGATGCGCGGCGTCAGGAGGCGCTCACCACCACTCGCGTGGCAAAGCGCAAGGGAAACAGGGCCACCCCTTCGGCCACCAGCGCGCCGGGAGTGGTGGAGACCCGGAACGGACCGTGATCCGGCCCGGGTCTCCATCCCACCAGCGCCTGACAGACCTGCCACAGCAACGGTCCGGCTTCCCGCCGTTCCCCTTCGCCCCTGTCCGCCTCCCGGCCATTGCGCACCGCCACCACCATCAGCCAGCGCTGCTCCAGGGCCTGTTCGTGTCCCGCGTGGACCAGGGGCTTGTGACCGTCGAACAGCACATAAAGCGCCGGAGTGGTGCCGGTGAACGCCGGGATTTCTTCCAGGCTGCGTGCTGCGCACACCTGCCGAAAGGCGGGAATGCGCAGACGCAACCGTTCCAGAATGGGGTGTTCGGCTGCGAACAGATCGTCCATGTCAGGCAAACCCCCGCAGTGTCCGATCGTCGAAGACCCGCAAGGCCGCGTCGAAAGCCGGTGCCCCGGCTCCGACCACGGCTCCGCCCACGATGACCGTCCGCCCCTGGGCCAGATCCTGGAGCCAGGCCATGGCCAGGGTGTATCCGGCGTTCACCTCCTCTGGCACCCGGTCGCGGTGCAACAGGCGGCGGGCGATGGCGCCGCACAGGCGCGGCAGGGGGCTTTGGGCCACCTGCGCGGCGGACAGAGGCAGACCGTGACGCAAGGCCAGATGGGACTCCACCAGACGGGTGGCGTCGGACAAGGCCCGTTCGATGGCCGCCAGACCGGCCTCGGCTGCGGCGATCGCTTCCGGGGTGTGGTCGTCGCGGTCGTCCTGGGCGATGGTCTGGCGCATCAACTCCGGCGTGACCGGAGGATGATCCTCCGGCACCGCCACCTGGGCCAGCTCCCGGGCCCCGAACCAAAGCAGCAGCTCTGCGGCTGTGGCGTGGTTCATGGGGTTTTCCTCCCGGTTCTGGCGGCCCTGACCCTGCCGGGGGACAGGGACGGCGCGGTCTGTCCCGGTCCCGGTTCGCGCTGTCCCGGTTCGTCCTGTCCCGGTTCCAGCGGGGACACGGCCCGGATGGCCATGGCCCGGTCGGCGGCAGACGCATCCATGGAAACGATGGCGCCAGGCGCATGGGTCGCGCCGTCGTGACGCAAGGGGGTCAATACCCGGAAGCTGGCCATGGGGGTCACGCCGGATTGCGGATCAGAAAACCGGAGAGAATGCCGGTCAGCACCGGCACCCGCTCGTAGGTCACGGGATAGATCCAGCTTTTGGCGTTGTGTTCGTAGTAGGGGCGTTCCACCAGGGGGTGACCCTGCATGGTGTAGGTGTAGCCGAAGGAGGGATCCTCCATGCCCGAGGATTTGGCCGGGGTATAGGCCAGAATGGCGTGGTTGCCCCAGATGTCGATATCCTCGCCGGTGTCGTTGAAGGCCACCGCCTTGCCCACCACCACGGTTTGCAGATCCCACAACGCGGCGAGCATGTCCGGGGTCACGGAGTCGCGGCTGGTGTATTTGAAGCGATCCACCACCTGGGGATGGCTCTTGAGGGCCGAAAAGGCCTGGGCCGACAGCAGCAGGGTGTTGGGATAGATCCCCACCGAGGCGCGCACCGCCTCGCGGGCGTTGTCGATGTCGCCGGAGGGATTGGAGGCGCCATTGCTCCATTGGTCGGTGCCGGAGAGGGTCACCTTGTGGTTGTTGTCGTAGTGATCCGGATTGGTGGCCAGGGTGGCCTGGTCGTATTCCAGGGTCAGGGAGAGGGCGCGCAGGGCTCCGGCGATGGAGCGTTGCGCCAGATCGACGCCGGGAGCGCGGCTGGCGTCCCGCTGGTATTCGCGGGGCACCTGGGCCTCCAGGGAGTCTTGCACCAAGGCGAAACTCTTGCCCAGAAAGCCGAACTGGATGCGTCGGGTGGCGGCGCCCGGAGCGCGTCGCACCTGATACAGCTTGAAACTCTCCCGACCGAACTCCAGCACCTGACCGCCGGAGACCTGCACGGGCACCTTGGGAAAGAGCACCTGACCCACGTGTTCGGCGTGGCGATAGCCCTGGGCGATTTCGGTCAAGACCGGGTCGATGACCCGCACCTGATTGGGGGACATAAGCATGGAAGCGGACTCCTGATTGAAAGGATGATCGTGAAGAAAAAGGGGTGTGAAAGGTGGCCGGGTGTTTAGCGGCGCAGCAGGATCTCGATGAACTCTCCGGATCCGGAGGCCGGTTGCAGGGCGTCGCCGAGGACGAATTCCGGGGGATCGCCGCCTTCGAGGATGGGTCCGTTGGCCGCCGAACTGGTGACCGCCGTGGCTCCGGCGGCCAGACGCAGGGTGCTGGTGGCCGGGATGACCCGTCCCTGGGCATCGGCGATCAGGGGGGCGCCCAGGGTGATGGCCGCGCCGGATTCGGCCACGGCGGTGCCGTGGGTGACCACGGCCAGGGCGCTGTTCTGGGTGGCGGAGGTCATGGCCACGCCCATGGGCTTGCCGCCTTGGACGGCGATCATCGCGCCATTGAAATCCACGGCGCGACAGGCGGAAACGGCGCCGCTGGTCATGACGGTCAGGGTGAGAACGGAAATGCTTTGTTGGCTCATGGTCGAAGGCTCCTTGGGTTACGCGTTCACGGCCAGGGCGGCGGTGAGATAGTCGGTTTGATGGGAGTGGGCATAGGCGAGAATCCGGGCATGGTGTTCCAGCCCTTCGGAGTCGGCGGCGTAGCCGTCCGGCACCTGGAAGCGGACTGCGGACGCGCCGGGACGGGTGGCCGGGGCGTGTTCGGCGAACAGCACCTGGGGAGGCAGTTCCTTGAGAAATTCTTCCAGGAAGTGGCGGTGTCCCTGGTTTTCGGCGAAGGCGATCACGCCGGAGTCCGACAGAAACACCAAAAAGGTGATCAGACCGTCGCGGAAACGGGGCAGAATGCGTCCTTCGGCGATCAGGGCATCCACGAACGTGGCGGCGTTGTTTTGTTTTTGTTGCTGTTCGGCCTGACGCAGCGTCTCTTCGCGCAGGGTGATCTGATCGGTCTGTTCGGCGAAACGGGCTTCGCGGGCGGCCAGTTCCTGTTCCTGGCGGGTCAGTTGTTCAAGGCGGTGCTGCCAGTTCTGCTCTTCGGGGGTGTTGTGCATGCCGGACTCCATGAGGGGTTGAGGCGTGGCCGGAATCGTCCACGCCGTGGGTGGGGCCAATCCTTCGCCCACGGCCAAAGCCGTCGGGCCGTGGGGTTCGTGGAACGAAACCGGGGGCAAGCCCTTGACCGCCGGAGGCTGGGCGCCGAGCAGTCCCACATGGCGCGGATAATAAACGCCGGGGAGGGGATTGCCGGGTCCGTCCGGGGTGTAGAAGCTGACCGAAACATTGCGATATCGTCCTTCGTTCACCAGGGCGATCACCGCAGGATCCAGATCGGTCAGGGTGGCCATGAGGGTGCCCGCCTGCAGCGACAAGGCGGTCACCCATCCCCAGGCCGGGGTGTCGTGACGCGGGTGTCCGATGACCAGCGGCGCTTTCCACAAGGCCGGGTCATAGGCTGCGACCGTGCGTTCCAGGTCGGCATCGGTGATGACCAGGGTCGTTCCGCTCATGTCCGCGTGACGACCCGACTTGAAAACAGCGATGATATGAGGTGCGTTCATGGACCGGCAGTATGGGCAGGCCTCGGGGAAAAGATCATGCGCAGCGGTTCGGCATTTTTTTTTCCAATCGTTTTTCCGCGCCTGTGTGATAGAATTGTTCCGGTGGCGCGACTCTTTGCGGGGGGGGATGGAGGGCCGCCAGGGATCACTCTCGAAAAAAAATGTGCGAGGGCTTTATGGGTCAATCTCACGATCAGGTTCTCTCTGAGCAGGAAATCGAATTGGACAACCCGATGGGCGCGGTCGAGGAGTTCACCATCAGTCAGGACTGGAACTCCGAACGGACCAACGAATACGAACTGTGGGCGGAAATGCCCGGACAGTGGGGACATCAGCGCTTGTGGGTCGCGTTTCACGAAGAGACCGGCTATTTGCAGTTCAACGCCTACATGAACCTGAAAATTCCCCAGCGTTTCATGGCCGTGGCCGCTCAGACCATCACCCTCATGAACGAACGGGTCTGGCTGGGCCACTTCGAAATCTGGAACGAGGAACGGACACCGGTGTTTCGCGTGGTGCTGCCGTTGCGCGGCGCGGAACTGCGTCCCGAACAACTCGAAGATGTCATCGCCGCCATCGAAGAGGAGACCGAACGGTTTCATCCGGCGATGCAGTGGGTGGTCTGGGGCGGGAAAACCCCGGAAGAGGCCATCGCCGCCGCCATGGTGGATACCGAAGGCGAAGCCTGAACGCCGATTTCATCATGGCCGGGCCGGTGATCTGTACCCGGTCTGGAGTCTGGCATCGCGAAAACACCATTCAATGCTTGAGGGGGGGAGTATCGGCATGAAACGATTGGAAAAATACGCGCGCGGAAAGGGTCTGGCCCGATTGGTTTTCGCGTTGGTGTTCGGCTGTGTCGCCTCGGCGCAGGCGGGAACGGTCAAAATCGGTGTGGCCGGTCCCCTGTCGGGCGCCCAGGCCGCCTTCGGCGAACAGTTCTGGCGTGGCGCCGAACAGGCCGCCAAGGATATCAACGCCCAGGGGGGCATCCACGGCGACACCATCGAACTGGTCAAGGGGGATGACGCCTGCGAACCCAAACAGGCCGTGGCCGTGGCCAACCGCCTGGTGGATTTCGATCACGTGTCGGCGGTGGTGGGGCACTTCTGCTCCTCTTCCACCATTCCGGCCTTCGAGGTCTACGCCGAGGCGGGCATCCTCTCCATGACTCCGGCCTCCACCAATCCCATGGTCACGGAACGGGGATTGGCCACGGTGTTTCGCGCCTGTGGCCGGGATGACCAGCAGGGGGTGGTGGGCGCGGAGTTCGTGGTCAAACAGCTCAAGGCCCAGCGGGTGGCGGTGCTGCACGACAAGGATACCTATGGCCAGGGGCTGGCTGACTCCATGAAGGCCCATCTGGCCACCCTGGGACTCAAGGAGGTGCTGTACGAAGGCCTGACCCGGGGCGAGAAGGATTTCAACGCGTTGGTCACCAAGCTGCGCTCGGTCAAGGCCGACGCGGTTTATTTCGGCGGTCTGCACAGCGAGGCCGGACCGCTGGTGCGTCAGATGCGGGAACAAGGACTCAACGCGCCCCTGATCTCCGGTGACGGCATCATGTCGGAAACCTTCGTCACCTCGGCGGGTGGACCCAAATTCGTCGAGGGGGTCTTCATGACCTTCGGCGCCGATCCCCGCAAGATCCCCTCGGGCCAGACCCTGGTGGAACAGTTCCGCAAGGGAGGCTACGAGCCGGAAGGCTATACCCTCTACTCCTACGCCACCATGCAGGCCATCGCCCAGGCCATGCGCGCCACCCGTTCCCGCGAAGGGGTCAAACTGGCCGCCTGGCTGAAAGCCAATCCCGTGGAGACCGTCATGGGCACCAAGTCCTGGAACGCCAAGGGGGATTTGAAGATCTCCGACTACGTCATGTACCGCTGGACCTCGGCGGGCAAGTACGAAGAGGTTCAATAAACGGGGCCGTTCGTGAGTTTTCACATCCTTGTCCAGCAGGTGGTCAACGGGCTGGTCTTGGGATCGGTCTATGGGCTGATCGCCGTGGGTTACACCATGGTTTACGGCATCATCGGCATGATCAACTTCGCCCATGGCGATGTCTACATGATCGCCGCCTACCTGACCGCCATTTTTCTGGCGGCGCTGACCCTGTTGGGGATTCAGTCGCCGCCTTTGCTCATCCTGCTGGTGCTGCTGTTGACCATGGCCTTCACCGCCCTCTACGGCTGGAGCATGGAACGGATCGCCTACAAGCCCCTGCGTCACTCCACCCGTCTGGCTCCGCTGATCTCCGCTATCGGCATGTCATTGATTCTGCAAAATTATGTCCGGCTGTCCCAGGGCGCGCGCAGTCAGGGCACCCCCACCTTGATCCAGGGCAGCGTGCGACTGTTTGAAAACGGTCCGGATCAGTTCGTCCAGATCACCTACGCCCAGATCCTGATCGTGGTCACCGCCGTGATCGGCATGTCCTTGCTGTGGTACTGGATCCAGTCCACCGCCATGGGACGGGCCTGCCGGGCCGTGCAACAGGATCGGATCATGGCGGCTTTGCTGGGCGTGGATACGGATCGGGTCATCTCCGTGGTCTTTGTGCTGGGAGCCTCCATGGCCGCCGTGGCGGGCACGCTGGTCACCTTCAACTACGGCTCCTTCGACTTTTTCATCGGGTTCGTCATCGGCATCAAGGCGTTTACCGCAGCGGTCCTGGGCGGGATCGGCTCCTTGCCCGGCGCCATGCTCGGGGGGCTGGTGCTGGGATTGGCCGAGTCGATCTTTTCGGGGTTCGTCAATACCGACTACAAGGATGTCTTCGCCTTTTCGCTGCTGGTGGGGGTGTTGATCTTCCGCCCCAGCGGTCTGCTGGGCCGTCCTGAAGTGGAGAAGGTGTGATGACGGAACGCTCCGTGAGCGGCGGACAGAGTGTGGGCGCTGTGCTGCGGGAGTCCTTGATCACCGGCGTGGTCGCCTTGTTGCTGTTCGCGCCTTTGACCGGGGTTTCCCTCTCCGGTTATACCCTCGAAGGCCACTGGCAGCGTCCTGTGTGGCTGGCGGGATGGGTGGTCTTGGGTCGGTTCGCGTTCGGCTGGTTGCGCGCGCGCGGACATCTTGTCGGGCGGTTGTCTGGCCGACCGAAAGCGGGGAGTGCCCTCCTGGCCTCCTGGATCGAGGCCCACCGCACGTTCCTGCTGCTGGCGCTGTGTGTCGTGGCGCTGATTCTGCCCTGGTTCATCGGCAAATACTGGCTCAATGTGGCCATCCTGGCCTGGATCTATGTGTTGCTGGCCTTGGGGCTGAATATCGTGGTGGGACTGGCCGGATTGCTGGATCTGGGGTTCGTGGCCTTTTACGCGGTCGGGGCTTATGGTTATGCCCTGGGTTTCAAGTATCTGGATCTGAGCTTCTGGGCCGCGTTGCCCTTCGGCGCGCTGCTGGCGGCGTGTTTCGGGGTGATGCTGGGCTTTCCGGTGCTGCGCATGCACGGGGATTATCTGGCCATCGTCACCTTGGGGTTCGGGGAGATCATCCGGCTGGTGCTCAACAACTGGATGGATTTCACCGGCGGTCCCAATGGGGTGCGGGTGCCGTTCCCATCGTTTTTCGGCATCGAGTTTGGGCGCAAGGCCCAGCCGGGACATGTCACGGTGCATGAATACTTCCAGGTGCCCTTCTCCAACGAATACCGGGACATCTTCTTGTATCTGCTGTTGATGATCGTGGTGGGGGGGTTGGTGTTCGTCATCCGGCGTCTGCGGCGCATGCCCCTGGGACGCAACTGGGAGGCGTTGCGGGAAGACGAGATCGCCTGTCGTTCGCTGGGCATCCAACCGGTGACGGTCAAGCTGTCGGCGTTCGGTCTGGGGGCCATGACCGGCGGCGTGGGCGGGGTGTTTTTCGCCGCTTCCCAGGGATTCGTCAATCCCACCTCGTTCACGTTTATGGAGTCGGCCCACATCCTGGCCATCGTCATTCTCGGGGGCATGGGCTCCACCGCCGGGGTGATCGCCGCAGCGGTGATCCTGACCGTGCTGCCTGAGGCGTTGCGGGATTTCGCCGAGTATCGGGGACTGTTGTTCGGCTGCGCCATGGTCTTGATGATGGTGTGGCGGCCCCGTGGTTTGATGGGTGCCCGGCGCGCGCGGTTCGATCGTTCCGGGGTGGCTTGATATGGCCTCCTTGCTGACGGTTCATGATCTGACCATGCGCTTCGGCGGCGTGCTGGCCCTGAACGGTGTCGGCTTCGATGTGCGGCGCGGCAGCGTCACCGCGCTCATCGGACCCAATGGCGCGGGCAAGACCACGGTGTTCAATTGCCTGACCGGATTTTATCGTCCCAGCTCCGGCGCGATCCGTTTGACGGACGCGGATGGTGTGAGCGTGGATCTGATCGAGATTCTGGGCGGGCCGTTCCGGCGCCAGGATCTGCGCTCTCCTCGGGCGTTCGGGCGACGGCTGTACTGCAAGATGTTCGGAGGCGCGGCGTTGGCGGCGCGGGCCGGGGTGGTGCGCACCTTTCAGAACATTCGTCTGTTCAAGGAGATGACCGCCTTCGAGAATCTCCTGGTGGCCCAGCGCGCCCGGGTGAACAACAATCTGCTCGCCGGACTGCTCTCGACGCGCGCCTATCGGGACGCGGAGGCCGAGGCGAGGGAACGGGCCTGGTATTGGCTGGATTTCTTTCGTCTGGCCGAAGACGGCAACCGTCTGGCCGGGGAGTTGGCCTATGGACGACAACGGCGTCTGGAGATCGCCCGCGCCATGTGCGCAGGACCGCGTTTGTTGTGTCTGGATGAACCCGCCGCTGGACTCAATCCCAATGAAACCCGGGAGTTGTCCGAATGGATCCTCTCCTTGCGGCGCGGTCATGGGGTGACGGTCTGTCTGATCGAACACGACATGGGGCTGGTGATGGAGATTTCCGATCAGGTGGTGGTGTTGGATCATGGTCAGGTGATCGCTTCGGGTCGGCCTGAAAAGGTGCGGGACAATCCGGTGGTGCTGGAGGCCTACCTGGGGGTGCCCGAGGAGGAGGGGCGGTGAATCGTCCGGCGATTCTGGAGTTGCGCGGCGTGGATGTGGCCCATGGACGCACTCCGGTGTTGCACGGGGTGTCGCTGACCGTGGGCAGGGGGGAGATCGTCACCCTGATCGGGGCCAACGGCGCGGGCAAATCGACGTTGCTGATGGCGATTTTCGGTCTGCCGTCGGTCTCGCGGGGGGAGGTCTGGTTCGATGGTCAGCCGATCACCCGGCTGCCCACCCATCGCGTCGCCCGGTTGGGTCTGGCCCAGGTGCCGGAGGGACGACGGATCTTTCCGGGCATGACCGTGCTGGAGAATCTGGTCATGGGATCGATGGTCGGGGAAAAGGACGAGGCGGCTTTGGCGCGGATTCACGCCTTGTTTCCCCTTTTGCGGGAGCGCGGTGGCCAGCGGGCCGGAACCCTGTCCGGGGGCGAGCAGCAGATGCTGGCCATCGGACGGGCGTTGATGAGTCGTCCGCGCCTTTTGTTGCTGGATGAACCCAGTCTGGGTCTGGCGCCGTTGATGATCCGGCGGATCTTTCAGGCGTTGCGGGAGATCGTGGCCGAGGGCACCACGTTGTTTCTGGTGGAGCAGAACGCCAATCAGGCGTTGCGACTGGCGGACCGGGGCTATGTGCTGGCCAATGGGCGGATTGTGCTGGAGGGAAGCGGTCTGGCGTTGCTGGCCGACCCCGAGGTGCGGCGGGCCTATTTGGGGGGGCATTGACCATGGGTGGCGAGCCACTCCCGCAGGGCATTGTCGATGCGGGTCTGCCAACCTTTGCCGGTGGCGCGAAATGAGGTGATCACTTCCGGGGAGAGGCGGATGTTGATGGCTTGCTTGGGATGATCTTTGCACGGTCTGCCCCGTTTGGGAGGCAGCAGGTCATCGACCACGTTTGGGGGGAACAGGGCGCGGAGTACCTCTTGAGCAGGTTTGGCGTGGTGAAAGGTCGCGTTGGACCATTCGGGGTTTTCGGCATCGATTTTTTCAGGATCGGGTGTGTTGTGCATGGCGTCGCACCTCTCGGCGGTTGGCTTTGCGCAGACTGATGATGTGAAGGGCATGACCACGTGGGGTGAAGACAAGAGCGTGCAATCGTCCTTCGATGGCTCCAGGCACCAGATAGCGGGCTTCATCATACTCCTGGCGCGTATCTTCCACGATTAAAGCTGAATCCCAGGCCATTTCCCGCGCTCGTTTGAAGGAGATGCCGCGCTTAGCCATGTTGCGTGTGTTTTTGGCTGGCTCATTCGGTAATGTGCATGGCGTCGGGTGGATGGCGTGGCTTGCTTTGTTTTATTGTATCCACATTAAAGGGTGAGAGTCAAGCTTTCATCTCATTGGATCGCAAGGAGAGTGCGATGACCCGGCGATTGGCAATCTGGTTGGCCACTTTTTTCGGTTCCGGATATCTGCCCAAGGCTCCCGGCACCTGGGGTACGCTGGCCGCTGTGCCTTTGGCCATGGTTTCCCAGTCGTTGGGCGCGGGCTGGTCCTGGATCATTTTGGGGAGCGTGTGTGTGCTGGGGGTGTGGAGCGCCGGAGTGACCTGTCGGGTGGTGCAGCGCAAGGATCCGTCCGAGGTGGTGATCGATGAAGTGGCCGGTTTTTTGCTTGCCATGATCGTCGCGCCCCCGGGTTGGGGGTGGATGTTGGGGGGATTTGTGTTCTTTCGTCTCTTCGATATCTTCAAACCGTGGCCTGTGGATGTCCTCGAACGTCTGCCGGGAGGCTGGGGCATCATGGCGGATGATCTGGCCGCCGGGGCTTACGCCGGATTGTGCCTCTTTTGGATCGCCAGGATTGGGTTGCCATGAAGTGTTTGTTGGTCATGCCACGTTGGAGCGAACAGGGCTCCCTGCTTCCGCCTTCCGGACGACCCTATCTGGATTTGTTGCTGGAGTGTCTGGGCGTCGGTACGGTAGCGGTGATGGAGTTGGACGAGGATGAACCGTTCGATCCGACGGCGATGCCGGAAGAGTATCCGCTCATTTTGGTGCAGGATCATGGCCGGGGCAATCGTTTGCGGCGTTCTTTGCTGTCCAACCTGGGGCTGTCCCTGGGGCTGGACGGGGAGGAGTCGGATCGTTTGAAGGTCTTCGGCGCCCATACCCTGTACGATCAACAGGGTCGGGCCACCGGGTTTGTGCTGCAACGTCGGGGACGCATGGTGGCGTATTTCACCCACTCCATCTGGACGGCGCGCCTCTCCTTGATCAAGATCTTGCGGGGTTTCCTCGGCGGGGAAGGCTCTTTGGCGCGTCGCAATCGGGAAACGGTCTGCTGGATGGTGGAAGGGGCCGGGGAACCCCTGGATTTGGAGGAGTGTTTGGCCGGAGAGGGATTTTCCGCGTGCAAGGTGCGCAATCTGCCCAACGGGGATGCCGGATTGCTGATTCCCGCGATCATGGGGGAGGATTTCAAGGAGCGGATCCGTGCCCGATTGGGCAACCGCGTGCAGTCGCACACCCCCCGTCGTGTGGAGGAGGTGCTGGGGGAGCGCTTGATTCAGTCCGGCCTGAAGGTGACCACCGCCGAGTCGTGTACCGGTGGATTGGTGGTCGCGCGGCTGTCGGCGGTGTCGGGAGCGTCGGCCTATCTGGATATGGGAGCGGTCAGCTACGCCAACGCCGTCAAGCGGCAGTGGTTGGGGGTGGACGCGGCGCTGCTGGAGACCCATGGAGCCGTCAGTCGCGAAGTGGCCATGGCCATGGCGGTCGGCGCGCTCCAGGCCAGTGGCGCGGATCTGGCTGTGGCGGTCACCGGCGTCGCTGGACCGGATGGGGGCACTCCCGACAAACCTGTGGGTACGGTTTATCTGGCGGTGCGTAATCGTCAGGGGCACATATTGGAACATCGTGGATATTATGTCGGCAACCGCGACCGGGTGCGCTGGCAGGCGAGTCAGACCGCCTTGCACCTGCTGCGTCGGATGGTGACGGCTCAAGGACAGGAGACACCGTGATGGATCATCGGAATCGTGTGGCCAGGGTATGGCTGGGTGGAACGATCGTGGCGCTGCTCACCTGGGTGACGGGCGCGGAGACGGTGTGGGCCTTTCATCCGGACGACGAGCCTCGGCGTCGTTATACCCTGA
This sequence comes from Magnetococcales bacterium, assembly GCA_015231375.1. Lineage (GTDB taxonomy): Bacteria > Pseudomonadota > Magnetococcia > Magnetococcales > Magnetaquicoccaceae > Magnetaquiglobus. The sequence continues at coordinate 103,929 of JADGBT010000002.1, read as the reverse complement.
AGAACCGCAAGGACGAAGTGATCGGCGGCAGCTATTACCGTCACCGGGTCACGGTCAACGATACCATGATCATGCTGGCCAGAGACAATCATTTGGGTTTCAATGAAATCATGCTGGCCAATCCGGATCAGGATCCCTGGAGTCCCCGCGTGGGCAGCAAGATCCGTCTGGACTTTCGCAAGGTTCTGCCCGGACTCAACAATCCGGCCCGGATCGTGGTCAATCTGCCGGAGATGCGCGTGTATCATCTGCGCGGCGAGCGGATCGAAACCTATCCCATCGGCGTGGGACAGGAGGGGATGATGACCCCTCGGGTACGCACGGTGGTCACCGGCAAGATGGCCGATCCCATTTGGCGTCCTCCGGCCTCGATCCGCAAGGAGGATCCCACTTTGCCCGAGGCCATCTATCCTGGTCCGCGCAATCCGTTGGGCACCCATGCCATCTATCTGAGTCTGCCTGCCTATCTGATGCATGGCACCAATCGTCCCCTGGGGGTCGGTCGCCGGGTGAGTCACGGGTGTATTCGTTTGTATCCTGAGGATATCGTATCTTTTTTTCCCAATGTCAAAGCCGGGGACACGGTGGCCATCGTCAACGAACCGGCCAAGGCGGGCTGGCGTGACGGGGAGTTGTATCTGGAGGTCTATCCGATCCTCACGGAGTTGAAGAACGAAGGAACCGAGCGGGAGTGGATGTCCAGGGCCATCAAGCAGGCTTTGGCGCGTCGTCCCGATTTGCAGGTGGTGGTGGATTGGCGTCTGGCCGAACGCATGGCCGACAATCCGGATGGCCAGTCCCGACGGGTGGGCGTGGCCACCAACGCCAGCGCCGAGGGGCGGGATGCCTATCTGATCGTTCCTGAAATCCCCGAGGAACAGACCATTCCGCCGCAGGGGTTGCGTCTGCCCAACCTGGAACAACTGGATCGCGAGGATGGCAATCCGGCGGCGATCCGCGTCGATCAAGCGGTGCCCACGATTTCATACCGGCCCCCGGTCGCCCAGTCCGGTGCGCGGCAAACCCCGTCACCGGTCAAACCCGGACCCGCCTCCGCTCCCGCCCCCCAATCCGGATCTGCGGCTCCTGCCCCCAAAGCCGCGCCCGTCTTATCCGCACCCGCGTCCGGGGCGTCGTCTTCCGCCGGGCCGGAGTCCGGGAGTGGTGGTGGCGGTGGCGAGCCGATGCCGCCTTTGGCGCCGGAATCCACCATGGACAACGAGCCGCTGCCGGAGCCGATGTCGCTGCCGGAGCCGTCGTCGATGCCGGATCCCGAACCGCCGCCAGGCTCTTTCCTGTCCGAACCTTCGGCGATGCCGGAAGGCCCTTCCGACTGGCCGGCTGACCTGCCGGCGGAACCCCCTCCGGAATGGCCTGCCGGGGTGGAGCCGCGTTTGCCGGGCGACGGCACGATCTGATGCGTCGGGTCGGTCACGGCCGTCCGGGTTAGGATATCCAACAAGGAGGCCGGATGGTCAGACATCTGCGTTTCAAGAGCAAGATCACCTTTTTTTTCCTGCTGATCCTGGCGGCCTTCGTGGTGAATGCCGTCCAGGCTGTTTTGCACTACCGCACCAATACCGCCTCTTGGCAGCGGGATCATCTGACCCGCCACACCAGCATTCTGATCCATCAAATCGAGCAGGACGCCGATCATGCCCACCGGGAGGTGGAATATTTTCTGCGTACCAAGGATCCTGCCTCCGGTGAGCGGGTGGTTGCCTTGTTGAATGGCATGTTTCCCCGTTTGCAGGAGCTGGACGCATTGCGCGTCATGCCGGAGGGGCACAGTTCGGACCGGGTGCGAGAACGCATTGAGGTGCAGTTGGAGCGGTTTCAGCGGATTCAGGCCAAGTTGCTGGAGATCGGCGTGAACGAGAATTCCGGCGAGCATGGCCGTCTGCGTGCCCGGATCCATCAGATCGAGGAGCGTTTGCAAGAGGAGAATGCCTTTGAGTTGCTGGTTTCCATGTTGCAGTTGCGTCGTCATGAAAAAGATTACATGGAACGCAAGCAGGTGCTGTATCTGGAAAAATTCAACGCCGAGGTGGAGCGTTTCGGGGATCTGCTGAATCGGAGCCGTTTGCAGACGGACGCGCGCCAGGAGATTCAGGAGTCGTTTGTGCCGTATCAGCATGGTTTTTATACCATTGCCAGTGAAATTCTGGTGATCAGCCAGTGGATCGAGCAATACCGGCGTCAGGTTCTGGAGACCGAAAGCGCGATGCAGGAGCTGTTGGCTGCGCTGGAGGAGGTGTACAAGATCCACGATGTGGAACAGAGCGCGTTGCTGTTCGATCAGTTTTTGCGTTCGCAGATCACGGTGTTTCTGGTGTTGTTGGGGATCGGTCTGCTGCTGGCCTGGTTTCAGTATGATTTGCTGCACGCGGTCAACGCCCTGAGCGCCACGGCGCGTCGGGTGGCCGAGGGAGAGGAGCCCCGCATTCGGGTGGAGCGTCGGGACGAGGTGGGGGAGTTGGCTCGCTCCTTGAGAATCATGCAAGAGAGCCTGACCGCGCGTCATCGTGATCTGGAAGAGACGGTCCTGGACCTGAAAAAGAGCGAACAGGACAATGCCCGCGCCCTGGATCGGCGTTCGGCCATTTCCACCATTTTGCAACAGTCGTTGTTGTCGTTGACGTTGGAAGAGATTCTGGAAAAGGCCTTGCAGGTGGTGCTGGAGATCCCCTGGCTGGGAGTGGAGAAGCGCGGAGCGATTTTTCTGTTCAACGAGGAGACCGGACGGCTGGATCTGACGGTGCAGCATGATCTGTCTGCGGAGTTGCTGGGCCTGTGCCGCTCGATTCCCCTGGGCTATTGTCTGTGTGGGCGGGCCGGGGCGGAGCGGGAGGTGGTGATGAGTCGCGAGTTGGATGCGCGCCACGAACTGCGCTTCGAGGGCATGACGCCGCATGGTCACTACTGTGTGCCGATTCTGTCGGACGCGCAGTTGTTCGGGGTGTTGAATGTCTATTTGCCCGCCGGTCATGTCCATGATCCGGACGAGATCGTTTTTTTACGCAACATCGCCAACACGCTGGCGGGTTTGATTTCCCGACGGCGCGCCGAGCAGGAGTTGACCCGGCTGCTGGCCACCCTGGACGCCAAGGTGCTGGAGCGCACCCTGCGGCTCGACGAGAAGATCCGGGAGTTGGAAAATACCCGTCATGAGTTGATCGCCCAGGAAAAACTCGCCTCGCTGGGGCGTCTGGTGGCGGGCATCGCCCACGAGGTGAATACCCCCATCGGCGTGGCCTATTCCGCCGCCACCCAGTTGCTGGAGGAGTCCCGGTCTCTCGCGACGCTGATGGCGCGCGACGCGGTGGATGTGGATGAACTGATGCGCGGCATGGAGATTGTCGAGGAGGCCTCGGTGCTGGTGGCCCGCAATCTTCAGCGGGCCGCCGAGTTGATCCAGAGCTTCAAGCGGGCTTCCATCGATCAATCCTCGGAGGCGGTGCGGGAGTACCGGGTGATCGATGTGGCCAAGGATGTGTTGATCAGTCTGCGCAACGCCTTCAAGAAGACCCCGATCGACATCGGCCTGGAGTGCCCGGAAACGTTGCGGGTGGTGGGCATTCCCGGTTATCTCAACCAGATCCTGACCAATCTGCTGCTCAACAGCCTGACCCACGGTTTCGAGGGCGGAGTGCGGGCCGGTCGGATCGATTTGCGTTTTGTCGTGCAGGGAAATACGCTGGAATTCATCTATTCCGACACGGGCGTCGGCATGTCGGCAGAGGCCAGAAATCGGGCCTTCGAGCCGTTTTTCACCACCAACCGGGGCGCGGGAGGCAGTGGTCTGGGACTGTACATCTGTTACAATCTGATCACCACCAAGCTTCGTGGCACCATTGTCCTGGCGAGCGGAAGCGGCGAGGGGGTGCGTTTCGAGTGTCGTTGGCCTGTCGAAATCCGGGGGTGAGGAGGGGATCGGCGGCGATGTCTGCCGGTTTGCGACTGGAGATGATTCTGTTTTTATCGCGGTCGCAGGGGTATATGTTTTATTTTGGACTGAATTGAAAATTGAAATTGACGGCATTGGCGGGATTGGTTAGGATTTCGTTACAGAATGTGACTTTTCCTCTGTCCTCCGGTGCCACGTCATGAACGCCGAAAAGCGAATCCTGCAACTCAAGGGCAAGACCACCTCCCTCTCCGCAGACCTCTCCGCAGAAGAGCCGGGTCCGCCTCCCTGGCTGGTGCTGGTGGTGGATGACGATCCGGATGTGATCGCGATCACGCGTTTGAATTTGCGCCATTTCTCTTTTGGGGGACGAGCCCTCTCCCTGGTTTCCGCCGCATCCGCCGCCCAGGCGCAGGAGATTCTCCGCAACACGCCGGGGTTTGCCCTGGGATTGATCGATGTGGTGATGGAAAGCGATGACGCCGGTTTGCAACTGGTGCGTTTCATCCGCGAAACCTTGCGGGATCAGCGGATCCGGCTGGTGATCCGGACCGGTCAGCCGGGTCTGGCGCCGGAACGCTACGTGATCGATCATTTCGATATCGACGATTACAAGGAAAAAAGCGAGCTGTCGGCGCAGAAGCTCTACACCACCGTGCGCTCCGCCTTGAAATCCTACCGGGATCTGACCACCATCGATCTGGCGCGTCACGGATTGGAGACCATCCTGGGGGCCGCGCCACAGATGTACCTGCATCCGCTGGACTCCTTCGAGGCGTTTTATTCCGGGGTGTTCACCCAGATTCTGGGATTGTGCCATCTGGGGGAGCATAGTTCGGTGCGCATTGCCAACGGCTTTCTGGCCATGTTCAACAAAGACGAGATCACCATCAAGGCCGCAGTCGGTCAGGCCCGTCTGGAAAAGACCATCCCCCCGGTGCAAGAGAACATCTCCGCCAAAGAGACGACCATCCCGTTGCGGATTCGCAACGAGGATATCGGCATGCTCTATCTGGAACACGGTCAGGCGCTGGATCCCTTGGCGGTGCATTTGTTGCGGATTTTCACCGGTCAGGTGTGCGTGGCCTTGCAGTCGTTGCGGGTGCAACTGGAGTTGCGCGAGGCCCACGCTTCGGCCATCCAGATGCTTTCCGAGGCGGCGGAAGCCAAGGATATCCACACCGGAGAGCATATCCAGCGCATCGTCACCCTCACCCGGCAGCTCTCCTTGGCCTTGGGATTGCCCCCCGCAACCGCCGAACTGTACGCCGAGGCCAGTCAACTGCACGATATCGGCAAGATCGGCATTCCGGACCGGATTCTCAACAAACCCGGCCCTCTGGATCGAGCCGAGTTCAACGAAATCGCCACCCATCCCAGCATCGGCGGCCTGATCATCAAAGACGAGAAGAATTTTCGTCTGGCCCGTCAGATCGCCATGTATCACCATGAGAAGTGGGACGGCAACGGCTATCCCGAAGGGTTGCGCGGCGAAGCGATTCCGTTGGCGGCCCGGATTGTCTCGGTGGTGGATGTGTTCGACGCTTTGGTCCATTGCCGACCCTACAAGCGTTCCTGGAGTGTGGCGGACGCGGTGGCGGAGATCCGGCGCCTGTCGGGAACCAGCTTTGATCCGGCGGTGGTCGCGGCTTTCGGTCGGCTTTACGAAGCCGGGGCGTTCGACCATCTGGACCAATAGTCGATCAAGGCGCGGATCATCCCCTCTCCATCGCTGCCGGTGGCGGTCAGATCCACCCGTACCCCCCGTCGCGACAACGCCTCGGCGGTGAGGGGACTCAAGGCCGCGATCACGGCGGTTTCCGGCAGACTCGCTGGACCTTGCGGCAGCAGATCCAAAAACAGCTCCGCCGTGCGGGGACTGAAAAAAGGCAGGGCATCCACCTCCGGCAGTCGCTGGAGAATCGCTGCGGGGAGTCGCTCCACCGGCACGCTGCGGTAGACCGGAATGGTTGCGACCTGCTTGCCGGCCTGCTCCAGCACGCCGATCAACTCCTCGCGCCCCTCCTCGGCCCGGGGAAACAAAAACGACCGCGCTGCGGGAAACCGTTCCAGCACGGTTTTTCCCAGCGATTCTCCTCCCATGGGCCGTTCCGGCACCTGTGGCGTCCATCCCCGGTTTGTCAGCAGGCGGGCGGTCTTGTGGCCCACGGCGAACAGGGGCGGTGGCGTGACTCCTTCCGGCAGGGCCGCGACAAAAGCGCGGGCGCCGTTGGCGCTGGTGAGCAGCACCGCGTCGAACCGGTCCAGGGTGGCCATGGCGTGTTGAAAAGGCAGAGGATCGGCCATCGGTTGGATGGTCATCACCGGCGCCAGCAGCGGCACGCCACCGTGACGGGCGATCAGTCGCGCGCTTTCGCTGGCTCCCGGTTCCGGGCGGGTGACGAGAATGATGCGATCGGCCAGATTCATGGCGGCAGCCTTGGAAAACCGGGTGGAGGGCGAGAGTGCAATCTTGGCGGATTTCGGGATGTTTTTCAAGATCATGAACGTTCGTTTGTAGCGGTTTGGGCGTTTTACACTTGACCTCGGGCGTATGGCGTTTCATGGTGATGTCCGCCCCCGGCTGAGCGGTTTCGGGGGGGTGGAGCGTGACTGACTCGCAGGGGTTTTTCCGGCTCCGGCGCGATTTGACTTTCATCCGATGTGGAAAACGCCCCTTGAAGAGATATTGGTTGGCAATCCAGCGTCATGGAATACTGCCTTTCTTTTTATGGACGCTGCTGCTTTTGGGGTTCTGGGCCTGGAATCTGCGTACCATCGACGGCCTGATGCCCGTTTCCCTGACACATCCGCATGGGGAGCATGCCAACGGTTTGGCGTCGGCGTCCGCAGTCCGGGTTGCGACGCTGGAGGCGTGGAGATTCAAGAGCGGGGCGGTGCATCTGCTGGTCTGGATGGTGGGGCTGGGGCTGCTGCATCTGCTCAAGGGACGGCGCGACAAGGATCAAAAGGCTGCGGAGGAGCGCTACGATGCCGTGGTCGCGGAACGGGATGTGGTCCGGAACAACAACCGGAAGCAGTACGCCCTGCTCAAGCAGTTGCTGGATCAGACCAAACAGCTCTCCCAGCACAATGAATATCTGGAACAGCAGGGGAAGATTCGCGCCATCATCAACCGGTTGTTGATGGATTCCCTGGACTCCTTGTCCCTGAAGGAACATCTCGACGAGGCCATTTTTCTCATCACCTCCATCCCCTGGCTGGGGTGTCAGATTCGGGGGGCGATCTTTTTGTGGGATGAAGGGCGTCAGGAACTGTATCTGGCGGCCCAGCGCGGTCAGCCGGAACCGCTCCAGGAGCGGTGCGCCCGTGTTCCGCTGGGGTATTGTCTGTGCGGCAAGGCGGCCAAGACCCGTCTGCCGGTCTACTCGCCCCATCTGGATGAGGGGCACGAGATCACCTATTACGGCATCACCGACCATGGGGATTATTGTCTGCCGATTCTGGGCGGAGAGCGGTTGATCGGCGTGCTCAATCTGCGGGTGGATGCCGGTTATCACTTTACCGATGACGACAAGCTGTTGTTGCAACCCATCGTCAACACCCTGGCGGGCTTGATCATTCGGTGTCAGCAGGAAGAGGAGTTGGCGCTGGCCAAGAAGAACGCCGAACTGGCCACCCAGGCCAAGAGTGTGTTTCTGGCCAACATGAGCCATGAAATTCGTACCCCCATGAACGCCATCATCGGTTTGAGCCATTTGTGTCTTCAGACCGAATTGACCGGCAAGCAACAAGATTATCTGTTCAAGGTTCACAATGCCGCCAACTCCCTGTTGCGCCTGATCAACGACATTCTCGATTTTTCCAAGATCGAGGCGGGCAAGTTGGAGATGGAGCAGGTGGAGTTCGCCCTGGATGACGTGCTCGACGGGGTGGTGGCCATGATCACGGTGAAGACCATGGAGAGTGATCTGGAGTTGTTGCTGGACGGGGATCTGAAGGCGCCGTCCCATGTGGTGGGGGATCCGTTGCGTCTGGGGCAGATTCTGACCAATCTGGCCAACAATGCGGTCAAGTTCACCGAAACAGGCGAGGTGGCGATCGCCACGCGGGTGGTCGAAGAGCGCGATCGCGAGGTGGTCATCCAGTTTTCGGTGCGGGATACCGGCATCGGCATGACGCCGCAACAGATGGAAAAATTGTTCAAGGAGTTCAGTCAGGCGGATACCTCCACCACCCGCAAGCATGGCGGCACCGGATTGGGATTGGCCATCTCCCGGCGTCTGGTGGAGATGATGCGGGGTGAAATCCGGGTGGAAAGCACCTTGGGAGTGGGCAGCCGCTTTTTGTGTACCGTGCCGTTCGGCCGCTCGGAGCGGATGGCCGAACCCGTGTCGCCGCTGATCGGGGAGTTGGCGGGCTTGCGGGTTCTGGTGGTCGATGACAACGCGGGTGCCCGTGATATTTTGAGTGCGTGTCTGGAATCCTTGGCGTTTCGGGTCACGGCGGTGGGCGATGGCGCGTTGGCTTTGGAGACCTTGATCCGGGCGGAGCAGGTCGCGGAGCCTTTCGGGCTGGTGATGTTGGATATGACCCTGCCGCAGAGGGATGGCATGGAGGTGGCCCGCCGGATCCGGCAGGCAGAAGGCGTGGCGCGCGTCATGCCACGGGTGATTCTGGTCACCTCCCACGGGTGTGAGCAGCATTTTCTGCGCACCGAGGAGAACGTGACCCTGGATGGTTTTCTGGTCAAGCCGGTCAACCGCTCCGGGCTGATCGATTCCATTCTGCGCGCCTTTGGGCATGCGCCGGATTCGGGGCGGGATTTATTGAATCAGGCGGATCAGCGTTTGATGCAACCGGTGGTCGGCGCCCATCTGCTGCTGGCCGAAGACAACGAGATCAACCAGCAGGTGGCCCGGGAGTTGTTGGCCCAGGTGGGGGTGACCTTGACCGTGGTGGAGAATGGTCAACAGGCGGTGGAACGGGTGGCGCGCGAGCATTTCGACGGCGTTTTGATGGATTTGCACATGCCGGTGATGGATGGTCTGGATGCCACGCGGGCGATTCGTCGTCAGGGGGGGTGGGGGGCGGACATTCCCATCATCGCCATGACCGCCAATGCCCTGGTACAGGATCGGGACGCCTGTCTGGCGGCGGGCATGAACGATTATCTCGCCAAACCGGTGGAGCCCAGGGTTTTGTATGCCCTGGTGGCCCGCTGGATCCATCCCGATCCGGCCCGTCGGCGCGCGGAGTCGGATGATTTGGCGTTGGTTGTCCGTGCGGAGAGTGGGTCGAACGATCTACATGATTTGCCTTCTTTACCGGATTTGCCGGGTCTGGACACCGAGGCCGCTCTGAAGATTATGGGGGGCAATACGGCATTGTACTTGGACATTCTGGCCCGTTTTGTCCACAATCAAAAGGACGTGTGCCGTTTGATGGCATCGTTCTGGGAGTTGGGGGACCGGTCGCAGTTGGAGCGCGCGGCCCATACGCTCAAGGGGATTGCCGCCACCATCGGCGCGTCGGAGTTGAGTGTGGCGGCTCAGGCGGTGGAGCATGCCGCGCACGGAGAGGAGGACGGGGGGGCCATGTCCGCCTTGCTGGAGGAGGTCTCCCGCAGGCTGGAAGGGGTGCTGGTCACCATCGGAGGGGCTGTCGGAGGACAACCGGTGGAGGCGGAGGGCGCGGGGGAAGAGGGAATCACGGACACGGCGGCCTTGTTGCCTTTGTTCAGGCGGGCCGAACGACTGTTGCGGGCGTTCGATTCGGATGCGGAAGCGGTCATCGGGCAGATGCGTCCCTTGGTGAGAAGTGGCGCGGATCGCGAGGCGTTGCGGACCCTGAAAGATCTTCTGGATGGCTATGACTATCAGGCCGCGTTGCGGACCTTGTTGGCATGGGCCGAAACCGTGGGTTTGGCTGTGGATTTGGAGACGGAGGAGAGACCATGAGCGCGTCGCGTGCCCCCAGTGCCAAGGAAGGGACCATTTTGCTGGTGGATGATCAGCCGGATCAGATCAAGGTGATCAAGTCGGCGTTGGATCAACTGTTTGCGGTCAAGGTGGCGATCCGGGGGGATGTGGCCTGTCAGATTGCGGCCGCCGGTGGGGTGGATCTGATTCTGTTGGACGTGTTGATGCCCGAGATGGACGGCTACGAGGTGTGCCGCCGGTTGAAGTCCGATCCGGAAACCGCGCGGATTCCGGTGATCTTTCTGACTTGCAAGGATACCCAGGATGACGAGACCGTGGGATTGCAACTCGGCGCGGTGGATTTCATCCGCAAACCCAGCAGCGCGTCGGTGGTGCTGGTCCGGTGCCGCAACACCATTGCCCATCAGCGCGCCAGAGAGGATTTGCGCCGCAAGAACGAGGAGTTGGAGCAGGCCCTGAAGATCCGCGAGGACATGGAGCGCATCTCCCGTCACGACATGAAAGGGCCTTTGTCCGGCATCCTGGGACTGCCGGAAATCATGCTTCTGGATGACAATTACACCGAATCGCAACGCAATCTGCTCAAACTGATCGAACGCAGCGGTTATATCATGTTGGACATGATCAACAAGTCCCTTGATATGTACAAGATGGAGAACAATACCTACAAGTTGCAGGCGGAACATTTCGATCTGCTGGAAACATTGAAACACATCGTCGGCGGTCTGGAGAAACACATCCAGTCCAAGCGCATCAAGATTCTTTTCGAGAGGCCGGATCAGGACGGACCGCCGGAAGCGTTTTTTGTTCTGGGCGAGAAGATGCTGTGTTATTCGGTATTCTACAACCTGTTCTTGAATGCCATCGAGGCCTCCAGCTATCACGGACAGGTCCGGATTCAGTTGTCGTTTGCCGAGGGTCTGGGCCGGATCCGCATCACCAACCCTGGCGAGGTACCTGTGACGATCCGGCCCCACTTTTTTGACAAATACGTCACCGGCAAGCCTCACGGCAGCGGATTGGGCACCTATTCCGCGTGGTTGGCGGCCAAGACTCAGGGGGGTGGCATGGAACTGGATGCCAGCCAGGCCGGAGAGACTTCGGTGATCGTCACGCTGCCCGCAGGTTCCCCGGAGTCCGCCGTTCCGGCGCTGATGGAATAGGCTGAAAGAAAAAGGCTGATTTTTTGGGGTTTTCCGGGGTGTGTTTCCTCCTCTTTAGGCCCGGAACCTTGTATACTCCTCGCAGTGGGCCATTTTTGCCGCCATGGTGAGGCCATCTCCGTTCGTTCGTGAACAGCCTGGGGAGTCTTGGGTATCGTCATGCGTCCCCTGACCCTTGTTGTCTGTCTTTTGTTGGGGTGGGCCCACGGGGTCGGCGCCGAACCCGTGATCGTCCATCCGGATTTCGATTTTGCGCCATCGGTCAGCGCCGATGGGCGACAGCTCGTGTTCGTCTCCAATCGCAGCGGCAACCGGGATCTTTGGATCCAGGATCTGTCCGCAGGCCCTGCCGCCGTCCCCCGACCCCTGACCGATCATCCTGCCGCCGACACCGAGCCGAGTCTCGATCCGTCGGGCCGGTGGCTGCTGCACGTGTCCCACGCAACCGATCCTCGGGGCGACATCCATCTGTCGGATCTGGAAAAAGGCACGGGACAGACCCTCACGGATCGCGCTTTTGGGGAGAACTCCCCGGTGTGGAGTCCGGATGGCTCCGCGTTTTTGTACACCCGTCAGGCCAGTGGCGATCATCCCATGGCCGTCATGCGCCGGGAGCTTGGCAAGCAGGAGGCCACGCTCTGGGTGGAAGGGGTCTCCTCCTGCGCCCAGGGGCCGCAGACGTGGCTGATCTGTTCCAAAGAGGGCAGGCTGGTGGCCTTGAGCGCCACCGCTCCCACGGAGATCAAACCGTTGACAGCAGGGCCGGAGTGGGATCGGGAACCCCGGTTCGTGCCACCGGACCGGCTGTTCTTCACCCGCTTTTCCCCGGAAGATGACACCCGTTCGGGCCTGTGGATGGCCCGTTTCCAGCCTGGAAAAGGGCTGTCGGAGTGGTATCGTCTGACCCCGGAAGGGTTGGCGCCGCGTCATCCGTCGGTGGCTGGCGAGTGGGTCTATTTTGGTGACGCCCGTGACGGCGAGATTCATCGGCTCAATCGTGCCACTTTTTTGGAACTCTACCAGGATCCTTTCCAGGCCCGCGCTGCGGCGGCCCGTCATTTTGCCGCCGGAGAACGGGAACAGGGGCTGCTGATCCTGGAAAACCTCTCCGCCAACCCGGAACGCATCCCGGTCGGGGAGCGGTTGGCGTTTGATCTGGAATATCTGGATTTTCTGCAAGAGGCCGGTTGGCATGCCAAGGCCCGCGCGGTGATCGCCCGTCACGCCGGGGCTGGCGGGGTGGAGGGGGGAGTGGTGGCCATTCACGCCCTGGCCTTGCCGATCCACGAGGCGGCCACGCGTACCGGTCCGCAAGAGGTGCGCGTTCAGGTGGATCGGGCGGTGGAGGCCATCTTGTCCATCGGCAAACGCTGGCCGGGAGAAGAGCGCCTTCAGAGCGTGGCCCGGATCGAGGCGAGCCGTCTGCGGCTGCTGACCGGAGAGACCCTGGCGGCTTTGGATCATCTCTCCGTCCTGGATGATTCTCAGGACCAATCGGTCCGGGTGCGGGCGCTGTTCGCGCGGGGCCGGGTCTATCGGCTGCTCAAGGACGAATCCGGACTGAAAAAGCTGTTTTTGGAAGTGGTCCGCGCCGTGGGCGAGGCGCACCGCTGGGGCGTGCTGGCTTTGTCCCAGGCCATTGCCGTCACCGGGCAGGGACGGACGTTTCCGGAACAGATCACCGCGTTGCGTGAGTTGATGAACGACAATCCGGATCTGAAACGGCTGGCGGTCATGACCCTGATGCGCATCGCCCAGTTGTATCAGGAGAACGGCGAGGAGGAGAAGACGGTCGCCACTTTGGATGAGATCGGGCAGGTGGATGCCGTTCCGGGAGCGGAGCGGATCCGGAGTCTGAAGTGGAAGGCGGAACGGCTGATCCGTTTGGAGGCGTTTGACCGGGCGGCGGCGGCTTATGGTGAACTGTCGCAGGTGCCGGATTTGCCGGAGGGGGAGCGGCAAGTGGTTGAGGCGCTCATGACCCGGCAGAAGGTGCGGGCCGCGACCCGTCTGCGCGAGCTTGGGGATGGCAAGGCGGCGGCCAAGCTGTTGGGACGGATTCTGGCCGATCATCCCGATTCGGTGGATGCCCATCGGGAGTATATCGCCACCAAGGTGCAGCTCGGCGCCTTGAAGGAGATGGTGTCGCATTATGAAAAGTGGCTCGGAGAGCGGCCCAACGATCCGTTGCGTCTTTACGCCCAGGCCTTGACGCTCTCTTATCTCGACCCTCCGGACTATCCCCGTCTGATCGCCTTGCTGGAACGGGTGGTGGCCCAGTCCCCCCGGGTGGCGTTTTATCACCAGACGTTGGCCTGGCTGCATGAAGGTTTCGAGGTCACGGGCAAGGGGGGGCGTGGCCACCTGGAGCAGGCCGCCAAAGGGTATCAGGCCGCCTTGCGTCTGACCGACGCGCCGACCGCTCCCCAGGAGGAGGCCAATCTGTTGTTGAATCTGGGCAATGTCTTTTTTGCCATGAACAACCATGGAGAGGCGTATCGTTATTTTCAACGCTGGACCCAGCGCAAGCGACCGTTGAGCGATCCGTTGGCCCATGCCCTGTTGCACCGCAAGCTGGCGGAGAGCGCCTTCAAGACCGATCGCACGGCGGAGGCGATCGTGTTGTATCGCAAGGCGCTCGACGTGTTGCCCGAGGATCAGCCGGTGTTGCGGATCGAGGTGCAGGAGCGTCTGGCTTTGGCCTTTCAGGCCATGGGGGAGCATGCCAGCGCCGCCACCTGGTTTTCCAAGGCCATGGAGGGCAATCTGGCCTTGAACAAGACCGAGAATCTCGCCTTGTTGCAACGCAATATCGCGGTCAATCTGCATCAGGCGGCGCGTCCGGCCACGACGACCACGACCCCCACGGCGGGTGTGGCGACCCCCACGGCGACGACAGCGACCAACACGGCGGCGCCGGTTTCGTCGGTTTCGTCGGTTCCGGCGGCCTTGACCGCGCCGCTGGTGGACCGGGGGGCGTTGCGCGAGGCGTTGGCCAGTTATCTGAAAAGTCTGGAGCTGCTGGCCGAACACGGCAAACGGGATCGTCCGGCGGGCAAGGGTTTTTTCAGTCTGGTGTTTTCGTTGGGGGAGAACGGATCCCAGGCTGCGTTGGGGTTTGACCGGTCTGGAGAGGAGAAGCTGCTGTTCAGTTTTGTCTCCACGGTTTACGACGCCCTGGAAGAGCCGGAGGCGGCTTTGGAGTTTTTGCAAAAGAAGTGGGCCTTGCTGCCGGAGAGTGTCGATCCGGACGCGGGCCAGCAGACCGAACGGGCGGTATTGGCCAACCGCATCGGCGTGTTGCAGTATCGACTTGGGCAGCGCGCCCAGGCCATGGAACAGACCCTGGCCTCTTTGGAGCTGACCGAATCCCTGAAGGTCAATTTTGGCAATCGGGTCAATTGGTACAATCTTTCCAAGATCGCCGTGGAGATGCTCGCGGCGGGCGAGCCGGTCGATCCGGAGTGGATCGGGCGCTTGGCGGATCGTGTGCAGACGGCGGGCTGGGAGCGTTCCGATCCGAGGAGCGGTTTTTATACGTTGGCCAATGCCGCTTTTCTGCTGGTGCAACTGCCTGAAACCTTGGAACCGGGGCGCGGCGGCGGGGAGGAGCGGCGCTGGTCGGCGTGGCATCGTCGGTTGGAGCTGAAAAGCTTGGCCGATTCGTTCTACCGGCGCGCCGAGGCGTTGTTGACCACGGGCTCATCGTTCACCAGTCGGGAGCTGTGGACCAATCTGATCCGGATCAAACTCAACCGTCTGGTGATCGCGACCGCTGCGGAAAAAACCGGGGAGGCCGCCCGTCTGAAACAAGAGATCACGCAGTGGGCCGCGCTGGGGCTGTCCGAGACCGGCTGGATTCTGGAATGGCTCGACGCCGAGGAGGTGCGCGATCCGGTCGAGCGGGGCAAACGGTTGCAGGCGGCGACCCGGAGCGCTCTGGCTCTGCCGGCGCCTTTGCAGGCTCCGGGGGCGGGGCGTTCCCAGAATCTGTTTCTGGAGCCGTTGGTGCGTTCGCAGGTCGAGCATTTTCTGGAACGCCGGGAGGTGGCTGCCGCTTTTGCCGTCAGCGAGCGGTTGGATCGTCACCGGCTTGCCTTGCTGTTGCAAGATCGTCTGGGTCGGGAGTTTTTCCTCAACGGGCTGGGGGAGGCGCGGGAGGAGATTTCGGTTTTGTTGTCGGATCTGGAGCTGGCTCTGGGCGCCCGGTCGGCGGAGCGGATCGCGGCGGCGGATCAGGCGTTGCATCAGGCTTTGGAAGGGGTGCGCGCGAGCCGACCTTTGGCGGTTTCGTGGCTGTCGCCTGCCGAGCCGATGGCGTTGGCGGCCAGCGCCCTGCGGGGGAATCGTCCCTATCTGAAATGGGTGGCGGGCCGCGCGGGGGGGCATCTGTTTCTGGTCACCGGGGAGGAGGTGCTGCATGCCACGGTGTCGTCCGGGGGGGAGTGGACCGGCGGGGATCGTCGGTTGCCGGAGCGACTCGCCCAGGCGGAGCTGGTGCATCTGTCCGCGCCCGAGGGGGTGGACGCGCGCGGGGTGTTGGCCGGATGGCTGCCGGCCGGTCGTCCACTGGTGCATCTGCACACCTTGTACGATCTGCTGACCGATTCTCCCCGTCAGGGACTGTTTCATTCCCGCGTGGCCGTGACCGGGGAAGCGGGCGACACGCTGACCGGGATTGCCGCCGGGATGCCGATTCAGGCGTTGCCTCTCGCTGTCGGGCTAGGTCAGGATCCGGTCGCGCAACTGGCCACGGCCCATGTGTTGCTGGCCAGACTCCCGGTGAGCGGATTGGCTCTGCCGGTGGGGAGCCGGGATCGGGTGACGGAAAAGGTCGCCTTGGAGAAACTGGACCTTTCCGAAGGCCATACCGCGTTGTTGGTGACCGGTGCGGGCGTGGCCGGAAGCGGCGAGCAGACGATGCTGGACGCGGCTTTTCGTCATGGCGGTTTCGCGCATGTGATCCAGGTGGATGCCGGTGAGCCTTGGCCTGTGGTGGAACGGGTGTGGCGGGGGTATCTGAGTCGTCTGGGTGGTCGTGCGTCGGCGCTGTTCGCTTTGGAGGAGGCCTGGAAGGAGACCGGAGAGAAGCGGCCCAATCCGTTCCGGTTTTCCGGTATCGTGGGTCTGGACGCGGAGCAGGCCAAAGAGCGGGCTGTGGGGCTGTACGAAGAGGAGGTGGCCGAGGCGGTCTCTTTGCAGCAGTCCGGGGAGTTGGCCGGGGCGGTGCGGCGGGTGGAAAACGCGTTGGCGTTGATGAAACGGGCGGGACGGATGGACCATTTTGCCCGCTTGACCGGCTTCGCGGTGGAGACCCTGTTCAAGCTGGAGGAGTATCAACGGGCCGTGATCCATCAGGAGCGGCTGGTGGCCGAGTGGGGTACCGGGGGCCAGGATCCGGCGGGATTGGCTCAGGCCCATTACACGCTGGGGGTGCTGTGGTCCCGGCTGGAGCGTTACGAACCGGCCATCGCGCAACTGGAAGCGGCGATCCGGATGTGGCAGCAAACCGGAGGCGACGGCGGGAAACTGGCCGAGGGGGTGGCCACGCTGGGGATTGTCCAGGAGAACCGGGGGGATCACGAGCAGGCGTTGAACCGGTTCGGTCATGCCTTCGAGCTGTCCCGGCAACACGGGGACAAGCGGGCCATGGCCGAGCAGCATCTGCGCATGGGTCGGATCCATCATGTGCGTTTGTCCCGTCATGCCAAGGCCAGGGAGCATTTCGAGCAGGCTTTGGCGTTGTTTCAGGAGACCGATGATCCGGAGGGGCAGACCCGGGCGTTGCTGGACATCGGTTTGACCGAAGAGGCGTTGGGGAATTTCGTCCAGGCCGAGGCGCATTACCGGCAGGGGCGTGAGCGGGCCGAGGCGCTGGACGCGCCGTTGCTCATGGCCACGGCCGCGTTGCGTTTGGCCAATACCGCCTGGTTTCAAGGCGAGTATCAGGCCGCTTTTCAGGGTCTGAACGAGGCGGACGGGTTGGCCAAACGGGCTAAGGACATCCCGTTGGCCATCATGATCGCCAACACCCGTGGACTGGTCTACTGGACCTTGAACGAACACGACAAGGCTTTGCTGCATCTGGACAAGGCCGTCGAGCTGGCCGAACGGGAGAAGATTCCTTCTGAGCTGGCTTCTTCTTTGAACAACAAGGGATTGATCCTGCGCGAGACCGGTCGGCTGGATGAGGCGTTGCAACGGTTTCGTCAGGCCCTCCAGATCGACGAGGGACTCAAGAGCCGTTGGGGGTTGGGATACGATCATCGCAACATCGGTCTGGTGTTGATGCGGCAGGGCAAGCTCAAGGAGGCCGAAGCCGGTTTCGTTTTGGCCGAGTCCATCAGTCGCGAGATCGGGGATGTGGTCAATCAGGCCAAGGCGCTGTTGGCGTTGGGTCAGGTGAAGCGCGCCTTGGAGCAGTGGTCGGAGTCGGCGCGGTTTTTCGGGCAGGCGCGGGAGTTGGCCACACGCCATGTGATCCGCGAAGTGCAATGGCGGGCCATGGCCGCAGAGGCCGGTTTGCTGGCCCGTCAGGGGCGGGGGGAGGAGGCGATCCGGGCTTACGACGCGGCCATCCAGGTGGTGGAGCGGATGCGCGCCTCTTTGAAGATCGATGCCTTGCGCAACAGTTTTCAGGAGGACAAGCAGGAGCTGTATCGGGACATCATCGTGTTGCTGGTGGATCAGGGGCGGGAGCGGGAGGCGTTCGATTATCTGGAGCGGTTTCGCGCGCGCAATTTCATCGACCTGTTGGCCAACCAGAAGATCGATCTGCGCCGGAAAGAGGATGAGACAGCGTTGCGACGGGTCAACGGGCTGTTTCAGGAGTTGGAAACCCTGGCGCGGGAGTTGGCGGCCAAGAGCGGTTCCGATCCGGCCTCTCAGGAGCGCTACCGGAAAAAACAGGCCGAGGCCGAAGAGGCGCAACTGGAGTTGCAGCAGCGCAATCCGGAGTTGAGCGGTTTTGTGTCGGTGCATCCCATCACGCTGGATCGCTTCGAGAAGCTGCTGGAGCCGGGGGTGGGTGTGCTGGCCTATTTGTTGACCGGCAAGGAGATTTTCATCTGGATGACCCGTTCCACGGGTACGGTTTTCAAGCGGGTGGCGGCAGACGGGCAGACGGTGAACGAGACCATCCGGCGTTATCGGGACGGCATGCAGAACCTGGAGCCGGTGGAACGGGTCATGACCCGGTTGCACGAATGGTTGATTCAGCCCATGGCCGAGTCGTTGCGGGATGTGCGTTATCTGGGGATCATTCCCCACGAGTCTTTGCATTTTCTCGCCTTCGCCGCGTTGCGTGGGGCCGATGGCGGGGTGCTGGTGGAGCGCTATCCTCTGTTCTACTCGCCGTCGGCGTCGGCCATGGAGTACGCGTTTGGCAAGCGTTCCCGCCCGTCCGGGAAAAAGCGGGTGTTGGCGGTGGGCAATCCGGATCTGGGGGATTTGAATTTCGATCTGCCGTTGGCGGAATTCGAAGCGGACAGCATCCGCTGGTCCTTTCCCGACGGAGAGTCGCTGAAGGGCAAAAAGGCCACCAAGCGCTGGATTCTGGATCATATCTCCCAATACGGCATCATCCACATCGCGGCCCACGGGGAGTTTCAGAACATCAATCCGCTGTTTTCATCCCTGTGGCTGGCTGCGGGGGAGGGCGAAAAGGACAAGGCCGGCAAGGCCGGGGATCCGGAGTCGGGACGTTTGACGGTCAAGGAGATTTTTTCTCTGGATATCAAAGCCGATCTGGTCACCTTGAGCGCCTGTCAGACCGGTCTGGGCCAGTTGCGGGGCAGCGAGATGATCGGTTTGAATCGCGCCTTTCTCTATGCGGGCACCCAAAGCCTGATCTCTTCGTTGTGGCGGGTGGACGATCTGTCCACTTCGGTGTTGATGAAACATTTCTATCGCAACTACACCCACATGAACAAGGCCGACAGTCTGCGTCAGGCCCAGCTCATGGTCAAGCAGAACTTTCCCCATCCGGCCAACTGGGCCGGATTCAATCTGCTGGGGGATTATCGGTGAGGGAGCGCGACCGTGGCCTCACATCTCCTTCAACGCCAGCAATTCGGCGTTGGTGTAGCGCAGCCGGTGGGAGAGGGCGCGGGCGAGGCGGCTGAAGAAGTGGTGTCCCAGAATCGGATGGGTTTTGGCCAGCGCCTCGAAGCGTTTGCGCGAGATGACATACAGATCGGTCGGGGTGTCCACGAGGGCGTCGGAGGAGCGGCGGCCATAATCCAGAAACGCCATGTCGCCGAAAAAGTGGCCCCGTCCGAAGACCGCCAGAGTCAGGCTTTTGCCATCGTGCAGAGGCAGCATCATGCGTACCTGACCCCGGCGGATCAGGTAAAGCTCGTCGCCTTCGTCTCCCAGCTTGAATACCTTGTCGCCAGCGTTGAGGCTTTTTTCCTCGGCGGAGGAGGAGAGTATGTTGGTGCTCTCTTCGTCCAGCAGACCCCGCAACAAGGGGATGTCGTTCCAGTTCAGCAGCCGTTCCTCTCCGGATTTGATTTTGCGGTTTTCGTCGATCAGCGACTCTTCGACCCACTCCATGGCCGCGTCCAGTTCTGGGAAGAGGCGGATGTTGTCTCCATGGGTCAGCAGTCCGGTCTGTTCGAAGTAGGTGCCCAGATCCTCGCCCGTGGGCAGGGAGACGGGCAGTTCGCTGAAGATCAGGTAGGCTTCCCGTTCTTTCAACATGGCGCCGATCTGGGTCAGCATGCGAATGCCGGTGAAATCCACCGATTGAACGTGACGCATGTCCATGATCAGGAAGCGGCAGGTCTTGATGTCGGCCTCCAGGCTGGTGAAGAGCTGATCCGTGGTGCCGAAGAAGAGGTTGCCTTGCAACTCCACGATGGTGGTCACCTGACCGTTGGCGGCCAGGATCTCTTTTTCTTCCAGCAGACGGATGCGTTTGGAGGAGACTTGATCCCCATGGCGTCGCCGTCTGACCACCGAGGTGCGCACCTGATCCCGCAGGAAGAGAATCACGGCGAAGCCGATTCCGGCCCCGGCGGCGGCGATCAGGTTGAAGCCCACCGCCACCACCACCACGGCGGCGATGACGAAGAAATCCAGGATCAGGGTGCGTTGTTTGAGCATGGTGAAGCTGTGCCAGTCGAACATGCGGTAGGCCACCACCATGAGGATGCCCGCCAGGGCGGCGATGGGCACCCAGCCGATCAAATGGGCGAAAAACAGCAGCACCACCAGGGAGAAGACCCCTTCCAGCAGACCGGAAAGCCGGGTCTTCCCCCCGCTGTTGACGCTCACCAGGGTGGCGCCCATGGTGCCGGCGCCGGGCATGCCGCCCACCACGGCGGTCAACACGTTGCCCACGCCCTGACCGATCAGGGTCCGGTTGGAGTCGTGCCGGGAGCGGGTCAGGGCATCCACCACCACGCAGGTTTTCAAGGTGTCGATGGACAGCAGCACCGCCAGGGTCAAAGCCGGCACCAAAATGGCCACCAGATCCTGGATCCCCATTTGGCCCACCGCGTTCCAGCGATCCTCCATGCCCTGGGTCATGGCCGCGAAATCCACGTCGATGGGGCCGATCAGCAGTGTGTTGCCCGCCAGTTGATAGAGTTCCGGGCGGCTGAGTCCGATGAGAAAATAGGTGGTCATGCCCGCGATCAGTCCGATGATGGGGGCCGGAACGATTTTGGTGAGTCGGGGTGCCTGGCTCATGCCGATGATGGTGGCGATGCCCACCACGATGCCGGTCCATTGCCACAAGGAGGGGTCGAACACGCCTTGCATGGGGAGGGTGCCTTTGGGCCAGCCGAGGAGTTTGGGCACCTGACTTAAGAAAATCAGTACCCCGACACCGCTCAGATAACCGGAGACCACCGGATAGGGGATGAACTTGATCACCTTGCCGCCCCCGAGCACGCCGAAGAGGATCTGGAGCATGCCGGAGAGCAGTCCCACCGTGGCCAGCAGCAACAGCACCTGTTCCGGGGTGACGGGAGAGGCGGCCTGGGTTTTTGCCAGCAGTTCCACGGTGAGGGCGGAAAGCACTGCCGCCGCCGGAGCGCACGGCGCGGTGATCAGACGCGGCGCGCCGCCGATGGCCGGGGCAACCAGGCCCAGCACCACGGTGCCCATGACTCCGGCCATGGCCCCCACCCCCAGATAGCCGCCTCCCAGCGGAGTGAAACTCACCACGCCATAGGCGATGGCCGAGGGCAGGGCCACCAGCATGGCCGCCAATCCTCCCCAGATATCTCCGGCGATTTTGTGTGATGTCGTGGCCATGGTGAGGGTGTCTCCAGTCAGGAGTGGGCGTTGATGGTTTTCTTGGATTTTGTTTTTTGTTTCTGTTCGAGAAAATGAATGATCTTGCCGGCCACGTCCGTGCCGGTGGCCTTTTCCAGCCCTTCGAGTCCGGGCGAGGAGTTGATCTCCATCACCAGCGGACCCCGGTCCGAGCGCAGCATATCCACCCCGGCCACGTTGAGTCCCATGAGTCTGACGGCGCGGACTGCGGTCTGTCGTTCCTGCGGGGTGATGCGGACCGCGTTGGCCTGACCGCCCCGATGCAGATTCGAGCGGAAATCCCCCTCGTTGCCTTGGCGTTTCATGGCGGCCACCACCCGTTCCCCGATCACCAGACAGCGGATGTCGGCGGAGGCGGCCTCCTTGATGTACTCCTGGACCAAGATGTTGGCGTCCATGCCGCGAAAGGCTTCGATCATGCTTTTGGCCGAGCGGTGGGTTTCAGCCAGGACCACGCCGATGCCCTGGGTGCCTTCCAGCAGCTTGATCACCACCGGCGCGCCGCCCACCATCTGGATCAGATCGTCGGTGAACTGGGTGGCATGGGCGAATCCGGTCACCGGCAGTCCGACTCCGGCCCCGGCCAGCAGTTGCAGACAGCGCAGCTTGTCGCGCGACTTGGCGATGGATTCGCTGCTGTTGAGGGGATAGACCCCCATCATTTCAAACTGGTGCAGCACCGCCAGACCGTAAAAGGTGATGGAGGCGCCGATTCTCGGGATCACCGCGTCAAAGCCGTTGAGCACCTTGCCGCCGTAGCGCACCGTGGGTTGATTGGAGGAGATGTTCATGTAGACCTTCAAGGTGTCGATGATCTCCACCTCGTGTCCTCGGCTCCGCGCCGCCTCCACAAGCCGCTTGTGGGAATAAAGCTCGGGATTGCGGGCCAGAATGGCGATTCTCATCGTTCCTCCGTCTTGTTCCGGGATACCAGGAACGACCGTCCGGGATCCACCAGGAATGTGCGTCCAATGGCCGTGCGTCCCACCAGCATGCGAAAGCCCATGGGTGCCCGGTCGGTCAAGGTGATCTCCACGTCGAGTTCCCGCCCCCCCAAGACCATGCGGGTCAGAATCACGAAGCGGTGTTCGGAGTGACCGCCGGAGTTGACCACCGCCCGGTTGTCCACCAGCGGCGCTTCGCACAGGAGTTCCGGCTTGTGGGTGCGTTGCATCGGATGCAGACGAAAGCGCACCAGATGAATCCCGTCCCGGGTGATGAGGCTCGGATCCAGGGCGTGCAGGGCCGAGGTGCGGGCGCCGGTATCGATTTTGGTCTTGATCCGCTCCACCCCCAGATCCGGCAGACTGACCCACTCCCGCCAGCCGATCACCGGACGTGTCCGGGTGTGGGCGCCTCCCGGTTTGGCGAGTTTGACTTTCATGGGAGTTTCAAGGCTCCGGCGGGTTGTGTTCGGGTTTCAGATCCCGTTCCATCAACTCCCGGACCGCGTTCAAAGGGGTGAGTCCCTCGTGCAGAATGCCGAACACCGCACGGGTGATGGGCATGTCGATGGCCAGTTTCAGGGCCAAACGATGGGCGCCTTCGGCGGTGCGCACCCCTTCGGCGATTTCGTGGCTGCCTCTCTGGATCGCCTCCAGACTCTCCCCTTTGCCCAGGCGCACCCCCACGGTGCGGTTGCGCGAGAGGTCCGAAGTGGCGGTGAGCAGCAGATCCCCCAGTCCCGACAATCCGGAGAAGGTCTCCGGTCTGGCGCCGAGTTGCACTCCCAGACGCAGCATTTCGTTCAGTCCTCGGGTGATGAGCGCTGCCCGCGCGCTGTGGCCCATGCCCAGTCCGTCGCAGATGCCCGCCGCCAGGGCGATGACGTTCTTCAACGCGCCTCCCAGTTCCAGCCCCACCACGTCGTCCGTGGAATAGGTGCGAAACCAGGTGGTGTGAAACAGTTTCTGCACCTGTTCCACCCGTTCGGAGTCGAGGCCGGCGATGGAGACCGCCGCCGGAAGACGCATGATCGTGTCCCGGGCGAACGAAGGGCCGGAGAGAAAACAGCTTTTCTCCCCGAGGGTTTTTCCGAGAATTTCAATGTGGATGTCGGAAAGCAGGGTCATGGTGGTCGCCTCCACCCCCTTGCTCGCCGAGACGAACAGGGTTGCCGGCGTCACCACCTCCCGGATGGCGTTGAGTACCCCACGGGTGAACTGGGTCGGCACCACCATGACCAGAATGGCATGGTCGCGGGCGGTCTGGATCAGATCGGTGGTGGCCACGATGTTGGGGGAGAGAGAAAATTCTGTGAGGAAAAAAGGGTTGTGGTGGGTGCGGTTGATCCCTTCCGCCACTTCCGGCTCATGGCACCACAGGGTGACTTCCGGAAGCTTGCTGGCCAGCACCGTGGCCAGAGCCGTGCCCCAGGAACCGGCGCCGATGATCGCTGTTTTGGGTGTCTGCATGGTGGATGTCTGGTTTCTGTGGATAGAAGGTTGATAGTGTGAAAGGATGATGGGAGTAAAATGATTTATTTTGTTTGTTAGAAAATAAAAAGTCAAAGTCCTGGGGGATGAATCCCCCAGACCCCCTCTTTTTTTTCAATGATTTTTTCTACGGGCCAGCGTGCGCGCACGTTCAAGCCCCATCCATCCCGCTGACCGGCCTCCAGACGCCGCAATCCGGCCAGGGCGATCATCGCCCCGTTGTCGGTGCATAAAGACAACGGGGGAAAATAGACCTGGATTCCCGCCTGCCCGGCGCGCTCTTGCAACAGCTCCCGCAACCGCTGGTTGGCCCCCACGCCACCCGCCACCACCAGACGTTTTTCTCCGGTCTGCCGACAGGCGGCCAGGGATTTGCTCGCCAACACATCCACGATGGCCTCTTGATACGACGCCGCCACATCCCGTCGCCAGGACTCCTCCTGGAGGCGTTCCGGATGTTGCCCCAAAAAGGTGCGCAAGGCCGTCTTCAGCCCCGAAAAGGAGAAATCCAACTGTTCCCGTCCCGGCATGGCCCGGGGAAACGACATCGCCTGACGGTCTCCACCCAGGGCGAGGGCCGCGATGGCCGGTCCGCCCGGATACCCCAATCCCAGCAAGCGCGCCCCCTTGTCGAAAGCCTCCCCCACCGCGTCATCCCGGGTGCGACCCAGCGGGTGATACTCCCCGAACGCCCGCGCGTGCAACAACAGGGTGTGACCGCCGGAGACCAGCAGGGCCACGAAAGGAAAATCCATGTCGGCGGCATTGGGATCCAGGAAGGGACTCATCAGATGGCCTTCCATGTGATGCACCCCCACCAGGGGACACTCCAACGCCAACGCCAACCCCTTGGCTGCGGCCATGCCGGTCAGCAGACCGCCGATCAGGCCCGGTCCGGCGGTCACGGCCACGCAGTCGATCTGCCGGGGGGTCAGACCCGATTGCTGAAACGCCTGGGCGATCACCGGCTGAATGTTGCGAATGTGGGCGCGACTGGCCAACTCCGGCACCACCCCGCCGTAACGGGCATGCACCTCCACTTGACCATGCACCACATTGGCATGCAGGATCGGTCGGGCCAGGGCATCCCCGGACGCCAGTTCCACCACGGCGGCGGCGGTTTCGTCACAACTGCTTTCGATGCCCAAAGCCCGCATGGTCCTTGTCCTCGGTGGGGTTTCTGTGTCATGGTGTGAAATAAGGATACTCCCTTTTTCACCCTTCCACCATCGGGCTTGAAACGTCAGAGTCATCGCATGAACGCAACCATCAAAATCGGCACGCGGGGCAGTGCCCTGGCGCTTTGGCAGGCGCGTTGGGTCCAGTCCCGGCTTCAGACCCTCCATCCCGGTTTGCAGGCGGAACTGGTCATCATCAAGACCCGTGGGGATGTGATCCTCGATGTGCCTTTGGCCAAGGTGGGAGGCAAGGGACTGTTCGTCAAGGAACTGGAAGAGGCCCTGCTGGATGGCCGGGTCGATCTGGCGGTCCACTCCATGAAGGATGTGCCGGCGGAATTTCCTGCGGGGCTGGGCGTGTCCGTGATCCTGGAACGGGAAGATCCCCGGGATGTGCTGCTTGCGGTGCGTTATGCCGGATTGGCGGAGCTGCCCCAGGGGGCGTGCGTGGGTTCGTCGTCTTTGAGGAGACAGTGCCAGTTGCTGCACCTGCGACCGGATCTGCGCATCGAGTCGTTGCGGGGCAATGTCAACACCCGCATCGCCAAACTCGAAGCGGGTCAGTTCGACGCCATCGTGTTGGCCGCAGCCGGGGTCAAGCGGTTGGGATTGACCGAACGGGTGGTGGAGTCTTTCGCGACGGATCAGCTCATTCCCGCCAATGGACAAGGCGCGGTGGGCATCGAGGCCCGCCTGGACGACGCGGCGACCCAACGTCTGCTCGCGCCTTTGAATCATGCGGAGACCTGGATGGCCGTGAGCGCGGAACGGGCCTTTCTGCACGAGCTGGAAGGGGGGTGTCAGGTGCCCATCGCCGGATACGCCCGGCTGGAAGCGGGACAACTGGTGATGGCCGGTCGGGTCGGCTCGCTGGACGGTCGGGAGTTGCTCACCGTGCAGCGTCACGGTCTGCCCGAAGCGCCGGAAATCCTGGGACGCGCCCTGGCCCGGGAGCTGCTGACCCTGGGTGCGGATCGGCTGCTGGCCCTGGCGATTTGACCAGTCGGTCGTTTATGCGGGGATGGCGTGTCGGTTATTCATTGACAATGGTGGCCGGAACCCGCATTGTCGGTTATCGGACGCGCATCAAGTTCATCGGGTTGCCGGGGCGTTCGGCATAGGCTCGGCACCCGGTTTGCTAAAAGGCGTAACGTGACCGGTTTTTCCTCGTTTGATCTGCTTCCCCCCATCCTGGCCGCCATTGAAGAGGCGGGATACACCACACCGACCCCCATCCAGGAACAGGCCATCCCCCATCTGCGCGATGGACGGGATCTGCTCGGCATCGCCCAGACCGGCACCGGCAAGACCGCCGCGTTCGCGTTGCCGATTCTGGATCGTCTGGCCCGTCGTCGGGTCCGTCCCGGTTCCGGACAGGCCCGCGCCCTGATCCTGACCCCGACCCGTGAGTTGGCCGCCCAGATCGATGCCAGTTTCGCCACCTACGGTCGTCGCTTGAATCTGAGCCGCGCTGTGGTCTATGGCGGCGTGGGACAATATCCCCAGGTCAAGAGCATGGGACGGGGCGTGGACATCCTCACCGCCACCCCCGGACGGCTGCTGGATCTGATGAATCAGGGATTCGTCAAGCTGGACCGCCTGGAGATCTTTGTCCTCGACGAAGCGGACCGAATGCTCGATATGGGGTTCATCCACGACATCCGCATGGTGATCAGCCATTTGCCGGTGGAGCGTCAGACGTTGCTGTTTTCCGCCACCATGCCCAAGGAGATCGCCCATTTGGCCCAGGGGCTGTTGAGCGATCCGGAGCGTGTCGAGGCCGCCCCTTCCGCCACCACCGCCGAACGGGTGGAGCAGAAGGTCTATTTCGTGGATAAAGGGGACAAGCGGGCCGCGTTGATCCATTTGTTGCGTCAGGAGAGCCTGACCCGCGCCCTGGTTTTCACCCGCACCAAGCACGGTGCCGACAAGGTGGTGCTGGATCTCGAAAAACACGCCATCGAGGCGGATGCCATTCATGGCAACAAGTCCCAGGGTGCCCGCGAGCGCGCCTTGAGTCGTTTTCGCAGCGGGGAGTCGCGCGTGCTGGTGGCCACGGATATCGCCGCCCGGGGTATCGATGTGACCGGCATCAGCCATGTGATCAATTTCGATCTGCCCAACGAGCCGGAAAGTTACGTCCATCGCATTGGACGCACGGCCCGCGCCGGTCGGGAAGGGGTGGCCATCTCGTTGTGCGACGCCACGGAGGTGGTGTTTTTGCGCGCCATCGAAAAGATCATTCGCATTCCGATTCCGGTGGAGACCCAACATCCCCATCATTCCGAGGTGGCGGCCACGGCCCGCGCCATCGCGGCGGCTCCGGTGCAGCCCCAGAACCGTTATGCCCGTTCGTCCCGCCCCTCCCGTTCTCCCCGGGAACCGGGAGCCCAGGAACGGACCCAGCGTTCCCGGGTCAGAGCCGATCAACCCTCCGCCGCCTCTCCCGCCGCCCAACGGAGCGCCAAACCCCGTTCGGCTCCCCAGCCGTCCGCCGGTCACGCCCCGTCGTCGGCCCGTCCCCCCATGGCCAGACGCAAACGGGTGGATTGATCCCCAGGACAAAGAGTTTTTGACAGGCGCGATCAAGGCGAGGGCCGGGAGAGTGATTTCCCAGGCCCTCGCTTTGTTTTCCAAGGGTGAGAGCCCATGGCGCGGGCACGCACGCCTTCGTTGCCCTCGTTGCTGTTTTTCGAGGGTGGGGTCTATGGCGGGGGCGGGGTGGTTGCGGTTTTCTCCTTGGCGCGCCAGGATCCGTCTTTGAGCTGGATCATCACCCCGGCCGGGGCCTTGTCCCGGTTCATGGTGGCGAAAGCGGTGCGCACGCGGGGCAGATCCTGAGCGGTGAGCGTTTCGTCGGTATCGATCAGGCGCGTCATGATCACCTCCCGGTCGGCGTTCTCCTCGGCCACCAGATTGCTCACAAAACCTTGCTGTTTGGCTTCGAGCTTCGCCGGGTTCAGCAGGGTGACGCCTCCCAGATTGTTTTCGCCGATCACCCCGGCCTGTTTGTAGCGTTCCAGATCGTCGTGGTTGAAGGCCGTGCGTTGCAGGGCGCGCACCACGTTTTTCTGGTTCGGGGCCAGGGGATTCTTCTTGACCAGTTTGCCTTGCGGATCGATGCCCCGCACCGAGGCGAGCAGCATCACCTCCTGGTTCAATTCGGTGTAGCTGCCGAGCACCTGGTTTTCCAGGGCGGTGCGTTCGTCCACCAGGGTCACCTCCAGCAACGGACCGCCGCAACCGCTCATCAGGGTGGCCAGCAGACACGCGCACGCGGCGCGCAGACGGTGCGGGATCGTCCGCAGGGGGGGATTACGGGGATGGGGGGGAGGATTCACGGGTTTCGGACTCCAAATGGGCCACACCCAGCCATTCCAGCAGGCGGGCCAGATTTTCCACCGGGAGCAGATGGGTCTGGATCTGCTCAAAACGACCCAACACCCCCAACGGGATGCGGTCGATGTTCAAGGTGGAGACCACTCCTTCGCGGAAATCGATCTTCAGCTTGATGGTTCCCCTGGACAATTGCAAGTCCAATCCCGACGGATTGGCGTAGGAGAGCTTGGAACGGGCGTTGACGATGGCCGGATTGCTCTCCTTGGGGTCCAGAAACAGCAGCAGCCGGTCCAGCGCCTCTTTGCCGATGCGGGTGAAGAGAATGCTGATTTCGGTGCGGCCCAGATTCAGTTTGCCGCGTTCCCGGTCAAAGCGGATCGCCAGGCGGCTGACGAAATTCACCGCGCCATCTCCCGCGACGCCTTCCCCGGGGGGCAGCAGACGGTTCAGATCCACCGCCACCCCTTCCAGCAGGGCATCCATCCGGGCCGGTTTGCTGCCTTCCAGCAGCACGGTCCCCCCGATGGTCCCCCCCAGAAGCGCCATTTCCAGATTCTGACCCCGGATGGTCCCATCCTGAAAGCTGACATCCATGGCGATCTGTTCGGCCCGGACTCCCCCCAGTTCCAGGGAGTCGATCCGCAAGCGTCGTCCCTCCATGCCGCTGGTCAACGGGGAGGCGAGACGCTCCAGGGAGAAGGCGCGCCCCCCCCGTGGTTTGGCGGGTACGGCGGCCTGGGTCAGCCAGGTGGTTTTGTCGCCGCTCATCCGACCCTGCAAGCCTTTCAGGGCAAACCCCTCCCGGCGCACGCTCACCGCGTGGGGCGCGAGGGTGGCGTGGGCGGTGATCGGACCGTGTACCGGCTTGAGAAGTTTCAGCTCCAGTTCGGTTTTCCCGGTGCCTTGTGTCTCCAGGGAGGCCAGCAACTGTTTTTCTTCAGCCAGATCCCAGCGCGCCTTGCCGTCGAGATCCGCAAACAGGGCGGCCAGGGAGGCGACCGGGTGGGTCTGGTCGCGCAGCAGCCGGAACAGCCCGGAAATCTTGCCGTTCAGCTCGGCCTCCAACCCCGGAATGGCGCCCCGGAGCCGCTGCACCACCCAGTGATCCTGGGCCGAGCCGGACAGCTCCAGTTCCAGACGTGGCTGGTTCACCCCGTTGGGCAGCAGGGTTTCCGACCACTCCCAGCGACCGGCCTTCAGTTCCGCGCTCAGACGCGTGGAACGGTCGGGATCGGTTCCCATCCGCAGTCGGGCGTTGCCTTGGCCCCCGGTCACCTTCTGCCCCCCCCATATCCCGTTGAGATCGGCGGCCTGGAGTTGCAGATCCAGACGGGCGGGAGGCGGACCGTCGCCGTTCCAGCGGGATACGGCTTCCAGGGTGCCGGAGGCGTCGAGTTTCGCCTCCAGGGTGCCCCGATGCGGGGTGTCCGCTCCTGGCCAGGGGTCACCGTTGCGGGTCACCCCCTCACCCGGACGGCCCAATTCCAGCCGTTCCAGGGCACCGGTGAGCTGGAACTGGTCGTCGGAGGCCCGATAGTGGCCGGAAAGCCGCGCGGTGAGCAGACGCGAGAGCGTCAATTGCATCGCTTCGAGCTGGTGGCTGCCCGCGTTCAGGTCGCTGACCAGGCGCGCTTCGAAGGTGGCGGTGGGCAGACTCCAGGTGTCGGTATCGTGTTGCAGGGTGATTCCGCCCCCCTGGCCATGCCACTCCTGTTGCACGGTCAGCCCCGCAGCCCCAGATTTTACCGGTTTTTCTGGTTTCTTTGGTTCCCCTGGTTTCACCAGTTCCTCTGGTTTCACCGGTTTCACCAGTTTCACCAGTTCCCCTGGTTTCACCGGTTCCTCTGGTTCCTCTGGTTTCACCGGTTCCTCTGGTTTCAGGGGCGTGGAGCCGCGCAGATGGGCGTCGAGGGTGGCGTGCCAGTGTTCGATGGCGAGGTTGGGACCGGCTGTGAGCCGGGTGAGGTTGGGATTGAGGCCGAGTTGACCCGTGACGGCCCCGGTTTGCGGGTGATACGCGCCGCTGGCGTTGATCTTCAGGGAGCCTGGACCGCTGGTGAGACCGTCTCCCAGGTTCAGGGCGTCCACCCGGATCGTGCCATCCAGGCGTCCTTCCACCGGACCGTCGGGATTCGGGCGGGTGGCCTTCCAGGTGAGGTGGGCGGCCTGGAGTCCCGCTCCTGGACCGTTTTCCGCCATTGACCAGGCAAACGGGGTGAGTCGGGTGGATCCTTCGAGGGTGATGTGGCGGATCGTGTGTGGATCGTCCAGGGTGGCGTCGGCTTTTACCGTGAAGCGGCTGCTGCCCGGCGCCACGGAGAGGGAGACCCCCGGCGGCAGATGGCGGGCCGATGGCAACGCCAGACGGGTGCCTTCCAGTTCGGCTTGCAGCGCGCCGACCAGATGACGCGATCCCGGTGGTTGTTTGGGGTCCGGGGTCATGGTGAGCCGCCCCCCGAGCCGGGCGAAATCCCCCAGTTTGACCACCACGCGCTCCAGGGTGAACCGTTCTTGTCGCGGATTCCCGGAGGCCAGCAGCATGGTCTCGAAGGCGAACGGGAGGTTGGTGTCCGGGTCTGTCTCTCCGGCTCCCAGCCACACCCGGGGGGTCTTGACGCGGGCGTGTCCGGCCAGGGAGCCATCGGGCCGGTGATCGGCCACCAGCAGTCCGGAAAGGGCTTCGACCCGTCCCCAGGGGGTGGTCAGGGCCTCGGCGGTCAGGCTCCATTCCGTGGTCAGGGTTTTCAGTGCGTTGGCCTGCCACTCCAGATCGAGCAGCCGGAACCGGGCCTGGGACGACGCCAGCGTGAGGGGCGTGTCCGGCGGCGGGGTGAAGGTCAGACCGGTCAGGTTCACCGCGCCCTGGGCGTGTCCAGAGAGACCGTCGTCGTGCCACGCGCCTTTGAAAGAGAGTTCCGGAGTCGCCTGACCGGTCAGGCCGGAACTCTGCCATGCGGCGGGAAGCCAGGGTCTGGCCAGAGCCAGGAGCGGGGCGAGCTGCACTGGATCGGCCTGGATCGCCAGTTCGATTTCGGCGGGTTGACGGTCCAAGGCCAGTCGCAGATCCAGGGGCACATGCAGCCACTCTCCCAGGCGCAGCGCGGAACGACGCGCGCCGGAGGTGCCATGTTCCGGATTGCCCAGATCCAGCTCCAAAGAGAGCGGAAAGCGGAGCGCGCCGTGGCTGTCGGCATAGGCGAGTTCGTCGAGGGTCACCCGGCCTTTGAGGTCGATCTCCTGCCGGTTGGCGCGCAGCGCGGCGCGGGCGGTCAGATTCTTGAACGTGAGCCGTTGCGTGGTCGAGGGGGCGTAGTCCAGATCGATTTTTTCCAGGATCAGGGCCTGCATCTCCAGCCGGAGGGGCAGTGGAGCGGTGAGCAGGGCCGGTGTGACGCCCGGTGTGGGCGGTTGGACCGGCGGCGGGGGGGAGGCGGAGGTGTCCGGTGGCGGGGCGAAGGCGGCCCAGGCGTCGGCGGAGGCGTTCAGATGGCCACCGGACAGGCGTACCTCGCGGATGGTGAGCTGTCCTTGCCACAGATCCCGCCAGTGGATGTCCAGGGTGGCGTGGGCCAGCCGCAAGAGCGGTTGTCCGTTCAGGCGCCATTGCAGATCGGTGGCCTGGAGTCCGGTGGCGAAATCCAGGTTCAAGGTGGCCAGTTCCACCTCTCCCGGCACGTTGCGGGAGAGGGTTTCGATCAGTTGTCGCCGGAAGGGTTCCGAAGAGACGATGGTCTGCAAAGAGGCCACCACCGACAACAAGGCCATGGCGAGAATCAGCGCCGTGGTTTTGACCAGCCGTTTCATGCGTGAGCGCCCATGTCAGGCCACCGTCACAGTTTGGCGGTATGGCGTTTCCAGCGTTCTTCCAGCAGGGCCAGCCCTTTGACCGGAGGCAGGCGCGTCAGTTGTCCGTCCACCCGTTGCAGCCGGTCGGAAACCGGCGGATGGGTGGTGAAGAAGACCGAGCGGGTCGCGCCTCCCTGACTGCGCGCCAGACGGTGCAGATAGGCTTGCAGACCGGACGGGGCGTATCCGGCCCGTTGGGCGTATTCCAGACCGAAGCGGTCGGCTTCGAACTCCAGATCCTTGTCGATGCCGTGGGTGAAGAGCAGATCGTTCATCTGGTCGATGGCCGCGCCCAGGAGTTTGGGATCCTGGTTCATGGCGCTCATGGAGAGGTCGGAGATGTTGGAGAGCACCGAACTGCGTTGCAGGGTGTTGAGCATGTGCTTGCGGTTGACATGGGCCAGTTCGTGACCCAGAACTCCTGCCAGTTCGGCTTCGTTTTTCAAGGAGCGCAGCAGACCGATGGTCACGAAGATGTATCCCCCCGGCGCCGCGAAGGCGTTCTCCTCGCGGCTGTCGAGAATGGCGAAGCGGTACTCCAGTCCCGGTCGTTCCGTGACCTCGGCCACGGTGCGGCCCACCAGATTGACATAGCGGGTCAACGCCTCGTCGCGGTACAGCCCGCCGTAACGGCTGAAGGCCTCGATGCCGATGCTTTCTCCCAGCATGCGTTCCGCCTCTTCGCCGATGGGTTGCATGGCCTGAACGGTCTGAACCCCTTTTTTGATCAGGTCCAGTTTTTTCGGGTCCACTCCCAGCGCTCCGCCCAGACCGTCGATCAGGCCGCCGCCCTGGGTATTGGCGGGAGGTGGGGCGTTGTGGGGGGAGGCGGAGGATGGGGTGGCTTGCTGGATCACCTGATCCAGGAGTCCGGCGTGGCTGTCGGTCAGGAGCGGTCCGCCGATCAGCAGGGCGGCGGTGATGTGTCGCCAGAGGTGTTTCATGAGCCGGCTCCTTGAAATTCGCCGATGCGGCCTTCCTGTTTGAAGCGGGTCAACTCCCCTTCGGAAACCTGGAAGCGCTCCATCCGTTCCAGGGAGTGGACATGGGAGGCGTCGATGCGCCGGTTTCTGGCATAGCCTTCGGAGGCCGGTTGCAGACCCCGGATGCTGCCGCCGGAGCGGGCTTCTTTGGCGTGGACCGATCCGGTGCCGGTCAACGCGCCCAGATCCACGCCGCCACCGCTTTTGGGGGCGTCCTTGGTGAGCTTGAATTGATAGATCCACCCTTTGGAGCCATTGGTCAGCTTGACCTGGACAAAACGGTCTTTTTTGCTCACCACTTGCACCATGGCGCCTTTGCCGAGGGTGGTGACGACCTTGGAGGCGGGATTGGCATCCTGGGTGACTTCCACGTCGTTTTTGTTGGTGTAGAGGGTTTCGGCCAGCAGTGTGGCGGGTTGCAGGGCCAGCCAGGCCCCCAGCAGCCACAAAGGGGTGCGGGTCATGAGGGATTCTCCTTGGCGACAAGAGGTGAAACCGTCTGGAGCATGGATGGGGGGATCATCCATGGTCGGGCGATTGGATCCGAAGGGTATGATATTCCGAAAACCGGTTGTTTTCCAATGGATCTTGAACGGCAGGCGCCGGAAAGTCCCGGTTTGGCGGGGGAGGTCGTCAAGCCGGATCACGCCGGGTGGGGCAGTTGGACGTGGATTTCGGTGTGTTCTTCATCCGGGGTGGTCATGCTGATGGTGCCCCGATGGGCCTCGACGATGAGCCGGGCCGAATAGGTGCCCAGTCCTGTGCCGGAGGTTTTGCCCCAGGTGACGTACTTGTCGAAGAAATGGCCTCGGATCGGGAGCGGTACCGCGCCGGGATTGCGGAGGGTCAGGTGGATCCCGGTCGGATCGATGAGCAGTCGCGCCTGGATGACGCTGCCGTTCGGAGCGGCCTCCATGGCGTTGTTGAGCAGATTGTCCAGCATGCTTTGAATCAGGTGCCGCTCTCCTTGTGGTTCGGGAGCCGGTGGAATGGTCGTAGCGCTGACCTCCAGTCGCTGGTTGCGGTAGTTGAGGTGTTCCTGGTGTTGGCGCTGCCACAAGGCGATCATGCCGGTCAGATCCAGGGTTTGTTGTTCGATGCGCAGCGCGCCACGTTCCAGCGCGGTGAAACGGGCGTTGGTGGTGATGATGTCGAGCGCGCGCCGGGTGGATTCGGCGCACAGACGCAGCAGCTCGGTTTGTTCTTCGCAGGTTTCCAGGGTCAGCAGCAGGTTGCACATGTTGTGGCTGTTGCCGACGTGATTGCGCAGGTCGTGCAACATCATGCCCATGGCCCGTTCGCGGGAGATTTCCAGCAGCTTGTGACTGGTGATGTTGCGATGGACCACCAGCAGATGTTCCCGGTTGTCCCAGTGGCAGGTTTGCAGATTGGCTTCAAACCAGCGGTGTTCACAGGGGGCGTGGCAGGAGTAGGAGAGGGTCTGGGGTGCGTTCTGGTGTCCGTCGAGGAAACCCCGGAGTGACCGGGCCATGATCCTGGCCTCCCAGAGCTGACTGTTGCCTTTGGCCGCGCGGGTGCAGACATCCAGGTAGTTGCAGCCGAGATAATCCCCGTATCCTCCGTTCTGGTCGGCGAAAACGCGCCAGGCTGGATTCACTGCCACGATCACGCCGGAGGCGTCCAGCACGGCCCAGTGTATGCCGGCTGCGGTTTCGATGATTTCGTGTACGGTGTCGGGCATCGTCTTGCAGTCGTCTTGGCTGTGCGGCGCCGATGGAATGGTGTCGTCTCACGGTCGGGATGGCCGGACCGAACCAGGAGGTCCGGTGGCCACCACAAAAAAACGGCCACCTTGCGAGTGGCCGTGCGTTCTGGCTTGAATTGGTACGCGGTATTGGATTCGAACCAACGACCTTTGGCTTCGGAGGCCAACGCTCTATCCAGCTGAGCTAACCGCGCACGGTCATCTGTGTTCATAAAGAACGGCGCCAAGCATACGTCACCTGGGCTGGTCTGTCAAAGGGGGATGTCGGGATGTCCAGGGCAATTCGTATTGGAAAGGTGCGTGACCGGACGGCAAAGGCGTGCCGGGAAGACCGGGGGGATTCACGTTGACGCTCGCGCGCCTTGTGCCGGTTTTTGATGATCCACAGGTCAGGACGCGAATACCTCGTCGATGGAATTGGCAAACAAGACGTTCTCCCCCCATGTTTCGATGAGCTCCAGACTCGCCGCCTTTACCTTTTCGGCCACCCGGTCCGGTGTTGGGCCAAATTTGCGGCGCATCAATTTCAAGAGCATGGATGCGGCCTCTTCCTGTCGTCCTTCCTGTCGTCCTTCCTGTCGTCCTTCTTTCCGCGCCAACTCCACCCGTCCGCGTGCGTCGGTGATGGCGATTCCGGCCTTGTCGTACAGTTCCCATTCGTCCGGCGTCATGTTGGCTACCATGGCTTTTTCAAACGCATGTCGAAAGGGTGGCAGGTTCAATGGTTCCGGTACCTGGTTTAGGGTTTCGGCGTGCCTGATGAAATAGATCCATTTTTCAAAAATACCGTCACACGCGTCCACGGTTTTGTCGAACTTCGGCAACTCCACGAAATAATGGAGAATATCGTTCAGATAGGCGTTGCCGGTGATGGTCTCGCGCGACTCGTGACAGGAGACGCAATGGTCAAAATCCGGGAACATGACAAAATCGGCGATGGTGACGGCGATCACCTGGTTCAGGTTGGGATAATGCCCGCCCTTGGAGATCTGTTGGGTATACGCCTTGGCGCTGTTGTACTGAATGCGTTTCAGGAATCCGTCCACCTGCTCGATCTGCATCTCCACAATATAAGAAATGCCGCGATGATCCTGGCATCGTACATCCAGGATGGACGATTTGAGATCCTTGATGCGGGGAGCCAGGAAGGGATCCAGGATGGTCAATGCGGCAATGCGTCGGTCGCCCTCCAGACCCAGCAGGCTCTCCAGAAACGAAATCAGGATGTCTTTGGCATCCTCGCTGCCGAAAATCTTTTTGAAGGCGAAGTCGATGCGCGGGTCGATGAATTTCATGGCCGTGGTTCGCAGAGGCAGTGGGCGGGATTGGTCTTTGTCAGCCATTCTACGCTTCTTGATGTTCCAACCGCCACCGGAATTTCAGCCGGAGAGCGAATGGAACCCGATTCTGGAAGGCGCCTGCCCTGGCGGGTTGGCCGGATTCCGTGATCGTTATCCGCTGGCATGGCCTGTGGATCCGGTTGACTTTTGAGCGTTTGGGTTTTAGCTTATGCTCACGTCTTCCGGCTTGCGCGCCACGGGGGAGGGATCCCTTTTGCGCGCTTTGCCGGAATTTTTTTAGTCCGAGAACCCGTAAGGAGCCTTCGCGTCATGAGCGAGAATATTTTGCAAACTTCCGACGCCGCTTTCGAGCGTGACGTTTTGCAAGCCACTATGCCGATTCTGGTTGACTTCTGGGCCGACTGGTGCGGTCCGTGCAAACAGATCGCGCCTTTCCTGGAGGAGTTGGCCGAGGAGTACAAAGGTCGTCTGCTGGTCGCCAAGCTCAATATCGATCACAATCCCAGCACCCCTGGCCGCTATGGCGTGCGCGGCATTCCCACGCTCATGATCTTCAAGGATGGCCAGATTCAGGCCACCAAGATCGGCGCCCTGCCCAAATCCAAGATGTTTGCCTGGGTGGACGAGTCGCTGTAGGGGGGGAGAGCACGGTTTCAGGCGTGCCGTTTGTTGCCGTTTTGCGTATTGCCGTTTTGCGTATTGCCGTTTTGAGTCGGGTGCGTCTTTTTTCGATTTCCGGTCCGGTTTTCCGTCGGGATTCCGGATCGGATTTCGGGAGGCGGTGCACCCAGCTTTTCCGCCCAGGCCGCCACCCTGGTCGGATCCGGTGCGGTCACCCGCACCACCTTGTGGCGCGTTCGTTCCCCCTGCACGATTCGGATCCGACCCGTCGCCACATCCAGTTCCTTGGCTAAAAACTTTGGCAGGGCTTCGTTGGCCGCGCCGTCCACCGGCGGGGCGGTCAGGGCCACCAGCACCTCGCCGTCCCGGACTCCCATCCACCGTTCCCGCGAGGCCCGTGGCTGCACCCGCACGGTGATCACCAGATCCATCCCCTCCCAGCGCAGACCGGACATGCCCGTTAGCCGTGCATCATCATCGCCGGAGCGAGCCATCCCAGGGTCAACTCCTGAAGCATCGACAGCAGCATCAACAGCAGCACCGCGCCCGCCATCGGGGTGACATCCATGCCCGACACCGTGGGCATCCAGCGTCGCAACGGACGCAAGGCGGGTTCCGTGGCCTGAAAGATGAACCGGATCCACGGCTTGCGCAGATCGATGCCCGGTGGTTTTCCCTGGCGGAAGGTGTACCAGGAGTGGAAATGAAAACCGCCCCGCGCCACCAGCAGCAGCAGATAGAAGGTCAGCAACAGATGGATCAGGCCCACCAGTTCCGCCAGCAGCGCGGCGATGGCTCCGCCGCCCATGGCGCCGAGAAACAGCGCGGCCGTGATCTTTTGGGTGAAGTGGACCGCCAGCAGGGCCGCGATCGGGGAGAGATCGAATCCCCCCATGGACGGAATCAGACGCCGCAACGGCGCCAGCAGCGGTTCCGTGGCGCGGATCAGAAACTGGACGATCGGGTTGTACGGGTCGGGATTGACCCAAGAGAGCAGCACCCGGCCCAGGATCAGCCAGGAGTAGATTTCCAGCATGAAATGCAGCAAGGTGCCGATGGAACCCAGAATGCCCATGATGATTGCGATCTCCTTGCAGTGGTCAGGATTGTCGTGGTGCGCCCAGTTCGCGGGAGCGTTGACAGGCGGCCAGCACCGCCGCCATGAGCGCGCCGCGCACCCCGTTTCTCTCCAGGGGTTCCAGACCGGCGATGGTGGTGCCGCCGGGGGAGGTGACCTGGTTTTTCAGCACGCCGGGATGCAGTCCGGTCTCTTCCATCAATTTGGCCGCGCCCAGCAGGGTGCGGACCGCCAGACGATCCGCCAGGGGGCGCGGCAGACCGCTGGCCACGCCGCCGTCGGACAGGGCTTCGGCAATCAGATAGACATAGGCCGGTCCGGAACCCGACAAGGCCGTGACCCCATCCATCAACGCCTCGTGGTCGATCTCTTCCACCAGTCCCACGGACTCCATGATCCGGCGCGCCAGCAATCGGTGGGGCGTCGGGGTTTGGGGCGCGGGCAGCAGCGCCGAAATGCCGGCGCCGACCAGGGCTGGCGTGTTGGGCATGACCCGCGCCAACGGCTGTCCGGCAGGCAGATGGCTCGCCAGGGTGGCCAGGGTGATCCCGGCGGCGATGGACAGCACCAGGGTGTCGGCAGCGAGCAGAGGCGCAACAGCGTCGAGTACCCCGGCCACCACCCCCGGCTTGACCGCCACCACCACCACTTGCGCCCCCTGGACCGCTTCGGTGTTGCTGGTGAAGACTGGAATGCCATGGCGATCGGCCAGGAGGCGGCGTTGGCTTTCGACCGGATCGGCGGCGCGCAGGTGATCGGCCTGGACTCCGGCCCGCGTCAGTCCCTGGATCATGGCTCCGGCCATGGCTCCGCCGCCCAGAAAGGCGATGATGGCGTTGTCGAGGGACAAGGCGGTGTGCGGGATGGTGTTCATCGTTTGGTGATCTCTCCGGGAGTGTGGTTCGGCAGTTTGCGGATCAGGTCTCTGGCCTCTTCGGCCCGGCCCTGCTCATCGAAGGGACCGATCAGGACACGGTGCAGGATCTTGTCGCGGGTGTGGGTCTGTTCCAGAAAGGCGGGCAGACCCAGTTGCAGATACTGGTTGAGCGCGTTGTTGGCATAGCTGGCGTTGCCGAAAGAGGCCGCCTTGAAGACGAGTCGCGCCTTTTTGCCTTCCGGGCTGGTTGCGGTGGCGCTGTCCGGGGTGGCGGCCAGGGCTGGTTTGGTTTTCGGTGTGTTCGTGGCCCCTGAGCCGGTCGGGGGGGCGGATCCTTTGGCAGCTGTTTTGGATGCCGACTGCTCGGTTGCGGGTGTGCCCGCCGTTTGCCCGGTGGGGGGGGCGGTCTCCGCTGCCGGTTTGGTCGCCGGGGCGGAGGCGGGGGTCTTGTGGATCGGCCTGGTGGACTGGTGGGGATCCGGGTTTGATCCTGGAGCGCTCATCCGTTCCACAGGGGGGACCGTGAAGGCGTGGACGCTTTGTGGCGGCCCGGATGGCGCGGAGGGGCGCTCCTCGGTGTGCCTGGGTGTCACGGTGGCGAGTTTGTCGTCCGCTTCGGTTTTGGAGCGCGTCGCGGGAGTCTTTGGTGTGGATGCGGTGGCGTGTTTGTCGTCCGCTTCGGTTTTGGAGCGTGTCGCGGGAGTCTTTGGTGTGGAAGCGGTGGCGAGTTTGTCGTCCGCTTCGGTTTTGGAGCGTTGGGACAGGGGAGCGGGGGGGGTCGGTTTGTCTTCGGCGTCAGCCATCGGCGTGGGGGTGCGGCGCAACGCCTGACGGGCCAGTTGATAATAGGGCGCTTCTCGTTCCTGACTGGCCACGAGGGTTTCCAGCCAGCGGGTCGCCTCGGCTTCGTGGCCTTCTCCCCGGGCCTTGTGGGCCAGCAGCAGCAGCGTCAGATTTCCCTTGAGGCGGCTGGCCACCGGATCCTCCCCGGCACGGGCCGCTTCCAGCGCCTTGTCCGCCGCAACGGTGCCAAGAAAAACCGGAATCAGGATTTCCGGCCAGTTTTTGGGATCCTTGGGCACGGAAGGATCGTTCAGCAGTTCCCGATCCACCTTGCCGAGCCGTTGGCGGGTCAGAAACAGCCACAGTCGGGTTTCCACATGACCGGATTGCAGGGGCAGGGCCTGGGCGAGATCCTGTTCCGCCTCGGCAAAGCGTTCCAGCAGGAAAAAGGCCATGCCACGCGCCAGCAGCGCTTCCGGGTTGTGGTTCGGACGCAGCCGCAGCGATTCGTAGAAGTCCCCGACCGCCTGTTGAGGCATGCCGATCAGCAGACGGCTCATGCCCCGCAGCCGATACACCTCTTCGTGATCCCGCTTGAAACGGATGAAGGCGATGAAATCGTCGATGGAGGTTTCGTAGTCCCCCTGGGCGATGCGCAGCCGTCCCCGGTTGTAGTAGCTCCAGGGGTGATCGGGCTTGAGACGGATGGCGGCGTCGAGTTCCGCCATGGCTTCCTTGCTGCGGCCCAGTTTGGCCAGGGCCAGGGCGCGGTTCTGAAAAGAGAGATGATCTTCCGGATTCAACGCCACCGCCACCGCGAGATCCTCGGCGGCCCGATCCGGATGTCCGGCGCTCAACAGGGCCACACCCCGGATGCGGTAGGCCGGATGCAGATCCGATTTCAATTCGAGCGCCCGGTCGCAATCGCCGATGGCTTGCGGGATCAGGGCCGGATTGCGCGTGGCGAGTCCCTGTTTGTAGCGGGTGGCGCAGCGTCCCGCAAAGGCGCTGGCCCGCTGGATCCGGGTGGCCTCCGAGGCGTTGATCACCTGTCCGTTGAGCTGTTCCGCCTCTTCGAGCGCATCGCGGGCCAAAGCCTCGCTGGCGGATTTCAAGGAGGTGTCGAAGGTGTCGTCGGCTGGCACGGTCATGGGGGTCAGCAACAGGCACGCGCCCAGAATCGGGACAACAACCCGAAATCGGATGAGCGCGGCGGCGAGGTTCGCGTCTGGCATGGTCGGGAGATCCGTTGGTTGGGTTTTGTCAGGTCGGCGCGAAGACGGCGCTGCCGATGCGAACCAGGGTTGCCCCTTCTTCCACGGCGATTTCGTAGTCATGGCTCATGCCCATGGAAAGTTCGTCCATGCTCACGCCGTCGATCTGTTCCTGGGCGATTTGGTTCTTGAGCCGGGACAGGGCCTGAAACCAGGGTCGGCTCTCT
Organism: Magnetococcales bacterium; assembly: GCA_015231375.1. Lineage (GTDB taxonomy): Bacteria > Pseudomonadota > Magnetococcia > Magnetococcales > Magnetaquicoccaceae > Magnetaquiglobus. The sequence goes on along the minus strand of JADGBT010000002.1, from coordinate 63,061 downwards.
TCGGCCTGAAGGCTGAAGGGCGGAATGGTCATCACGCCGCGCAAGGCGATGCCGGGCAGCGCCGCCATGGCGTGCGCCAGCGGCAGGGCCTCTTCGGGCGTGACTCCGGATTTTTGCGGTTCCCGGCCCACGTTGATCTGCATCAGCACCGGAAAAGGGTGCAGAGGTCCGGTTTCGGCCCGTTTCGAGATCTCCTCGGCCAGTTCCAGGGAGTCCACGGTGTGGATCATGTGGAAAATCTCCAGGGCCGCCTTGACCTTGTTGCGTTGCAAGGGACCGATCAGATGCCATGCCAGCGTCGGATCGGCGATGCGGGGGAGTTTGTCCCGCGCCTCTTGCACCCGGTTTTCGGCGAACAGGGTCTGGCCGCACGCCGCCACGGCGCGGATCTCTTCCGGGGAGCGGGTCTTGGAGACCACCACCAGCCGGACTGCCGCAGGATCCCGGCCCGCGCGTTCGCAGGCGGCGGCCATGCGGGCGCGGATCTGGTGCAAGGTGGTGGAGGGGGTGTGCATGGTCGTGATCAAGGTACCGGGTTTGGGGTGGATGGAGGATTGGATTGACGCGCGGGGTTGGAAAATGTCAATATTTTGTCTGGCTGAATCGCCATAAGCAAGCAATTTTCGCGCTCCATCGCGTTCCTGACCATTCATGGACGGTTGGCACGGATTCACAACGAAGGGATGCAACCATTCATGATGAAAGATCATTGGGACCCGGATGGGGAAAGCTTTCGCAATCGGGTCGAGACCTGGATCGGAGAATTTGTGTTGAGCGGCCCGTTCGGGGTGCTGACGACCATCCAGAGGCGGGGGTGCGCCCGGATCATCGAGGCGTTCATGGGCGCGATGGTCCGTCGGCATGGGCGCATGCCGGAAAAATGGACCGCCAGTACCGTGGAACGGTGCTGCCTGGAGAGTTTGCCGGCAGACGGGGTGTTGACCGATTCGCTGCTGCTGTCCATGCCTGCGGTGCTGGTGGCTTTTTTTTGGTTCTTGCAGGAGTCGGAGCGGATCGACAATGCCAAGGTGTTGATTCGCGCCGTGAATCGCGCTTGGGAACGGAGCTTGCGCCCGGAGCGCGGGGACAAGGCCGGATCCGATGGAATCGATTGGGGCGGGGATGCGCCCCTGGAAGGCTTGCGTCGTTTCGCCGCCCAGATCGCGCGCGAGCTGGCCAAGGAGCGTCCCGCGATGATTTCGCGGGAGGCCATGGAGAGCTTCGAGCGTCAACCGGTTTTGGTGTTTGAGCTGTTGCAGTTGCTGTCCGAGGCGTTTGCCGGGACCGACACCCCGGACGATTATCTGGTGACCGCCTATTTCATGTTGCTGTCCCATGCGTTGCGCAACATCCGCTTCGGTCTGGAGCGTCGGTTCGAGTGGGCCATGGAGCTGGATCGGGAGTTTCAGGCCATGGTGGTGCGGCGGGCTGGTGCCGATCCGTTGCCTCCGCAGCTTCTGGCCGGCATCGTCGAGTCGCTGTCCGAAGCCAAGCTGGAGCCGACCAAAGCGCTGCTGGAGATCTACGAGCAGCGGATCATGCATCACACCCCTCGGGAGGATTTGCCGACCCGCCATCAGATCGACGCCATGTTCGAGAATCTGGTCAGCGAACATGGCGGGGATCCGTTTGCCATCGGCGAAACCTTGTCTCAGATGACCCGCGCCCTGCCTCTGGAGGCACAGTCGGCTTTGATTGGGGAGTTTGCCTGTTCGACCTTGCCGGGCATGAAGGACGCGGTGGTGGTGCTGTGTCTGCACGCCGAAGAGAGCGTGCGGCGCGAGGCGTTGCAATGGCTGCTCAGGAATGCCCGTTCCATGACCCCGACGGCGTTGCGTCGTCTGATCGTGATTCGCAACTGGTTGCCGGACGCGGAACGCAAACTGTTGGATGCCCTCATCAAGGCCACCCGGATCAAGGGGGTGGAGTGCGCCAGTTGGCCGGAAGGGTTGACGTTGCACGGTTTGCAATCCTCCCGCATGGATGGGGTGGGGGCGCAGTCGTTGCTGCTCTCCATGCCGGTCAAGCCTGGAAAGTCCCGTATCGGCGGGGTGTTGTTGAAACAGGGAGTCGGGATCGCCGACGCCTGGCTGACCCCGTTGATCTCCCGGAGCGAAGCTTCCGCCACGTTTCGTCAGGTGGGGCGTCAGGAATTTTTTCTGGAGGTGTCTCAGGATTTTCTGCATGCCGCCATTCGGCATCATCTGGCGGTGGGGCTGGAGAGCGGTCATCCCCCTGCGGTGGGACTGTTGCAACTGGCCGAGGCCATCGTGGCCACGGGATGGGTGCCGGAGCGGTTGGATGGCGCGTTGCTGGTGGAACGGCTGATCGGCGAGGAGAAAATTCTGACCGATGACACCGGCACGGTGGAGCGGATTGTCCAGACCAGCGACTCCTGGAGCGATTTGTCTCGGATTACCGGTTCCTGGTTTGAAGAGAGTCAGGAGGTGGTGGATTTCATGGAGAAGACCCGCCTGAAGGGACGGGAACGTCTGGTGCGGCGGGTGTTGGAACTGTTTTGCGAGCCGAACCGGGAAACCTGGGCCGAACGGTGCGCCTGGACCGCTTTTTGGTTGCGGGAGCAAAACGCCAAGGGGCGGCTCATGGAGGGTTTGGATTTTCATTTCGCCGTGCTGGCGCGGGAGCTTTACCGGGGTCGTCCCCTGCATGAATTGCCCCTGATGCGGCGCATCGCCGAACGGACCATGGGAGGGATGGATTAATTCGTGCTGGCGGTTGCCGCATGCAAACTGTTCAGGAACTCGGTGGCGCTTTGAAAGCGGTCGCGGGGGCGTTTGGCCAGGGCTTTTTGCAGTACGGCGATCAGGGGAGGCGGTAGATGCGGATCGCCTGGAACCGGCTGGATCGGTGCGGCGGTGAGGATCTGCTGGGTGATTTCCCAGGGATCGGCGCCGGTGAAGGGTTTGCGTCCGAAGAGGAGTTCGTGGAGGATCACGCCGGCGGCGAACAGGTCGGCTCTGCGGTCGATTTTTTGGCCCATGAGTTGTTCCGGGGGCATGTACCCATGGGTGCCGGTCACTAAAGCCGGGGCGGGAGCCTCGCCGCAGGAGGCCAGTTGCCGGGCGGCGCCGAAATCGGTGATGCGGATGTCGCCTTCCGGGGTCAGCAGCAGATTGGCCGGTTTGAGATCCCCATGGGCCAGCCCCGAGGCATGGATGTGTTCCAGTCCGGAAAGGGTCTGGCGCAGCAGTTCCAACGCCCGGATCGGGCCGGGTCGTGGTCCTTTGGTGATCAGATCCCGCAGGGTCGCCCCCGGATACCAGTCGAGTACCAGATAGGGGATTCCCCCCTCTTCTCCATGATCGATCAGCTTGACGATGTTCGGATGGGACAGGCGCGCGGCCATTGTGGTCTCGTGTCGCAGCCGCGCGATACGCGCGCAACGTTCCTCCCTTTCGCGCAGGTAAAAAGGCAGGGTCTTGATGGCCACGATCCGCCCATCCTGCGGATCCACGCCCCGCAGAATCCCCATCCGACTCTCTTGTCCTTCGGGTGTCAGCAGGCGCCAGCGGCCAAGGGTTTGGGGAAGGGGCATGGGGGTGGCTTTTATGGTTGGTTGTCTGGTCTTGGTAGAAATACTGATGTCGGCAATAGGGTTGGGAATGGTGTGTTTGGTGTGTGGATGTTGAGGATAGTGGTCTGATAACAATATTGTTATTGGTTTTGATCGGTCTTATTCTTGGTCACAGTCAGATTGTCATCTGTGAACGATGTCATGGAGCTGAACATTCGGTTTCTGGTCCATGTCGTGCCAAAAAAACACGGGCTTCGACATTAGATTCTGGAGACAAGAGTCTCATTCTCATTGATATATTCCGATCCTGTTTCCTGTCATTTCGAGAATTCAGGAACAGTACATTTCGTCCACTTCCGATTTGACTTTGGAATATTCAATTTGTCTCCAAGAACCTGTAGCATTCGGCATGCCCATGGAGAGGCTTGAGCTACTTTTTCTGGATCCAGGCTTTCCAGAATGGCGAAAGAATGGTTGCCTTTACTGTAAGAACCTTTCGTCGTTCTTTGAGATGCCTTGGATAGAGCAGACAGGATATCCTCTTTCATGGCACTCTCGACAGGTTGAGTGGCTGGAACGGATGCAATCTGGAATCCTTGTCCATAATAACCCACCAGTTTCTGTTTATCCGCCAGGAACCAACTTTCCATGCATTGGACCATAAGATGAACATGAATGTCCTCAGCTCCTGTTGGTTTATCCCATTTATCCCTTTGTTTAAGATGATCCCAAGGGTTTGTCTTGGCTGGAACAGCTTCTTCACTGTCTACAAGTAGTAATGGAAAATGGGTAGATCCAGAATCCTGGATGGCGCTGCAAAATTTTTGATAGGCCTGGTCCCTGGATCCGCAACGCACCACGTTGAATTGGTTGTCTGGGATGCCTGAGTTGGTGAGAAATCTTTTGAATGCACGACGCATCTCGATGGCAAGGTATTTGTTTTGCTGTCCTATCTCTCCACCACCTTCGACATAGAGCGATACTCTTACCATCGAGATCCTCCCAGTTCGCCATTCAACCATGCTCCTCCCAAGCGATATTGATTGATCCATCCCTTCAGATCTTTCGGTCCAAGACGCCGCATTTGGGTCTGACCATCCACTTTTTCGCAGATGACGACTGCTTCTGGCGTTTCGGTCAAGGCATCGACAATAATATCCGAATGGGTCGTCACAATTATTTGTGTCTTTTTGGAGGCTTCGCGAAGCAAATCCACCACTGTAGGCAAGATATCAGGGTGTAGTCCCATTTCTGGTTCCTCAATGCACACCAGGGGAGGAGGATTGGGATGGCAGAGAACGGCCAGGAGACACAAGAAACGCATAGTCCCATCAGACAGACGACTCGCGGGAATCAATGCGGAGCGAGATGAGTCCCCTGATAAATTCTCTTCAAGATAAAGTTGTATAGATCCCATTTCAATGCGCGGATAGATTCGTGCATATTGACCGTTGAACTCCTTGAGCTTAAGCAATAGAAGCTCCCGGGTCTGTGGTTTCATCTCCAGAGCGTTGAGAACCAATACCAAATTGCTGGCATCTTCAGCAAGATAATCTCCTGGCATGTCGGAAGGATGCGGTTGACGAGGAGGTGCGTTTCGTCCCAAATGCCATTCACGATAAAGTGTCATTCCTTCATAATGCTTGGTAATGTTGAAAATTTCCGGGTATTGATCAGGGTCTCGACGTTGAGACAATATGGATTGATCAAACGATACATGTTCTCTTATCAATTTTCGTGACTTTTGCTTTACATTCAGTATGGGATCGCCATGTCGGAAACGATAATAGAAACGAACATCATCACAATCGGATCGTTCTTTGTGTGAATCCTCCACCGCCTCATCCATCAGCCTAAACTTCTGTCCTTCAACCCCAAATGTTATTTCATGTTTGAGTGGGATCTGGTTCTTTTTTCCAGGAAAATGGATATGAACGGCTATCGAAGCGGCATTGTTATCATTGCCACCTTTCCATAGCCACTCTGTAATGCCACCCGATGCCTTTCCTTTGAACGGCGCCAAGAGATCTTTTGGTGAAGCCTGCAGAATGCCAAACGCGTCAATCAGATTTGATTTTCCAGACCCGTTTGGCCCAATCAAAACATTCAGCGATCTAAGATCAAGATCTTGAGTTTCAGGCCCAAACGATAGAAGATTTGTTATCTGGATTGATTGGATATTTGGATTTTCATTGTGCTGCATTTTAATCGCTCCAATACAATACGAACTTTGTCTGCTTCCTTGTCCTTGACCAGACCGTTCAGGAATCGGTCGAACGGCTTTCGCAACGTGTCAATGGTTGATATCCTGTTTACAAAATTGACTTTTTATATCTCCTCCCCAACCCCCGATAACTCTCCATCGTGGCGCGCATGGCGTCTTGTTCTTCGGGGCTGAGCGGGCGCAGGGGTTTGGCGGGGGAGCCGATCCAGAGGGTGCCGGCGGTTACCCGTTTGCCGGGGGGAATCAGCGAGCCGGCGCCCACCATGGCGGTACTTTCCACCACCGCGCCATCCAGCACGATGGCGCCGATGCCGATCATGCAGTCATCCATCAGTTGGCAGGCGTGCAGATTGACGTGATGGCCGACGATCACCCGGTCGCCGATGATCAGCGGGATGCCGTTGGGTCTGGATGGGGTGGGGCGGCTGACGTGCAGGATCGAGCCGTCCTGGATGTTGCTCCAGGCGCCGATGCGGATCGGATTGACATCGCCACGAATGATGGCCCCGGGCCAGACGGAACTCTCCGGCCCGATCTGCACATCCCCGATGACCACCGCGTCCGGATGCACGAACGCGCTCGGGTCGATTTGCGGCAGGATTCCCTCGAAAGGGTGGAGGGGCATGGGATCGACTCCGAAAAAGGTTGGGCGTGGCGCGGAAACGAGAATTCATGTTAATCGTTCGCGCCACGCCTTGCAACCGGGTCCGGCACAGCCCCCAAAAGAGCCGAAATCACGCGCCTTTTTTATCCTTTCTTTACTCCTCTTTTTTGGCCGGAAAGATCCACGAGGCCAGCACGCCCATGCCCAGAATCGAAAAGACGATGGCCATGCTCATGCCGGGGGAGATGTGCAGGTTGGGCCAGTGGAAGATGGTATTGCCCGCCTCGATGGCCAGTTTGGCGGCGATGTAGAACAACAGACCGATGATGGCCTTGTCCAGGTGGACCAGGTATTTCATGAGTCCGGACAGAATGAAGAACATGGCCCGCAACCCCATGACCCCGAAGATCATCGCACTCCAGACCAGCACCGGTTCCTTGGTGACCGCGATCACCGCAGGCACGGAGTCGAAAGCGAACAGAATATCCGTGAACAGGATCACCAGGGTACACAGAAAGGCCGGAGTGGCCAGGAGTTTGGCGTGGGCCGGGATCCGGATGGAGGGATCCTGGCGGCGCAGGGTTTCGATTTCGGCGCCTTTCAAGAACAGATCCTGACCGTGCAGCCGGGGATAGACCGGCAGAAACCGCTCGGTCATGCGCACGGACCAGTGTTGGGAGTAGTCGTGCAGGGATTCGTCCGCCTCTCCGGCGGTGACCATTTTCCAGGCGGTCCAGCCCACCACGGCGGCGAAGGCCATGCCCACCCAGGGGGAGGCGGCAAACAGCGCGGTGCCGACCGCCGCGAAGATCAACCGGAACAGCAAGGCCCCCAGAATGCCGTAGAACAGCACCCGGCGCAGCAACTGATCCCGGATGTTGAACGACGAGAAGATCACCATGAAGACCATCACGTTGTCGAACGACAACGACTCTTCCAGCACAAATCCGACCAGAAAGAGCTTGGCATAGGCCGGATCATAGTGGAACCACAAAAAGGCGGCGAAACACAACGCGGCGATCACCCAGAAGACAAACCAGAATGACGCCTCCTTGAGACTCATCAGGCGGTTCTGGTGATGGGCGTGGATGTCGGTCAGCATGTAGAAAACGACTACGCCAGCCAGAATCATCTGGATGGCAATGGGAAAACCGATGGCGGGTACTTCCATGATGGATCTGTTTCCTTATGGGAGGTGTTGAACAAGGGATGGAAATAAATCGTGAAACGTCTTACCACGGCCCGGTGCGCCAATGGCACGCATTTTCCATTCCGCACCCTCGCGGTGCAGTTGTGCCATGATCAGGGCGGTGTGGGGGCCTTGGCTGTCGAGTCGATAGCGGGCCACTTCCCGGTTGTTGTCCGCGTCGATCAGCCGACAGTGGGCATTGGATACCCGGTCGAAATCCTGGCCGCTGAAACTGTTGACCACAAAAATCAGGGTCTGGATCGACTGCGGCACGCGGGTGAGATCCACCACGATCTGTTCGTCGTCGCCCTCTCCGGCCCCGGTCACGTTGTCGCCGGTGTGCTGAATCGAACCGTCCCGGCTGCTTAACTGTTCAAACCAGACAGCATCGAATATTTTACCTTTTTGATCGAACAGGATGCAAGAGGCATCCAGGTCAATGGTGTCATCGGCGCCCAGAAACCGCATCAGGCTTTTCTTGGGAGGCGCGACATCCCAGCCGAGTCCCAGGATCACCCGTTTCAGGGTGTCTCCGCCGGGTTTGGCCAGATGAATGGACTCTCCTTTTTGCAATGAAATCGACATGGTTGTTCGCCTTTCATTTCGGGTCGTGAAACGTGGATGGAAGGTCAGGCCCACGGAAGGGCGGATTTTCAGGATACGACTGTTTCCTGAACGTAAACTGAATCTGGTATTGTTTTTTCATAGGCGCGAGAAAGAGCGCCTGTAAGATCGTCTGTAAGACCGCCAGGGCGTGCGCAAATTGTCTTTGACATTTGGTGGCGTGGGCATCATGTTGCTTCGCGGATGGGTTCGTTAATGAAGTCAGGGGTATGGGCAGGGTTTTGGGTCTGATTTCTTGAACAATGGGGAGTGTCGGGATGTACCAAGAGATGAGTCTGGTGGATTTGATCGGCCAGGCCGATCCGTTGTTGGGCGCGGGTCGGGTCGAAGAGGTGATCGCACTGTACCGGGGGTGGTTGTCTGCGCACGCGGAGGATCCCCAGGCCCATTACGCCCTGTATAATTTGGGGGTGGTGCTGCTCAACGTTCGCGATCCGCTGGGCGCCCGCGAGGTGTTCGAGCGTTCCATCGCCTTGCAACCCGATTTTTATCCCCCCTACATCAATCTGGGCAACGCGTTGGAGCAGATGGGGGATGCGACGGCGGCGGCGGCCTGTTGGCGGGTGTTGGTGGAGCGTCTGCCGACGATCACCGGGGAGAATCTGGGGTTCAAGACTTCGGCGCTCAAGCAGATCGCCCGGGTGGCGGGCATGGCCGAGGCCGAAGAGGCGTTGCGGCAGAGTCTGGAGATCGATCCCCATCAGCATGAGGTGATCGAACATTGGATCAACTGGCGTCAGGTTCAATGCGTCTGGCCGGTGATCGTGCCTTTTGGCCGGTGTGACCGGACCCATCTGATGAAGGGATTCGCGCCGTTGTCGTTGGCGGTGTTGACCGATGATCCCTTGTTGCAACTGGCCAACGCCGCCATGTTCCACCGTTCCGAGATCGGCCAGCCGCAACCGGTGTACCTGAACGCCCATCGGGCCTTGCGGGTGGCTCCGCCCCCCCGGATCCGGGTCGGGTATCTCTCTTCGGATCTGCGCATTCACGCCATCGGTTATCTGATGGCCGAAATCTTTGAATTGCATGACCGCTCACAGGTGGAGGTGTTCGTCTATGCCATCGGCTTGCCTTTCGATGACCCTCTGAAACGCAGAATCCAGAGCGCCACCGAGCATTGGCGCGATCTGCACGCGCTCGGAGACGTCGAGGCCGCCGAGCGGATTCTGGCGGACCGCATCGAGATTCTGGTGGACGTGAACGGTTACACCCACAGCGCCCGCACCAAGCTGTTGGCCATGCGTCCGGCGCCGATGATCGTCAATTGGCTCGGTTATCCCGGCACCATGGGCAGTCCGTACCACCATTATCTGATCGCCGATCCGTTTGTGGTGCCCGAGGCGTTGGAGTTTTGTTACTCCGAAAAGGTGATGCGTCTGCCTTGTTACCAGCCCAACGACCGTCAGCGTCAGGTGGATGCCCATCGTCCCGGTCGGGCCGAGGTGGGACTGCCGGAAGGGGTGATGGTGTATGGCTGTTTCAACGGGGTCAAGAAGATCACCGCCGTCACCTGGGAACTTTGGATGCGTGTGCTGGAGCGGGTGCCGGAGAGCGTGTTGTGGCTGTTGTATGAAAACGATGTGGCGCGGGATCGGTTGGTGTCGATCGCGGCCCAGCGGGGCATCGCGCCCGGGCGGGTGATCTTCGCGCCCCGCAAGCCCAATCACGAACACATGGCCCGTTATCCGCTGGTGGATCTGATGCTGGATTCCACCCCCTACGGCGCCCACACCACGGCTTCGGACGCCTTGTGGATGGGGGTGCCGATCCTGACCATGGCCGGTCTTTCGTTCGCGGCGCGGGTGTGCGGCAGTCTGGTGCGCGCCGCCGGGCTGGAAGAGCTGGTCTGCGCCACGCCGGATGACTATGTGGCCCGCGCCGTGGAACTGGGAACCAACCGGCCTTTGCTCGATGCGTATCGGGCCAGATTGGTCTCGGGTCGCGACCGGTGTGATCTGTTCAACACGCCGTTGCTGGTGGCCAGTCTGGAGGGGGTGTACCGGCAGATGCGTGATGATTTTCATCAGGACCGGGTGCCGCGTCCGGATCTGACCAATCTGGAGGTCTATCAGGAGGTCGGCATCGGGTTGGACACGGTGGAAGGGGTCTGGTTCGGATCCGTGGAGCGGTTGGTGGAAGCCTACATGGCGCCGTTGATCGAGCGGGACCGCTTGTCCTTGTTGCCACAGGACGGGCGCTTGTGGTCAGCGGAGGCGCGGGGGCGTTACGCGACGCGGAAGCGGCCCCTGGCGGAGCTGCTTTTGGAACGGGACGCCGCCGACGATCTGACCGGATTGGTGGAGTGCGCCCGTCAGCCGGAACACGATCCTGCGGAGTTGATGCTCGTGGTGGCCCAGGGGCTGGCTCTGCGGCGGATTCGGATGGCGTATGTGGTGGCCATGCTGTTGGCCAACGCCGGGCATGTGCATCCGGTGATTCTGGTGGGGTTGGCGGTGGGCGGGGTGATGTTCGGCAATCCTCAGGAGGAGGAGCGGGGATGCGCCGGGTTGGCCACGGCCATGACGCTGTTGACGGCTGAACAGCGGATCCATTTGGGTCAGCGGGTGATCGGACCGGCCATCGACGTTTTGCGGGGGGAGGCGGCCAGTGGCGCGGAGCCGCAACGGGTGGCGCGGGTGGTGGCGTTGCTGGATGCGGTGCGCGCCTGAACGTCTGAGCGCCGCAGTCGAACACAAACCGTCATGAACGTGAAAGTGAGGCCATCCATGGGGCGGGAGTGGAGTATCGCGGAGTTGGTCACCGAGACCGAGGCGCTGGTGCGCGCCGGAGAACGGGAGCGGATGGTGGCGTTGTACCAGGAGTGGATCGAGGGGCACGGCGACGATCCTTTCTTGTATCTGGTCCAGTACAACCGGGGGGTTGCGTTGAGCGCGGCGGGGGATCCGCAGGGGGCGCGGGCGGCCTATCTGGAGGCGTTGCGTCTGAATCCGGAATTTTGGCCGACTTACATCAATCTGGGCAATGTGCTGGAACATCTGGTCTCTCCGGCTGCGGCGGCCTTGTGCTGGCGTCAGTTGGTGGAGCGGTTGCCCCAGATCCATCCCGACTGGCTGGAGTATCGGAATTCGGCGTGCAAGCAGATCGGTCGGGTGGCGGACTCCGCCGAAGTGGAGTGGGCGTTGCGCATTGCCCTGGATCTCGATCCCCGCCAGCACGACGCCATGGAACATTGGATCAGCGCCCGGCAGCAGCAGTGCCAATGGCCGGTGGTCATGCCGTTTTCCCGTTGTTCCAAGGCGCACCTGATGACCGGCTTCGCGCCGCTTTCGTTGGCGGCCTATACCGACGATCCGTTGCTGCAACTGGCCAATGCGGCGGTATACAACCGCACGCAGATGGGACAGGCTCCGCTCCATTTTCTCGATGCCCACGCCGCGTTGCGGGCCGCGCCCGCGTCCCGTCCCAAAGTGGGGTATCTCTCTTCGGATCTGCGGCTGCACGCCATCGGTTTTTTGATGGTGGAGCTGTTCGAGCGTCACGATCCAGAGCAGGTCGAACTGTTTTTCTATTACACCGGCCAGCCGGTGGAGGATCCGATCCATCGGCGCATTCGGGCGGCGGCTCCCCATTGGCGGGATCTGACCCTGTTGTCCGACGAGGAGGCGGCCCGGCGGATTCTGGCCGACCGGATCGAGATTCTGGTGGATGTCAACGGTTACACCCTGTTGGCCCGCCTGAAGATGTTGTCCATGCGTCCGGCGCCGGTGATCGTCAACTGGCTGGGGTATCCGGGGACCATGGGGTCGCCGTATCACCATTACATCATCGCCGATCCCTTCGTGATTCCGCCGGAAAACGAGATCTTCTACTCGGAGAAGGTGGTGCGTCTGCCCTGCTACCAGCCCAACGACTCCCGTCGCCGGGTGGTGGACCCGCGTCCCACCCGCGCGGACATGGGCTTGCCGGAGTCGGGGGTGGTGTTTTGTTGTTTCAACGGCGTGCGCAAGATCACCGCGTTCACCTGGGATCTGTGGTGTCAGGTGCTGCACCGGGTGCCGGGGAGCGTGATGTGGCTGCTGCATGAAAACGATGCGGCGCGGGAGCGGTTGCGGGTGTTGGCGGTGGAGCGGGGCATCGATCCGGACCGGTTGATTTTTGCGCCGTTGATGGTCAATGAAGAGCATCTGGCCCGTTATCCTCTGGTGGATCTGGTGTTGGACTGTTTTCCTTATGGGGCCCATACCACGGCCTCGGACGCCTTGTGGATGGGGGTGCCGATTTTGACTCTGGCCGGACTTTCCTTCGCCTCGCGGGTGTGCGGCAGTCTGGTGTCTGCGGTCGGACTCGGGGAATTGGTCTGTGCCAGCGGGGAGGAGTATGTGACCCGCGCGGTGGAGTTGGGTACCCATCCGGAGCGGCTTCAGGAGTTGCGCGCCCGTCTGGAGGATAAGCGTCATGAGTGTGTGTTGTTCGACATGACCACCCTGGCGCGGCGGCTGGAAGCGCTGTTCGTGGCCATGCGGGAGGATTTTCTGGCTGACCGGGTGCCCCGTCCGGAGTTGACCAATCTGGCGGTTTATCAGGAGATCGGCATCGGACTGGATCCGGAGGCCGGGGGATGGCGTGGCAGTCGGGCCGGGTTGATCGCGGCGTATGAGCAGGGATTGGCGGCGCGCGACCGGTTGTGTCATCTGGGAAGCGATGGGCGTTTGTGGACCGATGAGGCCCGGATGCGTTTGGGGGCGGATTTTCAGGACGTGATCGGGAGACTGGATCAGGCGCGGGATCTGGAGGGATTGATCGCGTGTGCCAGCGGAGGCCATTTCGCCATCGGGGAGCGGCTGGAGGCCATTCCCGGACTGCTGCGCGAGGAACGGATGCTGGCGGCTTATGTGGTGGCCATGGTGGTGGCCAATGGGGGAGCGGCCACGTCTGGAGTGGCCATGGCCTTGTGGGCTGGCGGGATCGTGTTCGGCAATCCCCAGGAGGAGGAGCGGGGTCTGCGGCTGTGGCGGGAACGGGTGGCCGGCATGGGGGATGAGGAGCGGTCGGGTTTGCGGGGTGAAGTCGAGGCGTTGACTGCATGGGTCGGGCGGCACGCCCAGGCGACGCCGGAGGAGCGGCTCGGGGCGTTGCGGGTTTGGCTGCTGGAGTCGGCGCCGGGCGGTTGCTGACGTTTCATGCCCGCTTCGATTCGGTCGTATCAGGGCGGGGGACCGGGGGCGATGATCGCTTCCGGTGGGATCCAAGAAGGGAGAGGCCGGGATGGAAAAACCCGCTGGATATTATGAAGGGATCAATGTCCACCTGCTCGATCAGGTGCCGGTGACGGCTGGCCGGATCCTGGAGATCGGTTGCGGCGCCGGGGCGTTGGGGGCTTGCGTCAAGGAGCGTATGCCCGGCGTGGTCTACCACGGCTTGGAACTCGATCCCGAGGCCGCCTCAAGCGCGGCGACCCGGTTGGATCGGGTGTTTGTCGGCAGCATCGAGTCGGATCTGTTGTCGCAAGTCGAGGCGGGGTATGACTGCGTGGTGTTCGGCGATGTACTGGAACATCTGTACGATCCCTTGACGGCGTTGCGTCGGGTGCGTCCCTTGTTGCAGCCGGGCGGGATCGTCTTGTGCAGTGTGCCCAACGCGCAGCATCATTCGGTGCTGGCGTCGTTGTTGAGCGGGGATTTTCAGTATCAAGACGCCGGATTGCTGGATCGGACCCACGTGCGTTTTTTTACGTATGCCAGTTTCATCAAGCTGATGCTGGATGCGGGTCTGGTGCCGGAGATCGTGGATGCCACCATCTGGGATCCCGCTCCGGAATTCTCCGTAGCCCTCAAGGCCACGCTGACCCCGTTGCGACAGGATCCGGTGCGGGGGGCGTTTTATTTTTCCGCCTATCAATACATTTTTCGGGGGCGGCTCAATCCGGGTTATGACGACTGCGAGTCGCCGGCTTTTCCCATCAGTTTCATCGTGCCCACCAACGACCCCCGGGTGCTGGGGGACAATTTTCTCAGTTCCGCGATCTTTCGTCAGCCTCACCCCCATCAGGTGATCCTGCTGGAAAACCAGACCAGCGCCGGGGCCGCCCTGGCCAACGGGGTGCGACAGGCGGTGCATGACTTTGTGGTCTACGCCCATCAGGATGTCTATCTGCCGGATCGATGGGATCGACAGTTCACCCGGCGCGTGCTTCAGGCGCGGCAGAGTCTGCCTGATGCCGGGGTGTTCGGGGTGTACGGGGTCACTTTGCGGGACGGGGAGGGGGTTCACCATGGTCTGGTGATGGACCGCCACTGGGCCAGGCAGTGCGGTGGACCGTTGCCGGTGGTGGTGGAGTCGCTGGACGAAATGTTGATCGGATTCTGGAAGGCCGGTTTTCCGGGAGTGAATCCGGAGTTGGGATATCATTTCTATGGCACGGATCTGGTGTGCGCCTATCGCGAGCAGGGGGAGTGCGCGGTGGCGGTGGAGGCGCTGTGTTTCCACAATTCCGGTCTGGGCTTTGCGGTGGATCAGGCGTTTCACGACTCCGCGCAGCGGCTGGTGCGTTCGCAATGGCGCAAGTTTCTGCCTTTGGCCACCTCGTGTGTGGTGCTGACCGCAGAAGGCGCTGTGCTGTTTGACCGGGAGGATCGATCTTCTGACACGACGATGAGGGACACGACCATGGATGCAATGGCTGACGCGGCAGGGCGCTTTCAAGAGACGGTGGTGGCGCTGGATGATCGCGACGATCTCCAGGGCTTGCTGGAGTGGCTCCAGAGCCAGCCGCACGACCCGGGCGAGATGCTCGCGACCGCCGTTGAGCTGCTGACCCGTCGCCGGATGCGCACCGCCTACATCCTGGCCATGATTCTGGCCAACCAGGGCTGTTGCAATCCGGTCATCGGTTTGGCCCTCGGCGCCGGAGGGGTGCTGTTCGGCAATCCGATGGAAGAACAACGTGGTCTGGCGTGTTTGCGCGCGTCGCAGGAGAGTCTGCCGTTGAACGACGCGCAACGGGAGTTGTTCCGGGGACCGTTGGTCGCGTCGGTGATTCATGAACTGTTGGGGCTGGCCCTGCCGGAGGCCGGTACGGAGCGGGTGGCGCGGATTCTGGCGCTTGCCAGGGCCGTGGTGGAGACGGGTGCGCGGAAGGAGCGTGTGTCAGAGGGTGGGGCCGGGGGTGGTGGCTATGGTGGCGGCGATTCCGGCGACACGGGCGCGATTTTGTTGGACTATTTCGAAAATCACGCACACCGTATGATTCACAAGTGGATGCACTATTTCGAGATCTATGAACGCCATTTCTCCCGTTTCCGGGGTAAGCCGGTCTCTTTGCTGGAGTTCGGCGTCTATCATGGCGGTTCGTTGCAGATGTGGAAGCACTATTTTGGGCCTGAGGCCCGGATTTACGGGGTGGATGTGGATCCTCGATGCGTTGAATTGGGTGAAGAGAACATCCAGATCCTGATCGCCGATCAGGAGGATCGGGAGTCCTTGCGGGCCATCAAGCGTGCGCTTCCCCGGTTTGACATCATCATCGACGATGGCGGTCACACCATGACTCAGCAGATCGTCACCATCGAGGAGATGTACGCCCATCTCAACGATGGCGGCCTCTACCTGATCGAGGATCTGCACACCAGTTACATGCCGGCCTACGGCGGGGGATACCGCCATCCGGAAAGCTTCATCGAATATGCCAAGCATTGGATCGACGCGCTGCACGCGTGGCATTCCCAGAGCGAGGCGTTGACGGTCGATGCCCGGACCCGTTCGGTTTTTGGTCTGCATTATTACGACAGCGTGCTGGTGATCGAAAAGCGTGTCATCGACAAGCCGGATCACTTCATGAGTGGCGTCCCATCCTTTCCTTTGAATCCGGACGAGCAGGTCATTTACGATCAGAACCGGAGCCGCTGATGCGTGCCGGTTTCCTGGCGCTCCGGGCGCCTTCGCTGTTTTCGGGTTGACCTGCCGGGTTGACCTGTGCCGGACATCAGCCCGGCGGGCGGAAGGTGTGCAGGGCCTGGAGGTCTTCGGCGCTCAAGGGGATCTTTTCCAAGACCACCTCCAGGGCGTCCACGGCCCGGGGGGTGCGCAGGATCACCTCCGGGTTTTCGCCGCGTTGTTGCATCTCCATGCCCAGCGGGCTTAGGTTGAAGTGGAGTTGACGCACCACGAACCGGGTTTCGCTCCAGCCCAGATACCAGAACCAGTCGGTGTAATACAGCCAACTGCGCTCGTTGAAGGCGCGGAGGTGGGTGGGATCCTGCCAGGCTCCGTAGGAGAGGTCATAGGGCACCACGAGGTGCAAGGTGCCTCCCACCCGCAGCAGATCCCGGCAACTGGTCATGGCCGTGGTCAACTCCCGCACATGCTCGAACACGTCGAAGGCCAGGATCTGATCGAAATGGCCCCGGCTTAACCGGATCGGGCCAAAGCGGCGGGTCGGATAGACAGGATCCGTCGGGCCGGGGAGGGGATCGTTGAGATCGGCCAGCAGATCCGGTTTCCAGCCGTCGTGCACGTCCAGGTTGAGGCAATCGTCGCGGAAGTTCTTGCCGCTGCCGATGTTGAGGATCCGGGGCAGGGAGGCCGGGGTCGGAAGGGGATCTGCCATGGGAACGGCTCCTGGAACGGTGAGGGTCGCGGGGGGATCGGGGGTGAGGGCGCGGCGCAGGATTTCGGTTTCCGGACGTTGCGAGAAGGCGTCGAATCCGGCGCGGGCCAGGGCCTGACGGCGTGGTTCGTCCCGGATCAGGGTCACGCAGGCCTCCACCAGTTGCGCGTAGGGCACGGCCATCAGCCCGGAACGCAGCTCCGCATCGATGCGGGTCTGCGGATCCATTTCCGTGACCACGGCCTTGGCGTTGGCCAGCAGATAGGAGATGCGGGCGATTTCGAAGATCTTGGTATCGTAGTAGTGGATGTTGATGAGAATCTTGGCCCGCGAGATGGCGTCATCCCGCTTCTGGCCGTATTGGCCGAAGAGCATCTGCACGGCCAGACCCGCTTTTTCCAGCTCCTGAAGAATGTGCAGACGCCGGTCGTTGAGACTGCCGTAGAACAGAACGTCGATGGTCTCCGGATTTCTGGGAATACGGGTGAGTTCCGGCACGTAACCGATGGGCACATGGCGATGACGACCCAGCAGACCGGCCTGTCGCAACCGTTCCAGGTTGTGGGCGTCGTAGTCCCAGGTTTCGCAGCGGGCCATCAGGTCCGGCAAGACCCCCCGGATCCAGGAGGAGTCCCACTGTTCCAGGTTGTACAGGATCGTGCCTGGAGGCACCTGCTCCACCCAGGATTTGGGCATGAGATTGCCGCCGATCAGGATGTTGCGGGCTGTCGGATCGATCTGGTTGACGGCGATGGTCGAGGTGTGGCCCAGGCCCAGCAGACCGTAATGGACGGTTTCGACCATCTCCCGCAAGGCTTCGGCGTGGGCATAGCCCTCCGGGGCGATCAGGACCACTCGAAAGGGGGGATGGCTCATGCTGGCCTGACTGTCACGACAAACGGGTGGATGGGGGAGGACGGTCCGGGTCGTGATGGCCGACCGGGTGGCAAAACAGTAATGCCCTTTGTCCCCGAAGGCAACCGCAAAACCGTGCTTCCCCGTTCTCCCTTCCGCCCGTCAAGCGGTGTCGGCCCCGGTGTCACGGGGCCTTGACCGCCTCGACGAACAGGTTCTCCTGGCTGCGCGCTTCCTGGTCGAGTTGTTCGACATCGGCGATGGCGCCTTCCCGGAAGGCGCGCCTCTGAATGGACGCGGCGGGGAATCCGGCCTGTTTGAGCAGCAGAGCCAGATCCTCGAAGTCGTAGATCCACTGGTGACCCCAGAAATGAAACAGTTGATTCACCATGAAAGCCCGGTTGCGCACATGCCAGGCCGGAACCCGTCCTTCCAGGAACGCGACGCTCTGGGCGAAGGCGGGCCGTTCGGTATGAAAGAACAGTTCCAGATTGGCGTGCAGATCCGGGGTGCTCAGACGCAAGATTCCGCCCGGACGCAGCATGCGGTGGACCTCTTGCAAGAAGGCCAGCCCCTGATCCCGGGTCAGATGTTCGATGAAGTGCTCGGAATAGCAGTGCCCGAACAGGTTGTCGGGTATGGGAAAGGGGGTGGTGGCGTCGTGTTGCAGGTAATAGAAGTTGGTATGCTCGTAGCCGTCGGGGGCGAACAGCGCCACGGGTGTGGTCTGGACGCCGTTGCTGCCCACGAAGGTCTCGGCGTCGGTGTTGAGCCAGTTCTGCTTCCAGGCCGCGCCACTGCCGCAATGCAGCCCAGTCACCAGCGGGATATCGATGCCGATATGGCGCAAGTTGAAATCGAGTGGCACGCTCATCCGTTTCTCCTGAAATTCGGTCGGTCATGGAGTGTTGAATCCCAGCGACGATTGAATTGGGATCGAACCGACCGTTTTTCAAGAGGGGATGGACGTTTTTTTCCTTTCAGGCCGTGACGCGGAACATGGCGAGCAGATCGGTGGTCGTCACCACCCGGTCGAGGGGCACGCCGGACTGGAGCAAAGCGGTCCGAATCTCTTCGCTTTCGGTCAGATGCAGGCAGACGCCGCGATCCAAGGCGTTGACGGCCGTGGCCGGATCCCGCACTTCCACCGCAATGGCCGGGGCGATCTGGCGCAGGCTGTCGCGCACCACGTCGGGATTGCTCACACCGCAACAGATCAGACTCTGGGCGTCGGGCAGGGTGTCGAAC
The DNA here is from genome assembly GCA_015231375.1 of Magnetococcales bacterium. Classification (GTDB taxonomy): domain Bacteria; phylum Pseudomonadota; class Magnetococcia; order Magnetococcales; family Magnetaquicoccaceae; genus Magnetaquiglobus. The sequence goes on along the minus strand of JADGBT010000002.1, from coordinate 44,213 downwards.
CGTTCTTTCAGGGCCTGATAGGCCGCGCCGATCAGCACGGCCGCTTCCTGGTCACGGATGTATTGCCGATCCGGTTCGTTCCGGCTCCACAGCAAGGCGCGCTTCAGACAGAGGGAGGCGGTGATGGAATCCTGATGGGCCTGGGCGATGTTGGCGGCCACCAGGATGCGTCGTACCACAAAGTCGTTGATCAGTTCCAAGACCACGCCCCGGTTGCCCGGATCGAAATCCGGCATGCCGAGGCTCGACAAAGCCAGGGAGGCGGCGATCTCCAGGCCACAGCGGTAGTGGTCGAGCTGTTCGAGGAGGGTGGTGGTGCCGGGTTTGGCGTGGGCGTTTCCGGGGGTGGCGTGGCGCAGCACCGACAGCAGGAAGGGGCGGGGCTGAAAGCGGATCGCTCCGTGGGCATTGGCGCGGAAGGTGGTGACCAGCGGGCCGTAGGTGGCCTGAAGATCGAACGAGACCCGCGTCAGGGTATCGGCGCGGTGCAGGGCCACTTCCGGGAAGATGTGGTTCAGCACGATGAAGTTGAACAGATTGGCCATCTGGTTGCGCTCGAAGGTGACCGCCTCGTCCACGGGATAGAACAGCCCCAGGTCCGTGCCGGTGGTGTCGTTCCACAGGCGCCACGGGGCGTGGGAGGCGACGATCCGGTCGTCTTGGATCAGGAGGTCGAGTTCTTCCAAAAGCACGTCCGGAACGAGGCGATCGCCGCTTTCCAGGTGGACCCGGAAGGCCCCCTGGCCCAGACGCAGGGCCGCCTGGGTCAGGGCCGGGCCTGACAGGGGACGGGGCAGGCTGACCTGACGGAAGCGGGGGAAACCGGCCCCCAGGTTGCGGATTCTGGCCGTGTTGTCGGTTCCTTCCGGACCGGTGACTACCAGGATCTCGATGCTTCTGGGGGTGTTCAGGGTCCATTTCAGGTGTTCTAGGGTGTGGGGCAGCCAGGCCTGACCCGATTCGGTGGTGACGCAGATGGACAGCTCGACGGGTGCCAGGTCGGGCGCGGGGGTTGGGGTCGCGGCTGGGGCCAAGGGTATCGTCATCGGAGACGACACCACGGGGGTCGGGGTCGCGGCGGGAGCCACGGGTATCGCCACCGGAGATGACACCACGGAGGTCGGGGTCGCGGCTGGGGCCACGGGGGTTGCCAGCGCGGGCGCGATCACCGGGGGCGGGGAGTCCGGGGAGGCGAAGGAGGGGGGAATATCGAGATGGGTCGGGGCTTCGCCGGCTTCGTGGCGTTGCCAGATGGTCTCGAACACCGCTTCCAGGTCGCGGGTGAAACGGGGCGTGTCGAACAGGGGCGAGGTGGCGCGGTTGGTCTGAATCCGGGTGCGCAGGGCCTGGAGGCGTTCCGGATTCCTGGCCAGTGTCAAGGCGATGGAGACGTACTCTTCCAGGGAGTCGGCCACCAGTTCCGGAGCGCCGATGGCGTGCAGCAGGCTTCCGGCCACCCGCGAGACAAAGGTGTCTCCGGCGATGGTCACCAGGGGACAGCCGATCCAGAGCGCGTCGCTGGCCGTGGTGTGGGAGGTGACGGGAAAGGTGTCTAGCACCAGATCCACCAGATGATAACGGGCCAGATGTTCCGCCACGCCCAGTTTGGGGGCGAAATGGAGGCGGGCTGGATCCATGCCCTGTTTTTCTGCCTCTAGGCGCAGGTTGGCCGCCACCAGGGGATTGGATTCCAGCAGCCACAGCACGCTGTCTGGCACCTGACGCAGCACCTCCATCCAGGCGGCGAAGATCTCCGGGGTGATTTTGTAGGTCTGGTTGAAATTGGAGAAGATCAGTCCGGTCGCGGGCAGTCCGCACTCCTTGCGGCTGGGGCCGGATTCCGGCAGGGCGCGCAGCCGGTCGTTGGGTTGGTAGCAGTGGGGCAGACGGACCACCTGTTCGCTGTAGTGATGTTCCTGACCATGGGGAATGATGAACGGATCGGCGACCACATAGTCGATGTGGGGCGCGCCCATGGTGCCGGGATAACCGAGCCAGCTCACCTGGAGCGGGGCCGGGCGTTGGGCGGAGATTTCCAGCCGCGCCCCTTTGGTGAACCCTTTGAGTTCCACCAGAATGTGGATGCCGTCCGCGTGGATCTGGCGGGCGGCGTTTTCGTGATCGACGTTTTTCAAATCGATGAAGCGGTCGCAGCTCGCGACGATGCGCTGGCGCATCTCCTTGCCGTCGTTGTCTCCGTAGGAGTAGATGAAGATCTCGAACCGCTCCCGGTCGTGGAGCTTGATCATCTCGGCCATGAGGATGGCGGTGGCGTGGTTGAGAAAGTCGCAGGAGAGGTAACCGATGCGGATGCGTCGGGGATGGGGGTCGTGTCTGGGTTGGGCGACCAGATTGCGGCGCGCCCGGTATTTGCGATCGATGTAGTATTCGGCGCAGGCTTTCTGTTCGGCGGGGGTGGTGGGCAGGGTCAGAAAGACAAAGGGGTTGATCAGCTTGTTGCCCGCGTGAAAGCGTCGCATCATGTCGTCGAACAGCGCCGGACAGTCCGGCCAGTCGCAGATCTGGCGCAGCAGATTGAGCAGCGAGGCGATCAGGTTGGGATCGTCGTTTTTCGTGGCCAGCAGTTGGCGGGTGCAGTGGATGGCCCCTTCCAGATCGCCTTGGACATTGCAGGCCACGCCGAGATTTTCCAAGGCGGTTTCGTCACCGGGTTTGATGGCCAGGGCCTGATGATAACAGGCGATGGCTTCGTCCATGCGCTCTTGCAGTTGCAAGGCGTTGGCCATGTGGGTGTAGGATTCGTGCAGATCCGGCTTGATGGCCAGCGCCTGCTGGTGACAGGCGATGGACTCGTCGAGCCGACCCTGGTCGCACAACACGTTGCCCATGTTGCACAGGGCTTCGTGATAGCGGGGGTTGATGGCCAACGCTTTCTGGTAACAGGCGATGGCCTCCTGCCAGCGTCCCAGATCCTGGAACACGTTGCCCAGACAGTTGAGGGCTTCCAGATAGTCCGGCCGTATGGCGAGGGCCTGTTCCAGCCACTGGATGGCGTCGTCGTGCTGTTCGAGTTTTTGCAGCACATAGGCCATGTTGTGCATGGCGTTGACGTAATCCGGTTTGAGTTCCAGGGCCTTTTGGTAACAGGCGATGGCCTCCTGGAATTTTTTCTGCTCGCAGCGGATGTTGCCCAGGTTGGCGTGGCCTTCAAAGAAGGATGGATCGAGTTTCAAGGCCTGTTCCTGACAGGCGATGGCCTCGTCGAAACGACCTTGCGCCTGGTACAAGGTGCCCAGGTTTCCCAGGGCCGCGTGATAGCGGGGATCGAGTTTCAGGGCTTTTTGATAACAGGCGATGGCCGCGTCGGGTTGTCCATGGTTTTGGTGGACGATGCCGAGATTGTTGTGAAACAGCGGCTGACCCGGATCCAGGGCGATGGCTTTTTGGATCGAGACGATGGCCTCGTCCCGCGCGCCTTTCTGGTGCAGCAGGAATCCCAGCAGGTTGTGGGCGTCCTGGTGGCGTGGCTGATCCCGTAGAATCTGGCGATAGAGGAGTTCCGCCTCTGGCAGTTGTCCTTTCTGGTGGAGTTCCAGCGCCTTTTGGATGGGCGCGGCCGGCACCGGGGGGAGGGCGGCGGGGGTGCGGTTTTTCGACTTGCCTGATTTCATGAGCGTGACCTTCGAGGGGAGAGCCGGGGAGCGAAAGGCAACAAGGGTGCGCGTGGCACCTTCCGGGGTATGATGATCATTAAAGCATTCTAGTCGATTTCTTGCGGATTGGGAATTCTTTTCGGCGGCTTGTGGCCGTGACGGTTTTGTCTTTGACTTTTGCCGGGCGTCTCGGCATGTTTGACGGTTTCTGGGTCACGATAGTCCCAGAGGATTTCATCCGGCACTCATGTTTACTTTGAATTAAAGAGGGGGGAGCGCCACGACGCCCCCGAGAAACGCCTTGACCGCCCCTTTGACCCATATTTCTCCGTTTCTGTCGGCTTTGCGGTGCCTGTTTCTGGTGTGTCGGCATCACGGCGTGGATGTCACCCCGGAGCAGTTGCTCGGTGCGCGGGAGGCGGACATCGTGGGTTCGATTCTGCGATTGATGCAGGAGGTGGGGCTGAAAGGGGCCTTGCTGACCAATCGCAAATGGAAGGAACTCTCTGGATTGGGCAGCGCCTATCCGGTGATGGCCGAAACCCTCAGCGGCCACTGGCTGATCGTCAGTCGGGTGGCCCAGGCGGCCGACGGGGTGCCGAGCGCCACGGTGATGGACCCCAGAAGCGAACAGACCGGAACCGTGGTGGTGAGCCGCAAGGAGTTCGAGGCGGATTGGAGCGGCACGCTTTTGTTGTGTCGGCGGGAGCACGAACCGGAGGTGGAGCGTCAGCCGTTCGGATTGCGCTGGTTCATGCCGGAGATTCTCAATCAGCGCAAGCTGTTGCGCAATGTGGCCATCGCGGCGCTGCTGTCGAGCGTTCTGAGTCTGGCCATGCCGATGTTCTTCAACATCATGATCGACCGGGTGATTCCCCACCAGAGCCATCAGACCCTGTTGACTTTGACCATCATCTTGCTGGTGGTGATGCTGTTCGAGGCGTTGTTTAGCTATGTGCGCCAGTATCTGATGCTGGTGGCCACCAACAAGATCGACGCCCGTTTGTTGTCCCGATCGTTTCACCATCTGCTGCATCTGCCGATGCCCTTTTTCGAAAACACCACCACCGGTATCCTGATCCGCCACATGCAACAGACCGAGGTGGTGCGCAACTTCTTGACCGGCACCCTGTTTCACACCCTGCTGGACGCCGCCACCCTGCCGCTGTTGATCCTGGGCCTGACCATGTACAGCGGCACCCTCACCCTGGTGGTGCTGCTGTTCACCCTGGCGATCGCGGCGGTGATCGGGGTGATGTTGCCCACCTTCCGCACCCACCTGGAAAGCCTCTACAACGCCGAAGGATTGCGACAGGCGGATCTGGTGGAGACCATCCACGGCATGCGGGCGGTCAAGTCCATGGCCTTGGAGCCGTTGCGCAAGGCGTCGTGGGATCGCAAGGTGGCGGTGTCGATTTTAAGCCGCGCACGCGTGGGGGGGATCGGCATCAAGGCCACGGTGCTGACCGGCGCCTTGCAGTCGTGCATGCAGGTCTCCATCATCGGCGTGGGGGCCATGGAGGTGTTCGACAACTCCTTGAGCCTCGGGGCGCTGGTGGCCTTCAACATGCTCTCCGGTCGGGTGACCGGACCTTTGGTGCAGATCGTCGGCTTGATCAACGAATATCAACAAACCGCCCTGGCCGTGCGCATGCTTGGCTCGGTGATGAACCATCCCCCGGAACGGGATCCGAATCAACGGGGCATCCGCATGCCCATCACCGGCTCCATCGAGTTCAGCAACATCTCCTTTCGCTACGAAAAGGCGGTGCTGCCCGCGTTGAAACGGGTGTCGTTCAAGGTGGAAGAGGGGCGCATGATCGGCGTGGTGGGTCGATCGGGTTCCGGCAAGACCACCCTGACCCGTCTGTTGCAAGGGATCCATACCGCCCAGGAGGGGTTGATCCATCTCAACGGCCACGACATCCGCCATTTCGATCTGGCCCATCTGCGGCGCAGCATCGGGGTGGTGTTGCAAGACAATATCCTCTTCCGGGGCACGATCCGCGAGAACATCGCCGCAGGCCGACCCGAGGCCACCTTGATCGAGGTGATCGAGGCGGCCCGTCTGGCCGGGGCCGACGAGTTCATCGACCGTCTGCCCCACTCCTACGAAACCTGGGTGGAGGAGAACGCCTCCAATTTCTCCGGGGGGCAACGGCAGCGGATCGCCATTGCCCGCGCTCTGCTGCTCAGTCCCCGGTTGTTGATTTTCGACGAGGCCACCAGCGCCCTGGATCCGGAAAGCGAAGCGATCATCCGTCAGAGTCTCGACAAGATTTCGGCGGGACGCACCATGATCATCGTCTCCCATCGGCTCTCTTCGCTGGTCTCCGCCGACGCCATCCTGGTGCTCGACAAGGGCGAGGTGGTGGATTTCGCCACCCATGAGGAGTTGTTGGAGCGTTGCGACATCTACCGCCATCTGTGGGACCAGCAGACCAGTCACGCCATGACGGTCCGGCGGGGGTGAGAGCCGGGAGGTGGCGTCGGGATGCGGGCCGGGCGGGATGTTGGCCAGGATGTGGGGATGGTTGGACGATTCGTTTCTTCGAGGGGGATCCGTGGGCTGGTGGATGACGCGGCACCGGATTTGCATGGCCCAACGGGTCTGGCAAGTTTCGGATGAGTCGGTCATTTTTCTCAGGAAACGACATGAAGGAAAAACCAGGGGAAGAAAACCAGACCGCCACAGGTCAGGAGGGGGGACACGCTGTCCCGGCTTCCGGTGGGCGGTTGCGCAGGTTCTGGCGGCGAATCTGGTCGCGGATGTGGGCCGGACGCTCCGAACGGGTGGTGTCGGACGCCATTCCCTTTCAGGTGGGCATCGATGTCATCATCGCCGAGAATCCGACTTTCCTGCTGATGTCGGTTTTTTATCTGGTGATCGGCATGATGGTGTCGGCGTTGGTGATCTCCTCGTTGGTGGAGGTGGAGATGATCGTGGTGGCCAACGGCCGCCTCACCACCGACACCCCGCCGTTGCAGCTTCAGCCCATGGAACGGGCGATCATCCGCGAATTGAAGGTCAAGGCCGGTGACACGGTGCGCAAGGGACAGATCCTGGCCACCTTCGACGCCACCTTCGCCCATGCCGATCTCTCCTCGCTGCTGGCCCAGCAGCAGGCCATCCAGGTGCAGATCCGGCGTCTGGAACACGAAATCAACAACACCCCCTTTGAAATCGGCGCCTCCCCCAATCCGGACGAACGGTTGCAGTCGGCTTTGCTGACCCGTCGCCAGGCCCAGTACCAGGCCAGGCTGCTGATGTTCGACGAAGAGATTCAACGCTTGCAGGCCAATATCCGCTCCACCGAGGACGAACGGGTCTCCATGGCCACCTTGTTGAAGATCTTCAAGGAAGTGGAGGGGATGCGCGATACCTTGCAAAAAAGCGGCACCGGCAGCCAATTGCAGTATCAGGACTCCAAGGTCAACCGGGTGCGCACCGAACAGGCCCATCAGGAGTCCGGCAACCGTCTGGTGGAGATGCGACATCATCTGGCCGCCAAAAAGGCGGAACGTCAGACCTTTGTGGACGAGTGGGCGCGGCAGTCGCTGGATCGCCTGATCGATGCCCGTACCGAATTGTCCAAGCTCAACGAGTTGGTGATCAAGGCCAAACGGATGAGCGACATGGAGGTGATGACCTCGCCGGTGGACGGGGTGGTGTTGGATGTGGCCAAACGGGCTACCGGATCGGTGTTGAATCCGGCGGAACTGCTGATCACCATCGTGCCGGCGGATGCGGTGCTGATCGCCGAGATCATGCTCGATTCCATCGATGTGGGGTATGTGAAGACCGATGATCGGGTGGTGATCAAGGTGAGCGCCTTTCCCTATCAGCGTCACGGGGTGCTGGAGGGACGTTTGCAGTTTGTGAGTCAGGAGTCGTTCCAGGGGGTCAATGATGGCCGGGAGAATGTGGCGCGCAACGCGGGCGGAGCGTTTCATGTGGGACGGGTCAAACTGACCAAGACCGATCTGGAATATCTGCCGGAAGGGGCGCGACTGATTCGCGGCATGACCCTCACCGCTGACATCAAGGTGGGATCCCGTTTGCTGATCACCTACTTCCTGTACACCTTGACCAGCGTCATGGATGAAAGCCTCAAGGAGCGCTAGGGAGGAGGCAATTCTTGCAGGGTGGGGCAATTTCTGTCGGGTCGGATGGGGAGGGAAGGGTGCGCAGAGGCCGTCGGGAGGCGGTTTCATGGGTGGTATTTTTCTTGCATGCTGCTTAAAGTGAGTAAAAAATCGGTATCGGCGCCTGTTCCTGCAAAATAAGCTTCAAGGCTGGGGGTGGGAAGCCGATAAGGCGAATGTGAGTCTTTGTTTTTCTTGGTGGACGGGCATGGCAGAGGATCTGTGCAACGTACCTATCGCACCATCGGATCGGCATGGCGGTTTCCTGACGCATGAAGGGTTGCGGAGGCGATTATGTTTGACCCAATGTCAAAAATGTGTTATTCGTTGATGAAACTCAGTTCTGTTTAGAAATTCATGAATCATCCATAATTTTTCTGGTCACCCCCATAAAATCTTTCTGTTGCGCCTGATTGCGGCATGGTGCTCACAGAAATTCGGCTGCCGCGGGACGCTCAAAGAGGAGACTTATCAAGATGGCTACATCGACCATGATGCAAATGTTGACCACGACCCAGATTGCCAATCTGACCAGTACCTCCTTGGCGACGTTTAAGGCAACGGACCTCGGATATCTGACCACCACCCAGGTAGGCGCCCTCAAGACCACCCATCTGGCTTTGTTGACCACTGCTCAGATCCCGGGTTTGACGGCCACCCAGGTGAGTGTTCTGACCACCACCCAGCTTTCCGCCTACACCATGACCCAGTTGGGGGTGTTGACCACGGCCCAGGTGGGCGCTTTGACCACCACGGGTGTGAACGCCCTTTCCACCACCCAGTTGAGCGGCATGAAGTCCACCCAGGTGGCGGCGATGTCCACCACCCAGTTGTCGGTGTTGACCACCACCCGTGTGGCCGCGTTGAGCACCACCCAGTTGGGCGGTCTGAAGAGCACCCAACTGGGCGCCATGACCACCACCCAGGTGAGTGGATTCACCACCACCCAGATCGGTGCGTTGGCTTCGGCGCAGGTGGCCGGATTGACCACCACCGGACTGCGCACCCTGACCACCACCCAGTTGCGGGGCATGACCACCACCCAGTTGGGCTCCATCACCACCACCCAGGTGGGCGGCTTCTCCACCACCCAGATCGTGGCCCTGACCACCACCCAGATGAGCGGATTGAAATCCACCCATCTGGCGGCGATGACCACCACCCAGATGGGTTCCGTGACCACCACCGAGTTGGGCGCCTTGACCACGGCCCAGGTGGCCGGTCTCACCACCACCGCGTTTTCGGTCTTGACCACCACCCAGTTGCGGGGCTTGACCTCGACTTCCGTGGGCGTGTTGAGCGCGAATCAGTTGGGAGCGTTGACCACCACTGGTTTCGTCTCGTTGACGACCACGCAACTGACCGGTTTCACCTCCTCCCAGGTGGGGATGCTGACCACCACCCAGACGGGGGTGCTGACCACCACCGGCATTCTGGCGCTCACCACCACGCAGCTCAAGGGGCTGAAATCCTCCAGTCTCGCGGCCATGAGCACCACCCAGACCAGCAGCCTGACCACCACGATGGTGGCCTCTCTCGCTTCGTCGCAGGTGGCGGGTCTGACCACCACGTCCCTTTCGGCCATGACCACCACGCAGATGAGCGGCCTGAACACCACGCTGCTGGGCGCGCTCACCATCACGCAGATGGGCGGTTTGAGCACCACCAAGCTGGTGGCTTTGACCACCACCCAGTTGAGCGGCGTCAAATCCACCCAGTTGGCGGTGTTGACCACCACGCAGATGAGTGGCCTGACCACCACCGGTATCGCGTCGCTTTCGTCCACGCAGGTGACCGGTCTGTCCACCACCGGCATGGGGGTGTTGACCACCACCCAGTTGAACGCCATGACCACCACCAATCTGGGGTCGCTGAAGACCACCCAGGTGGCGAGTCTGACCACCACGGGCATGGTCGCCATGAGCACGACCGTGATGAGCGGCTTGACCTCGACCCAGCTTGGCGCCCTTTCCACCACCCAGACGGGGGTGATGACCACCACGGCGTTGCGTTCTTTGTCCACCACGCAGCTCAATGGAATCAAGACCACCAATATCGCGTCGTTGACCACCACCCAGACCGGTAACCTGACCACCACCCAGTTGGGCGGCGTCAGTTCCACCGTGGTGGGCGGTTTGACCACGACCCAGCTTTCCGCCCTGACCACGACCCTGATCGGCGGTTTTGGCACCACGCAGTTGGGCGGGCTGTCCACCACCCAGATGCGCGGCCTGACCACCACCGGCATGGCGAGCCTTTCCACCACCCAGTTGAGCGGGGTGAAATCCTCCCAGTTGGCGGCTCTGACCACGACCCAACTCGGATCGATGACCACCACGGGTCTGGTCTCCCTGGGCACGACCCAGTTGCAAGGTCTGACCACCACCGGTGTGTCCGCGCTCTCCACGACCCTGCTGCGCAGCCTGACCACCACCCAGATGGGCGGTTTGAGTTCGGCGCAGGTGGGCTCCATCTCCACCACGGGCATGGCGGTTTTGACCACCACCCAGATGACCGGCATGACCTCGACCCAGGTGGGGGCGATCTCGACGACCCAGTTGGCCTCCATGACCACCACCGGACTGGTGACCCTGTCCACCACCCAGTTGAGCGGCATCAAGACCACCCAGTTGGCGAACCTCACCACGACGCAGACCGGCACGATGACCACGACCCAGTTGGGTGGTCTCTCCACCGGACAGATCGGCGGTTTGACCAGCACGGCGATGAAAGCCCTGTCCACCACCCAGTTGGGCGGTCTGTCGGCCACCCAGTTGGGTTCCATGACCATCACCCAGGTGGAAAGCCTCAGCACCACCGGCGTGGCGGCCTTGTCCACCACCCAGACCGGCGGACTGGCCTCCCAGCAGATGGCGAGCATGACCATCACCCAGGTGCTGGCCCTGACCACCACCAAGATGCTGGCCTTGACCACGACCCAGATGGGTGGTTTCAAGACCACGCACATCGCGGCCTTGACCACCACGCAGGGGGCCATCCTTTCCACCACCCAGATGAGCTTCCTGACTGCCACCCAGATGGCGGCGTTGACCACCACCATGCTGGTGGCCATGAGCACCACCCAGATCTCGGGTCTGAGTTCCGGCCAGATGGGGGCTTTGACCACGACCCAGGCGGGTACGCTGACCACCACCAAGATCGCCGTGCTCAGCACCACGCAGGTGGCTGGTCTGAAGACCATTCAGTTGGCGGTCATGAGCACCACCCAGTTGCGCACCCTGACCACCACTCAGATCGGCTCCATGAGTTCGGCGCAGATGGGTGGGTTGAACACCACCGGCCTGTCGTCTCTGACCACGACCCAGTTGGGTGGTCTGACCACCTCGCAATTGGGCGCGCTGTCTGCCACACAGGTCGGCGGGTTGACCACGACCGGCTTGTCTTCCTTGAAGACAACCCAGTTGACCGGGTTCAAATCCATTCAGTTGGCGGCGTTGACCGTGACCCAGATCGGTGGTCTGACCACCACCGGCCTGTCTGCCCTGACCACCACCCAGGTCGGTGGTTTGACCAGCACGGGTCTGTCCTCGCTGACCACCACCCAGTATTCGTCTTTGACCATGACCCAACTGGGCGCCTTGACGGCGGCCCAGGTGGCCGGCATGTCCACCACGCAGCTTTCCAAGGTGAGCACGACCCAGTTGGGAGGCATGACCGCCACCCAGTTGGGAGGCATGACCACCACCATGTTGTCGGTGCTGACCACCACCGGTCTGCGCGCCATGACCACGACCCAGATCGGCGGTTTGAAATCGACCCAACTGGCGGCGATGACCACCACCCAGACCGGCAACCTGACCACCACCCAGGTCAACACCTTGAGTCTGGCCCAGATCGGGGGATTGACCTCCACCATCCTGGGTTCGCTCTCGACGACCTTGATGAGCGGATTGTCCTCGACCCATCTGTCCGGCCTGAGCACGGTCCAGGCGGTCAGTCTGACCACGACCCAGCTGGTGGCCATGACCACGACCCAGTTGGATGGGGTGAAGTCCACCCAGTTGGCCGCGCTGTCTACGACCCAGTTGCGTTCGATGACCACCACCGGATTGGCCTCTCTGGCCACCTCCCAGATCACCGGTCTGACCAGCACTGGAGTGGGGGCCATGTCCACCACCCAGGTGGCCAGTCTGACCTCGACGCTGCTGTCGTCTTTTAGCGCCTCCCAGATGGGCGGCATGTCCACCACCCAGGTGGCCACCTTGAACACCACCCATCTGAGCGGCTTGACCTCCACGGTCATGGGCGCCTTGAACACCACGCAGATGGGTGTGCTGACCACCACCGGTATGGCCTCGTTCACCACCACCCAGGTGGGTGGCCTGAAGTCCACGCAACTGGCGGCCATGAGCACGACCCAGTTCCGCATTCTCACCACCACCCAGGTCGCCTCTTTGACCTCCGCACAGGTGGGCGGGATGACGACGACCGTGATCGGCGCCATGACCACCACCCAGATTGCGGGGATGAACACCACCCAGCTTGGCGCCCTTTCATCGACCCAGGTGGGCGGTTTGACCACCACCGGGCTGGGGACGCTCACCACGACCCTGCTGGGCGGGCTGCAAGCCACTCATCTGGCGGTTCTTTCCACCACGCAGCTCTCCGTGTTGAGCACCACGGGGCTGAAATCCCTGAGTACCACCCAGGTGGGCGGGCTGACCAGCACCCTGATCAAGGCGATGAGCACCACCCAGTTGGGCGGCATGAGCACCACCCAGTTGGGTGCCCTGACGGCTGTGCAGGTGGGCGGTTTGAGCACCACCGGTCTGGTGGCCCTCTCCACCACGCTGCTTTCCGGCCTGACCGCGACCCAGTTGGGCGTGTTGACGGTCACCCAGGCGGCGGTTTTGACCACCACGGCGGTGCGTGCCCTCTCCACCACCCAGATGAGTGGCATCAAGACCACCCAACTGGCGGCCATGACCACCACCCAGACCGCCAATCTGACCACCACCCAGTTGGGTGCCCTGGCAGCGACTCAGGCGATGGGCTTCAACACCACGCAGATCGGACTGTTGACCACCACGCAGCTTGGCGGCATGAGCCTGACGGCTGTGGGCGGACTCTCTTCGACCCAGATGGAATCCTTGACCACCACCGGTGTCGGCGCCTTGACCACCACCCAGTTGGGCGGTGTGAAATCCAGCCAACTGGCGGCCATGAACACCACGCAACTGCGCAGTCTGACCACCACGGCTTTGGCCGCCATGGCGACCAGTCAGATCGGCGGATTGACCAGCACCGGGTTGGGCGCGCTTTCGACCACGCAGTTCAAAACCCTGACCACTACGTTGCTGGGAGCCTTGACCTCGGCTCAGGTGGGCGGTGTCAGCACCACGGCGATCAATGCGATGTCCACCACGCAGATGACCGGGTTCACCTCGACCCAGTTGGGTGCGTTGACCACCACCCAGGCTGGCGCGATGACCACCACCAGCTTGAAGGTGCTGACCACCACCCAGATGGGCGGGATGAAGACCGCGCAGCTCGCGGCGATGACCACGACCCTTAGCGGCGCTCTGACCACCACCCAGTTGGCGGGTCTGACCAGCACGCAGGTGGCCGGGTTCTCCACCACGGGACTCTCCTCTCTGACCACGACCCAGTTGGTCGGTCTGGGGTCCACGCTGGTGGGCGCTCTCTCGGCCACCCAGGTCGCGGGGCTGACCACCACCGGTTTGGCCGCCTTGAACACCACGGTGCTGGCTGGTCTCAAATCCACGCAGGTGGGTGCCTTGACGGTGACCCAGTTGCTGGCGATGACCACCACCCAGGTGGCGAATCTGGCTACCACGCAGTTGGGCGGATTGAAATCGACCCAGATCGGTTCCATGAGCACCACCCAGTTGCGCACCCTGACCACCACGCTGCTGGGTTCGTTGAATACCGCGCAGTTGGGCGGGATCAGCACCACTGGCATGAACGCCTTGACCACGACGCAGGTGGCGAATCTGGGATCCGCGCAGTTGGGCGGCCTGACCACCACCCAGTTCAACGCATTGACCACCACGGGTCTTCTGGTGATCTCGACCACCAATCTGGGTGGCCTGAAATCGACCCAGATCGCCGGGTTCACCACCACCCATCTGGCGGCGCTCACCACCACCGTGATTGGCGCCTTCACCACCACCCAGGTGGGCGGTCTGTCCATCACGGAGATGGCCACCCTGAGCACCACGCAGTTGAGCGGGTTGCGTGCCTCGCAGATTGCCGCGTTGAGCGCCACCCAGGTGCAGAGTCTGACCACCACCGGTTTCGCTTCGCTCAGCACGACCCAGATGGGTGGGATGGCTTCCCAGCAGATGGCGGTGCTGACCACCACGGGCATGGCCTTGTTGACCACCACCAAGCTGGCGACCTTGACCACGTCGCAACTGGGCGGACTCAAAGCCACGCAGCTCGGGGCCATGACCACCACGGGTGTGGCGGTGCTGACCACGACGTTGATCGGTTCTCTCACCTCGGCGCAGGTGGGCGGCATGACCACGACGGGCATCAAGACCCTGAGTACCACCCAGTTGAGCGCGTTGAGCACCACCTTGATCGGTGGCCTCACCACCGCCCAGATGGGGGGCTTGAGCACCACCCAGATCGTGGCCATGTCCACCACGCAGTTGGGCGGGGTGAAATCGACCCAGTTGGCGGCTCTGACCACCACGCAGTTGGGCACGATGACCACCACCGGGCTGAGCGTGTTGAGCACGGCCCAGTTGAGCGGCCTGACCACCACGTTGTTCGTGGCCATGTCCACCACGCAGTTGCGCACTTTGAGCACCACTCAGATCGGTGGCTTGAATGTGACGCATGTGGCGGCGATGACCACCACGGCGGTGACCAATCTGACCACCACCCAGTTCACCGGATTGAGTTCGGTGCAGGTGGGGGTGTTGACGACCACCCAGGCCATGTCCTTGACCACCACGGGTCTGAAGACTCTGACCACCACCCAGTTGGGCGGCCTGAAGACCTCCCAGTTGGCGGCCATGACCACGACGCAGACGACGAACCTGACCACCACGCAACTGGCCTCTTTGACGGCCACGCAGGTCACGGGACTCACCACGTCCGGGATCGCGACTCTGACCACCACTTTGTTGCGGAGCATGACCTCCACGCAGATGGGTGCGCTCACCACGACCCAGGCCGGCAGTCTGACCACCACCGGGGTGGCCAATCTGACCACCACCCTGTTGAGCGGTGTCAAGTCCACCCAGTTGGCGGCCCTGACCACCACGCAACTGTTGTCTCTGACCACGACCGGATTGAATGGTCTGGCCACGACCCAGATCACCGGGTTGACGGTCACCGGTGTGGCGGCTTTGACCACCACGATGCTGGGTTCTTTGGGGACGACCAATCTGGGCGCCTTGAGCGCGACTCAGATCGTGGCCATGACCACCACGGGTCTGTCTTCGTTGACCACCACCATGTTGAAGGGGTTGACCTCGACCCAGATGGGGGTGTTGACGACCACGCAAGCGGGTGTGTTGACCACCACGGGTGTGGCCTCGTTGACCACCACCCAGTTGGGCGGTCTGAAAACCACGCAGTTGAGTGAGATGAGCACCACGCAGGTACGCACGCTCACCACCACGCAACTGGTGTCCCTGTCCGCCACCCAGGTGGCCGGATTGAACACGACTCAGTTGAGCAACCTGACCACCACGCAGTTTGTGGGCTTGAGCACGACCCAGATGGGGGCCTTGACCACGGCTCAGGCGGGCAGTTTGACCACCACCGAGATCGTGGCTTTGACCACCACCCAGTTGAGCGGGCTGAAAGCGACTCAGTTGGGGGTGTTGACGACCACGCAGATGCGTTCGTTGACCACCACGGGCATTGTCAATCTTTCCACCACGCAGTTGGCCGGATTGACGAGCACCACCATGGCGGGCATGTCCACGACGCAGTTGGGTACCCTGACGGTTACCCTGATGGGGGCCTTGAGTTCGGCGCAGGTGGGTGGGTTGACCACCACCGTGATCGCGGTGTTGACCACCACCCAGGTGAGTGGTTTGACCTCGACCCAGGTGGGTGGCTTGACCACGACCCAGATGGGGGTGATGACCACGACCGGCATCAAGTCGTTGAGCACCACCCAGGTGCTGGGTCTGAAGACCACGCAACTGTCGGCCTTCACCACCACCCAGTTTGCCAACCTGACCACGACGCAGTTGGGGAACCTGACCTCGACCCAGGTGGGTGGTCTGTCCACCACCGAGATCGGGGTGATCAGCACCACGCAGTTGAGTGCCCTGACCACCACCCAGTTGGGCGGATTGACGACCACGTTGACGGCGGGGATGACCACCACCGGGCTCAAGGCGTTGACCACCACCCAGTTGAGTGGCTTCAAGTCCACCCAGTTGGGGGCCTTGACCACCACCCAGTTGAGCGGACTCACCACCACCGGCATGGCTTCCATGTCCACGACCCAGTTGGGTGGTCTCACCAGCACGTCGCTGGCGGGCATGTCCACCACCATGCTGGGAGCCTTGACCATGACCCAGTTGGGCGGGCTTGGTACGGCTTCGGTGAGTGGTCTGTCCACCACGGCGGTTGCGATCATGTCCACCACCCAGTTGGGCGGTTTGAGTTCCTCCCAGGTTGGCGTGTTGACCACGACGCAACTGGGTTCCATGACCACCACCGGTCTGCGCGCCTTTTCCACCACGCAGATGACCGGCCTGAAGTCCACGCAGGTGGCGGCGCTTTCCACGACTCAGGTCGGATCGCTGACCACCACCCAGATGGGCGGTTTGACCACCACCCAGATGGGCGGACTGGAGAGCACCGATGTTATGGTGTTGACCACGACTCAGGTGGGCATCCTGACTGCCACCCAGTTGGGAGCCTTGACCACCAGTTCGGTTGGCGTGTTGACCACCACCGATCTGCGTTATCTGACCGCCACCCAATTCGGGGGTCTCAACTCCGCCCATGTGACGGCGTTGACCTCCACTCAGGTGTCGGTGTTGACCACCACCCAGGTGGCCTCTTTGACCGCCACCCAGGTGCGGGGTCTGGAGTATCTGGATGTCTCGTACCTGACCACCACCAACATCGCGGTGATGACCACCACGGCGTTGGGTGGACTCACCTCGACGCAGGTGAGCGGTGTGACCTTGGGTGGAGTGACATATGGTGGCTTCACCACCACCCAACTGGGGGTGTTGACCACCGATCAGCTGACCACCGTGTTGGGGGTGCTGGGCTGATTGATTCCAGTCTGACGCCGGGCTGATTGATTCCAGTCTGACGCCGGGCTGATTGATTCCAGTCTGACGGTTTGAGTCGTATCCACCGGCCAGTCCTTCTCCTTCGGGAGCGGGGCTGGCCGGTTTTTTTTGTCGGGTTGGGAAAAAAGGCGAGGGGGGTTTGTCTGACTGTGTGCTGGCCAGCGGCTTACGGGGCGTTGTGTCGGGCCATCCGGTCTGGCAGGCGGCAGAAGGCAAACCGAGACTGTCCGTTGAATCCGAAAAATCGGATCGGGATGGATGCATTCAGGAGGGAATTCATGTTGCGTCAGTTGACTTTGCAGGAACAGAAGATGGGTGGGTATTTATTGATCGTTTTGTTGATGATCGGCATGGGATCCATATTGATTTTTCAGATGGAACAAATTGTTGCGGCCAATGACATGCTTTACCGGCATCCGTTTCACGTGAGCAACGCGGCCCAGCGCACCAAGTCGTCTCTTTTCCAGATGCAGTTGATCATCCGGGATCTGTTCAGGGATCAGCAGTTCGAACCCGAGAGTGATACATGGAAGGCTATGATAAATCAGGAGATTGCGTTGAACGTCAATCTGAAGCTGATTGGGGAACGGTTTTTGGGCAGTCAGGAACTGGTGCGTCACATTCGGCAGGAGTGTATCGAGTTGCGTTACAGGCTACAGGAGGTGATGGACCTGGTGCGAATGGGGAATGTGCCGGAAGCGATCCAGAAAGAGCAGGAGATCAGTCGTGAGATTATTGTGAAGTTGGAGCAGTTGATCAACGAGGTGATTCGTTTTGCGGAATACAAGGCTTTGTCTGCTCAGCAGGAGTCGGTGCGCGCCCAGCACAAGGCGATCTGGATGAGCATGCTGTTTGTGGTGGCGGTTAGTCTGATTGCCGCAGCCATCACCCGCAGGCAGTTTTTGCGTTTTTCTTCGATGGATGCGACCCGTCAGGCGGCCATGGTCGCTTTGCAGCGTACCCTGACGGCCTTGTCTTTGAGCGAAAACCGTTTGATGGGCATCATCAACAACTCAAATGCCTTGATTTATCTGAAAGACACGCTGGGACATTATCTGCTGATCAATCGTCGTTTCGAGGAGGTGTTTCGGGTCAAAGGGCAGGATCTTGGCGGCAAGACCGTGTTTGATTTGATGCCCGAGGGGCTTGCTTCCAGCCATTGGCAGCACGACCAACGGGTGGCACAACAACAGACCCTCATCGAACAAGAGTTGGTGGTCCAGGACGGGGAAACTTCACGGACCTATCTGTCCGTCAAGTTTCCCATGTACGACGCGCATGGCCAACGGTTGGGGATCGGGGCCATCGATACGGACATCACCGAACGCAAACGTACCGATGAGGCTTTGCGCCAATTTCATGAGTTGCTGGAGACCTTGTTTCACACCAGTCATCTCTCCATCGCTTTTCTGGACAGGGAGTTCAATTTCATTCGGGTGAACCGCTCCTATGCCGAGAAGTGCGCCCTGGATCTGGATTTCTTTCCGGGAAAGAATTATTTCATCCAGTATCCCCATCCGGAGAACGAGGCCATTTTTCGTCGGGTGGTGGAGACCGGCGTGCCGTTTACGGTCGAGGCCAAGCCGTTCGAGTTTTCGGATCATCCCGAATGGGGGGTGACCTATTGGGACTGGTCGTTGTTGCCTGTGCGGGGTGCGGATGGACAGGTGGAGCGGTTGATCCTGACGTTGCTGGACGTGACGGAAAAAACGGAAAATGCCTTGCGACTGCGTGACACCAATCGCATGTTGCGCACCATTCTGGATGCCATCCCGATTCAGGTGTTCTGGAAGGATACCCGATCGATTTATCAGGGGTGCAATCGATCCTTTCTGGAGGTGGCCGGTTTTGATCATCCCGATCAGATCATCGGCAAAAGCGATGACGATATGCCCTGGGCGAGTCTGGCGGAGGAGTGTCGTCGTTTTGATCGCCAGGTGATCGAAAGTCGGCTGGGGATTTATGGACGGGAAATGACGCTTGTGCGGAAAGGGGGTTCTGTGGCTTGGGTTTCCACCACTAAAATTCCACTGCATGGAAACGACGATGCCATTCTGGGTGTATTGGGTGCGATTGAGGATATTACTGATATCAAGCTTGCCGCCGAGGAGCGGGTACGTCTCCAGAATCAGAGTTGTCAGAATGATCGGTTGGCCTCGATGGGATTGCTGGCGGCCGGCATTGCCCACGAGGTGAACAATCCAAACAATATTATTGTGGTGAACGCCAGTTTGTTGCAGGGGATGTGGCAGGATGCTAAACGGATTCTGGATGGTTATTATCAGTGCAATGGTGATTTCTCTTTTGGGGGCGCGCCTTATTCGGAAACGGGAGAGAGCGTGGGAGTGTTGGTGCAGGGCATCGAGGAGAATGCCCGCCGCATCCAATCCATCATCAACAACATGAAGATGTTGTCCCGTCCGCAACAGCAGCCCGCCATGCAACCGGTGGATCTGCGAGAGATTTTGCAGAGATCGGTATTGTTTTTGCAAGAAAGAATCAGTCGTCATGCTCGTTATTTCAACACACAATGGGAATCCGTACCCCATATGGTGATGGGCAATCCGGAGCAGTTGTTTCAGGTGTTCACCAATTTGATCCTGAATGCGTTACAGTCTCTGGACGATCCGGAAGAGGGGGTTTCCATGGTCATGGCGCCAGACCCGCTGTCGCGCGGCGTCCGGGTGGAGATCCGGGATGGGGGATGCGGGATCGCGCCGGAACATCTGTCCCGTCTCGGGGAGGCTTTTTTTACCACCCGTCAGGAGTGCGGCGGGATGGGATTGGGATTTTCCATCACCAAGAGAATCATCACGATGCATCAAGGCGCGTTGTCGGTTCATTCGGAGCTTGGCCAAGGTACACAGGTGACCATTGTTTTTCCGGGGTGGAACAGTGTCCTCCTCTGATTCTGGTTTGCTCTCCCTGTCTGTTTCTGAGGTCACGGATGGCCATCAGGCGCCTTTGGTGTTGGTGGTGGACGACGAAGCCAGCCTGTTGTTGAGTTTGAGATTGTTGTTGATCAATCATGGACTTGGTCCGGTCAAGACCCTGAACGACAGTCGCGAGGTGATGCCTTTTTTAAAGATCGCCTGTGTCGCGGTCTTGCTGTTGGACATGCGCATGCCGTATGTGTCGGGGATGGAGTTGCTGGTCCAGGTCAAGGCGCATCATCCGTACATTCCGGTGATCATGGTGACGGCGCTCCAGGATGTGGATACGGCTGTGGAGTGCATGAAAAACGGAGCAGCGGATTATCTGATCAAGCCCGTGGAGGTGGAACGCCTGATCGCCGCTGTGCGCAAGGCCAAGGAGTTGGTGGGTCTGCGTCTGCATGCGGACACCTTGAAGGACTATCTGCTGGGCGGGAACCTGAAGCATCCGGAGGCTTTCGAGGGGATCGTGACCCGCAGTCAGAAAATGTTTAATCTGTTCAAATATCTGGAGTCCGCCGTCCGCACCGGTGAGCCGCTCCTGATCCACGGAGAGACCGGAACCGGCAAAGAGTTGTTTGCTCAGGCGTTTCATGTGCTGCGTCGGGTGAGCGGTCCTTTGGTGGCGGTCAACGTGGCGGGACTGGATGATCACCTGTTCGCCGATACTCTGTTCGGACACACGAAAGGGGCCTTTACCGGGGCGCAGACCCTGCGGGAGGGACTGGTGACCAAAGCGGCCCGGGGCACCTTGTTTCTGGACGAAATCGGTGATCTTTCCGAGTCCAGTCAGGTGAAGCTGTTGCGGTTGTTGCAGGAGAAGAAATTTGAACCGTTGGGTTCGGATGTCTCCAGGAATGCAGACATCACTATTGTTGCGGCCACCAACCGGGATCTTAAGCAGAGGATTCAAGCCGAAAAATTCCGCGCAGACCTCTATTATCGCCTTTCCACCCACGCCATCGTCATTCCTCCTTTGCGGGAACGCCAGGAGGATCTTCCGCTGTTGCTGGATCGATTCATCACCGAAGTCTCCCGGACCATCGGTCTGCATCCGCCGCCCGTACCGCCTCCGCAACTGGTGAATCTATTGGAGTGTTATGTGTTTCCAGGCAATGTGCGCGAGTTGCGTTCCATGGTCATGGATGCGGTCGCGCACCATACCAAAGGCGTTCTTTCCCTGGAGACCTTCAAACGTGTGGTGGGTCAGGAGGCCGGGAAAGGGGGGGGCGGTCGCCTCCGATCCGAAGAGGGGCTTACCAAGGCTCCCCTGTATTGGCCCTCCGGGGAGAGACCTCCCACCCTCAAGGAGGCAGAATCTTATCTGATCGGCTATGCCTTGGAAAAAAGCCGTGGCAATCAAGGCATTGCGGCGTCCATGCTCGGTTTGACCCGGCAGGCCCTGAATCAGAGAATCGCCCGACGTGGCAATCCGTCACTCCAGAATTGAGCGCATCCTGCAACGTTCGTTGCATCTTTGTTTGTTTCTTTCATGCCTAATATCTTGTTGATCAATATCAATTTTTTCTAATTCTTTATCCGGAGTGAATGACGGATGTTGCATCCTGTATCCGTATCGCATCCGTGTCCCGTGGCTGGATGCTTCCCGTTTCTTGTGAGAAGGTGGGCAGAATGGGTGGTCATGGGGGATGCGCGCTCTTTTGTTTGTGCTGCGTATTGCGGCGGCTTGCGGTGTCGCCTGGTCGCAGGAGGAGAGAAGAGCAGAGGATTTGATTCCAATCTGGTTTTTTTTAATTTGTCATGATAAACATGACTCTTATTGGATGGTGGGTCCGATGTTCCCCGAGTGTTCGTTTGAGTGGTCGCAGCAGGGTCGTGAAGGGTTCCATAGGCATTGTGTTGCGGTGCGATGTTGGGTGTGAATAGGTGGCATGGTTTGTGTTAATTGTTTAGTCTTGTGATAAACACGGATCATGGGAAGGAATATCGGGCTTAACAGATCAGGGGGGAAAAGAGAATGATTACCTGCGAGGAGAGAAATGTGTTGAAAGGTCTGGAAGGGCTGGAAATCGAGAGTGTGGTCTTGAAGGAGCGGGAGTCGCCGGTGCCATTCCGCAGTCTGGAGTTTCATTTCGGGAACGGCACCTATCTGGAGGTGTATGAATCCGGCAATGGCATGCGGGTGGCGGGCATTCGCAATTCGGAATCGATCCTTTGATGAATCGGGACGCGCTTCCAGGGTGATGGGGCGTATGTGTTCTGGAAGGAGGATCGTTTTTCTTGTTATGAAAGCGGCTGGAGGTATCAGGATTGGAATGGTCAGGATGGTTGGGTGTCGTTTTGTCCGGGGGGGCGAGTGTTCATGCTGAGATTGGCTAGAGGAAAGGCGCGGCTGTTCTTGTTGCTGGGAATCATGGTGCTGGTGGTTTTCTTGAGTACGGGCAGCACGTTGTATGTCTTGTATCAACGCACGTTGGATAGTGAAAGCGCGCGTTTGAGCGCGTTGGCCGCAAGTCAGGTACGACTCATCCATCTTTTATATGAAAACAACATTAAAAGTATTAATCGTAACGTAAAAAGTTATGACAAGCCTGTGATCGATCTGTTGTCGCGGATTTATCACGATTGGCATAAGGGGTTGGGATCCACGGGCGAGATTCTGTTTGCCCATCATCATGAAGAGCAGATCCAGTTTCTGTTTCGGCAGAATCCGGCGGATCAAACCTCGACTTTGCCGAAATACATCTCCTGGAATGATCAGGACAAGGCCACCCCCATGCGGCATGCCCTGGAAGAGAAGAAATCCGGGGTGATGATCGGCGTGGATTATCAGGGAACGGAGGTGCTGGCCGCTTATGACTACATCGCCCCGTTGGATTTGGGGATGGTGATCAAGATCAATATGGACGAACTGCGCGCTCCGGTGATGGAGTCGGTGGCCCGCACCGTGATGTTCACCCTGCTGCTGCTGGGGGTGGGCGGAGTGGTATTCATTCGGATTGGGGATGTGGTCCTGCGACGGCTTTCCGAAAGCCAGTTGACGTTGAAGACCATTTTTGAGGCGGCCAGCGACGGGATTGTGCTGCTGGCGCCCCGGACCGGCGTGCTGCAGATGGTCAATACCTGTTTCTGCCGGATGACCGGCTTCCAACCGGAGGAGATCGCGGGGATGCGGTTGGGTGCTCTCAATCCGGACGGGGTGTTGTCGTCTTTGCTTGAAAGGGGTCGGTGGTCGCCTTCGGGGGGGGCCGTGAACCGGAACGATGTTTGTCTCCGCTGTCGGGATGGCGGCGTGTTGTATGTGGATGTCACCCTCTCTCCGATGCGGTTGCATCGCCAGACGCATGGTCTGCTCTTGTTGCGGGACGCCACCGAACGGCGTCGGACGCTGGCCGCGCGCCTCATCAACGAAGAGCGCATGCGCTTGATGATGGAGATCAATCGCTGTGCCATGGAGAGCAGCTTGCAGGCGTTGTGTGAGCAATCCCTGGCGGTCGCCGAGACGTTGACCCGCAGTTCGATCGGTTTCATGTACCTGTTCGATGAGGAGCGGTGTGTCTTTACCGTGGTGGCGCGGGGGCGGCAGAGCGGGCGGGAGTCTTGGATGCCCGATTCGTTTTCGGTGACTGCGGACAGCGACGGGATCTGGACCGAGGTGGTGCGCGATCAGAAAGTATGGATTGGCAATGATCCGGACACCTTGGGTGAGCGTTGGATGCGGGAGGGAGAGCGGCCCGTTCACCGGTTTTCAATCGTGCCGGTGCCGGTTCAGGGCCTGGTGCAGATGGTGTTGGTGGTTGGAAACAAACCGGACCCTTATGATGACGAGGATGTCCGGCAGCTTCAGGCTGTGGGTGCGGACATCATGGATCTGGTCACGCGCAAACGTTGGGAGGAGCGGTTGCGGCTGAGCACGGAACAGGCCGAAGCCGCTCATCAGGCCAAAGAGCGGTTTCTGGCCTCCATGAGCCACGAAATTCGCACGCCCATGAACGGGGTGCTGGGCATGGCCGATCTGATCTTGAGGACCGGATTGACCGAGAAACAGCGCCATTATGTCAATACCATTCACCGTTCCGGGCGGACGCTGCTGCGCATCATCAACGACATTCTGGATCTGTCCAAGATTCAGTCGGGTCGTTTGGTGCTGGAGATGTTCCAGTTCGACCTGAATGAGTTGATCCAGGATCTGCGCACCATGTTTGCCGCTCAGGTCGGCAACAAGGGGTTGGTGTTCACCTGTCGGATTGCCGAGGGGGTACCGGTGTATCTGCTGGGGGACGCTTACCGGCTCAATCAGATTCTGTTCAATCTGGTGGGCAATGCCATCAAGTTTACCGAGAAAGGTTCGATCACTCTGAAGGTGGAGGTGCAAGAGGAGCGGGAGGCGGATGTGCTGATGCGCTTCGAGGTGATCGATACCGGCATCGGCATTGCCCCCGAGTATGTGCCGAATCTGTTTCAGCCGTTTTCCCAGGCCGACTCGTCGATTGCGCGCAAGTTTGGCGGTTCCGGGTTGGGACTGGCCATCACCCGGCAGTTGGTGCGGGTGATGGATGGGGCGTTGTGGGTGGAGAGCGAACCGGGACAGGGAGCGACCTTCGGTTTTGTGGCCCGTTTCGGCAAACAGCAGGCCGGGGATCGCCAGCTTCTGGAGGATTGGGAGAAGAATCGGCGCGCCTGTTTGCCGGAGGAGGTCCGTTTTGATGGACATATCCTGCTGGTGGAGGATAATCTGGTCAATCAGGAGGTGGCCGAGGCCACGTTGGAACTGTTCGGTTTTCGGGTGACGACGGCGCGCAATGGTCAGCAGGCGTTGGCGGCGGTCAAGAGTGCGGGCAGGCCGTTCGACGCCATTTTCATGGATTGCGAAATGCCCATCCTGGACGGTTTCGAGACCACCCGCCGGTTGCGCCGTCTGGAGAAGCAGGCCGGTTTGCCTCGGGTTCCGATCATCGCCCTGACCGCCCATGTCCTGGAAGAGAGCCGACAGTTGAGCCTGGAAGCCGGCATGGATGATTATCTGCACAAGCCTTTCAGCCAGTCGGATCTGATCCGCTTGCTGCAACGCTGGTTGCCGTCCCGTCAGGAGGGGGTGGGCGCGATTCGTTCCAGGATTGCCGTTGTGGAGCCGGGGGTGGAGCCGGCGGTGGAACCGGAGGTGGAAGCTGGAGCGGAACGGTTGTCGGAAGAGGCGTTGGGGAGCGATGCGGGCGCTTGTCTGAAAGAGTCTATGGTGACTCTGCCGGTGCTGGATCCGGTGGCGTTGGAACAGATCGTGAATCTGACCAGAAAGGGGGGATCGGATCTGCTGGTCAAAATGGTGGAACATTATTGTGAGCGGACGCCGGAGTTGTTGGTGGAATTGGAAACGGCCCTGGAACAGCGGGATACGGAAGGGGTGCGGGTGGCGGCCCACACCTTGAAATCCTCCAGTCTCACCATGGGGTCGGTCCGTCTGGCGGAGTTGGGACGGATGATGGAAAGCGGGTGCGCCGATGCCATGCAGGTGCTGGAGTGCTGGCGTTTGACCGGTCCAGAGTTTAAAAAGGTCAAATGGGCGTTGCAGGAATTTTTGTGGA
The DNA here is from genome assembly GCA_015231375.1 of Magnetococcales bacterium. GTDB lineage: Bacteria > Pseudomonadota > Magnetococcia > Magnetococcales > Magnetaquicoccaceae > Magnetaquiglobus. Next base: position 18,714 of record JADGBT010000002.1, on the reverse strand, counting down.
GCAGTGCGCGCGACTACGATTTGAGTGGAACGGGTGAGAACAACGCATGAAACGATCCTATCGGGACACAGAGGTGGTGTTGGGCTTGATGTCTCCGATGACGGGCGTGGTGGGGATGTACGGTCCCGAGATCACCATGGCCGCGCAGTTGGCGGTGCAGGAGGTGAACGAAAATGGAGGGGTGCTCGGCAGGCCGTTGCGTCTGGTGGTGGAAGACGATGGCAGTCTGCCGCCTGGCGCGGTGATGGCGGCGGAGCGGTTGATCGAACAACATGGCTGCGCGGCCATGATCGGCAATCTGCTTTCCAATTCCCGCATCGCCGTGGCCTACCGGGTGGCCGAACCGCGCAAGATTCCGTTATTGAATTTCTCCTTTTACGAAGGCAGCATTCTCAGCCGCTATTTTTTTCATTTCGCCGCGTTGCCCAATCAGCAGATCGGCAAGATGATTCCGTACATGCACGCTCATCATGGCCGCAGAATGTTTTTCGCCGGCAACAACTACGAGTGGCCGCGCGGATCGATCGAGGCGGCCAAGGAGGCGTTGTGGCGGGACGGGGGGGAGGTGGTGGGCGAGGAGTATCTGCCCCTGGGCGTGACCCGGGAGCAGATCGACGCCTTGCTGGAACATGTGGCCGCCTCCGGCGCCACGGTGCTGGTGCCCTATTTCGCCGGAGCCGATCAACTGCTGCTGCTGTCGCGTTTTTCCGCCCTGGGACTCAAGGGGCGGATGGCCGTGGTCATGGGCCATTACGACGAGTTGATGGCCAGCCATCTGGCGCCGGAGGTGCGCGCCGGGCACTATTCAAGCAATACCTATTTTATGACCGTCGATACCGCAGAGAATCGGAGCTTTCTCGAACGTCTGGCCGCCATGCCCGGCATCACCGGCTTGTGGCCCCAGGGCAACGGCATTCTCACCAATTTTGGCGAGGGGGCCTGTTTGTGCGTCAAGGCGTTCGCCCAGGCGGTCAACCGGGCGGGCGCGTGGGATTCGGAGTCTTTGGTGCAGGCGTTGGAGCGGCTTTCGGTCACCGGTCCCCAGGGAAGCGTACACATGGATCCGCTGACCCATCACGCCCGGGTGAACACCTTTTTGTCCCGCTGCACCTCCGAGGGGCGTTTCGAGATCATCGAGAATTTCGGCCTCATGGATCCGGTGATGCCCGAGCGTTACAGTCATCTGCGCATCGACGCCCGCGCCGCGCGGGAGGAGGATATCCGGCTTCAGGCGCGCATGCTCGAACACATGACCGAAGGGGTGTGTCTGGTGCGCGCTTTGGATGGGGTGATCGTCTACGCGAACCGTCGGTTTGAGGAGAAGTTCGGCTATGAGCGCGGAGCGCTTCTCGGTCGTCCCATCGCGGTGACCTACGCGGGCACGGATCAGGCGATCGATGTCGTGGTGCAGGGGATCGTCAGCCAGTTGTACCGCAAAGGGATCTGGGAGGGGGAGGTCCGCAATGTCCGCAAGGATGGCAGCGTGTTCTGGGGACATCTGTCCATCACCACCTTGACCCATGCCGAGCATGGCGAGGTGTGGATGGGCATCCATCAGGACATCACGGTGCGCAAACAGTCCGAAGAGGAGCTGCGTCGTTATCGCGAGAACCTGGAGGAGTTGGTGCGCCTGCGGACCGAAGAGCTGGAGAAGGCGCGCGATGCCGCCGAATCCGGCGCGCGCGCCAAGGAGATCTTTCTGGTCAACATGAGCCACGAAATCCGCACGCCCATGAACGGGGTGCTGGGCATGGCCGATCTGATTTTGCGCACCGAACTGACCGAACAGCAGCGCCATTATGCCGAGACCATCCACCGTTCCGGGCGCACGTTGCTGCGGATCATCAACGACATCCTGGATTTTGCCAAGATCAAGGAGGGGCGGCTGTTCCTGGAGATGTTGCGTTTCGATCTGGAGGTGGTGATCCGGGACATCCGGGACATCTTCACGCAACGGGCCATGCGGAAAGGGTTGGATTTTCATTTCAGCCAGGCGGGGGACGAGCGCAGAGCGTTGCTGGGGGATCCGTATCGGCTCAGTCAGATCCTGTTCAACCTGTTGGGCAACGCGGTCAAGTTCACGGATCAAGGATCGGTGGGATTGTCGGTGGATGTGGTCGAGGAGCGGGAGGCGGATATCCTGTTGCGGTTTTGCGTGATGGATACGGGCATCGGCATCTCCGCAGAGTACCAGCGCCATATGTTTCAGAACTTCTCCCAGGAAGATCCGTCCGTGGCGCGTCGTTTTGGTGGCACCGGGCTGGGTCTGGCCATTACCCGGCAACTGGTGTCGATCATGGACGGGGAGTTGTGGATGGAAAGCCAGCCGGGTCAGGGATCGATCTTCTGGTTCACGGCCCGTTTCGGCAAGCAAAGACAGGGGGATCTCCAGGAGATCGCCGCTTGGCAGTGCGATCAGCCCACGGTCTCCCTGGACAGCGTGCGTTTCCGTGGTCATGTTTTGCTGGTGGAGGACAATCCGGTCAATCAGGAGGTGGCCATGGCCACCCTGGAGCTGTTCGGATGTCAGGTGACCGTGGCGTTCAATGGTCAGCAGGCTTTGACTTTGGTGCGGGATACGCTGCCGGGATTCGATGTCATTTTCATGGATTGCGAAATGCCCATTCTGGATGGTTTCGAGACCACCCGGCGTTTGCGCATCTGGGAAAGGCAGGTCGGTCGCTCCCCCATTCCCATCGTCGCCCTGACCGCCCATGTGTTGCAGGAGAGCCGACAACAGTGCAACGCGGTGGGCATGAACGACTATCTGCACAAGCCGTTCAGTCAGTCGGAAATGGGAGCGGTCTTGCAGCGTTGGCTGTCGTATGAGCCGCGCGAGTTGGCGGGTGAGGGGTCGGCGGGGTCGGGTGAGGGGGGTGAGGGGGCGGAAGCCGAGGTCGGCGCGTGCGGAGCGGAGGGCGGACAGCCTGGCGATGAGACGCCGGTCTTGGACCAGGAGGCGGTGGGGCGCATCCTGGAGCTGGTCCAGAAAGGGGGCACCAATCTGTTGGACCGGATGGTGGAGCATTATGTGTCGCGCACGCCGGAGTTGGTGGAGGCGTTGCGACAGGCATTGGACCGGGAGGATTGCGAAGGGGTGCGGGTCGCGGCCCACACCTTGAAATCCTCCAGTCTGACCATGGGGGTGGCCCGGCTGGCCGAGCTGGCGCGGACCATGGAGATGGAACACGCGGATCTGGCGGCGGTGCGTCGGCAGTGTCAGCGGACGGAGGCCCTGTTCGACGAAGCCAGACAGGCGTTGCGGGCTTTGTGTACCTTGCAACAGGAAGGGAATACCCATGAATCATGAATTGGCGGAATACCTGGAACATCCCGTGGTGTTGATCGTGGATGATGAATTCCTGCAACGTCTGCCCATGCGGGAGGCGTTGGAACAGGGAGGCTTTCGCGTGATCGAGGCGGAAGATGGGGCGCAGGCCTGGGAGTTGTTGCAGCGGGAGTCGCCGGATCTGGTGATTTCCGATGTGGTGATGCCGGGCATGAACGGGTTCGTGTTGTGCGAGACCGTGCGGGCCCTGGAAGGACGGCAACATCTGCCCATCGTGATGGCCACCTCTTTGGATGACCTGACCTCCATCGAACACGCCTATCAGGTCGGAGCGACGGACTTCATCACCAAGCCCATCAACTGGGGTCTGCTGGGTCATCGGATGCGCTACATCCTGCGGGCCGCGCGGACCGCCCAGGCCCTGGCGGATCGGGAGTTCGAGCTGCTGCGCACCCGGATGGAGATCATTCGTCGTCTGGGGCAGGCGGCGGAATACCGGGACAACGAAACCGGCAAACATATTCAGCGCATGAGTCACTATTCGGCCTTGATCGGACGCATGGTGGGATTGACGGCCCAGGATCAGGCCCTGTTGCTGCAGGCGGCGCCCATGCACGATGTGGGCAAGATCGGCATTCCCGACAGCATTCTGCTCAAGCCGGGGAAGCTGACCGGCGAGGAGTTCGGGATCATGAAGACCCATACCCTGTTGGGGGGGCAACTGCTGGATGATGAGCCTTCCTTGTTGTTGCGCACCGCCCACACCATCGCCCTGACCCACCACGAGCGTTGGGATGGCGGCGGTTATCCGTATGGTCTGGCGCAACGGGAGATTCCCATCATGGGGCGCATTTGCAGCCTGGCGGACGTGTTCGACGCCTTGACCTCCCGGCGTCCCTACAAGCAACCCTGGAGCGTGGAACGGGCGGTGGAGGAGATCAAACGGTGTTCCGGAACCGCGTTCGATCCCGAACTGGTGCGGGTGTTTTGCGGCAATCTGCCGGCGATCCTGGAAATCCGCGCGACGTTTGCCGATCCGACCGGCCTGGATCCGGATCTTGACGCCTCTGATGTGTCACGCGGATGAGGGCGCCATGACTGCCACTCTCATGGTTGTCGATGACGATCCGGTGACGCGGGTTTTTCTGGAGGAGATGCTGCGTCAGGAGGGACATCGGGTGGTTCTGGCCGCCAACGGGCAGGAGGCGCTGGATCATCTGGATGATCATGATTATGACCTGATCCTGATGGATATCCAGATGCCGGTGCTGGATGGCTACCAGACCACCCAGAGGATCAAGGCCAGGATGACTGCCGGAGGTCTGGTGCCGGTGGTGTTTCTGACTTCGGTGCAGACCGATCGGGAGTTGGCGCGCTGTCTGGAGTGTGGCGGGGATGACTTCATCAACAAACCCCCCAGTCCCACCATTTTAAGGGCGCGGATTCAATCCTGGCTGCAACGGGCGGAGTTGTCCAGGCAGTTGGAACGGTCGTACCTGGATTTGAAAATCGCCAATCAGGGGCTGGTTGCGCTCAATGTCAAGCTGATCGAGGCCGAACAGATCAAACACGATGTCGATCAGATCGTCCGACATGATCTCAAGACCCCGTTGAACAGCATCATCGGTTTTTCGGATCTGCTGTGGCATGAAGACGGGTTGAGTGTGGCGTACAAGGATAAAATCAAAGTTATTCATGACGCCGGGGTCAATGTCTTGCATATGGTCAACCTCTCTCTGGGTTTGTATCAGATGGAGCGGGGAGACTATGTGTGTAAGCCTGAAGAGGTGGATTTGCTGGCCATCGTGCGCAGCATCCAGGTCAATCTGACCGCGTTGCTGTGCGCCAACGGGTTGAGTTTTTGCATCCGGCTCGACGCGCGGGAGGCGACGGAATCGGATCGCTTCTGCGTGCAGGCCGAGTCGGTGTTGTGTTATTCGATGCTGTCCAACCTGATCAAGAACGCGGTGGAGGCCACGCCGTTTGGACAGGGGGTGACGGTCACCCTCATCCGGACCGATCCGGTGGCCTGTGTGGTCATTCACAATCCGGGAGTGGTGCCGGAGGCGATACGCGCCACGTTTTTTGAGAAATACGCCACCTGTGGCAAGGCCGGAGGCACCGGATTGGGCACCTACTCCGCCCGTCTGATCGCCCGGACCCTGGGGGGCGATGTGTGCATGCGCACGTCGGAGGCGACCGGAACCGATGTGGTCGTCACGTTTGCCGGTGGGGAGTCCGCCGGGGTGTGGGAAGCGGTCAGCCGGATCGGGAGTCCGGATTCCAGGCCATCCGAGGGGGCGTCGGTCGTCCTGGAGGAGCGGTTCGTCGCAATCGCCACCCGGCAGGTGGAGCGGTTGCGCGCGGCCTTGATCGATCAGGATGTCCGGGCTGTCTGCACGGCGTTGGAACGGTTGCGTCAGGCTGCGGCGCGAGAGGAGGCCGGACGGGTGGTGACCCAGACCATCCGCCTGAAGGGAGTGGTCGAACTGGGGGAGTGGGAGGCGGCGCAATCGGTCTGGGAGGGGTTGGCCCGCACGGTCCAACAGGCCATCCAGTCCCTGGATTCGTGATTCTGGCGCGGCGGCGTCGGTTGCCTCAGCCGCGCCATTGGTACCACAACTGTCCCAGCCATTCGTGCAGCTCCACTGCAAGCAGGGACAAGGCGTCGGCGTTTGGGATCCAGCGTATCAGTTCCAGCGGATCCCACGACCGCCGGACCGGGGGCGCGGTCCGGAAGAGGATCGGGGCCGGGGTGACCTGGAGGCGCTCTCCCGCGCTTTTCCGGAACGCCAGCAGGGCGCGGGGCACGTCCCGGTTGTGTACCACCAGCAGCACGCGCGTGATTCCCGCCTGTTGGAGCATGGTGGCCGAAAAGGCGGCGTTCTCCCAGGTGTCCCGGCTTTTCTCCTCCATCCAGGCGACCGGAACCTGGAATTCCGTTTCCAGCACCTCCCGCATGATGGCCGCTTCCGAGCGGGTTTCGCCATAGGGTCGTCCCCCGGCCACCAGCAGGGGCAGTCCGGTGAGCCGGTGCAGCCGGGCGGCGTAGCGTACCCGCGCCAGTCCACCGGGTGACAGGGTGTCTTCGCCATCGTATTCCGGCGCCTGGGAGGCGCGACCGTAGCCGAACAGCACGATGGCCTGGGCATCGGTCTTGTGAATCTTTTCCGTGGTGAGCGCGGTCTCGCGGGCCGGAGGATGGAGCCGGTCCGCCACCCCATGGGCCACCACCGGCAGGGTGGCCAGCCAGCTTAAGATCAGCACCCCGCCGAGCATTGTCCGACCCCGCCGGATCCGTGTGGCCAGAGGCGCGGAGGCGGGCAGGACCAGAAGCAGCCAAGCCAGCGTCATGCCGGTGAGGATGACGCCGGGTGGCAGCAGCAGTTGTTCCAGAAAGCGGTTGAGCAGCGGGGTCATGGTTCCGGGGGGTGTGTCCGGGCGTGGGGCCGGGCATGGGGATGGGCGTTGTCGTACACCCGGCTCAAGGACTGCACGTCCAGATGGGCATAGCGTTGGGTGGTGGAGAGCGAGGCGTGACCCAGCAGTTCCTGAATCGAACGCAGATCGGCTCCGGCTTGCAGCAGATGGGTGGCGAAGGCGTGACGCAGGGCGTGGGGGGTGATTTTTTCCGGCAGACCGAGCTGGCGGCGCAACCGTTGCAGCAGGCGCTGGATCTGACGGGGATCGAGACGACGGTCGCCGAGGGTTTCGTTGACTCCGATGAACAAAGGCGCGTCCGGGCGGCGCGCGGGGATCGTCTGTTCCCGGGCGTGCAGATAACGACGCAGGGCCAGCACCGAAGGACGGGTCAGGGGGGTGATGCGCTCCTTGCCTCCCTTGCCCGACACCCGCACCTCCTGGTTGTCCAGGTCGATGTCCTGGCGGTTGAGGGAACAGACCTCCCCGACGCGCAATCCCGAGCCGTAGAGCAGTTCCAGAATCGCCCGGTCCCGGGCCTCGGCCCAGGGGGGAAGCTGACGGCCATTGGCGGTTTCCGTGTCGAGGGGGGAGTCCAGCAGGCGGGCGGTCTCTTCTTCGGTGGGGGCGCGCGGCAGACGGATGCCCAGTTTGGGGGTGGAGATCAACGCCGCCGGATTGCTGGCGAGCACTCCGGTGCGCTCCAGAAACCGGAACCACGCCCGCACCGAGGCCATGCGTCGTTGCAAGGTGGCTTTGGCCTTGCCCGCGCGGCGTTCCATGGCCAAAAAGGCGCGCAGATCGGCGGGACGGATGGTCGGCAGGGTGTCGGCGCTTAAAGAGGCGCGGGTGTGCTGCTGCCAGAATTCGGCGAAGCGGGTCAGGTCGTTGCGATAGGCGGCGGTGGTGTGGTCGGAGTAATGACGTTCCGTGGCCAGATGGCGCAGAAAATCGGCGAACAATGGCAGGGGTTCGGGCAGGGGTTCGGCGGATGGGGACATGGGCGGCGGTTCCTTGGCCAATCAACGCGTTGGAGCGGAAACGAATCCACCCGGTTACGCATGGAGCATGCCAAGAGAACCGCCTGATCGGGTCATGGAGGCCGGGATTGTTAGTCCGGCATGGCCATGCGGGACAGACACAGCCCCAGGATGTCGGCCAGATCCCGCAGCAAGTCGGTGGCGTCGCTGGGCAGGAAGCGGTTGGGGGTTTCGCCGCCCAGGTTGAGGGAGCCGATCAACCCTTCGGGTCCGCTTTCCGGATGGGTGAAGAGGGGCACCAGAGCCTCGGAGCGGATCCGGGGGGTGGCCGGACCGAAGAAGATCTCCCGGTCGGTGCCCTCTTGTCCCACCCGGATCACCGGATGCGGCGAGTCGCGCAGCAGTTCGATGAGCCGTTTGTGGTCGATGGGAAAGAGACGGTCCTGGGTCTCCGCATCCGGGGTCGGCGTGCGGAACAACGCCAGCAGAGCCGGATGACGGGTGCTCAAGGTGACGGTGGCCCGGTGGATGCCGAACAGCCGTTCCGGATCCACGGTGGCGGCCAGCAGCAGCTCGCGGGGGGTGGGCGCGGTCACCAGGCGCACCTCGATCTGGTGAAAGGCGGTATGGATCCGTTCGTTGCGCCGGATCCGTTCCAGCATGGTATCCAGTTTACTGGAGAGCTGTTCGTTTTTTTGGCGCAGGGTGTTCAACTGGCCGGCTTCCAGGCTCAACACCTTGCCGGAGGCGGTGATGGCCGCAGGCAGAAGGTCGGAATGGTCGTCGAAGAACTCCGGATGGAGCTGGAGCCAGCGCCGGATCTGCTCCGGGGAGGGGTCGAATGGGGGCGTGGAAGCGTTCATGGTTGCAGTTGATCGTCCGTTCTCGGCGTTGAATGTTGACGCAGTGCGGAAAAGACCCTATTTTTAGCCAATACTCATGAACCTTGAAAAGGTTTCGTGGGGAAAAAATGTCGGGAGCCGCTTTTTTCGGGAGTGAACAGGAATCATGGCATGCGAGATTGATGAAGGCAACATTGAAAAAGTGGCTCGCTGCATGAAAGCACTGGCCCATCCGTTGCGTTTGAAGGTGATCGTGGCGTTGCGCGATCGCGAGTTGAGCGTTCAGGAGTTGGTCGATGCCGTGGGTACCACGCAATCCAATGTGTCGCAGCATCTGACCATCATGCGCGACAAGAACATTCTGGATTCGCGCCGGGAGGCCAATCAGGTCTTTTACCGGGTGGGGGATTGCAAGGTGCTGGATCTGGTGGCGTTGACCCGCAGCATCTTTTGCGACGCCCGTGGAGTGCCTCCGGTGGTGCTGGCGCATGCGGCCGCTTTGAGCGACTTCGACGAAGGAGAGACGACGGTGCGTGTCGGCAGGGAGGATCCTGTCTAGGTTGTGCAGGGAGGATGTCCTCAAAATCAATTCCTTAAGCAAGGCTGTGTCGCCGGGATTCCGGATGACGCGTGCTGTGGGCCTGACGGGTCGGGATGTCGGTCAACCGGTCGGGGTTTCTCATGAGTGTAGACGGTTCAAAACCGGTTCGGTCTGCCGGAATCTTTGCGGCCCGCCGAGCGGTGCAACAGAAGTGGAGAGTGACGCATGGAGTGGTTGCAGCAGAATGGCCTGTCGGTTTTTTTGACCCTGCTCTTCGCGGGGTTGGTGTTCAAGAATCCGATTCTGGCGCGGGTGTACGGGGTCCAGTCGGTCACGGTACACGAGTTGGCCGCGTTGCTGAAAGCCAAACCCGCGCCGTTGCTGCTGGACGTGCGCACCTCCGGAGAGTTTGAATCCGGCCATATCATTGGCGCGCGCAACGAGCCGTTGTCGGGACTGGGAGGCCGGGTGGCGGCGTTGCGGGAGTTTGCCGGGGATCGGGACGTGGTGGTGGTGTGCCGCAGCGGAGCGCGTTCCCTGGGCGGATCCGTGATGCTCAAACGGGGCGGGTGTCCCAAGGTGTACAACGTTTCGGGTGGCATGTTGCAATGGACGGCGCAGGGGTATCCGGCCTCCCGCTAGGCGTGGAGCCTGCGGGTTTGGGTTCCGCTCCCGCCCTGGAAGCGGAGATTCGACTCGCCCTGCCGGATGACGCCTCCCCGGAGGCGATTCTCGCCGCCCTCGCCCCGCGTCTTCAGGGGCCGGTCGTCACGCACTCCTGTCTGGATCACTATCTGGATCATCCTGGACTCCTGCTGTTGGCGCAGCGGTTGGCCCTGCGCGTGCGCGTGCTCCCGGAGCGTTCCTGGGTCGAACTCAAGGGCGAAGGGGTGTTGCGCGACGGGGTGTGGCATCGTCCCGAATGGCGCCAGGAGGCGCCCGAAAACTGGTCCCGACGCCCCGGCGATCTGGCCGAAGGTCCGGTGCGACGCGGATTGTCGTTGGCCCGGCTGCCTCCCGAGACCCCGTTGTCCGGGTTGTGTGTCTGTCAGGTCTCCCGACAGGTGGTTCCGGTGGCCCTCGATGGCGGAGGGGTGGCGGAACTGAGTCTGGATTGCGGAGAGGTCCGGGCCGGAGGAGCGCGGCAGGCCATTCGTGAATTGGAGTTGGAGTGGCGCTCTGGTCCGCAGGAGGGGTTGACCCGCCTGGCCGCCGAATTGACCCGTGCGCATGGCTTGGTTCCGGCCCCGGCTTCCAAGTTCCGCATCGGGCTGTCTTTGCGGCAGGAAGGTCTGGGTTGTGGAACCGATGGTCTGGTGTAAGATATAAATTATCATCATCCATGCCCGGACGCTCTTTTCAGGGTGGTCCGGGGGAGTCCGGTGATTATACGGTCGATTTTTGGGGGCAAATGGTCTAGATTGCCTGGAGCGTCTGGATGGTCCAGCGTTGTTTTTCGTAAAAAAAATAAAGCAGGATTCCACCCCTCCCGGCGTTCAACCCGGCGGGGAGCGTATCCGATACGATAAAGAAACAAGTCTGGATCCTGATCGTTCGGGTTCCGGTTTCGTCCGCTTGAAGGAGTTTGTCAACGTGCGTTACGTCAGTACACGGGGTGGAGTCTCCCCGATATCCTTTTCCCAGGCGGTGATGATGGGATTGGCCACGGATGGCGGTCTGCTGCTCCCGGAACGGATCCCCACCGTGGACGCGGAGCGGTTGCGTCAATGGTCGCGGCTCTCCTTCCAGGAGTTGGCGGTGGAGGTGATGACCCCCTTCATGACCCGGGGAGAGCGCGTGACCGGGCAACTCCCGGAGTTGGTGCGACGCTCCTTCGCCACCTTCAGCCACCCCGAGATCACCCCGGTGATCCGCGCCGGTGAACACTGGATCCTGGAACTGTTCCACGGACCCACCCTGGCCTTCAAGGATGTGGCGTTGCAGTTTTTGGGCAACCTGTTCGAGACGCTGCTGTCCGAAGAGCAGGGCCGGCTCAATATCCTGGGGGCCACCTCCGGGGATACCGGTTCCGCCGCCATCCACGGGGTGCGGGGTCGGGCCGGCATCCATGTGTTCATTATCCATCCCCATGGCCGGGTGTCGCCGATCCAGGAACGGCAGATGACCTCGGTGCTGGATGCCAATGTTCACAACATCGCCATTCGCGGTTCTTTTGACGATGGGCAGAGCATCGTCAAGGCGCTGTTCAACGATCTGCCCTTCAAACAGGCCTATCGACTGGGCGCGGTGAATTCCATCAACTGGGCGCGCATCTTGGCCCAGATTGTGTATTTCGTCCACGCCTGGGGACGGGTCACGGGCGGAGACCCGGAAAAACGGGTGGTCTTCTCGGTGCCCACCGGCAATTTTGGCGATATTTTTGCCGGTTACATGGCCATGCGCATGGGCCTGCCGGTGGAACGGCTGGTGCTGGCCACGAACCGCAACGACATTCTGGTCCGTTTCATGGAAAGCGGCGTGTATCGGATCGGCACGGTGCAGCCGACCATCAGCCCCTCCATGGACATCCAGATCTCCTCCAATTTCGAGCGCTATCTGTATTATCTGCTCGACGAGGATGCCGAGGCGGTGCGTGACGCGATGGGACGGCTGCAACGCGAAGGTCTGTTCGCCGTGTCCGAGGCCAAACGCGCACAGGCCGCAGAGATTTTTGTCCCCCGTCGGGTGGGTGAGCCGCAGACCCTCGACCGCATCCGCTCCACCTGGGAGGGGTGTGGCGTGCTGGTGGATCCCCATACCGCCGTGGGACTGGAGGCGGCCCGGGATTTTCCCGAGGCCATCTGTCTGGCCACGGCCCATCCGGCCAAGTTCGGCGAGGCGGTCCAGCAGGCCGTGGGGAGAGAGTCGCCTGTGCCCGCATCCCTGGACGGCTTGATGGAGCGTCCGACCCGCTGCCGCATTCTGGATCCGGATCCGGAAGCGGTGCGGGCCTTCATGCGCGAGGTGCTGGATTGAACGGATGGCACCCGTTCACCCACAGCCATGAGCAGCGGAGCCGGGTGGTCGCGGAACGACGCCTGGCCCCGCGTTATCCGCTGCGTGCGTGGGTCAAGCTGCTCCTGGCCAATGGTGCCGTGACCCGTGGACGGCTGGCGGCCATGAGCACGGTCGGCGCGTTTCTGCAAACCCGGGAGCGGCCTTTCGGATTGGTGGAGGGGGAGGAAGGGGTGCTGTGTTTTTTTCTGCCGACCGGATCGTCGGACGGGGAACACCGCTTTTATTGCGAGATTCCCCGCGTGACGGAGGGAGGCGTGGCGTTGCGGTTTCTGAGCGTTCGATGAAAGCGCGGGGAAGGCCTCCTGCGTGACCTTGGCCTTCATGAAAGATCGGGTCTGAAACGGGCGGCCTGGGATGATTTCATGGGTGATCTGCGGGTTGATTGGCGATGGTGAACGATGAGCGACGACATGAATGATCCGAAGCGCGCACTTTTTGCAAGCGATCCAACGGTGATGCCGGGGAACGGTTTCCGCAGATGGGGATCTTCCGTGGCGCTGTCGATGATCCTGCTGGCCGGGGTCGGCCTCCCCCCCCGGACGGCGTGGGCCGATATCTATACCTTTACCGACTCCAATGGGGTCATCCATTTGACGGATCGGCCTTTGGGCCCGGAATACCGTTTGCTGATCTCCTCTCCCAAAGAGCCCAAAAAACCGAAGAATCTGGCCGCCAAACCCCAGGACAAACGCAACCGCCTCGTCTCTCCGGCCAATGGCCTGTCGGCCTCCCGGATGATCCGCTACGATGGCCGTCAGACCGGACCCAGGGTCGTCACCTTCGGAGGCAACACCTTTCCCCAATACCTGACCGCCTCCAACCGCTCCGTGGCCGAAACCATCCAGGACGCCTCCCTGCGCTACCAGATCCACAGCGCCCTGATCAAGGCCGTGATCAAGACCGAGTCGGATTTCAATCCCTTGGCGGTCTCTCCGAAAGGCGCGGTGGGATTGATGCAGCTCATGCCCGGAACCGCCCAGGATCTCGGGGTGGCGGATCCCACCGATCCGGCGGCCAACATCGATGGCGGCGTGCGTTATCTGCGGGATCTGCTCGGACAGTTCAACAACAACCTGATCCTCTCCCTGGCGGCCTACAACGCCGGACCGGGGGCGGTCAAGAAATTCGGCAATACTGTGCCACCCTACGAGGAAACCCAGCAATATGTGGCCAAGGTGCTTCATTTCTACCGGGCCTATCTCGGAGCCATGTGACGTGTCCGTCTCCTGTGTCGCCGGAGCGCGCGTTGGTCTTTCGTCTTCGCTGATGGAGGTCTTCGGGTCTCGCGGTGGTCGGCGGGGTGTTGTCTGGATGCTGGTGAGCGCGCTTTTGTGGATCGCGTTTCCGGTCTGGGCGGCGGGAGAGGTGTTCCAGGATGATTTCAACCGGGCGGAAGGCAAGGGAGTCGGCAACGACTGGAACGTCACCCCCAATCACAACGACTGTCCCCAACCCAAGGGGGCGCGCAAACCGTCTCGCAACCCGGACAAGGATGGAGACGCCCACGCTCCGGACGCCAAGAATCCCCTCTACGACGAGATCACGCGTGAGATCGAAAAGAAAACCGGCAAAAAACCCGTCGGCAAGGGACAAGAGAACGCCAAACTTCCGGCTGAACCGTTCCAGGGGGTGACCGCCAGGTTGCGGGATGGGATGCTCTTTTTTCAGTATGCCCAGCATCAGGACGCCCAGATGGTGCAGCGGGAGTTTCCCCGGCCCTTGCTGCGGCTGACGTATGATTTCACCCCTCTGTACGCCATGGGCGGACTGGATGATCGGGCCTGGATCGGCGTGCGGGTCTTTTATCTCGACCGGGATGACATGATTCTGGGTGAGGTCCGGCACTTTTTCTACCAGTCGGACTTCCCGGAACGAGACGACAGCGACACGGTGCATGTCATCAGCCAGAAGGGCAGCTTTGACGGTACCGCCCGGCAGGCCAACATCGACTTGCAAAAGATCCTGGAACAGCGTCTGCGGGGGGTGGACCGCAAACGGATCGCCAAGACCCGGTTGTCGTTCGAGGCGGCCACCGGACTGTGCTCTTCGTCGGTGGAAGCGTATGTGGACAACGTGGTCGCCACCTTCGGGGATGGACCGCAACCGGTCCGGATCACACGCGAGATTCTGCTGGAAATCGCCGAAACCGGGGTCGAGAGTTTTGCCAGGGCGCGTTCCGGATTTCCGGGCCACTGGAAAACCGCGCTTTTCGACAAGTACGGCCAATCGGTGCTTACCTCCTGGCTGAACGAGCTTCCGGCTGACACCCGCAACGATGCCGTGCGTTTGAACGAACATCTGGCGCAGCGGTACGCCTTGACTGGAAAGGATCTGTGGCTGGTAGGACATGCGGTGACTGTGTTGTTGCAATCGAAGTAGAGGAATTTTCAGTCATGCCCAGCAGGATCGGACGGGTTGCCATCACGCTTTGCGCGTTTTTGAACACGGTGCCGTTGGTGGCCGGGGAGCCGATTGTCCAGTGTTCGGATGGCAAGGGGGGGGATCCGAGCCTGTTTCGTCGGGATGAGTGTCAGGTGGTGGGGGATCCGACGGTGCCGGACGGTGCGCGCGCCTCCGGCATGGCTGCTGGCAAGCAGGCGGAGGATTCGGACCTGAACGACTTGAAAAAAGAGCTGGACGCGATCAAAAAAAAGATGATCGATCTGGGGGAGGTGGGGCGTTACGAGATCAACCCGGTCGGCAGGGACGAAGAATTCATGCTCTCCACCCCCGGCCCCTGGAAGGTGAGTCAGATCCTGGTGCCCGCCGAGGGAGAGGAGCGGGTGCGGAGCTTTGAAAAAAGCGCGTTGATCAACGGTTATCGTTATCGTCCGGGGGAGCGGGTCGATGGGGGCGTGGTGCGGGAGATCGCCCGCGACCGGGTGATCATGGCCCACGATGGCCGGGAAACCGTGGTCCCTTTCGACAAACTCACCCATGCCACGCAGTTCGGACAGGTCGGTGCCGTGCCGTTGAAGCGGGATCCCAGCGGCCTTTATCTGCTCAAGGTGCGCATCAACAACAATCAGGAGATCGAAGCGGTGCTGGATACCGGCTCTTCGATGCTGGCCTTGCCCGAGGATGTGGTCTCCTGGCTGGTGCGGAGCGGTACGCTGAAAAAGAGCGATCTGGTCGGCAAGGCCAAATCCCGGATCGCGGATGGCAGTGTGGTCGATTCCTCGGTGTTCAAGATCGCTTCGTTGCGGGTGGGGGATATGGAGTTGAAGGATGTGGAGGGGCTCTCCCTGCCAGCCCGGAAGAAGGACAAGGAGTCGGAAAAAGAGAAAGGCAAGGATCAAGACAAGGACCGGGAAAAAAGCCCTGACGCCTCCTCCAAGGCGGGTGATCCGGATGCGTCAGGGAACGGAAAGGAGGATATTCTGGATCGCGACGCGCTCAATCGTCCGCTGTTCGGCATTCAGGATCTCAAGCGTCTGGGTCGGTGGCGGATCGATCACGTCAACGACCGGTTGATCGTCGAACGGTAGCGTCTCTTTTACACGGTTCCGGTTTGCCAGGGCATCGGTTTGTGGCCGGTGTTGGCGGCAGGAGAGGCGCGCGGGGATGATCGCAGATTTTGTTGTTTCAGTTTATAGTGATTTTCGACATTGATCTTGGTCATGATCAAAATGCCCATCAGATGGTACGGCAGGTCGAAGTAGCCCATGCTCAAAAAAGATCCCGCCGCGTAGTAGCCCACCATGGAAACCTGATACATGCGGGCCAGATTGTTGGCCCAACTCATCTCCGGTTCGTTGCGGGTTTTCCGGATGATCCAGCGGGCCATATGCAATCCGGAAAATTGCAGCATCAGCCAGATCCCGAAGCCCACATAGCCTTGTTCCGCCAGAATCTCAAAATAGATGCTGTGCGCGGCGTGTCGGTAGACACCGGGTGTGTAGCGGTCGAAGGTGGACTGGTCGAAGGTTCTGAAGCCGCCTCCGAGGATGGGATTGTCGTTGGCCACGAGCAAGGCCAGTCTCCAGGCGTTCAGGCGCCCGGTGACGGATTTGTCCTGCAACAGTTCGTGGTCTTCATCGAGCATCTCCAGGATTTCGAAAGAGGGCTGCGAATGGTGGCCGGAGGAGGGCAGGGTCGCGATGGCCTTTGGCGCGAATCCGGGCGGAATGGGCAGTTTGGTGGCATCGGGTTTCTTTTCTTCGATGTCGAGCAGATTGAGATAGGTGAGACCGGCGTCGATCACGGGCGACATGCGATCGTGCCAGCTTGCCGGCATGGCCCAGAAGGTGCTGACCGCCAGGAGTGACATCGCCAGCAACGACAGGATTTTGTGTCTGCTTTTCCACCAGAAGATCAGTCCCACCATCGCCAGTCCCACGAAGCCTCCCCGTGAATAGCTTCCCAGCACGGCCAGCAGCGAAAAACCGATGGTGGCGAGCATCAGCAGCCGCAACACCCGGTGGGTGGAGTGCGTGTACAGGAAGTAGATCAGCGGGATGGTCATGATCATGGCGGCGGCGAAGTGATTGTTGTCGACGAAGAAGGATTGCTCCGGTCCCATCACCCGGTGGCGCCCGCCTGTGTTCAGGGTGAAAAAGCCTCCTTTGAAGCCGTAGAATCCGATGGAAAACGCGATTACCGCGACTATGCCGATGATCTGTTTGCGGCTGTGAACCAGGAGCATGGTGGCCACCACCATGATCTGGATTCTCAAGAAGATATCGACCTGGTTCATGGCCGCTTCCGGACGCAGGCCGTTCATGGCGGACAGGATGGTCCAGCAGACGAAGATGATCAGCAGGACGCTGGTGGAGCGCAGCGGGATTTTCAGTCTGGTCTGTCGGTGAAAGAGAATGCCGAGCATGGTGATCAGGGCCACGATGAGGTTGAAGCGGAAATTGTAGGCGAAGCTCCAGGTCAGACGGTGGGGGTTCATGTAGCTGATCCACGCCCACATCATCAGCCCGACGAAAGGCCGGAAGAAGGCCACGGGCAACAGGCCGAGGATGAAGAGGGTCAGCACCAGGTCTCTCATGGACGCGCTTCCCGTTTGGCCCGGCGGGCGGAGATCAGGGTTTCGTAGACCGGTCGATAGCGGTCCACGCTGGCGCTCCAGGTGCGCTCCTCCCGGACGAACCGGGCTGCCTGCCGGATCATCGGTTCCCAGGAGGCGCGGTTTTCCAGCAGGGAGATCAGGGTGTCGGTCAGGGCCGCGCCCTGGTCCGCCGGGAACAAGACGCCGGTCTGTCCGTGGGTGATCAGTTCTCGGTGTCCACGCACATCCGAGGCGACCACCAGTTTCTGGGCGGCCATGGCCTCCAGGGGTTTCAGCGGCGTGACCAGATGGGTCAGACGCATGGGCCGACGGGGAAAGACCATCAGATCCACCAGGGCATAATAATCGGGAACGGTTTCCGGGGCGATGCGTCCCGTGAAGTGGACCTGTCCTTCCAGTCCCAACTCCCGGGTGCGTTGGCGCAGGGTGGTCTCCTCCGGACCGCCTCCCACCAGCAGCAGCAGGATGTCGGGTCGGCGGGCGCGGATCGCCGGCATGGCCTCCAGCAGCAAGGAGAGTCCTTCGTAGGCGTAGAACGATCCGAAGAAACCGAGAATTTCGCGTTTGCGGGTGTCGATGCCGTCCAGTCGGGGTGGCGGAGCGGTGGTTTTGGCCGCCGGGGCGAATCGTTCCACCTCCACGGCGTTGGGGATCACCGTGACCCGATCCGGAGGCACGCCTCGGGCGAGAATCTCCAAGCGCAATCCTTCGCAGATGACCGTGACCGCATCGACCCGGCGCACCAGATAGGTTTCCAGGGCGCGGCTGAGGTGGTAGCGGGGACCGTTCGGACGCGCGGTGCCGTGGCTGACGGCGGCGTCTTCCCAGAAGGCGCGGATTTCGTAGATCACCGGAATGCCCAGGCTTTGGCCCGCCTGCCAGGCGGCCAGACCGTCGAGCACCGGCGAGTGGGCGTGGAGCAGATCGGGTTGCACGCTGTCGGCCACGGCCAGGATGCGTTTTTTCAACGCGCTGACCACGGTGAGGGGTTCCAGGAACGGCAGACGCGTCAACAGGGAGCGGGAACAGGGGGTGCGGTGAAAGATCCGATTGTCCACCGTATCGGCGAGGCGTTCTTGCGACGGGTGTCTGGGACCGGTCAGATGGCAGGTTTCCCAGCCCAGGGCCTGCTGTTGGCGCAAGATGGCCTGGGTGCGGGAGACGTAACCACTTTGCAAGGGGGCGGAGTGGTCGAGAATATGCAAAATGCGCATGGTTTCAATCGCAGTTTGGCCGATCGGGCTGCCCGATCCGGCAAAAAACCAGTAAAGATCCGCCGCCCGAGCCTGACCGACGGGAACCCCGGTGTGGGAACCCGGGAATCTGGTAACATTCGTCAGGTTTCTGCAATGCCTGGATCCTTTTGGTGGGTCTGATGGGCTCTATATTGCCTTAATTTGTGAGGATTCGTCAATGATCCGGGGAGGTTCGGAGGTCGGGGTCGCGCTTCAATGGATTCTAGGGCGTGTTGACATTCAAGAAATTAATCATTCCTATTCAAGCCAAATCATAGTGCAAACCAAACCAATCATAGCGTTAAAGCATTTATCTAACTTCTCATAACGAGTTGCAATGCGTCTGAACTGTTTGATACGGTTAAAGAATCT